>NZ_PZJL01000001.1:662485-866958 GCF_003206585.1 Salinicola sp. CR57
CAGAATGCCGGGCTTGACTGTTTCACGTGAAACAGTGAAGTCCCCAGGCTACTGTTGCAGTTCCGAGATGTCGGCGACCTCGAGGAACAGCGCCTGCAGGCTGGCCAACAGCGCCAGTCGATTGGCCCGTACGGCATCGTCTTCCACCGCGACCATGACCTCGTCGAAGAAGCGGTCCACTGGCGCCCTCAGCGTAGCGAGAATGTCGAGAGCCTCCGCGTAGGCCGCTTCGCGGAACAGGGGTTCGACCTGGTTCCGGCAATCGGCGACGGCGTTGGCCAGGGCGATCTCGGCCTCTTCCGAGAGGAGGTGGGTGTCCACGTTGGCACCGGCAGCGTGTGCCTGTTTGGCCAGGATGTTGGAGACCCGCTTGTTGGCAGCGGCCAGCGCTGAGGCTTCTTCACGCTGGCTGAACCGGTGGACGGCGCGGAGACGGCGTGCGAAGTCCAGCGGCCGGGTCACCGGCCGGGCCCGCACGGCCAGGTAGACGTCTACCGGGAAGCCTTCGTCCTGGGCCCAGGCGCGGAAACGATCGAGCATGTAGGCCATGACGTCGTCCACCAGGCCATCGGCCTTGGGCAGGGCCCGGTGCTGGGAGGCGGCGAGTTCCAGCAGCTCGCGCAGGTCCAGATCCAGCTCACCCTTGATCAGGATATTGAGCACGCCGATGGTGGCGCGACGCAGGGCGAAGGGGTCCTTGGCGCCGGTGGGCCGCTGGCCGATACCGAAGATACCGGTCAACGTATCCAGGCGGTCCGCCAGGGCGATCGCCATGCCGGTCGGCGTGCTCGGAATCCCGTCACTGGCGAAGCGCGGCAGGTACTGCTCGTGGATGGCTTCGGCAACGGCTTCCGATTCACCGTCGTGACGGGCGTAGTAGGTGCCCATGATGCCCTGTAGTTCGGGGAATTCGAGCACCATCTCCGTGACCAGATCGCACTTCGCCAGTTGAGCGGCGCGGGCTGCCGCCTGGGAATCACCGCCTATCTTGCCGGCAATGAACCGTGCGACGACCTCACTGCGCGCGGCCTTGTCGGCGAGAGATCCCAGCTCGCGCTGGAACACGACGCTGGCCAGGGATTCGCGGCGGGCCTCCAGTGTCCTTTTGCGGTCGGTCTCGAAGAAAAAGGCGGCATCGGCCAGGCGTGGGCGGATCACCTTCTCGTTGCCGTAGATGACCTGCTGCGGGTCTTCGCTGTCGATATTGGCCAGCGTGATGAACTGCGGCTTGAGCTTGCCGTCGGCATCGAGCAGGTGGAAGTACTTCTGATTGGCCTTCATCGAGGAGATCAGGCACTCGGCTGGCACCTCGAGGAAGCGCTCGTCGAAGCTGCCGGTGAGCGCTACCGGCCACTCGACCAGGCCATTGACCTCCTCGAGCAGATCGTCGTCGATGACCGCCTGGGCGTCGTGCACTTCCGCTTCGGCGAGTACCTGCTCGCGGATGCGCTCGCGACGGCGTTCCAGATTCACCAGCACGTAAGCATTCTCGAGGACGGGCTCATAGTCGTCGGCATGGGCGAGTTCGATCGGGTCCGGGGCGTGGAAGCGGTGCCCCAGTGTCGTTCGGCCGGACTCCAGGCCGAGTACGTTGGCCGGCACGACCTGATCGCCGTAAAGCAGCACCAGCCAGTGGACCGGACGCGAAAACTCGATGCGCGAGGCTCCCCAGCGCATGTTCTTGGGGACCGGCAGGGCATTGATGGCGGCATTGACGATAGCGGGCAGCAGTGTCTCGACAGCGTCTCCCTGCTGTCGTTCACGGTAGCCGAGCCAGGTGCCCTTGTCGGTCTCCAGGTGGATCAGATCGTCCACCGTGACGCCACAGGAGCGTGCGAAACCTTCGGCTGCCTTGGTCGGCTGGCCGTCCTTGTAGGCGGCTGCCAGCGCCGGGCCGCGCTTTTCGACTTCCCGGTCAGGCTGCTTGTCAGCGAGCGCCTCGACGCGCACGGCAAGACGCCTCGGAGAGGCGAGAGCATGTGCCGTGCCATGGGGAATCTCGGCCTCGTCGAGCCCCTTGACGACACCGTCGCGCAGGGCGAAGGCGAGGTTGGCGAGTGCACCCGGCGGCAGTTCTTCGACGCCCAGTTCGATCAGTAGCGTGTTGACTGCCATGCTCATGCGTCTCCCTGTTGAGTTTCTGATGCCTGTGTGAGCTCCCGACGCAGCGCTTCGGGCGCCAGCGGAAAGCCGGCGGCTTCCCGTGAGGCGTAGTAGGCGTGAGCGACGTCACGGGCCAGGGTACGAACCCTCAGGATATAGCGCTGGCGCTCGGTCACCGAGATGGCATGACGGGCGTCCAGCAGGTTGAAGGTGTGAGATGCCTTCAGGACCTGCTCGTAGGCCGGTAGAGGCAGGTTGGCCTCGAGCAGCTTGTTGCACTCGCTCTCGCAGTGGTCGAAGGCCTCGAACAGGTAAGGCACGTCGGCATGCTCGAAGTTGTAGGTCGACTGCTCGACCTCGTTCTGCAGGTAGACGTCGCCATAGGTGACGCGGGTGCCGTCCGGGGCGATCGTCCAGACCAGGTCATAGACGCTGTCGACGTCCTGCAGATACATCGCGATCCGCTCGAGACCATAGGTCAGCTCGCCGGTCACCGGGTAGCACTCGATACCGCCGGCCTGCTGGAAATAGGTGAACTGGGTCACTTCCATGCCGTTTAGCCAGACTTCCCACCCGAGCCCCCAGGCGCCGAGAGTGGGTGATTCCCAGTTGTCCTCGACGAAGCGAATGTCGTGAACCCGCGGATCGATCCCCAGCCGCTCCAGCGAGCCCAGGTAGAGATCCTGCAGGTCCTTCGGCGATGGCTTCATCACCACCTGGAACTGGTAGTAGTGCTGCAGACGATTGGGGTTTTCCCCATAACGGCCGTCGGTGGGGCGGCGCGACGGCTGGACGTAGGCGGCATTCCAGCTCTCCGGGCCGATCGAACGCAGGAACGTGGCCGGATGAAAGGTGCCGGCACCCACTTCCATGTCGAGTGGCTGCATGATCACGCAGCCCCGTTCCGCCCAGTATTGCTGAAGGGCGAGTATCAGCCCCTGAAAGGTTTTCGCATCTGCCGTCGAGTCTGTCATTGACTGCGCACCGTTGCCCATGAATTCGTGAGCCGCCAAGTATACAATTAGCGCTCAATCGGTTATAGGCACCGGCGACGATCGGGCGCTATCGTTGATGGCGCGTCATCGAACGTCGGGCGACTTGCGGGGTCGGAGTCGTCACGCCCGATAACCGGGTCGATCGAATAGGAGTTACGACATGATCGTTGTCACGGGCGGGGCCGGCTTCATCGGGGCCAATCTGGTCAAGGCACTCAACGCGCGCGGCCATCAGGACGTCATGGTGGTCGACGATCTCAGCGATGGCACCAAATTCGTCAACCTAGCGGACTGCACGCTGGGCGACTATCTCGACAAGGACGATTTCCTGGCTCGAGTAAAGGCAGAACTCAGCGGTGAGATGCGCGGCGGGGTCGGCGGCCTGCCCCCGATCGAGGCGATCTTTCACGAAGGCGCCTGCTCGGACACTACCGAGTGGGATGGCCGCTTCATGCTGGAGAACAACTTCGAATACTCGAAGGTGCTGCTCGAGTACTGCCAGGCCAAGCGGATTCCCTTCCTCTATGCGTCATCCGCCGCCACCTACGGCGGCAGCGAAGTGTTCGTCGAGGCGCCCGAGCACGAGAAGCCTCTCAACGTCTACGGCTACTCCAAGCTGCTGTTCGACCAGTATGTCCGCGCGCGCTGGGACGATTTCGACAGCCAGGTTGTGGGTTTTCGCTACTTCAACGTCTACGGCCCCAGGGAACAGCACAAGGGCAAGATGGCCAGCGTCGCCTACCATCACCACACCCAGGTGCAGCGCGGCGAGAATCCCAAGCTGTTCGGTGCCTGGGATGGCTATGAGGCCGGCATGCAGAGCCGCGACTTCGTCTACGTGGGCGACGTGGTCGACGTCAACCTGTGGTTTCTGGACAACCCGGAGGTCTCCGGCATCTTCAACCTGGGCACCGGCCGAGCCGAGCCGTTCAAGGCGATCGCCGAGACCGCGATCGACTTCTATGGAAAGGGGCAGATCGAGTACATCGACTTCCCCGACGAGCTCAAGGGGCGCTACCAGAGCTACACCCGGGCCGATATCGGTCGCTTGCGCGACGCGGGTTATAGCGCCGAATTCAAGACCGTTCGCGAGGGCGTTTCCGCCTACCTGGAATGGCTGAATGGCTGATTCGCCAGTTGCCGACGCTAAGGTCGTCGACATCGACGCCGCGCCACGGTTTCTCGTCGTCGGCCCCTCCTGGGTCGGCGATATGGTCATGGCACAGAGTCTGTTCATCACGCTGAAACGATGCCATCCGGGCGCGACGATCGGCGTGCTCGCGCCGGGCTGGTCGCTGCCGATTCTCGAGCGTATGCCGGAGGTCGACGAATCCATCGCGCTGGACGTGAAGCACGGCGAGTTCGGCTGGAAGACACGACGTGAGGTCGCACGTTCGCTGAAAGGGCGCTTCGATCACGCCATCGTGCTGCCACGCTCGCTGAAGGCGGCGCTGGTGCCGTTCCTGGCCGGCATTCCCCGCCGCACCGGTTTCACCGGCGAGCAGCGCTACGTGCTGCTCAACGACCGGCGCAGGCTCGACAAGACGGTGCTCGATCAGACCGTCAAGCGCTTCGTCGCGCTGGGGCTGGATGCCCGCGTGGCGGCCAGCGGCGATTTCGAGACGCCGCACCCGCGGCTCCGAGTCGACACGTCGCGTCAGGCAGCGCTGCGTGGCGAGCTGGCACTGGGCGAGCGGCCCGCCATCGGCATGATGCCCGGCGCGGAGTACGGCCCGGCCAAGCAGTGGCCGCTCGACTACTTCCGCGAGCTGGCCGAATCGTTGATCGCGCGGGGGTACGCCGTCTGGGTCCTGGGTGGTCCCAAGGATGCCGAGGCCGGCGACGTCATTACCCGGGAGTTGGATCACGCGCATAATCTGTGCGGCAAGACCCGGCTGGCGGATGCCGTCGACCTGCTGGCCGCCTGCGAGCAGGTGGTCACCAACGACTCCGGGTTGATGCACGTGGCCGCGGCGGTCGGCACCCGCATCCAGGCGCTCTACGGCTCGTCGTCGCCCGCCTATACGCCGCCGTTGACCGACAATGCCGATATCCACTATCTGGCGTTGTCCTGCTCGCCCTGTTTCGAGCGCACCTGCCCGCTGGGGCATCGCAACTGCCTCAAGCAGATGTCGCCGGAGAGCGTGCTGATGAAACTTCACACCTAGCGTTGTCACGCAGGTCGCTGGAGCGCCACCGAAGTTGCCTTGTCGGGGGATGTCAGCGTTGTCTCTGCGGCGGTACCGTGTAGCGGATAGCGCCCGATTTCCTGTTTCGGAAAAAATTCTTGATGTGTTTTTCGACTTGCCAGAGGCGAGTCAGCTTTTCCATGGCCGTAACCTTGTTCGACTCGATTGCATCGGGGAAAAGCTGATGGGAAATCTCCAGGTAGGTCTGTTTGTAGGGGTGGAATGTAGGGAATTTCCATGGCTTGCTCTTGGCCAGGAAATGGATGATTCCCGGCTCCCGTAGTGCCGTGATTGGATGAATGGTGATATACCCGCGTCGAGGATGCAGATATCCAATTGCTCAGATATGCCGCCTTATCCAGACACAAGAAGATGACAACGCCCATTCAGAGGGCATAATTCTCATCGCTAGCCGGCACCGGGCCGGCCCGGTCTCGAGCCGTCTGAGCCATCGTTTCACCGAGATGTGCGAAAATGGATGGGGAGTCACATTGCCCGTTCCACCCACGGTAAGCAAAGAAGTGCTAGAGCCCATCATGACCCAAAGAGTATTGCTGGTCGTACGCAAATTGAGCATCGGTGGCATCGAGCGTGTCACGGTCAATCTGGCCAACGTGCTGGCCCGGGAAGGACACGATGTGCACGTCCTGGTGCTCAAGGGGGGGCACGAACTCGCTCCGGACGACGCGGTGAAGGTCCATCGCCTCGACTTCGACAAGGCGTTTCGCAGGACCGGACTGGGGTTGGCATACGACCTGGTCACGCGGGCGCTGCTGAAGCCCGTGCTGCCGGGATCGGGTTTCCTGTGGCGCGGCTTCTACGGCGGACGCTATCTAAAGCGTTTCGTTGCCAGGCTGGAACGGGAACACGGTCCGATCGATCGCGTCATTATGCGCGGGCAGGGCGCGTTCGAGACGGTCTGGTCCTGGCGCGACCCGCGCCTGTGGCAGGTGACGGTCTCCTGGCCCGGAAGCGAGGGCGGAAGGCTGAAGGGGTTCTATCTCCGCCGGCTCTATGAGGGCAAGCAGGTGGTCTGCAACACGCCCAACGTGCGGGCGCAGTTGGAGAAGCAGCTCGGTCATCATGGGATTCGCCCTCATCGGTGGGCAACCATCATGAATCCGTGCGATATCGAGGCCATCCGCCGCCAGGCCGAAGAACCGGTGGAGCTGCCGGCCAGGCCGTTCATCGTCCACGTCTCACGGCTCTCGGACGTCAAGCGCCAGGAGTGGCTGATCCTGGCCTATCTGGAGGCAGAGATCGAAGAGGACCTGGTCATCGTCGGCGATGGACCCAAGCGAGAGAGCCTGGAGGCGCTGGTCGCAGAGCGGGGGGCGGGTGAGCGGATCCATTTCGTCGGCAGCCGGCCCAACCCCTATCCCTGGATGAAGCACGCCCGGCTGTTCGTGCTGAGCTCGCGCAGCGAAGCCTTCGGTATCGTGCTGGCCGAGAGCATGATCTGCGGCACGCCCTGCGTGGCGGTCGACTGCCCAGGCGGTGTGCGCAACGTGTTGATTCACGATCAGGCCCGCCTGATCGCCGATAACAGCGTCACCGGTCTGGCAGCCAAGATCCGGGAAGGGCTGGCAAATCCGCCATCGCTGGAAGCCGATCTGGAGTTGATCGAGCGATTCCGGGATAGCCGGATCATGCAGCAGTTCCTCGATCTGCCGACGACATCCGACACGATGAGCGGGCAGGCGCAGTAGCCGGGAAATTGCGTAGCATGCTTATTAATGTGGTATGCTAGACTGAATCGATCACGAACAGTGTTTGATAACACCGATTCCTTCCCCTCCGACCGTGTAAACTGCTCATGTCTCGGCCCTCTTCGCCAGCTTCCCCGCGTCTGCCCGCCGAGGACGACGCGTTCAGCGAACTGCACGATCCCCGCATGAAGTGGGGCGTTCGTCGGGCGCGGTGGCAGGCGGCGTTCCGGGACGGTTTCCAACGGCGCGTCGGTGTGCCCCTGGAAGATGCGCTCTACCGCCGCTGGGCTCAGGGCAAGGTCGGTGGCCGGTGGATCGAGCGTCACGGCTTGCCACGGCGCTCGATCGAGGCGAGGCTGGCGGAGGCGCTGGTGGTTCACGTCGATCCGCGCGAGCTGATCCGCGACCTCAACGCCAAGGGGATCGGGGGGAAGCGCCCCTCCTCCTCGGCTTTTCTCTGGGACGGCGACTGGGACTTGAGTCGTGGCGATCTGCGCCGGGGCTCGCGTTACCGCTTCGTCAGCGATATCGACGAGCACCGGGACGACCTGACCCAGACCGAACGCTTTCGGCAGTACCGCTCCCGGCTCGAGTCGGGGCACCCCTGGTCCTCCTACCAGCAGGGCATCCTGCTCGACACGGAAGAGAAGATACTTGCCTACCTGCGAACCTATCTCGGCTTCCTCGACGATATGGCGGTCCGGGGATTCGACCTCGAGCTGGGAAAGGATGATCTGGGTGTCGCAGTCACCCGCGAGGGTCGGTTGCTCAAGGTCAACCGAGGGCTTCACCGGCTGGCGATGGCCCAGCGTCTGGGGCTGGCGTCGATACCCGTTGTCGTCCGCGCCGTGCATCGGCAGTGGTGGGAGCGCGTGGTCGGCGACTGCCGTGGCGAGGAAGCCCTGACCCGCGTGGCTGAGGCGTTGGGCTCGTGTACGCCGGAAACCGAACCGGGGATGCTGGATCCCGGCGACGAGCTGGGGCCGATCGAGTGGCCACGGCCCCGTTATGTCTCGTCTGAAGAGAGCCTGCGCTCGAGCGGGCGGCGTTGACCATCGGCTGGCGCGCCAGCCCGGCCAACAGGCTCATCGGTCCGGCGTGGACGGATACGCCTCCCCGATGCTCTGCACCGACCTCCGCCGCGTCCGGCTAGGCTCGTCGATGGTTCAGACGGCGCCTGGTGTCACCGAGCCAATCCAGGTGCGCGGATCGTCCCGGCGTCTCAGTTGACGCCGTTCCAGAGCTGCTCCTGCAGACGGTTCTCGCTTCGCATGCGTTGGTTCATTTCGTCCAGCGAGTAGCGCTCGATCAGGGTGGGAGACGAGGAAAACAGCGATACGCCTAGCCCGGCCCGATGGTCCGGAATGGTATAACCCATGGCTTCCAGCAGTGTCGGCAGGACATCGACCATGCTCGCCGGACGTTCGATGACGCGGGGACGCAGGCCGTTGCCCAGCATCATCAGCGTATTTTCGCGCTCTTCCGCGATCAGGTCCTCCCACGCCGAGTTCTTCATCGAGAGATGGTCGCTGGCGACCACGACCAGGGTGTTGTCCAGCAGCCCTTCGGCTCGAAGCCGCTCGATGAAATTCCTGATCAGCCAGCCCGTGCATTTGACCGAATAGAGAATGTCGGTACCGTCGAAGTCGCCCTGATTGTCGATACAGGACTGCGACGGATGGCCGAACGGTGGGTGGCCCGCCAGGGTGAGTCCGAAGAAGGCATAGGGCTTGCCGCTGTCGTGTAGCCGTCGGATCCGCTTCTCCGCGAGATCGAGCAGCGTATCGTCGTAGAGCCCCCAGTCGTTGAGATATCCGGCCGGTGCCTTGTCCTCCAGTTCATCGCGGCCCAGGACGGTATCGAAGCCGTGGCCGCGATAGAACTTCGCCTTGCCGGCGAACTTGGTGCTGGCGCCACCCATGTAGGTGAGGTCGTAGCCCCGCGCGTGCAGCAGATCGCCCAGACAGTCGACCCCCGGCAGCACGTCCGACAGCGGCTCGAACTGGTTGTCGTGCATCAGGCCGGCTGGCATCAACGGCACTCCGCACTGGCTGGCGACCATGCCGGCCATCGTCCAACCGGTATTGTCGAGCTGCTTGACGCCATGAAACACCACGCCCTCCTGGCCCAGCCTGGCAAGGTCCTCGTAGGCGTTGCCGAAGCGCTGGGTATCGCCGTAGGTGCGCTCGGTACTCTCCATGTAGAGATAGATCAGATTGGGCGGCTGGGGCACTCCGGCGACGATCTCCGGTGGCCGGTAGCGATCATCGAGCCAGCTCTCATCGTCGTCGATCACCGAGGCGCCGCGCAGCGACAATCCGAACAGCAGCGGATTGAACGCCAGCAGGAACAGGCTCAGCACCCGTTCCCACAGGCGCCAGCGATGATCGGCCCGGACCAGCCAGGTCACGGCGACCAGCATGGCGATGGCGGCCACGGTGTAGAGGACCCCGGCGATCTGGCGATCGGTGCTGCCGTTCTCCTCGATGCCGGCCTGGAGGTGGAAGATCACGGCCCCCAGGTCGAGTTGGCCGAAGCTGTCGTCGAGGTAGATATAGACCCACCACAGGATCAGTGGCAGAGCGGACCATGGCCACGCCTTGCGCTGGGTGGCGCGCTGGGAGACGTGGCCCCAATGGAAGCGACGGCCGATGGCGAGCCAGGCGAGCGCGATGACGAGGGGGGTCCACCAGGGCAGGACCCAGACCACCATGATGGCGTAACCGATACAGAGGCCGATGTAGGTGAGTGCACACCAACGTCGAATGTCGCGAGAGATGGTCATGACGCGCTTCGATCCGTGAACGTCGTATTCTATCGATGCCGATTCCAGGCACCGCGTGAGGAGTCATCAAGACTCTATCATGACCAATCCGAGACGAGCAGGTTATCGACGAGTTCCCGCCGGTTTCAGCGCGCGCTCTTCAGCGCCATGTCATCGGCGTGCCTCGCCATGCCCAGCTCGATCAGGCGCGTTACCAGGGCCGGGTAGTTCAGACCGCTGGCCTGCCATAGCTTGGGATACATGCTGATGCGAGTGAAACCCGGCAGCGTGTTGATTTCATTGACGACGATGTTTCCCTCCGGGGTGAGGAAGACATCGACCCGTGCCAGGCCGGCGCACTCCAGCACCTGGAAGGTGCGAATCGCAATGTCGCGAATCGCTTCACTCGCGCCGGCATCGATGTCGGCGGGCACGGCGACGGTGGCCGCGTCGTCGTCGATGTACTTGGTGTCGTAGGAGTAGAAGCCGTTCTCGACCACGATCTCGCCGCAGACGCTCGCCTCCGGCTCGTCGTTACCCAGTACTGCGCACTCGATCTCGCGGCCGACCACGGCGGATTCGACCAGCACCTTGTGGTCGAAGGCCAGCGCCAGCGCCAGCGCTTGCTGGAACTCGAGCGCGGTCTCGACCCGGCTGACGCCCACCGATGAACCCTGGTTGGCGGGTTTGACGAACAGCGGCGAGCCAAGCGTCGCGCTGAGGGCGTCGAAATCGGCCTCGGCAGCCGTGCGGCGGGTCAGGGTGACGAAGGGCGCCACGGGAATACCGGCATCGCGCAGCAGGCGCTTGGCGACGTCCTTGTCCATGCCGGCGGCCGAGCCGAGCACGCCGGAGCCGACGAAGGGCAGGTTGGCCATGCGCAACAGGCCTTGCAGAGAACCGTCCTCGCCGAGGGTGCCGTGGACGATGGGGAACACCACGTCGAGCTGTCCCAGCGTGCCCTGGGACGACTCGGTGGCGATCAGCTGCTGGTAGTCGCGACCTGGCACCAGCGCGAGGTCGCCGGCGGAGGGGTTGAGGGCGATCCGGCTCGGATCGTCAGCGTTCAGCAGGAAGTCGGCGGCATCGTTGATGTGCCACTGCCCCTGCTTGTCGATCCCGATGACCGTGACCTCGAAACGCTCGCGATCCAGCGCGTCGACGATGTTCCTGGCCGACTGCAACGAGACCTCGTGCTCCGCCGATTTGCCGCCGCAGATGACGCCGACCCGAATTTTGCTCATGGTTATGCTCCGCTTCGCTGACGATCTCGGTGCCGCTCGGGCGCGGCCTTTCGGGCGTCATGATGCCACGATCCCGCCGCGCAAGTATCGCGCCCTGCGCCGAGGCCACGCTAGCGGGCGATGATCCGGCGGTAGAGCGCCAGGTAGGCCGCTGCCATGGCTTCGGGGGTAAAGGCGGCGAGCCGCTGGCTGGCGGTGGCCGCCAGCCGTTGCCGGCGGACGGGGTCCTCCAGCAGCGCGATCAGCGCCGCCGTCAGCGCATCGGCATCGCCGGCAGGCACCAGCAGGCCGCTGACGTCGTCCTCGATCAGGTCCGGAATGCCGTCGACGTCGCTGGCCACGATCGCCACGCCGTGATCCATGGCATCGAGCAGGGTGGAGCCCAGTCCCTCGTTGCGGGAGGGGAATGCGAACAGGGTCATGATCTCGAGATAGTCACCGACATCGGGCTGAAAGCCCTCCCAGATGACGTTGTCCAGATCGGCGCTCTCGGCTTTCAGTGCCGCGCCGTCGTCGCCTTCGCCCAGCAGCAGGAAGCGAACGTCCGGATGCGTCTCGCGCAGCCGCCGCGCCGCCGCCAGCAGGACCCGTTGGCCCTTGTGGCGATCCACCAGCGCGCCGATATGGCCGATGACACGGTGGCCGGCGAAACGCTCGCGCAGTGCGGCTACCTTGGTGGGATCGCCTGGGTGGCCGGAGAGCACGCTGGGAATGCGCATGACGGGACACCAGCCGCGATCGCGAAGATGGTGCTCGATCACCGACGAGATCGCCACGGCGCTTGCCGCAGCGCGGTAGGTCCAGCGGTTGAAGCGCTTGTCCTTGACCGGCTGGGGGACACGCCGTGTCAGGAGGTAGGGCGTGCCGCGCAGGCGACGTTCGATCCACGCCCAGTGCACCGCCTTGGCCTCGTGGGCGTGAACCAGGGTTGCCCGCCGATGTCGGCCATGCCCGGCGAGGGCGTGATCGGCGTCGATCAGTTCGATCTCGGTGTCGAGTTCCCGATCGGCCAGCGCCGCGCGCATCGGCGAGTCGCGCCGGCAGACCAGGCTCTGGGTGATCTCGAGCCGCGCGTCGTCGATCCGGGCCAGCGCCTCGATCAGCAACAGCGTCTGGCGCTCGCCACCGCGAAAGCCGCGGGCCAGGTTGACGTGACGAATGTGCAGCGGGTGAGGTTCCATCGATTCACCAGATCCGGTCGAAGTCTTCGGCGTCGCGCACCTTGGCATCGCGCTGCAGTTCGAGCAGCTTGGCGTATTTCAGGTAGGCGTTGACCGCCGCCGACAGCGCCACCGAGACGCCGTCGAGGCCGCCGGCGAATCCTCGCTGGAACAGGTACTTGCGCACGAAGGCATTGGCGCCGTGCAGTGCCGGCGACCAGCCGTTGGCTCGCTTGCCCTTGAGATACATGATCTTGGCCGCGCGATTGGAGAAGCGGCCGCTGGCCTTGCCGAACAGTTCGGCCAGGTTGGCGAACGAATAGTGTTCCAGGTCGGCGTCCAGGCGCTGCGGATTCGTCGCCGGCACCGACGCGTGCTGGTGGCTGTCGGAGAAGCCGGTGCGATCGCGATCGAACAGCCGGATGCAGTAGTCCGGATACCAGCCGCAGTGGCGGATCCAGCGACTGCCGATGAAGTTGCGTCGGCGCAGTGCGTAGGCATCGTGGCCGGCGTCGTCCAGGTCGAGTGCCAGAATCGCTGCCACGGCCTCGTCGGTGAGCCGTTCGTCCGCGTCTAGCGACAGCACCCAGCGATAGCTGGCAGCCTGCGGTCCGACCCGCTTCTGGGGGCCATCGCCCAGGTAAGGCTGATGGATCACGCGGGCGCCGAGCGCCTCGGCCCGGATGACGGTGTCGTCGCGGGAGCCTGAGTCGACCACGATCAGCTCGTCGCAGACGCGGGCGAGCGAGGCCAGGCAGGCCTCGATGTTGTCGGCTTCGTCGAGCGTGATCACCACGCCGGTAATGGCGGCCATGGGCAGTCCTGGGTCGTCGGGGAGTGGAGCGTCATTCGGCGACCGGGGGCGGGGCGTCGCGAGTCACGCGACGCCCCGCCCTCGGTCGGCGCCTGAGGCATTGTAGCGCGGGGTTAGTCAGCGGTAGAACTGACGGAACCACTGCATGGCTTCGAACACCGCCGGCGAGAACTCGGCGTCGTCGATGGGATCGAGCTGCCGGTCGACGATGTTCCACTGGCCGGTGCCGTCGACCACGGTGATGCGGTCCGGCTCGATGATCCCGTAGTCGATGTAGCTACTGGCCTCGACCCAGGGGTGATCGATGCCCGGTGCCAGCAGATCCTGGCCCTGGGCGTAATCGGCGAGCGGGTTGGTGCAGCCCAGGGCATGGCGCATCAGCATCGGCGCGACATCGAGATGGCTGGTCATGCCCTCGACGCGTCCGGGCTCGACCCCCGGGCCGGTGACGATCATCGGCACGTGGGTCTGCGGCGAGGCGAAGTTGCTGTTGTGGCCCCAGTAGTTCTTGCCGAAATCGTTGAACGACTGGCCGTGATCGGCGGTGACCACCAGCATCGTGTCATCCCACTCGCCCTTGGCCTTGAGGTCGTCGATCACCCGGCCGAGCAGCTCGTCATCGTAGTGCACGGCATTGCGGTGGCGGTTGGCGTAGGGGACCGGATCGGTGTCCGGGCCCAGGTCCAGATAATCCATGCCCTGCACCGAAGGCTGGTAGGGCTGGGCGGCGCCTTCGGGAACGTCGTAGCCGTGGGGCGCATCGTAGAACAGCATGCTGAACCAGGGGTTGTCGTCCTGCTGCGCCTGCTGGTCGAACCAGGCCAGCCAGTCCTCGGTCATTCGCCGGTCGCGACTAGCGGGAGAGTCCCCTGGCGTGCTCAGTCGCAGCGGGTCGACCGAGCTGAAGATCGTGCGGTCGAAGCCGATGCCGTCGAGGCTGGCCGAGGAAAAGATGCCCAGCGCATAGCCCTGCTTCTGCAGCTGCGTGATCAGAAGCGGGGGCGTCTGGGTGTCGTCCAGATAGGCGTAATAGTTGCCACTGAGGCCATAGAACAGGCTCATGGTTCCGTTGCGGGTAGCATTGCCGCCGCTGTAGTGCTGGAGATAGCGGCGGCCGCTGTCGTTCAACGCGGCGTAGAGATTGGGCGTGTTCTGCGGGCCGTATTCGTCGGCGCGCCAGGAGTCGATCAGGACGACCATGACGTTGGGCTTGTGGCTGGGCTGGCAGCTCAGCGGGTTCTTCGGCCAATCGAGATTCTGCGCCTGCGTGGCGCCGATATCGGCCCGCTCGGCACGCGCGGCTCGGGGGTCGAGCCAGCCGTGTCGCTCCATGAAATCCTTGGCGGTGGCCGGAAACAGCAGCGGATAGATGCCGACCTGCTGGGTCACGCTGCGATGGTAGCGGGCATCGGCGACGATATGCAGACCGTGGCTGCCGAGCAGCGTTACCAGCACGATGCCGCAGCAGAGCCCCACCGGCACGCGGCGGCCACGGTTGGCCACGATCAGGCGCCGGGCGAGCCAGCCCTCGAGTGCCAGCGCCGCGACCACACTGCCGACCACCATCAGCCAGGTTGTGGTGGTGAAGCTGAAGATCTCGCCATCCTTGTCGTTGAGGAACAGCGACACCATGAAAGCGTTCACGTGGAAGCGGTATTGGGCGTAGACGACCGTGTCCAGCAGCAGCGCGCTCAACCCCAGTGCCCCGAGCAGGGTCGCCGGCAGCCATAGCCAGCGGGCCTTGAGCACCAGCGCCAGTGCGGCCAGCGGTAGCCAACCGAGCAGGACCAGCATGCCGAAGTGCCCGATCCAGGTCAGGATCAGATAGGCGATCCCCATGGGGTCGTGCGGCATGGCGAGGTAGGGCGAGTAACGCAGGGCGATCAGCCACACCAGCGGCAGTTGCACCAGAGCGAATAGGAGCGTGCCGCGCCAACGGCGCCTCAGCGTATCTTGCATGGAGGTCAGACCTCGTGGTGATCCACCGGAGCGTTGTGGTAACCCTCGACGATGGCGATGAAGAGTGATCCCGCGTTGGCGGGCGAGAAACGAACGAGGGAGCGTTCGAGTCGTGACAGATTGCGCTGGCGCCAGGCGCCTCTCGGGCGCAGTCGGCAGCGGTCGAAATCTATCAGCCAGACCTTATCGTCGTCTGAAACCAGCAGGTTGCGCGCGTTGAGGTCGACATGGTCGAGCCCGGCGTCGTGAAACCGGCGAATGGTGGCGCCGACATCGGCGAGCAGTGCCGGCGAGGCATCGGGCAGGCGCTCCGCCAGCGCCCGGCTGCCAGGCAGGCGCTCGGTGATCAGTGCCGCGCGGTAGCGCAGGGCGTGTCTCGACACGATGGTCGCCACCGGTGCCGGGACGGGCAGGCCCCGCTGGTGGAGCGCGCGGGTCAGGCGCATCTCGCGGAAACCGCGGGTGCGCTCCAGTCCTGTCCAGAGATAGTCGCTCTGACTGACCTTGGCGGCCATGCCGCCCCGACGATAGGGCCGCAGCACCCAGTCGGCCCCGTTGACGGCCAGGAACTGGCTGTCGCCGCGGCCGGGCGCCGAGCCGACCACCAGGCCGCGCTCGGCCCAGGCAGCCGGGTCGAGCCAGGCCTCGCCGAATTCGGGCAGAATCGGCAGGTCGGGCTGAGCGAGGCGCGTCGGATCGTATAAGATATGCGCGTCCCGATGATGGTAGGTCGATAGCGACATGGCCGATCCTTGACGTAGAGCCGAAGCGGGATTGGCATGGCGCCGAAAGCGCGGCGACATGCCGGGCGGCGACGAGCCGCGGGACGCATTGTAACCGGGCGGACCCGCTGTCGCATGTCGGCGTCTCGGACCGTCGAGGATTCGTCGACCCGTCGGGCGTCCAATGAACTCGAGGAAGCTGCCGTGACCGAAGATTCGCAAGCGCCACTGGCCGTGATCGCCATTCGCCAGGTGGAGAAGAGCACCGGCGCCAGCCGCAATGCCTTCGAGCAGGCCGCGGCACTGAAAGTCCTGGGCTATCGGGTGACGATCCTGGCCGAGCGAGGCCGTCGCGAGCTGGCGGAGGCCGCCGGTGCCGAGCTGGTCCGGCTCAAGCGCTGGCCCTTCAAGGGGCCGTTTCGGCGGTTCTGGTTCAACCGCCGCGTGCAGGCCTGGTGCCGACGTCATCGGCCGGCGATGCTGGTCAGCCACGGCGATGTCGAAACGCCCGATGTCGTTTACATGCACAACTGCGTGCACCTCGCCAGCCAGCGCATCCATGGCCGCGACCTGCCCGCCGGTCACGAGGTGGCCGCCATCCACGACCAGGTGCTGACCGGGGCCCGGTTTCGTCGCCTGGCGGTCAATTCACGGATGATGGCGGAGGATTTTCGCGATCGCTACGGCATCGACGACTCGCGAATCGAGATCAGCTACCCCGGCTACGACCCTGACGTCTTCAACCTCGAGCGGGCCTCTGCAGGCCGCGAGGCGCGCCGGCGCGAGCTGGGTATCGCCGACGAGACCCGCCTGGTCGGGCTGATCACCTCGGGCAATTTCACCAAGCGCAACGTGGCCGGCTTCGTCGAGATGGCTGCCGGGCTGGAGCAACGCCTGCCGGGGCGGTGCCGCTTCCTCGTCGTCGGCAAGGACGATTTCGCCCCCTACCAGCGCCAGGCCGAACGAGCCGGCATCGCCGAGCGGTTTCTCTGGCGCAGCACGGTCAGCGATGTCGAGACGCTCTATGGCGCGCTCGATCTGTTCGTGCTGCCGGCGCACATCGAGGAGTTCGGCCGGGTGTCGCTCGAGGCCATGGCCTGCGGCACGCCGGTGTTGCTCTCGTCCACCACCGGTGCCGCCGAACTGCTCGAGGCCGACCATGCCGAGCTGATGCTGGACAGTCGCGACACCCGAGGCTGGGTCGACCGCCTCGAGGCGCTGATGACGACATCGGACCTCGAGTCGCTGGGTGCCGAGCTTGCCGAGTTGGTGGGCGATTACTCCTACCGCCGTCAGACCGAGAAGCTGCGGGACTCCTTCGCCTCACTGTGAGCGGTGCGAGCGGATCACGCTGTCGACGAAATCCACCAGCGTCTCCCCGTAGCGGTCGAGATCGAACTCGCGTGCGACCTGCTCGCGGGCAGCGCTCGCCATGCGCCGTCGCAGCGCTGGATCCCTGGCCCAGCCCTCGAGGACCGTGGCGGCCTCCGTCGGCTCGAGAACGCCCGCCTCGACGAGGCGGTCGGTGGTCGGGTCGTAGACCTCGTCAGGCCCCTGGGCGCAGCGGGGATCGTAGCGCGCCAGGCTTTGGCGCGAACGGCCGGGGGTCAGGACGGCCCCGTTGACGCCGTGGTGCACGAGCTCCGGCAGGCCATCGGCATTGCCGACCAGCGTGGGCAGGCCATGAGCCAGGGCCTCCTGGACCACGTTGCCGAAGGGTTCGCGCCAGGAGGGGCAGATGAAGGCGTCGAGCGAGGCGTAGAAGCCCGACATGTCGTCTACCAGGCCCTTGAAGTGAACGCTGTCATTCAGTCCCCATTGCGCCGTCCACCGCTTCAATACCGGCTCCAGTGGCCCACTCCCCGCGATCCACAGCTCCGCCTCGGGGCAGTGCTGCTTGAGTTCGGCAAAGGTTTCCAGGGCGACCATCGGCGCCTTCAGGCCCGTCATCCGGCCCGCGAAACCGAGCCTGAAGCGATCGCCGGGGTGAGTGGCGGCCTGGTCCGGGAGGCGGATGGCGTTCTGCAGCACGCGATAGGGAATGCCGGGATCGAGCTGCCACTTGAGCTGGAGCATCCGCAGGCCGGCGTAGGAGTTGCATAGCACGCCGTCCAGGCGCGACAGATAACGCCTCAGGCCAGGTGCATCCGCGGCCAGCCATGCACTCCCGCGTTCGAAGTGGATCAGCGGGATGTTGTCGTCGAACGCCAGCGGATGATTGACGATCTTGTTCCAGACCACCACGGCGTCCAGGCCCAGGCGCTGCATCATGGCGAGCTGATAACGCTGGCGCACGCTCGGCAGGAACTTGGGAATCCGCCAGCGCCCGCCCTTGATGCTGTGCATCCGCCCCGCGCGGTGAGGGGCGTAAGCCGGCTCGAGCAGTGAATGGACTTCGTCGGTCTGCAGCAGCACGTGGTGGTCGTGCTGGGGGGTATGACGGGCGTAGAAGCGGGTGAAGTAGCGTTCCACGCCGCCCAGGTTCCTGAGGCTGACGAGATGGCCGATGCGGCTGGTGGTGCCGCGAGCAGATTCTTCGATCATGAATGTCTTATCTGGAGGGTTCGGTCGAGGCGCCATGATTGACGCGCGTTGGTCGGGTTGCGAGTCATGCCCGGTCAACTTCCGTTAGAATGGGCGTTTTACCCAATGGGAATTCATTCAGGCCCATGAAGCAATCTCTGCCAGAGCGTCCGCGACATATCGGCATCCTGCGCCTCTCCGCGCTGGGCGATGTCTGCAACCTGGTGCCCACGGTGCGCGCGCTGCAGCGTCAATGGCCCGAGGCGCGGATCACCTGGATCGTCGGCAAGACCGAACATGCCCTGCTGGACGGCCTCGATGGCGTCGATCTGGTGGCCTACGACAAGTCCACCGGTTTCCAGGGCATGCGTGCGATTTGGCGTCAGCTCGAGGACGTCCGCTTCGACGTGCTGTTGCACATGCAGCAGGCACTGCGCGCAAGCGTACTGTCGTTGGGGCTGAAATGCGACGTGCGAGTAGGTTACGACAAGGCGCGGGCCAAGGATTGGCAGCACTGGTTCACCCATCGCCAGCTGGCCCCCCATCCGCGTGCGCACGTGCTCGAATCCTTCATGGATTTCGCTCGCCTGCTGGGGGTCGAGGATACCCGGCTCGACTGGTCGCTGCCGGTGCCGGATGCCGCCTACCAGGAAGCGCACCAGTTGACCGGCGATCGGCCCTACCTGGTGATCAGCCCCTGCGCCAACCCGCGCCTGCGCAATTTCCGCAACTGGTCCGCCGAGGGCTACGCCGCCGTGATCGAGCACGTCTGGCAGCGCTACGGGTTGAGAACCGTCATGAGTGGCGGCGGCAGTCCCCAGGAGCGCGACATGGGCGAGCAGATCCGCCGGTTGGTGCCCGAGATCGAGATCATCGACGCCATCGGGCGGACCTCGCTCAAGGGCCTGCTGGCACTGCTGGATCGGGCGCGCGTGGTGATCGCACCCGACTCCGGCCCGGTCCACATGGCCAATGCGCTGGGCACGCCGACGCTGGGGCTCTACGCCACCACCAATCCGGATCGTGCGGCCCCATACTGCTGGCGCAGTCACGTGGTCAATCGCTACCCTGACGCCGTGCGCCGCTACCTGAAGAAGTCCGTCGAGAGCGTCAACTGGGGCACGCGGGTGCGCCATGCCGATGCCATGGGATTGATCACGCTGGACGACGTGGTCGAGCACCTGGATGGACTGATGACCGCGACACGCGATACCGCCAACGCCGACGACGTAACGGAGCCGCCGCATGAAGGTTGATCTTTCGCAGTTGGAGCATGCCCGTCTACTGGTGGTGGGCGATGTCATGCTCGACCGCTACTGGCATGGCGCGACGTCGCGGATATCGCCCGAAGCGCCGGTGCCGGTGGTGAAGGTGGAGGACGCCGACGACCGTCCGGGCGGGGCGGCCAACGTGGCCCTCAACATCGCCTCGCTGGGAGGCCACGCCAGCCTGGCGGGCGTGGTGGGGCACGACGACAATGCCGACCATCTCGAACGTGCGCTTGAAGCTGCGAATGTGAGCGCTCACTTTCAGCGCAGCCCCGAAGTACCGACGATCACCAAGCTGCGCGTCATGAGTCGCAACCAGCAATTGATCCGGCTCGACTTCGAATCGCCGCTGTGGAACGTCGACACCGCGCCGCTGATCGCCAAGGTCGAGGCGGCGCTGGGCGATGCCGACGTGGTGATTCTCTCCGACTACGGCAAGGGCAGCCTGAATCGGGTCGAGACGCTGATCGCCACGGCCCGAGCGGCCGGCAAGCGGGTGCTGGTCGATCCCAAGGGCAGCGATTTCAGCCGCTATCGCGGTGCCAGCGTGATCACGCCCAACCTGGCCGAATTCGAGGCGATCGTCGGCCCCTGTGCCGGCGATGCCGAGCTGGCGGAGAAGGGCGAGGCGCTGCGGGCGTCGCTGGCGCTGGAAGCGCTGCTGGTCACCCGCAGCGAGCGCGGCATGACCCTGATTCGTGAGGGCCACGCCCCGCTCCACCTGCCGACCCATGCGCGGGAGGTGTTCGACGTCACCGGCGCCGGCGACACCGTGATCGGAGTATTGGGGCTGGCGCTGGCCGCCGGCCACGGCTTCGGCGAGGCGGTGATGCTGGCCAATCTCGCCGCCGGACTGGTGGTGGCGAAACCCGGCACCGCGGTGCTGTCGGTGGCGGAGCTCTACACGGCACTGCACGGCGACAGCCTGGCCGAATACGGCGTCATCGGGGAAGGTCCGCTCGTCGGGGCGGTGCGTGCCGCGCAGGCCCGCGGCGAGCGCGTGGTGATGACCAACGGCTGCTTCGACATTCTGCATGCCGGCCACGTGGCGTACCTGGAGCAGGCCAAGCGCCTCGGCGACCGCCTGATCGTGGCGGTCAACGACGACGCCTCGGTGGCGCGGCTCAAGGGGCCGAAACGGCCCATCAATACGTTGGCGCGCCGGGCCCAGGTGCTGGCGGGGCTGGCCGCGGTGGACTGGGTCGTTCCCTTCGGCGAAGACACGCCGGCGCGGCTGATCGAGGCGATCCTGCCGGATCGGCTGGTCAAGGGGGGCGACTACCGGCCGGAGGATATCGCCGGTGGCGAGGCGGTCATCGCCAATGGCGGCGAAGTCCTGGTGCTGGGCTTCGAGGATGGCGTCTCGACCACCACCATGATCGATACCATTCTCGACCGCGAGCGCTGAGCCGCGGTGCGCGCTCGACACGGCCTCCCGTCGCGGCTCGCGCGCTGGCTCTACTCGCTGGTCGCCTGCCTGTTGTCGCCGCTGATCTGGTGGCGGGTGTGGCGTGAGTGGTTGCCCACTCACCCCCGGCGCGAGCGGCTGGGCTTCATTACCGTGGAGGGCGATCGTCCGCGGCTTTGGCTGCATGCCGCATCGGTGGGTGAAGTCGTCACGGCGGCGCCCCTGATCCGCTCGCTGCTCGATGATCATCCGGATCACGACCTGATCGTCACCACCATGACCGCCACCGGTGCCGAGCGCGTTCGCCAGACGTTCGGCGAACGGGTCTCCCACCACTTCCTGCCGCTGGATTTTCCGATCAGCGCGCGACGTTTCATCGCCCGATTGAATCCTCGCCTGGCGGTCATCGCCGAAACCGAGCTCTGGCCCAACCTGCTGGCGGCGTGCCGACGCCGGGGCGTGCCGGTGGTGGTGGCCAATGGCCGCTTGAGCGCCGGTGCCTTCCGGCTCTACCAGCGCTTCGGGGCCCTGAGCCGGGGCATGCTCGAAACGGTGGCCTGGATCGGTGCCAAGTCGCCACTGGACGCCGAGCGTTTCGTCTCGCTGGGTGCTCCGGCGACGCGGGTGACGGTCACCGGGGCGCTGAAATTCGATCTCGCCGTCGACGACGAGACGGTGGCCGCGAGCCGGCGATTACGGGCGAGCTGGGGGGCGCGGCCGGTCTGGATCGCGGGCTCCACCCATCCGGGGGAAGACGAGCAGGCGCTGATCGCGCATGCCGCGCTCAGACGCCGTTTCCCCGATGCGCTGCTGATTCTGGTGCCGCGCCATCCCCAGCGCTTCGATGCCGTCGACGCGATCTGCCGCGAGCGGGAGGAGCAGATCGTGCGATTGAGCACGCAGCAGCCGGTCACCGCGGAAACCACGGTACTGCTGGGCGATACCATGGGCGACCTGATGCGGCTCTACGGCTGCGCCGACGTCGCCTTCGTCGGTGGCTCGCTCGAGCCGATCGGCGGTCACAACCTGCTCGAACCGGCGGCGCTGGGTGTGGCGGTGGTGAGCGGCCCCTATCTCGACAACTTGCGTGAGATCGCCGACACCCTGGCGGCCAGCGAGGCCAGGCTCGAGGTCGCCGATGGCGGGGAGCTCGGCGCCACGCTGATCTCGCTGTTCGAGGACGACGATCGCCGTCACCGGCTTGGCGCGGCCGGGCGGGTCGTGGTCGAGGCCAATCGGGGAGCGCTCCAGCAGACCCGCCGGGCAGTGGCGGCGATGCTCGCCACCTCGGCAAACGAGGCCTAGAAGCCTTCCAGCACCACCTTGCCTCGCGCCCGCCCGCTCTCGATCAGGGCATGGGCTCGTTTGAGATTGGTTGCGTTGATGGTGCCCAGCGTCTCGGTCAGCGTCGTGCGAATCTCGCCACGATCGACCATCGCCGCCACCCGCTCGAGAATGTCACCCTGAGCGTGCATGTCCGGTGTCTGGAACAGCGAGCGGGTGTACATCAGTTCCCAGTGGATCGAGATCGACTTGCGCTTGAAGTCGTCGATCACGAAGCCGACCGGGTCATCGATCAATCCGAACCGGCCCTGGGGCGCCATCAGCGCGATGATGTCATCGCGATGCTTGTCGCTGTGGGTGGTCGAGAAGACCAGGCCGGGGGCGCCGAACCCCAACGCCTCGATCTGCGCGGGCAGCGGCTGGCGGTGATCGACCACGGCGTCGGCACCCAGGCTTTGCACCCACTCACGGGTCTCCGGACGCGAGGCGGTGGCGATGACCGTGAGATCTGTCCGCCGTTTCAGCAGTTGAATGGCGATCGAACCCACGCCGCCGGCGCCGCCAACGATGAGAGCGGCGTTGGCCGCACCGGGAACGGAGCGCGTCACGTCGAGCCGGTCGAACAGCATCTCCCAGGCGGTGAGAGACGTCAGCGGCAGGGCAGCCGCCTCGGCGAAGCTCAGCGATGTCGGCTTCCTGCTCACCAGTCGCTCGTCGACGAGGTGATATTCGGCATTGGTCCCCGGGCGCTGCAGATCGCCCGAATACCAGACCTCGTCTCCCGGCGTGAAGCCCTTCACGTCGCGGCCGACGGTCTTGATCACGCCGGCCGCGTCCCAGCCCAGTACCCGGGCCGTGCCGGCCTCGGGCGCCATGTTGCCGCGCACCTTGGTATCGACCGGGTTGACCGATACGGCGTGAATCTCGACCAGCAGGTCGCGATCACCGGGCGTGGGCTCGTCGAGTTCGATGTCGATCAGGGCGTCATCGCGGTCGATGGCCCCGGCGTTGCGATAGGCGACGGCTTTCATTCGGGTTCTCCAGTCATGAGGTGTCTGCGTGAATCCTAGAGTAAAATCGCGGAGGCAACGTACGTACAACGAACGCTGTTAGTTCCCTGTCGTTACCCTAGTGTCAAAAAGGATACCCGGATGGCCAAAGCGCGATTTTCCCGTTTCGATGGCAGCCCCGGCTGCGCCGTGGAGGCGGCGGTGAGTCTGATCTGCGGTAAATGGAAAGGCGTGGTGCTGTGGTATCTGCTCGACGAGGGCACGCTGCGCTTCAGTGAGCTGCGGCGGCGCATCGGTGGCGTCACCCAGCGCATGCTGACCAACCAGTTGCGCGAACTCGAGGTCGATGGCCTGATCCATCGCGAGGTCCACGCCGAGGTGCCGCCCAGGGTGGAGTACAGTCTGACGGCCCTGGGGCGCGAGCTGACGCCGGTGCTGATGGCGCTCAAGACCTGGGGCGATGCGCATCTCGATCTGTTCGGGCCGTCGGGGGCGCCAGCAGAGCCCCGTGAAGGGGAAGCGGCAGAGCAGACGTGAGCGTGCCTCCGTGAGCTGTCGACAGGCGCTGAATCGTCGGGCGGATGCCGGGCCGATGTGTCAGACGCTTGTCATCGGCAGCGACGACAATCGTGGGATGACCTGAATCCCTCTTCCGGTATCACTCCATGAACCTGCGCTTCAGGAGTCGCAAATTGCGATTCTACGCTGGCGGCATCGCCAGCCTGCTACTGCCCGACAGCCTGTATCGCCAGCGCCTGGACCGGCTGGCCGAGTCGCTCTCTCCCATGCAGCGGCAGGCCGTGTTGGCACGGGTCGACTACTATCATCGCCAGCAGAACCCCTTCGATCTCGACGAGGCCGCGGTGCGCATCGGTGATTTCCGCTACGAACGACGCGGCGCCTACTATCTGGATGCCAAACGGGTGGTTCGTCATTTCGATCCCGAGCTGCGCTTCAACTACCGTTTCGGCGATGTGACCTGGGTGGCCGAGACGCCAACGATCGTCAAGAGCCGTCCGATCTGTCGCCAGACCCCGCCGAGCAACGCCAACAACCTGCTGTTGAAACTCAACAGCGTGCGCCATTTCCATTTTGCCAATGACCGGTTACGGCACACCGACAAGAAGACGGGCGTCGTCTGGCGGGGGAAGTGTTTCCATGAGCACCGGGCAGCGGTGCTGCGCCAGTTCTGCCGGCACCCGCGGATGGATATCGGCCAAAGCCATGCCAAGCGGCGCCAGCAGTCGGATTATCGACCCTACCTGTCGATCGAGGCGCAGCTGCAGTACAAGTTCGTGCTGAGCCTCGAGGGCAAGGACGTCGCCACCAATCTGAAGTGGATCCTGTCGTCGAACTCGCTCTGCCTGATGCCGCCTCCGCGGTACGAGACCTGGTTCATGGAAGGCACGCTGGAACCCTATGTCCACTACGTGCCGCTGGCCGAGGATTGCCACGATCTCGAGGAGAAGATGGACTACTACTCGGCGCGCCCGGAGGAAGCCGAAGCGATCATCCGCAACGCCAACGCCCACGTGGATCGATTTCGCGACACGCGTCTTGAGCACCTGATCTCACTGCTGGTGATGCACCGGTATTTCGTGCTTTCCGGGCAGCTCTCGCCCCGGTCCGCGCCGCTGCCCCTTCACTCGGAGGTCAGCGCCAGCGCGGCGAGAAACAACTGGGCGTGACGCTCGGCCAGCGCTTCGAGGTCGCGGTCATAGCCGCCGCCGATGACGCCGGCAACGGGAATGCCGCGCCTGCGGCAGGCCGCCAGTACCCGGTGATCGCGGCGGTAGAGGCCGTGGTCGCTCAACGCCAGGTGGCCCAGCCGATCGTCGGCGTGGACGTCGGCGCCGGCATCGAACAGCACGAACTGCGGCTGAAAGTCGTTCAGAATCGGGTCCAGCGCCGTCTCGAGGCGCGCCAGGTAGGCTTCGTCCCCGGTACCGCGCGGTAGCGCCACGTCGCGATCGCTCTGGCGCTTCTCGAACGGAAAGTTGGCCTCGCCGTGGAGCGACAGCGTGAAGACCCGTGGCTCGTCGCGGAAGATCCAGGCCGTTCCATCCCCCTGGTGCACGTCGCAGTCGACGATCAGGACACGCTCGAGGCGATACTCGGCCAGCAGATGGTGTGCGGCTACCGCGAGATCGTTGAGCAGGCAGTAGCCGCTGGCACGATCGGCGTAGGCGTGATGGGTGCCGCCGGCGGTGTTGAGCGCCAGCCCGGTCTTCATGGCGCTGTCCACCGCGGCCAGCGTCCCGCCGACTTCCAGCAGGGTGCGTTCGACCAGCGCAGGTGACCAGGGGAAGCCGCTCGGCGTGCGCCGCGTGGTCGCGATCTCGCCCAGATAGAAACGCTGCAGGTAGTCGGCGGTGTGCCCACGCAATAGCGCCGTGCTGGTCGCCGGGGCAGGGGTGATCCAGCCAACGTCGTCACGGTCGTCGAACGCCAGCGTCGACAGGCGTCGGCGCAGGACTCGGAATTTTGCCATCGGGAACGGATGGCGCTCGGGCCATTCGATGCTGTAGCCGGGGTGGTGAACGATGGGGAGCACGCTCGAGTGACCTCCGCTCGGGTCGTTGGAAGCGCCGTGGGTACTGGGCCGCGGCATTTGGTCCCTGGCGGCGGCGCCAGGGATCGCTACGCTGGTAGATGCCCTCCATTGCCGCGAGTTTTTCGCCATGCGAGTTACCGTTTTCAGCGCCCAGCCCTACGATCGCCGCTTTTTCGACGAACTCGCTGCCGTACAAGATGCCGATGACGACATCGAGTGGCACTACCAGGAAGCCGGTCTCGATGCCGGCACCGTAGCGCTGGCGGCGGGCAGCGAGGCGGTCTGCGTGTTCGTCAACGACTGCCTCGACGCCGCCGTGCTCGACACCCTGGCCACCCTCGGGATTCGCGCGATCGTGTTGCGCTGCGCTGGTTTCAACAACATCGATCTCCCGGCAGCCCATCGACTCGGGCTGTTCGTGGCGCGAGTGCCAGCCTACTCGCCGGAGGCGGTGGCCGAGCACGCGCTGGCGATGATCATGACCCTGAACCGCAAGACTCACCGGGCCTTCAACCGCGTGCGCGAGGGCAACTTCGCACTCGACGGGCTGCTGGGCGTCACCCTTCATGGCAAGACGGCGGGCGTGATCGGGACGGGTCGGATCGGGCTGTGCATGGCACGCATCCTGAAGGGGCTCGGCTGCGAGGTGCTGGGCTACGACCCCTATCCCGCCGACGCGTTCCAGGCCTACGGGGAAGCGGTCCCGCTCGAGGCGCTGCTGGCTCGCTCCGATATCGTCTCGCTGCACTGTCCGCTGACCGAGCAGACCCATCACCTGATCGATGACGGGACCTTGGCGGCGATGAAGCCGGGCGCCATGCTGGTCAATACCTCACGAGGAGCGCTGATCGATACGCCCGCGGTCATCGGCGCGCTGAAATCGCGTCAGCTGGGGGCGCTGGCCATCGATGTCTACGAGCAGGAGAGCGAACTGTTCTTCCGCGACCACTCGGCGGAGATCATCGACGATGACGTGTTCGCGCGTCTGGCGAGCTTCCCCAATGTACTAATCACCGGACACCAGGGGTTTTTCACCGTCGAGGCGCTGCGCGAGATCGCCCAGGTGACCCGGGCCAACCTGATTGCCTACGCCGAGGGCATCGAGTGCCCCAACCGGCTGTAGCGGGCCGGGTCAGCGGGTCAGGCGCTCCACCCCGGCGTCGCTGCCCAGCATCAGCACATCAGCCGGGCGTTTGGCGAACAGGCCGTTGGTGACCACGCCGACCAGCGCATCCAGCGCCGCTTCCATCGCCTCGGGCTCGTCGAACAGCTTGTCGTAACCGTCGAGGATGCGGTTGCCGTTGTCGGTCAGCACGCCGTCCCGATAGACCGGCGTGATGCCCAGCTTGACCATTTCGCGGGCGACATAGGAGCGCGCCATCGGGATCACCTCGACCGGCAGCGGGAAGCCACCCAGCACCTCGACCCGCTTGCTGGCATCGGCGATGCAGATGAAGCGCTCGGCACAGGCGGCCACGATCTTTTCCCGGGTCAGTGCCGCGCCGCCGCCCTTGATCATGCGCAGCCTGGCGTCGATCTCGTCGGCGCCGTCGACATAGACCGGGACGGTGCCGACATGGTTGAGTTCCAGTACGTCGATCCCGTGTGATTTCAGCCGCGCTGCCGTCGCTTCCGAACTCGCGACCGCGCCCCGAAAATCGTGCCGGCGAGTGGCCAGCAGATCGATGAAATGGTTGGCCGTGGAGCCCGTGCCCACGCCGATCACCGCATCCGGGGTCAGCAGGTTGTCGATGTCTTCGAGGGCTGCGGCGGCGACGGCGCGCTTGAGATCGTCCTGGGTCATGTCGGTTCCGGCAGGCTGAGTGGAGAAGGGTTCGATTCGGGTACGCTCGGAGCGCGGCCAGTATAAAGCAAGCGGCACACGCTGCCGATGTCGCTGGACGCTCGGGGCCGGGGTCTGTTAACAATACGGGTCCATCAAAGCCCGCCGCTCTCGCGGCGGGAGCGCTGCACCCCAGCTGTTCGCCAGGACATACCCGAATGCAACTCGAAGACATCGTCAAGAAGATCCTCCAGGCCCGTGTCTACGAGGCGGCCCGGGAGACCCCGATCTCCCCGCTGCCTGCGCTCTCCCGCCGCTTTTCCAACCGGATTCTGATCAAGCGCGAAGACCTGCAGCCGGTTTTCTCGTTCAAGATTCGCGGTGCCTACAACAAGATGGCGCAGCTGAGCGACGAGCAGAAGGCCAAGGGCGTGATCGCGGCATCCGCGGGCAATCATGCCCAGGGGCTGGCGATGGCGGCCAAGCAGATGGGGGTCAAGGCGGTGATCGTGATGCCGCGGGTCACGCCGGACATCAAGGTGTCGGCGGTCCGGGGCTGGGGCGCCAGGGTGGTGCTCAAGGGCGACGCCTTCGGTGAAGCGCTGAGCCACGCCCGGGAGCTGATCGCCGAGCATGGCTATACCTATATCCCGCCCTACGACGATTTCGACGTGATCGCCGGTCAGGGGACGGTGGCGATGGAGATCCTGCGCCAGCACGCCGGTCCGCTCGATGCGATCTTCGTCCCCGTCGGCGGCGGCGGGCTGCTGGCGGGTATCGCAGCCTACATCAAGTATCTGCGCCCGGAGATCAAGGTGTTCGGTGTCGAAGCCGAGGATTCCGCCTGCCTCAAGGCGGCCATGGAGGCCGGCGAGCGGGTGACGCTGGACCAGGTCGGGGTGTTTGCCGAGGGCGTTGCGGTGGCGCAGATCGGCGAGGCGCCGTTCGAGATCCTGCGTCATCACGTCGACGGCGTGATCACCGTCAATACCGACGAGATGTGCGCGGCGGTGAAGGACACCTTCGATGACACCCGGGCGGTGGCGGAAACCTCCGGGGCGCTGTCGCTGGCGGGGCTCAAGAAGTATATCCAGCAGACCCAGGCGCGCGACCAGACACTGATGTGCATCAACTCGGGTGCCAACATCAATTTCGACCGGCTCCAGCACGTTGCCGAGCGCACCGAGCTGGGCGAGCAGCGCGAGGCGATCCTGGCGGTGGAGATCCCCGAGCGACCGGGCAGCTTCAAGCAGTTCTGCCGGGTGATCGGGCGGCGCATGGTGACCGAATTCAACTATCGCTACGCCGATCCGGAGAGCGCGCACATCTTCGTCGGTGTTCAGGTCAAACCGGGGGGCGAGGATCGCGAAGAGCTGATCCGCCGCCTGCGCGAGGCAGACTATCCGGTCGAGGATCTCACCGACAACGAACTGGCCAAGCTTCACATCCGCCATCTGGGCGGCGGTCGACCTCGGGAGCGTTTCGAGGAGGAGGTCTATCGCTTCGAATTCCCCGAACGCCCCGGCGCGCTGATGAACTTCCTCACCCACCTGCCGGCGGACTGGAACATCTCGCTATTCCACTACCGCAATCACGGCGCCGCCTACGGCCGGGTGCTGGTGGGATTGCAGATGCCCAATGGCGACCGCGCCCACGCCGAGGAACACTTCGATCGCATCGGCTATCGTTATTGGAAGGAGACCGACAATACGGCCTACCGGCTGTTCATGGCCTAGACTTCGCCGGTAGTCGTCGTGAAAGGATGAAATAGGCGCTAAAAGTCCCTGAATCCGATCTCAAACTTTTTGTGTTAGTGCCGATACTATTGGGTAACGAAAAAAGGTGTCATCCGGGCCGGAAACACTCTTGTCAAGTTTTTGGCCTGACCCTATAGTCGTGCGCGTCGCTGCGGGGGGCAGCGACCGAACCCAACGCAGCGGAGTCGACATGAGACGCAAGCCCGACTTGGTAATGGCATTGGTATTGATCTTCGGCGTCGGCGTGGTGGCAACAGGCTACGCGCAGACGCTACTGGGCGCTTGAGGCCCAGGAACACGCCGGATCATTCGGCTGGCGACGGTCGGCGAATGACGACGTAGTGAAGAGGATCAGCTGGTGGGGTGTGGCTCGAAACGGCCGGTAGCGGAAACGCTGCCGGCCGTTTTCGTTGCAGCCGTTCGGTGTCGGCTGGCCTCGTGCTTCAGCGATCGGGCCGGACGATGCGCCGGTCGCTGACGATGGCGTCCAGCGGCACGTCCCAGCCCTCGACGGGCAGCGAGTCGACCCGTTGGCAGTCGTGGGCGAGCCCGATCAGCCGAGGCCTGGGGCGCTGGCGTCGGGCAAAGGCGAACGTGCGATCGTAGAATCCACCGCCCATGCCGATTCGCTGACCGTCGTCGTCGAACCCCACCAGTGGCAGCAGCACGGTATCCAGCGCCCAGGCGGGCAAACGGTTGGCGCGATGGGCGCCGAAGCGGGTGTCCGGCTCGGCGATACCGAAGCGGTTGCGGGTCATCCGGGTGCCGGCGCGATAGCGCACAAACCACAGCCGGTTCTCGACCAGGGGGCGTAATACCGGGAGATAGACATGGGCGCGACGGGCGGTGAACCAGTCGATCAGCGGGCGCGGATCGATCTCGCCATCGTTGGGCAGATAGAGCGCCACGCGGCGGGCGCGCTGCAGTTCGGGCAGGCACCTGAGGCGACGGCATAGCTCGCGGGAGGCCCGGCGTCGTTGATCCGGAGTCAGTGCGCGACGGCGGCGACGCAGCTCACGTCGAAGCTCGCGCCGATCGAGACGACCATCGACGGCCGACGACAGGGTCGTGGCAGCCTGGGCAGCGTCAGGGTCGATCGTGGCGATGGGATTATTGAACGACAAGAAGAGTTCCCCAGAGTGCCGCTGTCATTCTGGCCCTGAACCTATTGGTTCAAGGTGGGTGGCCGCAGGCAGGCCTTCAGGCTTTCCGACGCGCGGACATGCACACGGGCCTGCCTAGCAATTGGCCCCCTGGGTACTGCGCATAGGCTCGAGGGACTTGTAATGACTGGCGCACACTCCAGGAAACCCCACCATCGTAGCAGAGCGGCTTCCGTTGCCCAATGGCGGATTGCGATACCGATGGCGCTTTCGACATCACGGTGCCTGCCGGCCGGGTTCGCCCGCCTTGGCCAGTGCACGTTCCAGCCTCTCGCTCAGATCACTCAGGCTCTGCTCGCCGGCGCGATGCGAGTCCAGTGCCGTCAGCAGCTCGTGGGTGATATTGAGGGCGGCCATGATCGCGATCTTTTCGGCACCCAGCACCTTGCCCCGCGAATGGATGCCGTGCATGGCGCGATCCAGGTAGCGGGCGGAGCGCTTCAACTGATCCTGCTCCTCGGGCGGGCAGGCGATCACGTAGGGTTTGCCCAGCAGGGTGACTTCGGTCGTCGGGCGAGACGTGTCGCTCATGTTGTCGCTCCGGGGTGGGCGGTGAAGATCGATGCGGTAAGATGGCAGGCATTCGCGCCGAGCGCGTCCGGATTCGTTACCCTGCCTGCGGTCGGTGACCGGCTGCGCCGGGCGGGGTCGAAGGCCCGGGGAGCGTGCCGCCGCGATTGAGGAATCACTATAGAGAGCCGGTTATTGGCGGTCAACGCGCTGCCTCGCCGGCGTCACGCGCCCGCCGGCTCTTGCGATCACCCAATCATGGATGCCGACATGTCGATCATCAACGACCAGCTCGACTTTTCCACCGTCGCCAATGTCTTTCTGGCCCATGGCAGCATGCAGTCGCCAGCGTTTCTCGACGGCCGACTGTGCGCCGAGCTCGGTTTGCACGATCTGAGTGCCGAGGGGTGGCTGGAGGAAGTCTGCCTGTCGCTCAACGTGGAACAGCCGGAAAACCGCGAGGATGCGGACGTGCTGCTGGGCTGGCGCCGCCAGACACTGGACGCGCTCTCCGCCGCCGAGCTCAACTTCGAGCCGCTGCTGCCGGACGAGCTGTTTTCGCTCTCCGAGCGCGCCCAGGGGCTCAAGGAGTGGACCCAGGGCTTTCTCGAGGTCGTCAACGAAGTGGATGGCGAAACCTACGAGAACTGGTCCTCGCCGTTGAAAGAGGCGCTGGAGGATCTCGGTCAGCTGTCGGCGATCGATATCGATATCGCCGACGACCCCGAAAACGAGAACGATCTCTTCGCGCTGACCGAACATGCCCGGATGGCGGCGATGCTGCTCTACACCGAACAGCACCCTGGAGAACCCCAGGTGGAGCAGGTGGAGAACGAGAGTGGCGAAACCGCCGGCGGTGAGGACGAGACACCGCCGGCGCTGCATTGAGTCCGCCCGCGCCGCGAGGCGCGTGATCGACGATATTCCAGGCGTCCCGGCGAATCCCGGGACGCTTCGCTCAAGGAGAGAGACATGCGACCCGAGCCGTTGCCGCGTCCCGCCCCCATCTCGCCAGAGGAGTTCGCGGCCCGTCGCGAGCGCCTGATGGCCGAATTGCCGGAGCACAGCGCCGTGCTGTTGCCGGGTGCCGCGCTCAGGACGCGCAATCACGACAGCGAGTACGCGTTCCGCCAGAACAGCGATTTCCACTATCTGTGCGGTTTTCCCGAACCCGACGCGCTGCTGGTGCTGCTGCCCGGCCGGGAAGCCGGCGAGGCCATCCTCTACTGCCAAGAGAAGGATCCCGAGAAGGAGGCCTGGACCGGCATTCGTATCGGCCCCGAAGGGGCCGTGCGCGATTACGGCATGGACGAGGCGTTCGATAACACCCAGCGCCACGACCTCACCGAACTGCTGGATGGTCGCCAAACCCTCTACCTGCCACTGGCCGACACCGCCGCCATGAGCATCGCCGAGGGCGTGCGCGGACAGCTGAGCGCCCGGGCACGACGGGGTGCCGTCGCCCCCACCCGGTTTGCCGACGTCAGCGCCTTGATCCACGAACTTCGCCTGACCAAGAGCGAGGCCGAGCTGGCGCTGATGCGACACGCCGCGCAGATCAGCGCGCTGGCGCACCGCCGCGCCATGCAGGCGAGCCGCCCCGGGCGCTTCGAATACCAGCTGCAGGCCGAGCTCGAGCACGAGTTCCTCTGGCACGGTGCGCGCTCGCCCGCCTACGGCACCATCGTCGGCGGCGGAGCCAACGCCTGTGTGCTGCACTACATCGAGAATGCCGCGCCGCTGAAGGATGGCGAGCTGGTACTGATCGACGCGGGTGGCGAGTTCGACCTCTACGCCGGCGACATCACCCGTACCTTTCCGATCAACGGCCGTTTCAGCGACGCTCAGCGGGCGTTGTACGACGTCGTGCTGGCGGCGGAAGAGCGCGCCGTCGCCGCGGTGGAACCCAGCGTCACGCTGGAGGCCATTCACCAAGGCGTGGTGCGCGATCTGACCGCGGGCCTGATCGAGCTCGGCCTGCTGGAAGGTGAGCTGGAAGAGAACATCGAGTCTCAGCGCTTCCGGCGCTTCTATCTGCACTCGACCTCGCACTGGCTCGGCCTCGATGTCCACGATGTCGGCAGTTATCAGGTCGATGGCGAACCCCGCCGGCTCGAGCCGGGAATGGTGTTGACGATCGAGCCCGGGCTCTACATCCCGGATGCCGAAGACGTGCCGTCGGCCTATCGCGGCATCGGGATTCGCATCGAGGACGATGTCGTGGTCACCGAGTTCGGCCGCGAGGTCCTGACCTCGGACGTACCCAAGGCGCCGGAGGATATCGAGGCGCTGATGCAAGGGCCGAATTGATCGTTTTTTGATCGATCCCGAATCGAGCCAGAAAATTACGTAACCGATGTAATGGCAGTGTAGGGCGCGTGAAAACTGGCTTCTAAATTTTCAATCGTAAGGGAGTGGCTGGTGCAGATGTCTCAGACACGGCAATCCACCACGGTCGACGTGGCCATCATCGGCGGTGGCCTGGTAGGCGCCAGTCTCGCCTGCGCCCTGGGCGAGGCCATCGCGGCGGAGCGCGAGCTTGGCGATGAGAGGGCGCCCCTGCGCGTTGCCATCATCGAGCCTCGGCCGCTGCCTAGCAGCGTCGAGGCGAGCACGTATCAACCCAGCTTCGACGCCCGGGCCAGCGCCATTGCCTACGGCTCTCGACGCCACTTCGAGCGGCTCGGCGTGTGGTCGGCGATGGCGGCGGAGGCGTCTGCGATCCGCCATATCCATGTCAGCGAGCGTGGCCGGCTGGGCGCGACCCGGCTGCACGCCTCCGAGCTGGGCGTCGAGGCGCTGGGCTACGTCATCCCCAATGTCTGGATGGGGCGAGCGCTGCATGCTCGCCTCGAGTCGCTGCCCATCGACTGGCGCTGTCCGGCACGCGTCGAATCGCTGGAGCCCGAGAGCGGGGGCTATCGGCTCGCGCTGGACAGCGGCGAGGTCATTCACGCCGGCCTGACCGTACTGGCCGACGGTGGACGAGCCGGTTTCAAGGAGCGCCTCGGTATCGAGAGCGATCATCACCCCTACGAGCAGACCGCGCTGATCGCCAACGTCGAGGTCAGCCGTGCCCACGGCGGCTGGGCCTTCGAACGCTTCACCCGCGAAGGGCCGATGGCCCTGCTGCCGCTCGACGGGCGCCGGATGGAACTGGTCTGGACCCACCGCCAGGGCGCCTTCGACGAGACCCTGGCGCTCTCCGACGGCGCCTTTCTGGAGCGCCTGCAGCAGGCCTTCGGCGATCGGGCGGGCCGCTTTCGACGGGTGGGGCAGCGGCACACCTATCCGCTGTCGTTGATCACGGCGCGGGAGACGGTTCGCCCGCATCTGGCCATACTGGGCAACGCGGCGCACGCGCTGCATCCGGTTGCCGGGCAGGGCTTCAACCTGGCCCTGCGTGGGGTGATGGATCTGGCCGGCGCCATCGATGCGGCGCGGGCGGAGGGCGTCGCCGCCGGCGACCCCCGAACGCTGGCGAGCTTCGAGGCGAGACGAACGGCGGACACGCATCGGATCGTGCGCTTCAGCGACGGGCTGATCCGGCTGTTCGGCATCGATCATGCCGCGTTGGGGCCGGCTCGTGCCGCCGGATTGGTCGGCCTCAACGCGCTGGGGCCGTTGCGCCGGACCCTGGCGAGACACGCAATGGGCATCGAGCGCTAGCGCCGCCGGTGGACGAGCCTGGGCGTGATCGGGCGGGCAGGTGATGCGGCATGCGACGAGACAAGGAGTACGCGTAGTAATGGACCAGAGCGAGAGTGATGTCATCATCGTCGGCGGCGGGGTCGTCGGCTCCACGCTGGCCCTGCTGCTGGGCGAAGCCGGCTGGCAGGTGGCCGTGGTCGATGCGGCGCCGGCGCCCGCAGGCGATGCGCCCCTGGGGCAGGGCAAACCGGCGCTTCGCGTCAGTGCATTGACGGCGGCCTCGCAGCGTCTGCTGATGGCCCTGGACGTCTGGCCCTGGATCGCCTCCCGCCGGGTGTCGGCCTACCGGGGCATGCAGGTCTGGGATGCCGAGGGTAGCGGTGAGATCGATTTCGATGCCGACGAGGTCGGTGTCGATGCGCTGGGACATATCGTCGAGAACGACCTGCTGCTGGCCGGACTGGCCCGACGCCTGCAGTCGCTACCCAACGTCGAGTGGCTGCACGAGGTTCGAGTGACCGGCTACGAACGCCGAGAGAGTGCGGCTCGCCCCGGCACCCGCCATGCCAGTGACGCCGTGATCACCTTGGACGACGGCACCCAGCGGCGGGCACCGCTGATAGTCGGTGCCGACGGCGCCAACTCCCCGCTGCGGGCGATGGCCGGTATCCCGGTCAGCGAACGCGAGACCGGCCAGGCTGCCGTGGTGACCACCGTGCGCACCGCTGTCGGCCATGGCGCCGTTGCACGCCAGGCTTTTCTCGCCACCGGTCCGTTGGCCTTCCTGCCGCTGACCGTCGACGGGCGGGACGATCACTGCTCGATCGTCTGGTCGACCACCCCCGGCGAGGCCCGGCGGTTGACGGCACTGGCCGCCACCGACGAGGGGCGAGCGCAACTGGGCATCGAACTCGCCCGCGGGTTGGGGGAGCGGCTGGGCGACGTCGAGGTCATCGATGCCGCGCCGCACTTCCCGATCACCCAGCGCCATGCGCAGCGTTATGTCGACGACGGCCTGGCGCTGATCGGCGATGCCGCCCACAGCCTGCATCCGCTGGCGGGGCAGGGCGTCAATCTCGGATTGATGGATGCCGCCGTGCTCGCCGAGGAGTGGGTGCGTGCCAGACGGCGCGGTGCGCCGCCGGGGGATCGGCGCATCCTGGTTCGCTACGAGCGCCGCCGCCGCAACGAGAACGCGGCCATGCTCGCCGCCATGCAGGGCTTCCAGCGGTTGTTCGGCAGCCGGCAACCGGCGCTTCGGCTCGCCCGCAACTGGGGGCTCTCCGGCGTGAATCGCCTCACGCCGGTGAAGCGGCTGCTGATCCGTCAGGCGCTGGGGGAGTACGGCGATCTTCCCGAGCGCTGTCGATGAAGGACTGGCCTGAGGATTCGACACTTCTGACAGTTCTCGCTGAGCGAGAGAGAAGGTTGCATCAGCCAACCGTCAGACGCTCGCCGATGGCCATTTGCCGGTATTTGCATCCTGATTTCTATGAAGTGGGTCGCTCCGGGCAGCATTACACGCGTGACGACGTGCTCAAAGCAGCGTACGAGGAGCAGGCGAGCCTGGATATCAGAATCCATGCAGAAGGAGATCGTTGTCTGCGTCTTTCGAGAGATTCCGCGCTGCTTTTCTATCGTTCCGCCAATCTTCGTTCCGATGGGTCGTGCGAGCGCTGGGCCAGACGCTGCTCGTTGTGGTGGTTGACGCCACATGGCTGGCAGTTGCGATTCCATCAGGGAGCGCCCATCGGCCCCCCAGCGTGAAACGGCTGCCTTCTGGGCAGCCGTCTCGCGGTTCTCATCCGCTCGATGCCGGCTCGCGGCGTGTCAGGGAGCGGGCTCGGCGCTTCCCTGGGTAGCGGCACCTGACGCCGCCTTGGGTCGCTGCACCACGTTGAGCGCCTTGAGCAGGTTCAGCGCCTCCCCCAACTGGTAGTCGTTGGCCGCGACCGGGGTGTCGGGGTTGTCCGCCGCCTGGTCGGGATTGCCGTTCAGCAGGTGCCCGCGCAGGTTGGACTCGCGAAGCTGGAAGCTGCTGTTCTCCTCGACCTCCAGGCGGCCGCTGACCACGCGGACGTCGGGTGCGATGCCCTCGGCCTGGATCGAACGCCCGCTGGGGGTGTAGTAGCGCGCCGTGGTGAGCTTGAGCCCGTCGCCGTTGCCCAGCGGCATCACCTGCTGCACCGAACCCTTGCCGAAGCTGCGGGTGCCCATCAGCACGCCACGTCCTTGATCCTGCAGTGCCCCGGCGACGATCTCGGCGGCGGAGGCGCTGCCCCCGTTGATCAGCACCACCAGTGGCACGTCGGGAGCGGTCGTATCGGCGTGGGCGGTAAAGCGCATGTCGTCATCGACAAGCCGGCCCTTGGTGTAGACCACCAGGCCACTGGAGAGGAACTGATCGGCCACGTCGACGGCGCTGGAGAGCACGCCGCCGGGATTGTTGCGCAGGTCGAGCACCAGCCCCTTCAGCGGCCCCGGTTTCAGCAACGACTCCAGCGCGTCATGCGTCTGCTGGCCGGTCCGGCTCTGGAACTGGCTGATCCGCAGATAGCCGTAGCCGGGTTCCAGCAGGCGGCTGGAGACGCTCTCGGACTGGATCGACTCGCGGGTCAGCGTCAGGTTGCGGGGCTCCTGTTCGCCGTCCCGCAGCAGCAACAGCTCGATATCGGTACCGGCCTCGCCGCGCATCAGGTCCACGGCTTCCTGCAGGCTCAGATTGCTGGTCGGCGTACCGTCGATGGCCACGATGCGGTCGCCCGGCTGAATGCCGGCACGGGCGGCCGGGGTGTCGTCGATGGGCGCGATGACGGTGAGCTGGTCGTCACGCAGGCCGATCTCGATGCCGACGCCGCTGAATTCGCCCTCGGTGGTCTCGCGCAGGTTCTGGAAGGCATCGGCGTCGAGATATTCGGAGTGGGGGTCGAGCTGACTGAGCATGCCTCGCATGGCGTTGCGCAGCAGGGTCTTGTCGTCGACCTGCTCCACATAGGTCCGCTTGATGCGCTCGAAGACCTCGGCGAAGGTCTGGACGTCCTCCACCGGCAAGCCGTTGGCGGCATCCTGCTCGGCCTGGGTGGGAGCGCCGACGGTACTGTCCTGCTGGGCCTGGGCGACCGGGGCCAGACCCAGGATCAGTATCAGCGCGGCGCCCAGCGTGGGAACGAAGGCGGCTCTCCGGGCGAGAAGATCCGCGCGGGCAGGCCCTGGCTTCAGGCGGCTTGAATTCATGCGGTCTCCGCGACTCGAGCTGGGTGGATTCGCTGGCGCCGATACCCGAGGCGTCTGGCGATACCGATATCCGTGAAGGAACGGCGTTTGATAACCCAGCATAGCGTTTCGTCGGGCCGATGATCCAGCTTGCCGATCAGCGTTTGGCAATCCAGTTGCCGGGATTGATCGGATTGCCGTTCTGACGCACCTCGAAATAGAGTGCCGGCCTCGATTGACCGCCGGTATCGCCGACGGCCCCGACCGTCTGCCGGTTGGAGACCTGCTGCCCGGGATCGACGTCGATCTGCTGGAGATGGGCGTAGAGCGTGAGAATGCCGTCGCCATGGTCGAGGATCAGCAGGTTGCCGAAGCCGCGCATCCAGTTGGCGAAGACCACCCGGCCGGCATGCACGGCCTTGACTGCCGTCCCCGTGGGCGCCCCGATCAGAATGCCGTTGCGATTGACGCCCTCGCCGCTACCGTAACTCGACAGCATCGCTCCCTGGACGGGCCATGGCAGGCCGCCTCTGGTCTGACGGATATCGGTCGAAGGGGGCGGCTTCTTCAGGTTGGCGAGCTCTTTCTGCATCCGGTCCAGCAGGCGTTCGACGTGGGCACGATCCTGGTTGAGATCCTCGAGACGAGCCTGCTCGCTGTCGTAGCGGCCGTTCAGCTTGGCCACCAGGGCCTGACGCTCCTTCAGGTTCTTCGCCAGGCGCTGCTGCTGCTGTTCGAGATCGGCCTGGACGTCATCCAGGCGTGAGCGCCGCTGATCGATCTCCGCCAGGTTGTCGTCCAGTTGACGATTGATCTCCCGGAGCTGGTCGAGGCGCTCCCGGCGTGCCGACGACAGCGCATTGAGATAGTGCTGGAGTCGATCGACCTCGGCCGGATCGTCCTGATTGAGCAGCAGCTTGAGCTGCGGCGTGGTGCCGAGGCGATAGAGCGCATCGAACTGCCGCGCCAGCGCCTCGCGCTGCCGCTGGCGATCGGCGGCCAGGCCCTGGCGACGCCGTTCGAGATCGGCGACCTCGTCGTCCAGCTGCCGTCGCTCCGCCTGCAGCGAGTCGAGACGCTGGTGGGTCTGGCCGATCGCCGTCTCCACCTGCTTCAGGTCATCCTGGGCGTCGCCGCGAGCGGCCTGGGTATTTTCCAGCTTGCCCTGCAGCGCCTGGATATCGGTCGCCAGGCTGTCCAGTCGCGCACGGGCCTCCTGGGGGTTGGCCTGGCCGAAGACGGGGCCGGCCAGCAGCAAGCTGCCGGCCAGCAGGAGAGAGAGCCCGATTCTGCGTTGCCCGCGCCGACAGGAGAGGGTGTCCTCGCTGGGTCTCACGTCGGGCGAATCCTGGTGTGGACGATGGTCTGAGACGAGCCTGCGTTACGCATCATCGATCAGCACGTCACCCGTCATCTCTTCGGGAGCCGGCTGGCGCAGCATGTGCAGCAGCGTCGGCGCCAGGTCGCAAAGCCGACCATCCGACTTGAGCCTGGCGGCCTTGTCGCGGCAGACGTAGACCAGCGGCACCATGAACGTGGTGTGGGAGGTGTGCGGATTGCCGGTCTCGGGGTCGACCATCATCTCGGCATTGCCGTGATCGGCCGTGACCAGGCATTCGCCGCCCGCTTTCTCGATCGCCTCGACGACGCGGCCCAGGCAGGTGTCGACGGCCTCGATCGCCTTGGTGGCTGCGCCCAGGTCACCGGTATGCCCCACCATGTCGCCGTTGGCGTAGTTGCAGATGATCAGGTCGTACTTGCCGCCCTCGATCGCCTCGACCAGCGTGTCGGTGAGTTCGAAGGCACTCATCTCCGGCTTCTCGTCGTAGGTCTTGACGTCCTTGGGCGACTGGATCAGGGCACGATCCTCGCCGTCGAACTTCGCCTCGCGACCGCCGGAGAAGAAGAACGTCACGTGGGCGTACTTCTCCGTTTCGGCGATGCGCAGCTGGGTGAGACCGTGGCTCTCCGCCACCTCGCCCAAGGTATTGACCAGGTCTCGCGGCGGGAAGGCGACCGGCGTGTCGATGTCGTCGGCATACTGGGTCAGCATCACCAGCCCCTTGCCGGCCAGCTTGACCCTTTCCCCCCGGTCGAAGCCGTCGAAGTCCGGATTGACGAAAGCGCGGGTCAGCTCGCGGGCGCGATCGGCGCGGAAGTTGAGGAACAGCGCCGCGTCGCCATCGGCCATGGCGATCTTGTCGCCGCTCGGCCGCACCGCCGTGGCGGCGACGAACTCGTCGGTCTCGCCGCGTTCGTAGGCCGCTGCCAGGGCGGCTTCGGCACTGTCGGCAACGTGCTCGCCCTCGCCGAAACGCACCACCCGATAGGCCTTCTCGACACGGTCCCAGCGATTGTCGCGATCCATCGCGAAATAGCGGCCGACGATCGAGGCGACGAAGCCGTTGTCGGCACCGACCAGCTCGGCCAGGCGGGCGTTGGCGCGCTCGATCGAGGCGCCGGCGCTTTTCGGCGCGGTATCGCGACCGTCGGTGAAGGCGTGGAGATAGATTCGCTTGGCGCCGCGTTCGGCGGCCAGGGCGGCCACGGCCAGCAGATGATCTTCGTGGCTATGGACGCCGCCGGGAGAGAGCAGGCCCATCAGGTGGACGGCCTTGCCATTGGCGACCGCATCGTCGATCGGTGCGGTGAGCGGTTCGATGGTCTTCAGTTCGTCGTCGGCGATCGCCTTGGTGATGCGGGTGAAATCCTGGTAGACGATCCGGCCGGCACCGATGTTCATGTGGCCGACTTCGGAGTTGCCCATCTGGCCTTCGGGCAGACCGACGTAGTTGCCATCGGTGTGGATCAAGGTGTTGGGATAGTCGCGCTTGAGGCGATCCATCACCGGGGTATCGGCGGCGGCGACGGCGTTGTTGGCGCTGTCGTCGTTCTGGCCGTAGCCATCGAGAATCAACAGTGCGACGGGACGCGGAGTGCGGGAAGTATCTGCCATGACAAGCCTCGAAAAATCGGATGGGCGGCGTGAGTCGTGTCGAAACCTATCGTTCGGCACCGGAGATGCTGGAACCTGCCGTTCTGGAATTCGTCGTTTTGGAACGAAGGCCTCAAAGGATAGCGCACCGGGCGAGTCGGGTCAGCCGTCTGCCTTGCGCTTGCCTCGTTTCACCGACGCCCTCGTGTATAATGGCCGGCGCCCGCTAGCGGGCCAGGATTTTCAGCCGTTCGCGTCCCGAGCCACGAAGGCTTCCATGCCGAGGTGCAAGACGCGGTTTGACGCAGACGCGCCAAGGGCGGAGTCGCACGCCGTGAAGGCGTTTCGCGATCCCATTGGCCCCAGATTTAGAGTGTCGGCAGACCCATGATCGATCAGTTGTTCGAATTCGTCGAAAACCATCCGCTGCTGGTCAGCGCCTTTCTGGTCGTGCTGCTCGCGTGGCTGGCGTTCGAGGCCAAGCGTGGCGGTGCCTCCGGTGTTTCCACCACCGAGACCACCTCGCTGATCAACCGTGAAGACGGTGTGGTGATCGATATCCGCGAGAGCAGCGAGTTCAAGGCCGGGCACATCGCCGGTGCCAAGAACATTCCGCAGTCCCGGCTCAAGGAGCGTCTGACGCAGCTCGAGAAGTACAAGGAGACGCCGGTCATCGTGGTCTGCAAGCAGGGGCAGTCTGCCGGTGCCGCCGTCACCGAACTCACCCAGGCCGGCTTCACCCGGGTCTACAAGCTCAAGGGCGGCATGGCACAGTGGCAGGCCGACAGCCTGCCGGTGGTGCGCCGCTGAGCAGGGCGCCGCTCGCCGAATCGCCATCGCCATGCTGCCCGGCACGCCGGCCGGTCGGCATGGCCAGTCATTCAGGAACGTAAAGGAAACGCATCATGGCGGAAGACAACAATCAGCAGGGTTCCCAGGAAAAGCCGCAGCTGCAATTCTCCCTGCAGCGCATTTACGTCAAGGACATCTCGTTCGAGTCGCCCAACGCGCCGAGCGTCTTTCAGCAGCCGTTCAAGCCCAAGGTCGGTCTGGATCTCGATACCATCAGTCAGTCGGTGGGTGAGGACCTCTATGAGGTCGTGGTCAAGGTGACCGCTCAGGTCTCGAACAACGAGGATGGCGCCACGGCGTTTCTGGTCGAGGTCGAGCAGGCCGGTCTGTTCCGCATTGCCGGCCTGGCCGGCGACCAGCTGGACCACACGCTGGGCGCCTTCTGTCCCAACGTCCTGTTCCCCTACGCCCGGGAGTGCATCGACAGCCTGGTCGGCCGTGGCAGCTTCCCTCCGCTGATGCTGGCGCCGGTGAACTTCGAGGCGATGTACGCCCAGAAGAAGCAGCGCACCGCCCAGGCCAGCGAAACCACCCAGTAAGCCCGGGTCATGGCCAAGCCACGCATCCATGTCGCCGCCAGCCTGATCGCTGGCGGCGATGTCGTTCTGCCCGAGGGGCCGGCGCGTCACGTCGCGCTGGTATTGCGGCTTCGCCAGGACGCGCCGTTGATCCTGTTCGATGGCGAGGGTCGCGAGGCGCAGGCGCGGCTGATCGAGGTGGGTCGCAAGCGGGTCGTCGCCCGGATCGAGGCGGTGACGGAGATCGCGACGGAATCATTGCTGCGGGTTCATCTCGGGCAGGCGATCTCCAGGGGCGATCGCATGGACTATGCGATCCAGAAGTCCGTGGAACTGGGCGTGGCCGCGATCACGCCGCTCTATGTCGAGCATGGCGATGTGCGGCTCAAGGGCGATCGCGAGGCGAAGAAACTGGCGCACTGGCAGGGCGTGGCGATCAGCGCCTGCGAGCAGTGCGGGCGGGCGACGGTACCGCAAGTTCACCCCCCACGGACGCTGGCGGAGTGGCTCGGCGAGCGTGACGAAGCGCTGCGTCTGGTGCTGCATCCCGCCACCGACGATAGCTGGCGGCCGGCGGATGCGGTCGACGCTGCCGCGCTGCTGATCGGCCCCGAAGGTGGGCTCAGCGCCACCGAAGTCGATGCCGCCCGCCGCGCCGGCTTCCAACCGCTCACCCTCGGGCCGCGCATTCTGCGTACCGAGACGGCGCCGGTGGTGGCGCTGGCGCTGCTGCAGCACCACTACGGGGATCTTTAGCCGCAGGCCAGGTGCGTCGCGCGGTTTGGCACCGGATGCCGGCCAACAAAAACACCCCGCCAGCCGAAGATCCGGTTGGCGGGGTGTTTTGACGTTGAATCGCTGACAGCTGCTGGCGTGCGTCGTGCCGGGCGACTACAGCTCGAGATCGTACTCGACGATCAGCGGGGCGAACTCGCTGAAGGTCGCGTCGGTATCGATCCAGGCGTCCTTCACGTTGCGCCGGAAGTTGGGGCCGACGATCTGGTAATCGAGGCGCCAGCCTTCCTGACGGGTCCGCGACACTTCCTGATCGAGCTTGGGCCACCAGGTGTACTGGTCGGCATCCCGATTGACCTCGCGGAAGGTGTCGATGAAGCCGGTCGGTCCGAACACCTGATCCATCCAGGCGCGCTCTTCGGGCTTGAAGCCGGGCGTCGTCTGATTGTCGGTCCAGTTGGCGAGATCGAGCGTCTTGTGCGCGATGTGCCAGGTTCCGCAGATGATGTACTCGCGACGCTTGCGAGCCATCTTGTTCAGGTACTCCAGATACTGGGTCATGAACGTCTGCTTGGCGGCCGGATCGTCGTCGCCGCTGGGCATCAGGAAGGTCGCGATGCTGAAGCGGTCGTAGTCGGCCTGCAGGAAGCGCCCTTCGTTGTCGCACTGCTCGAAGCCAAGCCCGTACATGATGGCCTTGGGAATCTTGCGGCAGTAGAGCCCCACGCCGGAGAATCCATCCTTCTCCGCATCCAGGAAATAACCTTCGTAACCTTCTGGATAAAGGATACTGTCATCGAGTTCGAAGCTCTTGGCCTTCAGGTTCTGCACGCAGACGACGTCAGCATCCTGTTCGGCCAGCCAGTCGAGGAAGCCCCGCTCGACGGCCTCTCGGATCCCGTTCACATTGATGCTGGCGATTTTCATACAGTGTTCCTTCTTTGTCGCGCGTGTATGATACCCGAGCTTGAAAGGTTTAGGTAAATGACTGCTTCGTTTGGCCAAAACGGTAGCGGTCAGTCAAGATTCACGAGGCCATGCAATAAGGACTTAGGGAGACCCCGGGGTGAGCGTCGAGATTCAGCCGTATCAGCAGGAGTTCATCGAGTTTGCGATCGCCGAAGGGGTGTTGCGCTTCGGTGAGTTCACGCTCAAGTCCGGTCGTGTCAGTCCCTATTTCTTCAATGCCGGCTTGTTCCGCTCCGGCCGTGCCCTGGCTCGCCTGGGGCGTTTCTACGCCAGTGCCATCGCCGACAGCGGCATCGAAGCCGATGTACTATTTGGTCCAGCTTACAAGGGTATACCGCTGGCGGCGAGCACAGCCGTTGCTCTGGCCGATCACCATCAGCGCGATCTGCCTTTTGCCTTCAACCGCAAGGAGGCCAAGACCCACGGTGAGGGTGGCAACATCGTGGGCGCCGAACTGCGCGGCAACGTCCTGATCATCGACGATGTCATCACCGCCGGAACGGCAATCCGCGAGGTCATGCAGATCATCCGAGCGGCCGGGGCCCGGGCCGCTGGCGTCGTCATCGCGCTCGACCGTCAGGAGCGTGGCCAGGGTGACGAGGGCTTGAAGCCGCACAGCGCCATCCAGGAAGTCGAGGCGACGTATCATATGCCGGTTGTCAGCATCGTCAACCTCGATCAACTCCTTGCCTATCTCGAAACCCGGCCAGGCCATGGTGACGATGGCACATCCATCGCCCAGCACGCCGAAGCCATCCGCGCCTATCGTGATCGCTACGGCGTCACCGACGCCCACTGAGCCGAGCCCTGATCTTGTGTCCGGCAGCCGTGCTCACGGTCGCCTAGATCGGTTGCAGCCGGCTCGCGGCGGGGCGTTACAAAAGGTTTAAAAACACCGTTTGATAATTTCCCAGATTATGTCACGCTTAAGCGAGTGGTCCAACGCGTTTCGACGCGAATCTCGGGAGACGTATCATGATCAAGCGCAACAGGATGAAACCGTGGGGCTTTGCCCTTGCCACAGCGACCTTTGTCTTCGCCAGTCAACAGGCGATGGCGTTGAGCGTTTCCGCCAACGGTGGTGACGACTCCTTCGGTGTCGAAGCCAGCCAAACCATCCTGCCCTCGGTGCGGGCCGGCGTCGGTTACCTGAACACCGACGACAGTGGCCATAACGCCAAGGCCTACTCCGGTTCGCTGATGTTCACGCCATGGATTCCCGGCATCGATCTCGCCGTTGGCGGACGTTACCAGTACCAGGACACCCACTACGGCAATGGCGGCGGCCTGGGGCTCGGCGGCTCCGCGTTCGTCGACACGCCCATTCCGTTGACCTCCATCGGTGCCTACGGTTTCTACACGCCGGAAGGGCTGGCCCACGGCGACATCGACAAGAGCTACGAGTATGGCGCCCAGGCGCGGGTCAACATCATTTCGCAGACCTACGTCTACGGCGGCTATCGCTATATGCGTACCGACTTCGATAACGACGACGGCCGTACGCTGGACAGCGGGCCGGTGCTCGGCGTCAGCGTCGGCTTCTAGGACATTCCAGGCCACGGCGCCGGCTTCGCGGTAGAACGAGGAGGCCGGCGCCGTTGTGGGGGCGCTGTAGAAAGCTGTGTCGATTGCGTATGATGCGAGAGTCACCCGCCTCCGAGCTGGCCGCCATGCTTGATATCGTGCTGTTCGAGCCCGAAATCCCGCCCAATACCGGCAATATCATCCGGTTGTGCGCCAATACCGGATTTCGCCTGCATATCATCGAACCGATGGCCTTCGAACTCGACGACAAGCGCTTGCGCCGCGCCGGGCTCGACTATCACGAGTGGGCCCGGGTCCAGGTCCACGCCAACTGGGCGGCGTTTCTCGAAACCGTCGGGCCGGAGCGTGTGTTCGGGGTCTCGACCCGGGGTCGCCACGGTTATCATCACATCCACTTCCGCGAAGGCGACGCTCTGGTTTTCGGTCCGGAAACCCGCGGCCTGCCCCAATCGATGCTCGAAGCGCTGCCTCCCGCGCAGCGCCTTCGCATCCCGATGCTCGCCGATAGCCGCAGCCTGAACCTGTCGAACGCCTGTGCGCTGATCGTCTACGAAGCGTGGCGCCAGATGGATTTCGCCGGTGCGGTGGATGTCTGAGCGCGGCGTGATCCGTTGGCCTACAGCCGTCGAGTCATGAACACGCTGTACGGGTCTTCCCGGTAGCTGCCGAACGGCTCGCAGTAGGTGAATCCGAACGCCTCGTAAAGCGCTCGGGCCGGGGCGAAGTGCGCCATCGGGCCGGTCTCCAGACTCAGCCGCTGCAGGCCGGCGGCACGCGCCTCTTCGATCAGGTGTGCCAGGATCGCCCGCGCCACGCCTTTGCGTAGATGGTTCGGATCGGTGCGCATCGACTTGATCTCGGCGTGCGTATCGTCGAGGCGCTTGAATGCGCCGCAGCCCAGCAGCTCGTTCTCTTCCCAGGCGGTGTAGAAGTGAACCTCCGGGCGTCGCAGCCCGTCGAGATCCAGCGCGTGGCGGCTCTCGGGCGGGGAGTGGGGCTCGAAGTCCTTGAGATGGGCTTCCAGCATGGCGGCAATCTCGGGGCCGTGGAGATCGTCTCTTTTGATCTGCATGAGGTGTATCATTCCCGCATTGTTGTTTTGACTCTGTCGTCCTGATTCCGTCGTGCTCTTTCTCGACGCTTTCTTCACCTCTGCGATTCTGCCCTCATGTCCGATATTCGCCAACGTCTTGCCAAGCTCAACCCGCGCCAGCAGGAGGCGGTGCGCTTTATCGATGGCCCCTGCCTGGTGCTGGCCGGCGCCGGTTCCGGCAAGACCAGCGTGATCACCACCAAGATCGCCTATCTGGTCCAGGAGTGCGGGATGAGCGCGCGCAAGATCGCCGCGGTCACCTTCACCAACAAGGCCGCGCGAGAGATGAAGGAGCGCGTCGGGCAGATGCTCAAGGGGCGCGAGGGGCACGGCCTGACCGTCTCCACCTTCCACAACCTGGGGCTCAACATCATCCGTCGCGAGCTCAAGGCGCTAGGCTTTCGTCCCGGTTTCTCGCTGTTCGACCCGGAAGACGCCAAGGCGCTGCTGCGGGACCTGATGCAGAAAGAGGCGGATACCGATGCCGAACAGATCAACGGCGTGCAGAACCAGATCTCCCAGTGGAAGAACGACCTGGTGCTACCCGGGGCGGCGATTTCCCATGCGGAAGACGAAGACCAGCAGTACGCCGCGCGGATCTACGAGGCCTATAACCGCCATCTCAAGGCCTACAACGCGGTCGATTTCGACGACCTGATCATGCTGCCGGTGGTGCTGCTCAAGACCGATCCCGAGGCCTTGGCGCGTTGGCGAAAGCGTATCCAGTACATGCTGGTGGACGAGTACCAGGACACCAATGTCAGCCAGTACCAACTGGTGAAGATGCTGATGGACGAGCGCGCCACCTTCACCGTGGTGGGGGATGATGACCAGTCGATCTACGCCTGGCGCGGCGCCCGGCCGGAGAACCTGGTGACGTTGGGCGAGGATTTCCCGCGCCTCAACGTGATCAAGCTGGAGCAGAACTACCGCTCCACGGCGACCATCCTGCGCGCCGCCAATACGCTCATCGCGAATAACCCTCACGTCTACGAGAAGACGCTGTGGTCGGACATGGGCCAGGGCGATCCGATCCGGGTCGTGGTCAACCGCCACGAGGAGGCCGAGGCCGAGCGCGTGGCCGGCGAGATCCTGACCCGCCGAATCAAGGAGCGTGCCGAGTGGCGCGACTTCGCCGTGCTCTATCGCGGCAACTTCCAGGCGCGGCTGCTGGAGCTCAAGCTCCAGCACCATCAGATTCCCTACAAGCTCTCCGGCGGTACCTCGTTCTTCTCGCGTAACGAGATCAAGGATGCCATGGCCTACCTGCGGCTGCTGATCAATCCGGACGACGACAACGCCTTCCTGCGTATCGTCAACGTGCCGCGCCGAGAGATCGGCCCCGGCACGCTGGAAAAGCTCGCCAACTACGCGAGCGAGCGTGGTGGCTCGATGTTCTCGGCCTGCCATGAGATGGGGCTGGAGCAGGTGCTACCCACTCGTGCCGTCGAAAGGCTAGGGCGCTTTGCTCACTTCATCGATGGGGTGCGCAAGCGCATGGACCAGGGCGATGCCATCGCCGCGATCCGCGAGATGATCCGCGACATGGACTACGAAGCCTGGCTCTACCAGAACGCCAGCGCGCCGACCATCGCCGAGCGCCGCATGGCCAACGTCTGGACCCTGATCGACCAGCTCGAGAAGTCGATGCACCGCGACGACGAGGAGGGCGAGGCCAGTGAGGAGACCGACGATGTGCAGTCGGCGATCTCGCGGCTGGTGCTGCGCGACATCCTCGAGCAGCAGGCCGAGGAGGACGACTCCGACCGGGTCCAGCTCTTGACGATGCACGCCTCGAAAGGGCTCGAGTTTCCCCACGTCTATCTGATGGGGCTGGAAGAGGAACTGTTGCCGCACCGCAATTCGATCGAATCCGGCACCATCGAGGAGGAGCGGCGCCTGGCCTATGTCGGTATCACCCGCGCCCGGCGCACGCTGACGCTGACCCTGGCGCGCCAGCGCAAGGCCTACGGCGAACTGCTCGACTGCACCCCGAGCCGCTTCCTCGACGAACTGCCGGCGGACGATCTGGAGTGGGAAGGCCGCGCCGACAAGGAGAACCCCGAGAAGAAGCAGGAGCGTGGCCAGAGCGCCATCGCCGGGCTACGTTCGCTGCTAGGCTAGAAATTCCCTGTGGCGCCGGTGGCGACAGTCGCGGGTAGGCACTTCAAGGAGAGACGATGAACACGATCGAGCTATGGCAGCAGGCCCGCGACGAGGCGATGACGATCTCGCGGCAGGAGCCGCTATTGACCCCCTTGATGCTGGGCGCGGTGCTCAATCGCTCGACACTGGGCGCGGGGTTGGCCTATCGCCTGGGCCAGCGCCTGGCGCACCCAGATCTGGCGGCCAATCAGTTGATCAAACTGTTCGACGAACTGCTGGTCAGCGACCCCGCGGTCGGCGAAGGCATCGGCCAGGATCTGACCGCGGTGATCGAGCGCGATCCGGCGATTCGCCAGGTCACCGAAGTGCTGCTCTATCTCAAGGGGTTCCACGCCTTGACCGTGCATCGCTTCGCCCACGTGCTGTGGCAGAGCGGTCGTCGACAGATGGCGCGCTATCTGCAGAGCCGCAGCTCGGAAGTGTTCCAGACCGATATCCACCCTGCGGCCAGGGTCGGCAACGGCGTGTTCATCGATCACGCAACCGGCGTGGTGATCGGCGAGACCACGGTCATCGAGGACGACGTCTCGCTGCTGCAGGGCGTGACCCTGGGCGGCACCGGCAAGGAAGCGGGAGATCGCCACCCCAAGGTGCGCCGCGGCGTACTGATCGGTGCCGGCGCCAAGGTGCTTGGCAACATCGAGATCGGCGAGGGTGCCCGCATCGGCGCTGGATCGGTGGTGCTGAAGACGGTGCCGCCTCACACCACCGCGGTCGGCGTTCCGGCGCGTATCGTCGGCGATGCCGGCTGCGCGGCGCCCTCGCGGGAAATGCAGCATTGCCTCGACAAGCCCCTGGATCCGGAAACCTCGGCACAGCCCTTGCCCGCCAACGGCAAGCTCCGCTGCGGGCGCTAGCCGACGGGGTCGAGCACCCAAGGCGTCTCCGACTGGCTGGTGACTTGGCTCGCCCTTCGCATCGCGAAAGCCGCCGTAACGCCGCACCGTGGCTGGACAGCCAATGGCCGAGCGGGTAGGATGGCCGCGCTGTTGGCGGGCCATTCGGCTATCCACGCCATTCGGCACGACGTCACGTCATCGCGCGCCCATAGCTCAGCTGGATAGAGTACTGCCCTCCGAAGGCAGGGGTCGCAGGTTCGAATCCTGCTGGGCGCGCCAAAGATTTCTGAAAAATCGCCGTTGCNNGCAACGGCGATTTTTGTTTGCGTGAGATTCGAAGTCCCAATCAGGTTCCAACCGCTGGATGCCACTCGGCTGCATTCCATTGCGGAGATCCTTGTCATCAGGAAAAGCTGTCAGGTATCGAACCACGTGTGCATAAATCACAAGATTTTTCGTAGATCCGCATTGGCGGGATGAGTCAGGTCTCCCGGGAAAAGCTCAGCCTCGGCGCCCAGGGCCTTCACCTCGCGAGCCGTTTCCTCGGCAGCGTCGCGGATGACGTCGCAGTGATAGTGGATCGCGACTGCCTGGTCGCCGTTGCGAGGCAGCAGGCCTCCCAGATTCTTGGCCCACGGCAATCAGCACGACTTTGCTCTGAAGCGTATGGCCGGCCGTGACGGCACTCCTTTTGAGTCGATGTGATGAATGACTCGATGACAAGAAGTAGTCTAGTGATTCGTCTTCGCCAGATAATGCCCTTGGCCCGAACAACACTATCCAAGGCGATCGACCCATTGGCAGTTCCATCCGCCGCGCCTGATGCCCGCAGCGTGGAAGAGACGAGGGTGCCGCCCAGGCCTCGAACGCCTGGCAACAAGGAGAGCAACATGAATTGGGAATTCCTACTCGTGTTCTTGCCGGCGTGTTTTGCCTTGAACATGGCGTTCGGGCCGAACAATCTGCTGGCGACGACCAACGCCGCGCGCGTGGGTCCGCTCAAGGCGGTCATCGCTTCGCTTGGACGCATCGCTGCCTTTATTCCCATGATCGCGATCGCTGGCATCGGGCTTGGCACGTTGCTGACGACCTCGATGTGGTTTTTCGTCGTCGTCAAATGGGTGGGGGCGGTCTACCTGGCGTGGCTGGGGCTGAAACTGCTGCTTGGCGCGCCACGGGCTGTGGCGTTCGAGGATTCCGTGCCTCGTTCAGTCGGCTCTCTGATGAGACAGGAGTTCCTGGTCGCCGCCGGCAATCCCAAGGCGATTCTGATTTTCACGGCCTTTCTACCGCAATTCGTCGCGCCCGATCACTATGCCCTGAGCTTCACGATCCTGGGGGCGCTGTTCCTGGCGATGGAGGTGTTGGCGGTCGCGTTGTATGCCGTCCTGGGCAGCAGGATCGGCAAGTATCTGCGTAGCGGCAAAGCCATGCAGTGGTTCAATCGTGCCAGTGGCAGCCTGATGCTGCTCTTCAGCCTGGGGCTGTTGGCGATGAGACGACCGTATAGCTGAGGGCTGAGCGATGTAGCGTTCAGCGTCGACTTTCCACAGGGGCGTGGCCCATGAATGTCTGAGCAACCAGCCCCGTCGGCGGTAGCTGGCCGGTGGCAGCCGCTGGCCGCGCCGGCTGCTCGTGACGAGGGCGATGCGGGAAGCATCGGGCATGGTATTTCTCCGTGTGTGTAGCATGAAGAGTCTGCACGCATTCCTCTCGCTTGATTAGCCCTCTGATACCTATGTCACTGTTTTTCAAGACAGAATAACGGGCATGGATTACCTGCTGGCCATGCCGTGCTTCATTGGACTCCCCGCGCAGCGAAGTGTCATGTCCGGGCTGCGGTGGGCATTCCCATTACGAGCCGTAGAGCTTTCCAGATCCTCGAACCGGTGGTCTAGCGCGGATCCTTGCCGTGAAGATGCGCCGATCCGGCCATCCTCCGTCGCCTTTCAGGCAGTGCCGACCGTAGTTCCCCCTTTCGTATCGAATATCCCAAAGTCGAATGGTCCCCGTCATGTCTGTCTGACAAGCTGAATTCCAGATATTGAACTCAGTTCATAATACTGAACAAGAGGTGATTTGTGAGCGGACGTGGAACCGAGCGGGTTCTCGAATTGATCGAGTGGCTGTCGTTGCAGGTCGAGGCGCGCTCTTTGACCGAAATCGTCGCCGGGCTCGAGCTCCCCAAGAGCAGCGCCTTGATGCTGCTGCGCACGCTCGTCGACAAGGGCTATGTCGTGCGGGATGCCGACGGGCATTACCGACTGTTCCGGCTCCCCGGCGAGCACAACACGCAAAACCAGGCCTTCGGCACGCTCTGGAGACTGGCCCTGCCTTACGTGGAAGCGGCGGTGGCCCAGACGCAGGAGAGCGCGTTTATCGCGGTACTGAACTCTTCTTCGCGAGTCGTTTACCTCAATAAATGCTTGCCCGAGCGGGAAATACGCTACGACCGCGACATCACCATGACGCGAGTGGCAGAGCATGTGGCGAGTGGGCGAGTGTTGCTAGCGGGTATGGACAGAGACCGGCTCGAGACCTATCTGAGTGACCGCGCAGCCGAGAGTGACAACTCGGACAAGATCAGGCACTGGATCGAGAAAACTAGCGAAGATGGCTATGCGATCAATCTCGAGGGCCGCGTGGAAGGGGCCTCCGGACTGGCGGCCCCCATTCGCGATCACGCAGGCCGATACGTGGCCGCGCTGAACATTGCAGGACCGAAAGAGAGGGTGACTCGCGATCAGAGCAAGATCCTCGAGGTTCTGCTTACTACCGCCGAGAGTATCTCGCTGGCACTGGCGACTGCCTCGGCTCATCAAGCAGTTGGCAGACATCAGGAGTGATTACGATGACAGTAAACACGACAGGGCCAGGCAGCAGGTTCAAGGCCGTCATCGGGGGGCATATGGCCACCCTCGGCCGAGCGATCATGGGACTCTGCCTCGCTGGGTCCATGGCGCTCGTACCCGTGGGTAGCGTCATGGCGCAGGACTTTCCCGGTCGCGGCATCGAATTCGTCGCCGGCTATGGCCCCGGTGGCGGTCACGACACGCTGCTGCGCTCGATGGCGAAAGTCATTCAGCGGGAGGGGATTTCCGACGCCGCCATCAACGTCGTCAACAAGCCGGGCGGAAGTTCATCGGTCGCCATGGGGTATCTGAACTCGCATCGAGGCGACGCGCACTATCTCATGGCGGCAACCTCCTCGTTCATTACCACTCCCTTGATGTCGAACATCGGTCTCGACTACAGCGACTTCACGCCGATCGCTCGCCTTGGCATCGACCCGGAACTCCTTGTCGTCAATGCTTCGGGTCCCTATCAGAGCCTCGAGGATATCGCCAACGCCGAGAAAACGTTGAATGTAGGCGGTACCGGCACCGGCTCAATCGAACAGATCGTTGCAGTCCAACTGGGCGAAGCCATGGGCAAGAAGTTCAACTACATCCCTTTCCAGGGTGACGGCAACGTGACTTCGGCCCTGCTGAGCGGTCAGGTCGATTTCGTGATCACCAACCCCGGTCCGGTCAAGGACTTCATCGCCTCGAATCGCTTCGCCGCCCTGGGGATCAGCACCGGAGAGCGCGTCCATCTTTTCCCCGATGTGCCGACCTTCAAGGAAAATAATTACGACATCGAACTCAGCCTGTTTCGAGGCGTCGTGGCCGCCGGCGATATCAGCGAAGAGGACAAGGATTATCTGGTGAACATGGTGACCAAACTCAGTCAGTCACCGGAATGGAAGACGTCCTACATGGAGCCAAACTCTGTGGTGCCGGACTTTCTCGGCCCGGACGATTTCGAGCATTACCTTGAAAAGATGAACGAAGTTTACAAAACCTCCCTGACCGAGCTGGGCATCATCAGCCAGTAACGCCTGCATGGAATCGACATGAAAACTTCGGAAATCGTGTTGCTGACCGGGATTTCAATATTTGCCGGAGTCCTGCTCTTCAATAGCCTGGACATGCCATTTTCCTCGGGCATGACCTTCGGTCCAGGATTCGTGCCCCTAATCATGGCCGGTGCGCTGCTGCTGACCATCGCGATGAAGGTGCTGCACGGTCTGACCTCGCGTACCAGCGCTGGCGCTGGCGCGCAGACCGGGATGAACGATAGCGAGGATCGCGTCGCACACGCCGAAGACGCGGCGGCCGCGCAGCGGGCGGCCTCCCCCCTTCATGCTGGTCTGGGCATCGTCGGGTTGATGGGCGTCATGGCGTTGGCGATCGCGAGTATGAGCCATATCGGCGTCATGGCACCACTGGCTCTGCTGATGGTCCTGGTGTCGTGGTACTTCGCGGGGCACTCCCTGATCCGATCCATCGGCGTAACGCTGTTGGTCATGCTCGCGATCTACGGCGTCTTCGCCCTCTGGTTACGTATCCCGCTGCACTGATGCCCATGGCGCCTGCCGCTGTCCCTCCCGGCGTCGTTATCGAACATTGAGGATAAGTGAATGTTAGACACACTGGCGAGTCTCGGCGGTGGGTTTTCGGACATACTGAATCCGCAGAATCTGCTGCTCATCTTCGTGGCCGGTTTGATAGGCACCGTCGTCGGTGCACTGCCGGGGCTGGGGCCATCGGCCGGTATTGCCCTGATGATGCCGCTGACCTTCGGCATGTCGCAGACCGCAGGATTGTGCCTGCTGACTGGCGTGTATCTCGGCACCATGTACGGGGGCCGAATCACTGCCATTTTGATCAACACCCCGGGCGACGCGCCGGCCATCATCACCGCCCTGGAGGGGTATCCGCTGATGCGCCAGGGGCGCGGCGGCCTGGCGCTGGGCGTGTCCGCCCTGAGCTCCTTCATCGGCGGCACCATCGGCCTGGCAGTGCTGGTTTTCTTCGCCCCCGTGGTCGCGGAATACGCCATCTTTCTCGGGCCGTCGGAGTATTTCCTGCTGATGGTGATCGGCCTGTCGACCATCGTCCTGCTCGCGGGCGACAACATCTTCAAGGCCGTCATCGCCACCCTGTTCGGGGTGCTGGTGAGCACCTTCGGAAGTGATTACATCTCGGGCTACGTGCGTTTCGGCTTCACCCCCGAGCTCATCGAGGGCATCGATTTCGTCGCCATCATCATCGGCCTGTACGGGCTGGGAGAGGTGTTCTTCAATCTTGAGAAGCGGATCGTCCTGAATCTGGGCAGGCCCGAATTCCGGTTCAGCGACTACTTCCCGGATCGCGACAGCCTGAAGACCTCGTTCTGGCCGGTGATGCGTGGCGGGGTACTCGGCACCTCGGTCGGAATTCTGCCCGGTGCCGGCGCCACGGTCGCGACCTTTCTCTCCTACGCGTTGGAGCGCAAGCTCTCGCGGCGCCCCGAGAAGTTCGGTGACGGCGCCATAGAGGGCCTGGCCGGCCCCGAGTCCTCCAACAACGCCGGCGTACCAGGCTCGCTGATTCCGTTGATCACGCTGGGCATTCCCGGCTCCGGCGGCACGGCGATCATGCTCGGGGCGCTGATCATGTTCGGCATGCAACCCGGGCCGCTGCTGATGATCCAGTCGGGCGACGTCGTCTGGGCCATGATCGCTGGGCTGATCGTCGGCAACGTGTTCTTGCTCGCCTCCAACGTGCTGCTGATCCCGGTGTTCATCAACGCCCTGCGCCTGATCCAGAACCACCTCTCCAGCATCGTGCTGGGACTCTGTGTGGTTGGCGCGTTCTCTCTCAATTACGACATCTTCAACATCTGGATCGTGCTGGTCTTCGGCGCGGTGGGCTATCTGATGAAGAAGAACGACTACCCGACCGGGCCTTTCATTCTCGCTGTCGTGCTGGCACCGCTGACGGAGAACTACTTCCGTCAGACGATCATGCAGGCCCAGGGGTCATGGGACGTCTTCGTGACGCGTCCGGTATCGCTCGGGCTGCTGATCTTCCTCGCCCTGATAGTGGCGGCCAGCGTCGCGAAGAAAGTACTGGCAAAACGCCGCAACGATACGACCTCTTGATCCTCGAGACGACACCCTCGATCCAATCGGCAAGGCTTACCTATGTCTCCCACACACGATTCTCACACCGCACAAGACCGCTGGCAGGAACAGCTCTTCTCCGGCGAGACCAGCGCGGCGCTCGCCGGCGTCAGGGTCCTGGACCTGTCGCGGCTGGTCGCGGGCAACATGACCTCGATGCAGCTTGGCGACTTCGGCGCCGACGTCGTCAAGGTGGAACCCACACCTGCCGGAGACCCGCTCCGAGCCTGGCAGAGTGAAGGCGTTTCCTCGTTCTGGAAGGTCTACGGGCGCAACAAGCGCAGTCTGGCGCTGGATTTTCGCCGCGAGGGCGCAGTGGCACTGTTGCGTGAGCTCATCACCAGCGCCGACGTGCTGATCGAGAACTTCCGTCCCGGCACGCTGGAGAAGATGGGCCTGGCACCGGAAACGCTGCTTGCGGCTACCCCCTCGCTCATCGTGCTGCGCGTGTCGGGCTTCGGTCAGTCCGGTCCTTACAGTTCGCGCCCCGGGTTCGGCACCGTGGTCGAAGGCATGTCCGGCTTTGCGGACCGCAACGGCGAAGCGGGGGGCGGGCCGCTGCTCCCACCGCTGGCCCTGGCCGACATGATCGCAGGCATCTACGGCGCCTTCTCGACGGTCATGGCCCTTCGCGTACGCGACCAGACCGGCCAGGGGCAGGTCATCGATCTTTCCCTGCTCGAGCCGATCATTTCCACATTGGGGCCGGAAGCGCTGGATTTCGCGTTGACCGGCATGGCCAAGCCCCGAGTCGGCAACGGCTCTAACACCTCTAGCCCCCGCAATGTCTATCGCACCGCCGATGGCGAGTACATCGCCATCTCGGGGTCGATGCAGAGCATGGCCGAGCGGCTGTTCAGGCTGATGCAGCGCGAGGATCTGCTCGAAGATCCCCGCTACGCCACCAACGCCGCCCGCGTGGCACATCGTCAGCAGGTGGATGAGATCGTCGGTGAGTGGGTCGGACGTTTCGAGCGCGAGGAGCTGGTCGCCCTGTTCGAGCGCGAACACATCACCGCTTCGCCGATCTACGACATCGCGGCCATCGCCGAGGATTCGCATTTCATCGAGCGCGGCGTCTACGTGCGCGTACCCGATGAGGAGCTCGGCAGCGTGCCGATGCATGCACCGGTACCCAGGCTCTCCGCCACGCCGGGTGCTATCTCCCGTCCGGCGCCGGCACTCGGCGCCGACTCGCGCGCCGTGCTTGCCGATTACGGTCTTCCAGCCGAACGGATCGATAGCGTGATGCGTGACGGGATCGTCGGAGGGCCGCACCCATGACCCTACCGCTCTGGCGCTCCCTGCTATACGTCCCGGCCAACAACGACCGCTTCATCGCCAAGGCGACTCAACGTGGCGCTGACGCCATCATTCTCGATCTGGAGGATAGCGTTCCCTTCGAGTGCAAGGCCGGCACCCGGCAGAGCCTGGCAGGGACGATCGATGCCCTGGCAGGGCAGGGCAGCGATATTCTGGTACGTGTAAACCCAGCCCTGCGTCTCTGCGTGGAGGACATCGCTGCCGCGGTCAGGCCAGGAGTGGCCGCACTATTTCTGCCCAAGATAGCTTCAGTGGGGCATCTCGAGCTGCTCGACGACTACGTTGCCGAGATCGAGCGCGAGCGGAATATGGCGGTGGGCTCGGTGGCGCTGGTGCCGATGATAGAAACGCCCCAGGCGCTGCTGCAGTGTGAAGCGATCGCCAGCGCCAGCCAACGCAATGTTGCCCTGATTCTCGGCGCGGAAGACCTGGCATCAGAAGCCGGGCTGGTGCCCAGCGCCGAAACCCTGCGCGCGCCCAAGCTGCGGGTCGCGATGGCCGCCAAGGCGGCCGGGCTGCTGGCGCTCGGGCTGCTCGATAGCGTCGCCCGGCTGGATTCCGAATCAGAACTCGACGACATGGCCCGGCGGGCGGCAGACCACGGTTTCGATGGCGCCACCTGTATTCATCCGGCGAGCGTGTCTGCGCTGAACCGAGGATTCACCCCTTCGGGGGAAGCGCTCGAAACGGCGCGACAAACGGTCAAGGCCATGGAGAGCGCCTGGGCATCCGGGAAGGGCGCGGCGAAGCTGGATGGTCGTATGATCGATCTGCCGGTCTATCATCGCGCCCAGCGTCTCATCGGCAAGCACGAGCGTATCGCCAACAAAGACAGGGCCAGCACTCATCCTTCTCCATGAGAGGTGAACCGGGTAGCCACCGCTAGGCTGTATTGATGGTCGACTCGTGGATCGCGGTTTCATAGCAAGCGGCATAGCCCCTAAAAAGGCTTCCCCTCGGCGTAGTCGGAGGTGCGGATCCAATTTCCGTTGAAAATCAGCGATCGGTGGTGAAGCTCTGATTAGCGTGTCTTGCAAATATTCAGGCGGGCTTGATACCGACCGCGGCTAGCGCGCGGCTGGCTTCAGGTTCGTGGACGGCTTGGCGGTCGGCTGCTGTTCCTGGCGCTTGTCGTAGGCCCAGGCGATCGCCCAGATCACCATGCCGCCGAGCGTCAGCCCCGCGCCAACGATGCCGGTCGAGCCGAGGCCATAACCGGCGGTCAAAGCCATGCCCGCCAGCAACGGGCCCAGCGCGTTCGCGGCGTTGATCGCTACGTGGTTGAGGGCCGCGGCCAGGTTCTGGGCGTCGCCGGCGACGTCCATCAAGCGTTTCTGCAGAATTGCGGTCATCGCCATCACCACGCCGATACAGAACACGTCGATCGAGATCGTCCAGATATTGCCGGCAGCCCAGGGGAAAACCGCGAGTGCGATCGCCGTCCAGGCAAACGTCACGCCGACGGTGGGCATCTGCGCGCGGTCAGCGAATCGAGGCACGATGATGTTGCCCACCGTCATGCCCAGGCCGAAGACCGCGACCACTAGCGGGGCCACCGCCTCCGAGACATGGGTGACTTGATCGAGCGTCGCAGTGAGATAGGTATAGACCGAGAACAGGCCACCGTAGCCGATCGCGCCCATCGCCACCGTCAGCCAGACATTCGGGCGCTTGAGCGCGCCGAGTTCCCGCAGCGGGCTGGCGTCCCGATCGGGTTTCTGGAGCGGTACATAGACGAAGACCAGAACGGCGGTCACCAGGCCGATGACCGTGACCACGGCATAGTCCCAGCGCCAGCCGATAAGAGAGGCCAGCCAGGTCGCCCCTGGCACGCCGATGATGGTGGCCACGGTCAGGCCCATGAACATATAGCCGACCGCCTCGGTCTGACGCCCCGGCTTGGCAACCGAGGCCGCGACCAGCGACGCCATGCCGAAATAAGCGCCGTGCGGCAGACCGCTGATGAAGCGAAACACCAGCATCCAGTAAAAATCCGGCGCGATTGCGCTCAGGCCGTTGCCGAGTGCCAGCAGCAACATCAGCCCGATCAGCAGCGGCTTGCGTGATACACGGCTGAATAAGACAGTGATCGTAGGTGCGCCGATCAGCACGCCCAGCGCATAGGCGCTGATGGTATGCCCGGCCATGGGCTCGGAAATCTGCAGTCCGCGCGCGATTTCGGGCAGCACACTCATCGTGCCGAATTCGGTGACGCCGATCGCGAACGCGCCGGTGGCCAACGCGACATAGACCCATAGCGGATTCTTACAGTCGACCATATCGATACCTGCTTTGCTGAGGGCACCCGTACCCGCCGGACGCTTGATACCGCGAGCACGCGTCGTGGCGGCGCTCCTCGTTGTTGAAGATCCGAGCCGGCCGAGGCTTGTCTTATCGCGACCGCCCCGGCCGATTTGGGTGTCTAGCGGGTGACCTAGAACACCGCCAGCCGATCACGCCAGCCGATCACGCCTATGCGGTGCGCTCAGGCTCAACGTCGGGCCCATCGGCACCACGCCGGTCGGATTCACCGCCAACATGCCGCCGTAGTAGTGCTGCTTGATATGCTCGAAGCGCACGGTATCGGCTACGCCGGGCACCTGATACAGCTCGCGCAGATAACCCTGCAGCGCCGGATAATCGAAGATTCGCTGGCGGTTGCACTTGAAATGGCTGTAATAGACCGTGTCAAAACGCACCAGGGTGACAAACAGGCGCCAGTCGGCCTCGGTGATCTGGTCGCCGACCAGATAGCGCTGGCCGCTTAGCCGCTCTTCCAGCCAATCCAGCGTGTCGAATACATCGTTATAAGCGGCTTCGTAAGCGTCCTGGGCCGTAGCGAAACCGGCGCGATAGACACCGTTATTGAGCGGCGTATAAATGCGCTCGTTGACCGCGTCGATCTCAGCGCGAAGCGCTTCCGGATAGAGATCGATTTCAGCGTGCTCGGCCAGGTCGTTGAACGCGGCGTTGAACATGCGCAGCACGTCGGCCGATTCATTGGACACGATGGTTTCGTGTTTCTTGTCCCAGAGCGTGGGTGTGGTCACCCGGCCGGAATATGCCGGATCGGCTTTCTGATAGAGCTGATAGAGATAATCGAATCCGTAGAGCGGGTCGAGATCGCAGCCCGGCGCGCCGGAAAATTCCCAGCCGTTCTCGCCGTTACGCGGATGCACTATCGATAGGCCGACGACGGATTCCAGGCCCTTGAGCCGCCTCGCAATGATCGTCCGACAGGCCCAGGGACAGGCATAAGACACATACAGATGATAGCGGCCTGCTTCGGCGGCAAACTTCGCACTGGAATCAGGCTCGACCCAATCCCGGAAACCGGCCGATTCGCGTACGAACTTGCCGCCGTGCGACTTGGTGTCGTACCAGCCGTCTTGCCACTTACCTTCGATTAGAAAACCCATGGCATTACCTTACCGTGTCAGTAGCTGCCCGCTGTGGACGCACGTGGGGCAACCAGATGTTGGATCCGATTCGCCGTCGTTACTTGGCCTGGATATCCTTGGCGCAGGCGGCAACGGAAGGACAGACGGGCACGAATTTGAACTCTTACTGGCGCACGTCATTCAGGGCGCCGGCGATGAGCCTGCAGCCGACGCCCTGGCCTTTGAACTCGGGCGGTACGCCGGTGTGGTTGAAGATCACGACGCTGTCCTTGGGCTGATAGGCCGCGACTGCGGTCATACCGCCGAATTGCAACTCGTACTGGCCGTCTGTGGTGTTGTTATAGACAGAGCCGCCCGCCGTGGCCGTCACCTCAACGTCTGATGTGTCAGTCGTTAAACCGCAGCAAAAGCTTGGCGACCTTCTCACCCTGATAACGGGCGATCGCCAGCTCATTGGCCGACGGCCGCCGTGAGCCGTCTCCGTCGGCGTAAGTCGATGCACCGTAGGGCGAGCCGCCGCGCAGTTCAGAGATATCGAACAGCTCTTGAGCGCCGGCATAATCCAGCGGCACGATCAACATGCCGTGGTGTGCCAGCGTGTTCCAGAACGACGTGATGGTGGTTTCATTGCCGGCACCTGTGGCACTAGAGGTGAAGACCGAGCCCAGCTTGTTCACCAGCTTGCCGTTGGCCCACAGTCCACCGGTCTGATCCAGGAACGTGCGCATCTGACCTGCCATGTTGCCGAAACGGGTCGGCGTGCCGAAGATGATCGCATCGTAGTCGGCGAGCTCCGATGGCTTGGCGCTATCGCCGGCCAGGGACGTCTTGGCGCCGGCCGCTTCCAGAGCGTCCGCGGGCATGGTTTCAGGTACATGCTTGAGCGTGACCTCCACACCGCCGACTGACTTCACGCCCTCGACTACGGTCTGCGCGAGTGTTTCGACATGGCCATACATGGAGTAATAGAGCACCAGAACTTTTTTCATTCTTCATCTCCTTTTAGCGATAGTTAGGCTGTATTTTCCGGTCGAAACCAGCGCGATTGACTACGGAAATTCAATCTAGTCTTCTTGCGAAGAGAGAAAAATTAAAATGTTCTGGTACTATTGTTCAATTCATCCGAACCTTGAGTTTTTATGGACTTGATTCGTCTTGAGGCATTTGAAGCGCTGGATGCCATTGACCGTTACGGTACGTTCGCTGCTGCTGCGGCCGCGTTATATCGTGTGCCCTCGGCGATGACTTATGTGATCGGTCAGCTCGAAGACGAATTAGGTGTCAAAGTATTTGATCGGCGTAAGCGAAAAGCAGTTTTCACCCCGGCCGGTCGTTTATTGCTGGCCGAAGGACGGCGCATTCTGGCGGCCAATCGCGAGGTGAGCGCGGCAGCCCGCCGATTGGCTGATGGGTGGGAGCCTGAGTTGCGTATTGCGATGGATGCGCTTGTGCCTCGAAATATTCTTTGGCCGGTGCTGCGAGCGGCTGCTCGTGATCTTCCGTCAGTCAGTATCCGGTTGCTCGAAGAGACGCTTGGCGGTACCTGGGAAGCACTGGTTGAGGGCCGGGCCGATCTGGCGATCGGCGTTGACGATGCGCCCGGATCAGCTCGCGTCGAGCGCCTAGGGCAAATCCCAATCGAATTTGTCTACTGCTGCGCGCCGAATCACGCCTTGAGCCAGCTCGGACGCCCCATCACATGCGCAGACATACGCGCATTCCCGGCAGTGGTTATTGCCGACAGCGCGCGTCGATTCGCGCCTCGGTCGGCCTCGGCCTCGTTACTGGACGGCCAGCCTCGGCTGACCGTTGGCCATATGAGCACAAAGCTCGAGGCTATTCGGCAGGGGCTAGGTGTTGGTTTTTGTCCCCGCGAGTGGATCGAAGACGACAAACCACGAGGCGAGCTAACCATACTCGAGCTAGCCGAGCCTCGGGATCCAATCTGGACTGACGTCCTTTGCCGCCGGGAGCAACACGGCCGTGCGTTGAAATGGTTTATCGATCGGCTCGATCTTTCAGGCCATTAGCCCCGTGACGGCCAGCAATCCACAGGAACATCCGCGGGCTGGCTCAGCGTACGATTTTTGCATTTCTTGAGCTGAACCCCATAACACCCCCCGATTTCTTTGAACAGTGCTGTTGTCGATGATCCTGCCCAATACCTATGGACACCGACTTAAGCGATCATTCAAGCCTCGAAGGTCTCCGGGGCAATCATCCCGATAGCACTTGTCGACGCTGCCCTAGTTCCCAAGGCGCTGGGCAGGACATTCGAGCAGCGTGGTCGGCCGCTGCGGGCGATTGGCAGTGAGACGACCGGATAGCTGAGGGCTGAGCGATGTAGCGTTCAGCGTCGACTTTCCACAGGGGCGTGGCCCATGAATGTCTGAGCAACTTAGCCCCGTCGGCGGTAGCTGGCCGGTGGCAGCCGCTGGCCGCGCCGGCTGAGGATGAGCCAGCGTATGCGGTCGGCTATCCAGGCCTTGGCGAGATTCTCCTCATCGAACTGGCAATCGGCGATGACGATGGTGTGGTTCTTGCCAGGTACATGGAACGAGGGATGATAGGCTGCCAAGCGCCCACCCTCGTGGCGGGGGCAGGCACCATAGCGAGTTTCCACGTCGGGCACGCCCGCCTCGCAGATGTGGAGATCATAGGCGGTGGCGATCTGATGACTGGCGTAGTTGAACCGCTGCAAGGCCGTGGTGTGACGCCGCCGGGCGCGACCCTCGTCTTCCGATAAAGGCAGACCATCGGGGCTGGAACGATGCATTTCATCCTCGACATGGAACGCGGCAGGTAGTTTGTGTACTAAATGTACATAAAAGGTGTCTTGAGTACAAACTTCGTACGGCGATCAAATCTGACGAGGGGGTACCGCTATCTGAGGGTCAATCCTCGGTGTCGGATCGGGACGTGGCGTCCGTCGTTGCCAGGTAGTCCGCCGTGACGTCTTCGCTGCGATATCGCTGGTGTTCGCGATTGGAGAGACGTCTGGCGATCTGTTCTAGGAGCAGTAGATCGGCTTCATCCATCTCGCCGGACAATACAGCCTGCTCGATCTGGCGCAGCGCTTCGGCGGACCTCTCGGTCGGCTGCCGAGTGCGGGTGGGTGAGGGTTCGCGGATATCCCGGGCGGTGGTGCCGGCGCCAGGGGGCGATGGGGTGTCGCTTCTCAGCATCTCCCCCCGGCCGTAGTCTAGCCACTCTTCACGGATACCGAGCCAATGGGCCAGCGCGACCTTCCTGTCATGGCCCGGACGAGCTTCCCCGTTCAGCCATTTGCTGGCGGCCTTGGGCGTGACACGCATGGCTCGGGCCAGGCGTGCGCCCATCCCATAGCCGTCCTTGCCTGCGCGACGGAGCGCCTTGTGAAGTCGGGAGCTGAACTCATCCCGGTTACCGGTGTGAACCATGGGTTCAATGTTCCCACCGGTTGAATGTACTTTCAGTACCTGATAGTCATGTACTCGAAGTTCAGGTACGGAGAGAGGTCATGAGCGCGATCCGTCTTGCGGTCCAACAACTCGGTGGCGTGTCACGTTGTGCCCGGGTCTGCGGGGTCTCGCCGTCGGCTGTCTGTAAGTGGCTACGCCGGGAGCGGCTACCCCGCACGGAGTACACCGGCGAAACCCGCCATGCAGCGAGAATGGCCGCGGCAAGTGGGGGTGCCTTCACTGCCGCTTGGTTGCTGGAGAATGCCGGCCCCGCTATGCCCCTCGCGGCCGATGGCGGCCCGTCATCCGTCGAAAATCCGCCAGACGCAGAAGATCCGGTCGAACAGACCGATGCTCACCCGCAGGGGCCTGGCGCATCGATGACACGATAACGCAACGAAATCATTGATTTAATCGAGAGTTTTATGAATGAGACTTCGAGGAAGTCAGCCGGTAAAAAGGCCCAGCCGAAACTGGGCAAAAGTCAGACCATGAGGGTTAATAATAACAATAATAGTTTTGGGAATGTGATTGTTATTTTCCAGTGCTAGGTAAGGTTCAAAAGGTTTTCCCTATTATTGCCGCCCTATATTTGACAAAATTCCTCGAAAAATTTTGGTTTTTCTTATACAGAATTGACCTGATTAGAACTAGATTGATTATTGATTTCTTCTTCACAGGTTTTGAGAACAGCACGATTTCTGCCACCACCTTTTGCCTCGTATAGTGCATCGTCGGCTCTTTTCAGCCAACGCTTGACATCGTCCGAAGAGTGCAGTCCGGTGACACCTAGAGACGTGGTGATCGGACAGGAAGGATCGCCAAGCTGGCTGGCGATAACCCTTCGTAGATCTTCCGCCACATCGGCGGCATCGATCTCTTTGACATCCGCCAGCAACAGCAAGAATTCCTCACCGCCGAAACGAAACAGGCAGTCATCGAATCGCACGCTCCGGCGGATGAGATTGGCGCATCTCACCAGAACCTCGTCGCCATAGGCGTGTCCGAATCGGTCATTGACACTCTTGAAATTGTCCAGATCCAAGAGAATGAGAGAACTGGGCCGCCCCTCATCGATCAGTCTGTCCCTGGCGTGAGCCAGTGACTCGTCAAGTGATCTCCGGTTACGGGCGCCGGTCATATCATCGTAAGTCGCAAGCCTCGTCAGGGTTTTCTGCTGCAGATCGCTCCTTCTGGCGTAGAGATAGGCGCAGCTATTTGCCGTGAAGCTGGAAGCGATGAAGGAGAAAATACCTTCGGGCTGTGAGAACTGCAGCAGTATTGGGATCATTACGGCACTCATAATGACATTGATCATGAGTGCGCGTCTGGCATCAGTCAGAAAGAAATTCGTCAGCATCATGGGGAACGACCAGAATACACCAACGAGACCGAGGACATTGGTGGTGATCCCGGCAAAAAGAGCGCTAGTGGCCGCCAGGATTAATCCACCACGTTGGCTATCGTTGGAATACCAGGAATAACCTACTATGCAAAGAATCAGCAGGAGAGATATGCCGTCGAAGATGCCCTTCTCGAAACTGCCTTGAGTGAACCTGTAAATGCTGAAAGGTAGTAGGGTCAGCGTCTCGCAGGCGCCCAGAAGCGAGATCACCCGAAGGACGAAGTCCTGTTTTAAACGATTTCTGACAGACCTCATCCACGCTCTCATGAGACCGACTCCCCGCGCCCTGTCCCTGGGTCATTCCAGCTATGGCCCGGTTCTGTAATATTTCATTACATTTAGATTAGCCAAATTCTATCGGGAGGAGAGAACGATTTTTATACTTGGTTATCTTGACTTTCTTTGCTGGATGAAAGTTATTTTTGTATGACGTATGTCAGGTAGATGAATCAAAGGTGCCTTTACTTTTCACTGAGTCATATTCGCCGGTACTCGATTTCGATGAGCGGCGTACCGAAGGAATGGAAAGGAATATAAGAGGATGCGGTGGGAGAACGACAGGCAGCCACCGGCATCTTGCCGGCGGCTGCAGAGAGGGATAGGAGAGATTACAGCGTGGTGAAACTGACCTCGCCATTGTCTCGTCGGGCGGTCTGCTCGAGGTTGAGCGTTTCGCGTTGTGCGGCGAAGAGAGCGCTGGTCGCAATCGAATCCTCTGAAACAGACTGTCGACACCAGTGATGATGGATATGGCGCCTGGCGCTTGTCCTTCATTGAGTGAAAAACACCAAAAAGGGAGCCGAGGGCTCCCTTGATGGACTAGCGCTGTCTTCATGCCCGAAGGCGGAGACTTACAGGCTGGCGAAGTTCACTTCGACATTGCCTTTGTCATTGCTGACGGTCTGGGTGGCGTTTCGCAGCGCCTGGCGTGCGGCATCGCTCTGCCCTTCGCCGATCAGGCCGTTGTGAGACGGATGAACATCGGTGCTCAGTTGAGTCGAGTCGGCAACGTTCTGCAGAGCCTGGTCGGCAGCGGCGCTGTGGCCACCGTTGACGGTGTCGACGCTGTAGCGGGTCGGCAGCGCATGGTACTGCGCGGTCTGCTCGATGCTGAGCGGTTCGCTCTGCTGGTCGAAATGACGCTCGGCTGCGAGGCTGTTGGCCTGGGCGGCGGCGGGCAGGGCGACGGCAATGGCGATGGCTGCGAGAATGCGATTTTTCATGGTGTGGCCTCCAAAATGTCTTTTCTACTGATGGCCTCTCGGCCTCAATCTGTGATGACATTATGGGAGCCTGTTCTTTAGTCTGCTAATCACGTGTAGTGAATTCGACTATCGATGGGATTAATACAAAGGTCGAAGCCATGAGACGTGGCGATAGTGTAAACCTTATTTCTGCATGCAGGGAATGCCGGGGCAAGGCGGCTGCCGAGACAGCCCCGGGGGCGGTGAGCGCCACCTCTTTGCTCCACGTCGCCGCGCCCGCCATAATGGATTCCTCCCAGCCACCGCTTGTCAGCCAGAGTACGCCATGACCCGCCCCCCTCGGGACGACGCTCCCGCCGATGCCCCCACTGCCGCCGAATCGCAGGTCAACGTGGGTGACGTCGCCTACCTGCGCGTGACGAAGGTCAATGACATCGGCGCTTTCCTGAACTGGGGCCGCCCCAAGGATCTGCTGCTACCGTTTGGCGAGCAGCGCTTTCGCCCGGACGAGGGCAAGCGGGTGCTGGTGATGATCTACGTCGACGATCGCATGCGCCCGGTGGCCAGCATGAAACTCGACAAGTTCCTGCAGGATGAGTCGGAAGGCCTGAAGACGGGGGATCGTGTGTCGCTGGTGATCTCGGACTTGACCGATCTCGGCGCCAAGGCGGTGGTCAACAGCCGGTTCTGGGGGCTGCTGTATCACGATGACATGTCGCGCCCGCTACGCCGGGGCGATCGTCTGGATGGCTATGTGCGCCGGGTGCGCGACGACGCGCGCCTGGATCTCTCGCTGTTGCCGCCGGGGCAGGCGCGCCTGGATGTGGTCGGCGACAAGGTGCTGGCAGCGCTGGCCGCCAATGACGGGTTCCTGGCCCTTGGCGACAAGAGCCCGGCCGATGTCATCAAGGCGCGCCTCGGCGTCAGCAAGAATGCCTTCAAGCAGGCGATCGGCCGGCTCTACAAGCAGCGCCGGATCGTGATCGAAGACGATGGTATCCGATGGATCGAGGGCGATTGACCCCTCTCCGTCAGCGCTGCTGCGAGGCGCGATACCATGCCAACCCTGTCTCGGTCTCCCTGCGCGGTCTGTATTCGCAACCCAGCCAACCGTCATAGCCATTCTCGTCGAGCTGCACGAATAGCCACGGGTAGTTGACCTCGCCGGTATCCGGCTCATGCCGTTCGGGTACGCCGGCGATCTGGATATGGCCGACGCCATCGCGATAGCGCTGATAGGTCCGCCAGATATCTCCATCCATGATCTGGGTGTGGTAGAAATCCATCTGCACCTTGACGTTGGGCTCGTTCAACTCCTCGAGAATGGCGTGGCCATCGGCCTGGTGATTGAGAAAGTAGCCAGGCATGTCGCGGGTATTGATCGGCTCGATCAGCAGCGTCAGGTTGTGCTCGGCAAGCTTTCTGGCTGCAAACCTCAGATTTTCCAGGTAAATCTCCCTTGCCGCAGTGATGAATGTTTCACGGGAAACATCATCGGTCGCGGCCTCTGGAACCAGCCCGGCCATGGCGTGCAGGCGCGGGCAGTTCAACGCCTTGGCATAGCGAATGGCGGTATCGACACTTTCCCGAAACTCCGCCTCGCGGCCGGGCAGGGCAGCCAGCCCGCGCTCGCCGGCAGCCCAGTCGCCCGGCGGCAGGTTGAACAGCACCTGCTCGAGCCCGTGACGCTTCAGCTCGGCGGCGATGGCGTCGGGCTCGAAGTCGTAGGGGAACAGGAACTCGACCCCGGCGAAGCCGTTGGCGGCGGCCTTGGCGAAGCGCTCCATGAATGGGACTTCGTTGAACATCATGCTGAGATTGGCGGCGAAGCGCGGCATGGCCTGATTCCTCGGTTATCCCATCAATAGTGTGTAGAAAGAAGCGGTAGTGCGGTTCTCGGAGGCGAGGCTCCGGCTACCACTGAGCGCCAAACGCATCGCGCAGTTCGTCGATCTCCTTCTCGTTCAGGGTGCGCACGTCGTGCTGACGCAGCAGCAGATAGAGCTTGGCGGTCTCCTCTAGCTCCTCGATGGCGTTGCGCGCGGCTTCCATGGTCTTTCCCGCCACCACCGGGCCGTGATTGGCCAGGAGTACCGCGGAATGATCGGCGGCGTAATCGCGCACGGCGTCGCCCAGCGCGGCGTCGCCGGGGCGATAGTAGGGCACCAGCGGCAAGCGGCCGACCCGCATCACGAAGTAGGGCGTGATCGGCGGCAGACAGGAGTGCTCGTCGAGCCCGTTGAGGCAGGAGACCGCCGCCGAGTGCGTGGCGTGGAGATGGATGATACCGCCGGTATCCGGACGCTGTTCGTAGAAGGCCCGGTGCAGGAAGGACTCCTTGGTCGGCGGCTTGCCGGCGAGCAGGTTGCCGTCCCAGTCGAGCTTGGAAATCTCCGCCGGATCCAGCGCGCCCAGGCTGGCGTTGGTCGGTGTCATCAGCCAGCCGTCTTCTAGCTTGGCGCTGATATTGCCGGAGGTGCCCGGCGCCATGCCCAGATTGCGGAACGAGCGGCCGATCTCGGTAATCTCCTCGCGCAGGCGGTTCTCGGTTGCGGATGTGGAAGTGTGAATCGCGGTCATGGCATCAGTTTCCAGGCTTTGGTCATGAAATCGGTGGCGCCGAAGTTGCCGGACTTGAGTGCCAGCGCCAGCGGTTCGTCGGTCCCGAGGGTGGTCGTCCAAGGTACGCCGGGGTCGATGCTTTCACCGATCCGCAGCCCCTGCACGCCGAGTGCGCCGACCACGGCGCCGGAGGTCTCACCACCGGCCACCAGCAACCGGCACACGCCAAGCCGACCCACCAGCTCGGCGGCGATCTCGGCCATGGCGCTCTCGACCAGCTCGCCGGCTTCCTGCACGCCGAGTCGCTGCTGGGCAAGACGGACCTCCTCGGGTGAGGCGCTGGCATAGATCAGCACTGGGCCGGCCTCCAGATGCGCTTCGGCGTGTTCCAGCGCGCCATCGACGACGCGCCGATAGTCGTCGGCTAGCGCCTGCGCGTCGAGGTGCACGCTGGGCATGTGCTGCCGGGCATGTTCGATCTGGGCCAGCGTGGCCCGCGAACAGCTGCCGCTCAGCACCGCCTCGCGACCCGTGACGGGTTCGAGCCGGGCGGCATCTTCGGTATGGCCGAGGCGCCCGGCAACATTGGCGGGCAGCGCCAGCGCCAGGCCGGAGCCCGCGGTCACCAGCGGCAGCTCGCGACAGGCGCGGGCCAGTACGAACAGGTCGTCGTTATCGATGGCGTCGCAGATCGCGATGCCGACGCCCCCGGCCCTGAGCGCCTCGATGCGCGCGCTCACGGCGGCATCACCCTGGCGTAGCGTGTTGTAGTCGATCAGGCCCACGGTGTGGCGGGTCTGGGCGCCGAGAACGCGGACCAGATTGGCGTCGGTCATCGGCGTCAGCGGGTGATCCTGCATGCCGCTTTCATTGAGCGGGACGCCGTTGGCGAACAGATAGCCGTTGAACACGCTGCGACGATTGGCCGGCAGCGCCGGGCAGGCGACGGTGAAGTCGGTTTCCAGCGCTTCCATCAGCGCCTCGGTGACCGGGCCGATATTGCCTGCCGGGGTCGAATCGAAGGTCGAGCAGTACTTGAAGTAGAACTGCTCGCAGCCCTGTTCGCGCAGCCAGTCGAGCGCCTGGATCGATTGTTCGATGGCGTCCTTGGCAGGGATCGTGCGCGACTTCAGCGCCACCACCACCGCATCGACATCCGCTTCCAGCGGTATGTCGGGCGTGCCGATGGTCTGCAGCGTGCGCATCCCGGCGCCGACCAGCTGACTGGCGAGATCGGTGGCACCGGTGAAGTCATCGGCGATGCAGCCCAGAATCGGTCGGGCGCGGGGCCGTCGCTCATCCGTTTTCGAAAGAGAGTCCGCCATCGCTCAAGCACCTCCGTGATCGTTGGGACCGGCGTCGTTGGCCGCCGTGCCGGGCAGCTCGATACCCGGATAGATCTTGATCACCGCCGAGTCATCCTCGCGGCCCAGCCCCTGGGCGGAAGCCAGGGTGAACTGGCTCAGCGCCTGGGCGGTCAGCGGCAGCGGGAACTTGTCGCGATGGGCGGTATCGTGAACGATGCCCAGATCCTTGACGAAGATATCCACCGCCGAGTGGGGGGTGTAGTCGCCGGCCAGGATGTGCGGCACGCGGTTTTCGAACATCCAGGAGTTGCCGGCGCTCTGGGTGATCACCTCGTAAAGCGTCTGCGGATCGCAGCCGCCGCGAATGCCGTAGGCCATCGCCTCGGCGGCGGCGGCGATATGCACGCCCGCCAGCAGCTGATTGACCAGTTTCACCTGGGAGCCCTGGCCGAGCTCGTCGCCGAGCCGGAACACCTTGGCGGCGAGGGCGTCGAGGACCGCTTCGGCGCGCTCGAACAGCGCCGCGGGGCCAGACGCCATCATCGTCAACTGACCGGCGGCCGCCTTGACCGACCCGCCCGAAATTGGCGCGTCGAGCAGGTGGATGTCACGCTCGGCAAGGTCGGCCCCCAGCGCCTGCACGGCATCCGGGGCGCAGGTCGCACACGAGATCACCAGGCTGCCCGGCTTCAACCCCGGCAGCAGGCCGCCGTCGCCGAACAGCACGCTGCGGGTCTGCTCGGCGTTGACCACTACGGTCAGCACGATCTCGACCTCGGCCGCCATCGCTGCGGGCGTCGCCACGGCGTGCCCGCCGCCCTTGGTAAAACCCGCTCGCGCTTCCTCGCGGAGGTCGCAGCCCCAGGTCTCGAAGCCGGCGCGGACCAGCGACAGGGCCATGCCCATCCCCATCGAGCCCAGCCCGATGACCCCGACCCACGGTCGTTGTGTGGTACTCATCGCGAATTGCCTCCCGTGGACTCTGTCGATGACATCGAGGCCGATCCGCGCTGCGCTTCCACGCGCTCGAGCAGATCGGTCGGCGCCTGGCGCAGGCGCGTTTCGGCGTGTTCCAGATGCGTGGCGACGGCGCGGGCGGCGGCCTCGCCATCGCCGGCGGCGATGGCATCGAGTATCGCCTGGTGCTCGGCGACGACCTGCTGCATGAAGGTGTCGCGCAGCGACTCGTTGGTCCGCGTCACCCGGATTGCCTGGTGCAAGAAGCGGTTGTAGAAATCGAGCACGGCGGTGAAGTGGCTATTGTTGGCCGCCTCGGCGATGGCGCGGTGGAAGGCGAGATCCTGGTCGACACCGGAAAGCCCTGCCTCGACCGCTTCGTCGATATCCGCCATGGCGTTTCGGATTCGACGCAACTGGGAGGGGGTGTGGCGTTCGGCGGCGAGCCGGGCGGCTTCCACCTCCAGCGGACGCCGCAGCTCCAGCACCTCGACCACCGACTGCAGGTCGGGATCGGGAATCGCTAGACGCAGCGAGACCGTCGGGGATTCGGCGACGAAGCTGCCGCTGCCGCGACGCGAGGTGACGAGCCCCCCATTGCGCAACATCGATATCGCTTCGCGCACCACCGAGCGGCTGATGCCGAATCGCTCGCCCAGCGCCGCCTCGGTGGGCAGGCGCGCGCCCCGGCCCCATTCGCCGGCCTGGATGGCATCGCTCAGCCGTTGGGCGACCTGTTCGGAGAGCTGCGGGCCGCGCGATGGCGGTTCCGAGGTTTCACTCACGCGGCTGGTTCGCGGTTCTTGATTCACGGTTGGGATCTCTCATGCGTTCGTCGAAGCGGATCATCGCCAACTGCCGTGACGACGGTGCTCCGCTGCGCTCTCCGACCAATGGCGATATTGCCTGTGCGCCGAATTTGTCAGACAAGATGTTAAATCTCGATCGTCGACGCAATTCGCCTTTGGTCAATTCGAGCCCGTCGACGGCGTGAGGCAAGTGGCAATTCACCGGCATCAGGAGAGAGAGCGAATGCACGTGATCGTGACGGGAGGCGCCGGTTTTCTCGGCGCAAGGCTGATTCGGCAACTGCTATCGGGAGAGGTCTCTATCGCAGGGCAGGCCGTCACGCGAGTGACGTCGATCGATCTGGCGCCGTGTCCGGTAGCCGAAGGCCGGGTCGAATCGCTCACCGGCGATGTCGCCGATCCTGCGCTGATCGAACGAGCCCTTGGCGACGATACCGGCGCCGTCTGCCACCTGGCGGCGGTGGTCAGCGCCCAGGCCGAGGCGGACTTCGAGCTCGGCATGCGGGTCAACCTGGATGCCACTCGCACGCTGCTGGAAGCGTGCCGCGCCCATCCGAAGCGGCTGCGTTTCCTGTTCGCCAGCTCGCTGGCCGTATTCGGTCCGGGGCTGGCCCAGCCGGTGGCCGAGGCGATCGGCCCGCAGCCGCGCTCCTCCTATGGCGCGCAGAAGGCGATGGGCGAGCTGCTGGTCAACGACTACAGCCGGCGCGGCTTCGTCGATGGCCGGGTCTGCCGCCTGCCCACCATCGTGGTGCGCCCCGGCAAGCCCAATCGGGCGGCGTCGTCGTTTGCCAGCTCGATCATCCGCGAGCCGCTCGCGGGCGTCGAAGCGGTTTGTCCGGTGGATGCCGGCCTGGCGCTGTGGCTCTCCTCGCCCCGTGCCGTGGTCGCCAACCTGACCCATGCGCTGTCGATCGAGGGTGAGGCGCTGGGCGACTGGCGCACGCTCAACCTGCCCGGGATCACGTTGACGGTCACCGCGATGCTCGACGCGCTGGAGCGCGTGGCCGGCCCGTCGGCTCGCCAACGGGTGCGCTTCGAGCCGGATGCCGGGATCGATGCCATCGTTGCCAGCTGGCCGGGCGGGCTGGATACCGAACGACCACTGAAGCTCGGTTTCCGGGCCGACAGCGATTTCGACGCCATCATCCATGCCTACCGGGAGGACGAGCTCGATCACTGATCCGGTCTCCGACAAGACACTCCCGACTCGACAGAACCGTTCCTTGAACCAAGCAGGCAACAATACGCAATAAAGCCCACAAGGAGTTCACGCCATGACAGACGCCGTTGCTGGACCCCAGGTCATCATCGGCCTGGGTATCGCCATCTTCGTGATGATCGCGCTGGTGCTGAAGACCCGCGTTCACGCGCTGCTCGCCCTGGTCATCGCCGCCTCGATCGCCGGTCTGTTCGGCGGCATGTCGCCCAATGCGGTGATCGATGCCATCACCACCGGCTTCGGCAAGACCCTCTCCACCATCGGCCTGGTGATCGGCTTCGGGGTGATGATGGGGCGGATTCTCGAAGTCTCCGGCGCCGGCCAGCGCATGGCCTATTCGATCCTCAAGCTGCTCGGCAAGGAGCGCGAGGATTGGGCGATGGCGCTGACCGGTTATATCGTCTCGATCCCGATCTTCTGCGACTCCGCCTACGTGATACTCAATCCGCTGGTGCGGGCACTGGCGCGCAACAGCGGGCGCTCGGTGCTCACGCTCGGCATCGCGCTGGCCTCGGGGCTGGCGGTCACCCACAGTGCGGTACCGCCGACACCGGGCCCGCTGGGCGTCGCCGGTATCTTCGGTGTCGATATCGGTCTGATGATCGCCTGGGGCCTGGTCTTCACCGCGCCGGCGCTGATCGTGATGGTGCTCTATGCCCGCTTCATGGGCCCGCGTATCGAGGCGATGATCGAGCGTGACGTACCGGGATCGCTGAAGCGGGACGCGACGGATGACCCGCTCGCGGCGCCCCTCGAGGAGAGCGAACTGCCGACGCTGTTCAAGTCGGTGCTGCCGATCGCCTTGCCGATCGCGCTTATCTTCTTCAATACCCTGGTCACCGCCGTGGTGGGCGGCAGCGATGCGCCCGGCATTTTCGTGCAGGTGGTCCAGTTCGTCGGTCATCCGGTGATCGCGGTCGGTATCGGCGTACTGGTGGCGGTCTACGGGCTGGTGCCGAAGATGCCCAAGGACCAGGTCCTGGCGCATCTGGAAAAAGGGGTCGAAAGCGCCGGTATCATCCTGCTGGTCACCGGTGCCGGGGGCGCATTGGGTGCCGTGCTGCGAGCCAGCGGTGCCGGTGACTACATCGGCGAGAGCATTGCCGGGTTGGCGCTGCCGGCGGTGCTGATCCCGTTCATCATCGCCACCCTGGTGCGCTTCGTGCAGGGCAGCGGCACGGTATCCATGATCACCGGGGCGTCGATCTCGGCGCCGATCCTGGCCTCGATGCCGGACGTCAACATGGTGCTGGCGGCGCAGGCGGCGTGCCTGGGCGGACTGTTCTTCAGCTATTTCAACGACAGCTATTTCTGGGTCGTCAACCGGCTGCTGGGGGTCAAGACCGCCAAGCATCAGCTGCTGGTGCTGTCGGTGCCGACCACCCTGGGCTGGGCCACCGGGCTGGTGGCGCTGCTGGTCGCCAACGCCTTCGTGGGTTGATGGCCGCCCGTCGAATGACAAGGAGTCCCGATATGAAAATCACCCGCGTCCGCGCCCGGGTTTTCGAATGGAAAGGCGAGACGGTGCCGCCCAAGGCGCACTTCTGCACCAACGCCATGGATGCGCTGTGGGATCGCGGCGATGCGATGCAGAGCTTTCGCTTTCACGGCTGGACGGTGATCGAGATCGAGACCGACAGCGGTCTGGTCGGTCTTGGCAACGTGGCGTTGGCGCCGCGGGTCGCCAAGACCATCGTCGATGGGCATCTGGCGCCGCTGATCGTAGGCCAGGATCCGTTCGACTACGAATACCTGTGGCAGCGCATGTACCGCGCCACGCTGGCCTGGGGGCGGCGTGGCATCGGCATGGCGGCGATCTCCGGCGTCGATATCGCGATCTGGGACCTGATGGGCAAGGCGCTCGACAAGCCGGTGTTCAAGCTCCTCGGCGGGCGCACCAAGGAGAAGATCCCGTGCTACGCCTCCAAGCTTTACCACGACGATCTCGAGGTCATGCAGGCGGAGGCGCAAGGCTATCTCGATCAGGGCTTCCAGGCGATGAAGATGCGTTTCGGCTATGGGCCCAAGGACGGGCCAAGAGGCATGCGTGAGAATCTCAAGAGCGTGGCAGCGGTCCGCGAGGTGATCGGTGAGGATATCGACCTGATGGCCGACTGCTACATGGGCTGGAACCTCGACTACGCCCGGCGCATGCTGCCCAGGTTGGCGCCGTTCGACCTGCGCTGGCTGGAGGAGCCGGTCATCGCCGACGATATCGACGGCTATGCCGAGCTCAATCGCATCGCGCCGATGCCGATCTCCGGCGGCGAGCATGAGTTCACCGTCCACGGTTTCCGCCAGTTGCTGGAAAAGCGTGCGGTCTCGGTGATCCAGTACGATACCAACCGGGTTGGCGGCATCACCGTGGCGCGCAAGATCAATGCCATGGCGGAAGCGTTCGAGGTGCCGGTGATCCCGCATGCGGGGCAGATGCACAACTACCATCTGACGATGTCGTCGCTGGCATCGCCAATGTCGGAGTTCTTCCCGGTGCATGACGTCGAGATCGGCAACGAGCTCTTCTACTACCTGTTCGAGGGCGACCCGGAACCGGTCGAGGGCCATCTCGATCTTGCCGACGACGTGCCGGGGCTCGGCCTCTCCCTCAACGAGCGCTACCTCGACGGTTTCCATATCCTCGAGTGAGGGGTCGTGGCGGCGCGAACGGCGTCGCGTCGCCACTCACCGGAGCCCACCGTCGCGGCGCTTCACGCTATCACGTCACCACATTCGCTTGAGCAGGTTGTCCCGGCGTACGAACTGGTGCCAGACCACTGCCGCGATATGCAAGCCGATCACGTAGTAGAACACCGTGCCCAGCGTCTTGTGGATCGACTCCAGCGAGTGCCCCCAGTGCGGCAACACGCCGAAGGGTGAGGGTATCGCCAGTGATGTACCGGGGATCGGGATCGCGCCGTCGCTCAGCCACACCGTTGCGATGCCCAGCAGCGGCTGGGCGAACAGAAACGCGTAGAGCGCCCAATGGGTGAGTCGCGACAGCAGTTCGAGCTTCGGGTGCAGTGGCGGCGACACGGACGGGGGCGTATGGCGAAGGCGTTCGATCAGGCGGGGAATCGCCAGCAGCAGCACGCCGATACCGGCCCAGAAGTGGCTCTGCAGCAGCAGGGCCGGTATGCCGGTATCGCGTGGGAAGATATCCGTCGACAGGATGAGCGCGTAGGCCAGCACGACCAGGGCGGCAACGGTCCAGTGAAAATGGCGGGCCTTCGCCGAATAGCGATTGGGTAGCGTGTCGTTCACGACGGGCAATCCTCTGAGGCACAAGGGAGCCACCATCCTAAGCGTCACCGGCTTAGGGTTGGCTTAACTCCGGCTTGCCGTCGTGGCGCCAACGTATCGCCACGACGGTAACCGACGCTACCTCATCGCCCGAAACCTCGAGATTGACTCAGGGCGTCCTGGCCTGCAGTCGCTCGGCCAGCCAGGCGCGGGTGCCGGGATGTCCGCTGCGTTCCGCGCGATCGGCCAGCTCCAGGGCGAGCTCGATATCGCCGGCCTTGAGTGCGGCATCGATCATGCGGCGGTAGTCGAAGTCGGCGTTATGGCTCGTCGTGGCCGAAGCGGGCGCCGGGGCCACACCCTGAGATTCGGACGGCGCCGGGCGTTGCGCTGGCGGGGGGGCTGCGGTGGTCAGCGGCGTCAGGCCGGTGTTGCCGGTCAGCGAGGCGACCTCGAGGGTGAGCGTGCCGGTGGCGGCATGTACGGCGCGAGGGTCTGGCCCGGGGGGCTCGGCAAGACCTCTGACCCGAGCATAGGCTTTCGCTTCCGACTCGTAGCTCGTCGTTGCCCGGCGATCCTGCTCGCTCGAATAGATGACGAGGTACTGGGCGTCGGGGCCGGGGGTCAGACTGAACTGGCCCTCGAGACGGGCGCTGGAGAAGCCGGTGGGGCGACGTACCCGGAGCGAATCGCTCGGGACTTGCCTGACCGGCTGGAACGCCGCGTCGAGGACCAGGAGGGTGGGCGCGAAGAGCTGGCCGTCCCGGATCGGGCTGGTGACGCTGATCGCTACCGGGCCGTTGTTGCGGGGCAGCGCGAACGCCTGGAAGAAGCTCTTGCCGTCGCCGAAATCGTGAACCGGTGCCTGTGGCGTGAAGTCCAGCGTCAGGGTCTCCTGGGCCGATATCGGCCGATACGGCAGCCTGGCCAGCGAGGTGCAGCAGTCCGGTGCGCTGGCCAGCGCCTGCTGCCCCTGCTGGGCCGGAATGGTCGGGGACTGCGGTGCCATCAGCGGCGTGCTGCATCCCGCCAGGGCGAAAAGGAGCGTGCTCAAGGGTACGGCGAGACGATACGAACTCAACATTCGGGAACTCCTGCTGGAGACGAAAACGGCTCCGGAGCGACAAGTCTCCGGAGCCCAAGGGATCGAAACAGCGCGAGCATGGATCTCGCGGTCGGGGCTCAGCTACCCCACCACACCTCCATCTGGGCGCCGAACGTCAGCCCGTCGGTGTCGTCGAAATCGACGTTGTTGGGGCCGGCACCGGTATCGAGCGAGTTGGCATTGCGGGCGTCGGTATAGGCGTCACCGCTCCATTTGGCATAGGTGGCGAACAGCCGGATGGTGGGGCGGATCATGGCGCCGCGTCCCGCCGACCACTGCTGGGCGATGGTCAGTTTGGTCAGGTGATGATCGCTGTCGTTGTAGCCGGTCACGCCACTCTGCGGTTCGATATGGTCATAGCCCAGCTCGACCGCGGTGCTCATGATATCGCTCCAGTAGTAGACCGGGCGCACACCGGCGGAGAACCACTTGCGACCGCTGTTGTCGTCCATGTCCTTGTCCTCGTAGACGAGGGCATAGAGCATGTCGAGTTGATCTGGTATCAGCCAGACCTGACCGTGGTCGAGCGCGCGCCACATGCTGCCTTCCTGGCGCAGGGCGCCGGTGCCCCGACCCACCGCATTGCCATCGCGGGTGATGATGCCGTCGGTGGCGTACTGCACCGCGAAAGTGTTGCTGCCGCCGAACCAGCCACTCTGGGTATGCTCGATGGTGCCCATCCAGCCTTTGTCGCCCTCGTCGTAGTCGACGCCCTGGTCGTCGTAGTAATCCTTCTGCCATTCGGACAGCGAAGAACGGCCGTAGTCGACCCCGAGCTCCAGCGAGCCGCCGGGATTGACCGGGATGTCGCTCCAGCGCGCATCGAGGGTGTCGTCGGAGATCTGCTGGCCGGAATCGGGGAACAGGCCATCACCGTCGTCGGTACCTTCGCTGCGGGTCCAGGCGAAGCTGAGCTTGCCGGTGCCGACATCGATATCCGAAATCCCCACACCGGGGCCCGATACATCCCAGTAGTAGAAGTCGTTCATGTGGATGTCGTGACGCTTGTAGAAGCGCTTGCCCGCCCAGAGCGAGGCACCGGGGAGGCCGCCGACGACATTGTTGCCGGAGACGTACATCTCCCGAAGCGAGATGTTGTTGTCGTCGTCCTTGAGCGATTCGTCGTCGTTGTCCTGCGCGGTGACGTAGGCGACCCGGCTGGCGAAGTCGAACGACGTATCCTGCTGCTGATAGAGCTGCGCGCCCAGGCCGATCTCGGCATAAGTCTCGCATTCGTTGCCCAGGCGGTATTTGGCCGGTGCGCCGGAGGCCTTGAAGCAGGTCTGGCTGCCGCCACCGGAGGTCGAGCCGATACCGGATCGGGCATAGCCGAAGAACTCGGGGTTGATATCGGCGTAAGCCAGGGCCGGCATGATGCATGAGGCGCCGAGGACGGCGGTAAGGAGAGGCCGGCGTAGCACGGAGTGTGAGGCAATCATTATTGGTGTCCCTCGTGGTCTTGTCATTGATTGCTGTTTGGGCAGCCGGATGAAGCATTCGGCTACGCAAGGCGCTCTGGGAGAGAATCGCCACCGACGTATCGGGGGAGTCGTGAATGGCTCTGCCAAAGCGTCGTGCTCGACATACTCAATATCGCGATCGATATCGAAAGAGATATGAGTCAATCCATTTTTTATTAACTATGGGTATCGTTGCCGTATTCCCTGGATATCGTCACCGTTGGTCCAACCTCATACCGCCAACCGCCATGGAGCGATCATGCTGCCATCGGTATGTTCTGTCGGGTATCAACGACAACGGATAGCCGAGAAAAGGCGTCAAAGTCGGTTCGATCCTCTGCCTGGGACAGTGCCTGTTTTGGCGAAAACCAGTGATGTTCCCCATCGGTCGGGTCGGCCGTCGTTGGCGCGATCGGGCTTCGTTTGTGGGGAGCCATTATTTCCATAACTCCGTAAACTTTCATTGTAACCATGGTCTATAAAGACAAAGGTATGAACTATGATTATTGGGTGGTTATGTTTTTATAATTAAATCAATGCCTTATAATAGATTCGTGCGAGTTGTAGCTGATGTGATTAATACCAAGGTGGTAAATATCACCAATATTGGTTTGTGCTAGGCCGTGGCGGTTCTCGGATGAAGTGGCGAAGAAGAACGCTAAAATTTTGCGATAGCCGAATAAAATATCGATTTGTTGTCTGGTGTTTGCCTTTGATTCGGATAAGAGAATGGCGAAGTCGGCAATAAAACAAATGCTTTTTTCAGGAAAAACCAAACCTATCGTTCATCCAAAATCAGCACCATTTCGGTAAATTGGAGAGGGCGATAGGGAGTGAATTTTCGGAAAAGTCGAATGGGTGAAGAAAGCTTGTCTCTCCGTGGACGGCTTGACTTAAGATGGACGGACTCGGTGCTCTGGAAAGGGCGGTAGAGACGACGGGTACGCAGACGGAAAGAGGACGGAGAGCGGCATGACATTGGAGTCAGGGCAGCAGCCGGGCATGACCATACCCAAGGAGCGCCACTATTCGGACCGCGTGGGCTGGTTGCGGGCCGCGGTACTGGGCGCCAACGACGGTATCGTGTCGACCGCCAGCCTGGTGATCGGCATGGCGACGGCGGGTGCGGGGCTGGGTGGGGTGCTCACGGCCGGGGCAGCCGGGGCGGTGGCCGGCGCGATGTCGATGGCGGCGGGCGAATATGTCTCGGTCAGCTCGCAGAAGGATACCGAGCGCGCCGATCTGGCGCGGGAGCGGCGCGAGCTCAAGGCCAACTATGCCCACGAGGTGCGCGAGCTGGCGGAGATCTACGAAGCCCGTGGGCTGGCGCCTGCCCTGGCTCACGAAGTCGCCGAGAAGCTAATGCGCCATGATGCGCTGGCTGCCCATGCCCGCGACGAACTGGGGTTCAGCACCGTCAATCAGGCGAGGCCGCTTCAGGCGGCCATGGCGTCGGCCTTGATGTTCCTGTCCGGCGCGGCGCTGCCGATGATCTGCGTGCTGCTGGCCCCATTCACGATGGCGACATCCGTCACGGTGGCGTTGGGGTCGTTGCTGGCGCTGGCGTTGCTGGGTGCGCTGTCGGCCCGAATCGGGGGGGCGCGTCTATGGGTGGCCATCGTGCGGGTCACTTTCTGGGGCGCGTTGGCGATGGGGGTCACGGCGCTGGTGGGGTGGGCGTTTGGTGTGGCAAGTGGCTGACCCGAGCTGCGGAGAGCGTCGGTCGACACGGGAATGGCGTGTGCGATTCGAACAGCGCCCGGCGTCGTGATCGACGCCGAGCATGACCGAGGGTGGTGAAACGAGATGTCGGAACCGAAAGACGATCCCGGCGTGATTCAGTCGCCGCTGCACCAACTCATCGCCGATCTCTCCGACGGCATTGTGCTTCTGGATCCCGATGGACGCCTACGCTGGGCCAACCCGGCGGCGCTTGCGATGCATGGGGCCGAATCGATCGAGGAACTAGGGCCCGACGTCGACGCCTACCGACGGCGCTTCGAGCTCTACTATCGCAATCACCATGAGGTCGGCGAGGGGCGGTCGCCAATGGAGCGCCTGCTGGAGGGAGAAGCGTTCGAGGACGTGATCCTCGAAGTCCGACCTGCCGACCCCGAGCTGCCCGTTCGTCATCACCGGGTGCGTGGCAGAACACTCTCGCGGGAGGGCCGCCCCGATGCACTGGCCCTGATCATCGAGGACATCACCGAACTCACGAGCGCCGAGGAGCGCTTCGAGCGCTCGTTCAACGCCAACCCGGCGCCGGCGCTGATCTGCCGCCTCGATAGTCAGCGCTTCATTCGGGTCAATCAGGGCTTCCTGGACATGGCCGAGCTGACAGCCGAGGAGATCCTGGGACGCTCGATCTACGAGTTCGACGTGTTCGCCCATTCGCCTCAGCGCGAGTCGGCGATCCAGCGGCTCTGTGCCGGCTGGTCGATTCCCCAGACCGAAGCGGTCCTGCAACTCGGCCGGCAGGACAGCGACAGCAAGAGCGTGATCGTCGCCGGTCAACCGATCGATGTCGAGAACGCCCCCTGCATGCTGTTGACCTTCACCGATCTGGAACCGGCTCGCCAGGCGCAGCACGCCCTGCGCCAGAGCGAGGCGCTGTTCGCCACGGTATTCCAGATGTCGCCGGTCCCCACGGCTCTGGTGTCAGCCGACAGCCTCACGCTGATCGAAGCGAATGCGGCCTTCGAGCGTGATCTGGGCCGTCGCGCCAATGCGTCGGAGCCACCCGGGCTGGAGGACTATTCGCTCTTCACGCCGCAGACACGCAAGCAGTTGCTGAAAGCACTGGGGGAGTCAGGCCATGTGGAGGGCATGGAGGTGCAGGGTGTCGATGACGTCCACGCGCCCACCATCTACGTGCTGGCAGCGGAGGCGGTCGAAATCAATCGTCGTGCCTGCCTGCTGCTGACCCTGGTGGATATCAGCGAGCGCAAGCGTTACGAGAACCAGCTTTCCGATGCGATCGAGGCAGTGATGAAAGATGCGTCCTGGTTCACTCGCACGCTGGTGGAAAAGCTGGCCAACGTTCGCAATGCGGGCACCGATGCCTCGGGAACCCAGCAAATGGCACTGGCGGACCTCAGTGCCCGCGAGCGCGATGTATTGGGGCTGATTTGTGCCGGACTCTCGGACAAGCGCATCGCCACCCGGCTGGATCTGGCCCATAGCACCGTGCGCAACTACGTGGCGTCGCTCTACCAGAAGCTGGGCGTTCACAGTCGCGGCGAGGCGATCGTCTGGGCGCGCCAGCGCGGTTTTCAGGGGGAGTAATGAAACTCAAGGTAACATGATGTTGTGAAAAGTATTTTTCCCCGCAAATGCACTGCCTGTACCGGCGCATTTGAATCTATTGGCCGGGACGCCGGGCGCCTATCTTGTGATGACCGCGAGGAGGCGCCAGGAAGGTGCAACAGGGGAGGGATCCCCTGAAGACGGGCAGGCAGCCCGCTCCTCGGCGGACCATCGGTGTCTCGGATCGCCGCGTGGCTGGAGTCGAAACGTTACGGTAGTCGAACGTATTGCAGTCAAACGAAGGACCGCTTGACGATTCGGTGGCGCTCAGGACGAGCGGTATCGACGGAAGCGATCCTGTCGTGGATCGACCCACCGAATCTCTTTCCGATGTTCCTTCCTTTCCCTCGCGTTGCTCGCCACATCTGTTACTCCCCCAGACATGCTGTTTCTGCCGTTGTGCCATTCATCTTCCGAGGTGGACCGACGGCGATTCGTCATCTCGCCGGCCCGTTGCTGGCTTGCGCCATCGGAACAACTCGACTAGGACTGAATCTGTCCCATCATCATTCTTAGGTGCCAAACGCGCCAGGGCCGATCATCGATGGTGACTCGATTCATCCAACCCGGTTGCAGGGAGATCGTGACGTGGTAGAGAAAACGAAGATTCATGCCCAGAGCCAGACCCTACCCGGCCAGGAGAGTCTGATGCAGCCGCCCGCGGAGTTCATTCGCCCCGGCTATCGCGGAAGCGGCAAGCTGGAAGACAAGGTCGCGCTGATTACCGGTGCCGACAGCGGCATCGGCCGCTCGGTGGCGATCCATTTCGCCCGGGAAGGCGCCGACGTGGCGGTGATGTACCTCAGCGAGGACGACGACGCCCGCGAGACCCAGCGGCTGGTGGAGGCCGAGGGCCGCCGCTGCCTGTTGATCGCGGGCGACATTCGTGACTCCGCCTTCTGTCGCGGGGCGCTCGACCAGGTGATCGAGACCTTCGGCGGACTCAACGTGCTGGTCAACAACGCCGGTACCCAGCAGGTGTGCACCGACCTCACGGAACTCGACGACGAGCTGTGGCGGGAGACGTTCGCCACCAACATGCATGGCATGTTCTACCTGACCAAGGCGGCGCTACCTTACCTGGGCGAGGATGACGCGATCATCAACACCACGTCGGTCAATGCCTATATCGGCCCCGATTTCCTGGTGGACTACACCGCGACCAAAGGGGCGATCGTCGGTTTCACCCGCTCCCTCTCGAACCAGGTCGTCGGTCGCGGCATTCGTGTCAATGCCGTGGCGCCGGGCCCCGTATGGACACCGCTTCAACCCGCCACGCTGGGCGCCCATGATCCGCAGATGCTCGAGGACTTCGGTTCCGATACCCCCATGGGGCGCGCCGGACAGCCCTCCGAGCTGGGTCCCTGCTATGTCTTTCTGGCCTCGCTCGACGCCTCCTTCATCAGCGGCCAGACGCTTCATCCCAATGGCGGAATGGTCGTCAATGGCTGATCCGCGCCGAACAGGGCGGCGAAGGTGGAATGGACTTTTGCCGTCCGGACGGGGTGAATAGACCCGCGCTCGATACGAATCCCGAAGAGACATTCTCCAGGCTCTGTCTGAAAGATTGGCGAGCGAAAGCCAGGGCCAGGCCCGTTCCCACGGGCCAACGCACTTCCCGCATCCTTGTGGGGCGCAAGAGTCGGCTAAACGGACCGGGCTGGCGCTCCCGGCGACGGCTGACGACGCACGGGTGAGCGCGGACATTTTCAGACAAAGCATGAGAGACGACAGGGCAGAGGAGGCCCTACAGCATGCCAGGTACGACTCCCAATCTGCCGCCGCGGCAGGAGAGCTGGCTGGACCGGCCGGCGCACCATCACTGGCTGGAGAGCGAGGGCCAACGCCTGCTGGCGTTCTACCGCGCCTCGCGTCATCCCGACTGCGGCTTTGCCGCGCTCGACGAAGATGGCCGGCTGCCCGCCGATGCCAATCCCGACACCATGATCACCGCCCGCATGACCCACTGCTTTGCCCTGGCTGCCATGCGTGGCGAGCCCGGCATGATGCCGCTGGTCGCCCATGGCGTGGCGGCGCTCAGGGGAGGGCTGCGGGACGACGAACACGGTGGCTGGTATGGCGAGCGACCGAAGGCGGGGGAGACCCAGACAAAACAGGCCTATATCCACGCTTTCGTCGCGCTGGCGGCGGCCAGTGCCTGGCAGGCCGGTGACGAAGCGGCCGGACCGCTGCTCGACGACATCATCGGCGTGATCGAGACCCATTTCTGGTCGGAAGACGAAGGACGCATGCGCGAGGGGTTCTCCCACGACTGGCGCGAGGACGAGGCCTACCGCGGCGGCAACAGCAACATGCACGCCACCGAAGCCTTCCTGCAACTGGCCGACGTCCTCGACGAGCCCAAGTGGCGGGCTCGCGCGCTCTCCATCGCCGACAAGATCATTCATGCCCACGCCAAGCCCAACGATTACCGCGTGGTGGAGCATTTCGACAGTCACTGGAACGAGTGGCGCGACTACAACGAAGACACGCCCAAGGATCAGTTCCGGCCCTATGGCGCGACGCCCGGCCATGCTTTCGAGTGGTCCCGGCTGCTGCTGCATCTCGAGGGGGGCCTGCTGCGCCACGGCGAAGCGGCACCCGGCTGGCTGGTGGAGGATGCCCAGGGGCTGTTCCGCAGCGCCACCGAACTGGCCTGGCACGTGGATGGAGAACCGGGCCTGGTCTACACCCACGACTGGAACAACCGCCCGGTCGTGCACGAGCGGATGCACTGGACCCTGGCCGAGGCGGCCGCCACCGCAGCCCTGCTGCTCAAGCGCACGGGCGACGCGACGTACGAGGTCTGGTATCGCCGCTTCTGGGACTACATCGATCGCTTCCTGATCGATCGCGAGCGAGGCAGCTGGTGGCAGGAGCTCGACCGCCATAATCGCCCGTCCAGCGAAGTCTGGAGCGGCAAGGCCGACCTCTACCACGCCTATCAGGCGACGCTGCTGCCGCGATTGCCGCTCTCCCCGACGATGGCCCGGGCGATCGCCGACGGCGCCTTGTAGCCCGCCCGGCGGGCATCGCCCTTCTCGCTGCCGCAATGCCTCGATCCAGGATCGGGGCGTTTTTCATTCGGACAAACGCCTACCCCGAAAGCGGCATGGGCTTCGTTGCCGAAGTCTGGCTAGCTAGGAGCTCCGACACCTGGCCGTGAGGAGCGCGACGATGACGACGATTGGGGATTTTCGGCAGGCGAGGCTAGGGTGGGCCACGCTGCTGCTGGCGGGCCTGCTGCTGGGCGGTTGCAGCACCCAGAGCCTCGAGCGGGAGTCTTCGCGAGAGCCACCCGCCAAGACGGCCAGACAATCCCCGGATCGCAGTTGGGGGCCGGTCATGGAAGCGGTCGCCATGGCGAAACTCTACCCGGACGGAAAGTCGGTGGTCGACCTGGTGCCCAAGCGCGATCCGGCGGCGATCGTGGCCGACTTCGAGCAACTGCGACAGCGGGAAGGGGCAATCGGCAAGGCTCGGTTGCAGGCCTTCGTGGATGCCAACTTCGATCCGCGCCCGGAGAACGAGACGCGGCTTGGCGAGGACGCCGATACCTCGATCGAGGCCCATATCGTCAACCTCTGGCCCTACCTGACCCGGGATCCGGCGGACACCGACGAAGGCCCCTGGAGCAGCCTGGTGTCGCTTCCGGAGCCCTACGTGGTACCGGGCGGACGCTTCAACGAGATGTTCTACTGGGACAGCTACTTCACCATGCTGGGGCTGGCGCGCAGCGACCGCTTCGATCTGGTGCGTGACATGGTCGGCAATTTTGCCTGGCTGATCGACACCTACGGCTTCGTCCCTAATGGCACCAGAACCTATTTCCTGACCCGCAGTCAGCCGCCGTTCTTTGCCCCGATGGTGGCACTGCTGGCTGAGCACGACGGCGACGACGTCTATCGCCGTTACCTGCCCGAATTGATGCGAGAACACGACTACTGGATGCGCGGTGCCGATGAGATCGGCCCCGGCGAGGCGCGCGAGCACGTGGTCGAGCTGGCCGACGGCACCCTGCTCAACCGCTACCACGGCAGCGAGAACTGGCCGCGGCCGGAGGCCTATGCCGCCGAACGGGAGCTGGCCGCGCGTAGCGACCGCCCGGCGCCCGAACTGTACGGACATCTGCGGGCCGCCGCCGAAAGTGGCTGGGATTTCAGCTCGCGCTGGATGGCCGATGGCCAGCACCAGACCACCATCGAGACCCGCGATATCCTGCCGGTGGATCTCAACGCCCTGCTGTATCAGCTCGAGCGCACCCTGGCTCGGTCATGGCGGGTGCAAGGCGACGCTGCCCAGGCCGCGCGCTTCGAGGCGATGGCTGAGCGCCGCCAGAGCGCGATCAACCGGGTCTTCTGGCAGCAGGACGGGGGGTACTACACCGACTACGACTGGCGGGAGGGGCGCCTGACAGATGCGATTTCCGCCGCCATGGTGTACCCGCTTGCGTTCGGTGTCGCCGACCCGGCCCGGGCTGACGCCACGGCCGCAACGGTGCGGCGCGAATTGCTGCGTGCCGGCGGCATGGTCACCACCACGCGTGATACCGGCGAGCAGTGGGACGCGCCCAATGGCTGGGCGCCGCTGCAGTGGCTGGCGGTTGCGGGGCTCGACCGTTACGGACACGACGACCTGGCCGAAACCATCGCCCGTCGCTGGATCGAGACCAACCGCGAGGTCTACCGGCAGACCGGCAAACTGGTCGAGAAATACGACGTGGTCGACCCCGCTGTGGGGGGCGGCGGCGAATACGATGTCGTCGATGGGTTCGGCTGGACCAATGGCGTGCTGCTGGATCTGATCCATCGCTATCCGGCGGCAGCCCATCGGTAGCAACCTGCGTGATGCAAGACGGCTGGAAATCCGGACCCCGAGGACCGTCGTATGGCGTCATTCCGCTCGGCAGCACCGGATACCAGCGGCGCACTCATCGAACGGCGATCAACCGGACGGGCCGTTCGATGCCCCGGCCACCGCGCTTCAAAAGCCAGTTGTCGCCGCCGAAGACGGTGGTGTCATCCGGTGAAATAAGGACCGAGTCCAGGCTGGGGACGACCCGGGTCCTGCCGGTAGCGTCGCTACAGAACGGCGATGGCAAGGTCAGGGCGCTTCGTATCCGAGTGCTTTCATTACCCGCGCAGTGTCGTCTTCGTGCTCCTGCATCAGACGAGTGAGCTGCCCGGCATTCAGTGCGCGGATGCCGAACCCGGCTTGAGACATTGCCTGACGGAAAGCGTCGGAGTCGACCACGGCGAGTACGGCCGCTTCCCAGGTATCGACTGCTTCCTGCGGCATGCCCGCTGGGCCGCCGAGCGCGCGCCAGGTACCGCCGTCGACGACTTCGTCCGCGATCTCACCGGCCAGTGGAACGTCTTCGAAGTTCTCGACCGGGGTCGGACTCAGCACCGTCAGAGCGCGCGCCATATCGGCGTCGATCATGGCGCCAGCCTCGGGCAGCGACGCGGTCAGAAAATCGACGCCCCCAGAGATTAGTTCCGATAAGCCGCTCGCCGCGCCCTGGCCGGGAATCCAGCGGATCTCGGCGACATCCACCCCTTCGTCCAGCAGAAAGCTCGCCATCGGTACGTCCCACACGCTTCCGCAGCCGCCAGCGCAGTGAATGGTGTACTCCGATGGCGACTCTCGCAGTGCGTCGACGGCCTCCTCGAGTGAGTCGAATGGCGAGTCCTCCGCGGTGATCAGTGCCGAGCTGTCGCCGTTGAAGCTGGCGATGGGCGTGAAGTCATCGACCGAGAAAGTAGCCTGACCGGTGTAGTGATAGCCAGCGTAGGGAAACAGCAGCCCCACCGTGTAACCGTCCGGTTTGGCATTCTTGATCGATGTGAGACCAACGACACCGCCGCCCTGGCCCTGGTTGATGATAGTGATTGGCTGACCCAGTTGCTTCTCGAGGCCTCGGGCCAGCAGGCGGGTCGTGGTATCGCCGCCTCCACCGGCGCCTGCCGGAACGATGATCGTCACGGGGCGCTCCGGGAAGTTCGCGGCGAATGTCGATGCGGAGAGCAGGCTCAAGGCAATAAAGGCGAGACAGGGTTTCATGATGGGTTCCTTTTGAGTTGTCGTGTCGGTTCATCGTCGCGCTGGTTTCAGCCGCCTTGACGGGTTCGACCAGCGCGACGATCCGGCGAGCGCCGTCGATCTGGACTCATGACTGTGGCGGTAGAATCTTTCCCGGATTGAGGATGTCGTTCGGATCCAGTGCCCTTTTCAGTTTTCGCATCAGTGCCACCCCGGTGTCGCCGAATTCTTCGGCCAGATACCGGCTCTTGCCGTAGCCGACGCCGTGCTCCCCGGTGCAGGTTCCGCCCAGCGCGATGGCGTGATGCGCCAGTTCCGAGGCGAGTTCGTCGGCCAGTGCGCGCTCCGCATCATCGTCTGGATCGATGAGATAGCTCATGTGGAAGTTGCCGTCGCCGACGTGGCCTAGGGCGACCGCCATGAAGGGCGCTCGCTTGGCCTGATGCTGGGCGAAGAGAATGCATTCGGTGAGGCGCGAAATCGGCACGCAGACATCGGTTCCCCAGATTCCGCCACCGGGACGACGCGACAGGATGGCGTAGTGGAATTCATGACGGGCCTGCCAGAGCTTGTTGCGCGCTTCGCGCGTACTCGCCCAGCGGAAGTCGGTACCACCGTTGTCGTGCGCCATGGCCGAGGCGAGCGCGGCCTGCTCCTCGACGCCCGCCTCGGTACCGTGGAAGTCGAAGAACAGCGTCGGCGCCACGGCATAGTCCAGCCCGGCGAAGTCGTTGACGGTAGCCATGCCGACGTCGTCGATGAACTCGATGCGCGCCACCGGAATCCCCAGTTGGATGATTTCGGTAGCCGTGGTGATAGCGCTGGCGGTATCGGGAAACGCGCAGACGGCGGCACTCTCTGCTTCGGGAATGCCGGCCAGGCGTACCGTCACTTCGGTGACGATACCGAGCGTGCCCTCGGAGCCCACGAAGAGCCGGGTCAGATCGTAGCCGGCGGAAGACTTGCGTGCCCGGCTCGCTGTCTTCACGACGCTGCCGTCGGCGAGTACCACGGTGAGGTTGAGCACGTTCTCGCGCATGGTGCCGTAGCGAACGGCATTGGTACCCGAGGCCCGGGTGGCGGCCATGCCGCCGAGAGTCGCGTCTGCCCCGGGGTCGACGGGAAAGAACAGCCCGGTGGCGCGCAGATACTGATTCAGCGCCTGGCGGGTGACCCCGGCTTGCACCGTGACGTCGAGGTCCTCTGCGCGCAGTTCGAGAATTTCGTTCATCCGGCTGAGATCGAGACAGACCCCACCATGAAGGGCGGCGGTATGGCCCTCCAGCGATGTTCCCGCGCCCATGGCGATCACCGCCACGTTCTCCGCAGCCGCCAGTTTAACGAGAGCGGCGACCTCCTCGGTCGACTCGGGATAGACGCCAACCTGAGGCGGAATAGAGGGGTGCCAGCACTCGCCGCGGCCCATACGCTCGAGCTCGGAGGGACTGGTGCTGAGTCGCCCGCCGACGATCTGGCGCAGGCACTCGATGAAGCTGTCCGGCAGTGCGGTATGTCGAGTCGGTGGCATGTAGCTCATGAGATTCCTTCCTGTAAGAGGCGTTGCGCTCAGTCCAGCCCGAACAGGCGGGGCAGATAGAGAACGGTCTCCGGTACGTAGGTGATGAGGAGCAGCGTAGCGATGGCGGAGAGCAGCAGCGGCCACATGGCGCCCACGATTTTTCCTATGGGCATGCCGGTCACGATGGCTCCGGTGAACAGGGCCGCGCCATAGGGTGGCGTGATCAGGCCGATGACCAGGTTGAAGACCACGACCACCCCGAAGTGGATGGGATCGACCCCCAGATCCACTACCAGCGGCATCAGCATGGGCACCACGATGAGAATCGCCGGCAGCATGTCCATCACCATGCCCCAGAGCAGCAAGAACACATTGATGATCAACAAAATGAGATAGCGGTTGTCGGTGAAACTGAAAATGAAGCTCGCGATCAGGTCCGGCACCCTCTCCGAGGCGAGCACCCAGGAGAACACCGCCGAGGCGCCGGAGAGCAGGAGCACCACGGCGGAGAGCACGGCGCTTCGAATCATCAGGAACAAGATCGTTAGCCAGTGAATCGCCCGGCCTTGGCGGATCAACAGCAGCAGAAACCCGTAGCCAACCGCCACGGCGGATGCCTCGGTGGGCGTAAAGACCCCTGACAGGATGCCTCCGAGGATGATGATCGGCATGGCCAGGAAGGGCAGCGACGAGGCAGTGACTTTCAAGAATTCACCGATGCTGATGCGCCGGTCCCTGGCTGGCGTCATCCTGCGCGAGGAGCAGAAGACGACGATGGCCATGGCGACGGAGACCAGCGTGCCGGGAATGGCTCCACCGACGAGCAGGCCGCCGATGGATGTGCCGGTGATGGCTCCCACCAGCACCATCGGGATCGATGGTGGAATGATCGCGCCCTTGATCGAAGAGGCGACGGCGAGCGCGGTGCTGAATGCCCGCGAGAAGCCGTTCTTCTCCATCATCTTGACCTGCATCTTGCCCAGCCCGGCGATTTCGGAAATAGCCGATCCGGAGCAGCCTCCGAACAGCATCGAGGAGACGATAGTCACATAGCCCATGCCGCCGCGCGTGCGTCCAACCAGCGCGTTCGAGAAATTCATCATCTTGTCGGCGGTGCCGGAAACCACCATGAGGTCGCCGGCCAGCATGAAAAAGGGAATGGCAAGCAGCGTGAAATTGTCGATGCCGATGAAGAACTGCTGAACCACCAGAAAGAGCGGCAGATCCTGGACGACGAAAAACAGGATCGTGCTGGTCAGCATGGCGAACGACAGCGGAATGCCGATCGCCATCATGACGACGAAGCCGATGAGAAAGAGTGTCAGAGACATCAGACGACTCCCTCGATCTCGCCCAGTGCTTCGCGTCTATCGGGGCCGAAGTGCCGGCCGAACACCTGGAGGATCGACAGCCCCGCCCCCAGCGGGTAAGAGAGATAGACCCATAAGTAGGAGACACGCAGCGATGGCGTTCGCATGATGGATTCATCGATCGCCAATAATGCCCCCTGGATCAGAATCACCAGCAGCGTGCCGATGACGATGGTATCTATCAACCACTCCAGTGTGATCTGCAGACGTGCCGGCAGGGCGGTAAGCAGAAAGGTCAGCCGAGGATGCTGCTGGAGCCGTATGGCGATGGCGCTGCCGATCATCACCAGAGAAAACATCAGATAGCGCGACATCTCATCGCCCCAGAACACCGGAGCGTTGAACAAGTAGCGAGCGACGACCATCCAGATGACCAGAATCGACATCATCAGAAGTAGCGCGCCAGCGAGGGTGGCGGTGATCCAGAACACGACGCGATCACCATGTCCGAGAAAAGTCGTGAGTCGTTGCATGAGAAGACCTCGAAATCCGGCGAATGCGCCGCACTGAGAAAATCAGTCGTCGACCGAGTCGATAGTGTCAAAGCAGTCGTTCACGAACGCTTCTCCAGTCTCGTCGATCGCACACCGACTGGCCTGGGGAGGGAACCTCGTGAAGGACCTCGAGCCGCTCGGGTGTCGATGCCTGGATATCCACCCTTCGTCGATCCGAGTCTCGAGCGCGAGCACGTCCTGCATCGCGCTGATGCCGGCATGGGGAGGGTGGCCTCCGTCTGAGCCTCGTCCGCGGGCGGGCGAAGATCCTCGGGCAGAGGCTGATACCACTGCTCGTTGACGACCACGCCGGCGATGGTCATGAGATGACCCGAGTGGGTCGGTTGGCCCTGCACCTGGTCGTGCTTTTGCTGCTGTATCACCATCAGGAGCGCTGGCCATCCACCACGCCCATCTGCAGTGCGCTCTAGCACTCTATGAACGGCGTGGCCGTGGGGGCGTGCCGAGGCCGCGTGCGAGGCGACGGCGAGTAGCAGTGCAAGACGAAACGTCGGTTTCATGCGCTATGCCCCGGTAGTGATGAAGGCCAAATTGGCCCGGCCCGGCTCGAGCTTTCACCGCATCACGATGCCTCGTCGAAGCCGTCCAGGTAGTCGAAGAAGCCCTGAGCGAACTCGTCGCCGTACTCGTCGATCGCCCATTCGCGTAGAGGCTTGGCAGTGGCATCTCGAAACGCTTGGCGCTCCTCGGGCGAGAGCGCATAGATCGTCATACCCTCCTCCTCGAGCTGGTCGAGTGCTAGGACGTCCTGGGTCGCACCGACGCCGGCATAGGCCAGCGATGCCTCGGCATTGGCCTGATCGACGGCAGCGCGTAGATCATCGGGCAGCCCGGCGTACCATGCTTCGTTGACGAAAATCGCCGCGATGGTCATGAGATGGCCCGAGAGCGTGAGATGGTTCTGTACCTGATAGAACTTCTGCTGCTGGATGGTGGCCAGCGGGTTCTCCTCGCCGTCGACGACGCCGGTCTGTAATGCGCTGTAAAGTTCGAGAAAGGGGATCGGAGTGGGTGAGGCACCGAGCGCTCGCATCAACTCCTGGTGCGGCACGATCTCCTGGGTCCGCATTTTCAAACCCTGCATGTCCTCTGGGCGATGAATGGGGGTATCCGCGGTAGTGAAGTTGCGAAAGCCGTATGGCTCGAAGCCGAGAATACGCACGCCCGTGGAATCGGCGACGTCGTCGAGCAGTTCGGCGATGAAGGGCTGGTGGGTGGAAAGCTTCTCGACCATGTCCGCGCGGGTGGCATAGAGAAATGGCAGATCGATGATGCCAAGCTCGGGGTAGTAGAGCGAGGCGAAGACACCCGATGAGAAACTCGCGACATCGATGGTGCCGCGACGGATCTGCTGGGCCATGGAGCGGGCGTCGCCCAGTTGGCCGTTGGGAAAGACATCGACCTCGATGCGCCCGCCGCTGAGACGCTCCAGCGCCTCCTCGAATACGTAGGCATGTGCGGCGGCGGCGTTGGCGGCTGGTTGGTCCACGTCGGCGAAGGAGTATTTGAGCGTATATTCCTGCGCCTTTGCGGCGCCACAGCTCAGGCCCAGGGCCAAGGCGAGGGTTGCCGTTATCGTTTTCATGTACAAAGTCCCCGAGTGGTTCGTGGGTGATGCCGCTCGCCGGCCTGGTGATGAACCCTGCGAGCCTTCTACCTGGATTCTTGCGGGAACGCGCCTCCAGTGAGAGTGCGAGGCGCCTTCAGCTCGAGTGCCTGGTCAGCGAGTCATGCAGCGCTTCCAGCCAGAGCGATACCGCTACGGCGCCGCCATCCGGCGTACCCAGGGCTCGTTCGCCGAGATAGGCCGCGCGACCGAAGGCCGGCAGCATCTCCGCAGTGGCTTTGGCGCCTTCTCGAGCTGCTGTCACCGCTTGGTCGAGTGCAGACAGGGCGTCCTCGCCCCTGGCTATCGCTGTCGCGAAGGCATCACTGGCGGGAGCCAGCGCATCCACCATGGTTCGGTCACCGGGCCCTGCACCGCCGATCTCCGAGATGATCCGCTGCGCTGCGGCCAGCGCTGCCGACCAGTCCTCCGCTTTCGCACTCTCTTCCGGCAGCACCTGTGCGGCACGTAGCAGTGCCGTGGCGTAGAAGGGGCCGGAGCTGCCTGCGATGGCCCGGCGCAGCGTATCCCCGGCGGCGGCGAGACAGACTTTGGGCGAGGCGAATACTGCGTCTGGCAGATCGCGCAGGGCTTGGGCGCCTCGCGTCATACTCGCACCCAGGTCGCCGTCGCCGGTGGCGGCATCGAGCCGGGTGAGGTGGGATTCGTTTGCTATCAGGCAAGTGGCGACATCGAGCACGGCGCGCTGGAGTAAAGGATCCGGTTCACCACGGGTTGCCGACGCGCGGGCTGTCGTCGGTGCGGCTGACAACGATCGCGTATGGCGCGCCTCGGCGACGGTGGCCGCGCGTGGCCAGATGCGTACCTCGGTGGCTGCGTCGAGTTGTTCGACCCGGGTGTCGTCAAGTGGCAGCAAGGTAAGCGAGCAACCGGCCATTTCGAGCGCGGTCATGAAGTTGCCGCTCCACAGCCGCTCGACGCGCAGCCCGCGTTCGCGCAGCTTGGCGATGGCGCGCCGAGCCACGATCGCCAGTTCCATCGGTGGCGTGGCACCCAGGCCATTGACCAGCAGTCCGACGCGCTTGCTCGAGTCGTCGAAGTGGCCCAGCAGCGTGCCGAGTATCTCGTCGACGATGGCGTCCGCCGTCATCAGTTCGGCCTTGCGAACGCCCTTTTCGCCGTGGATACCCAGGCCGAATTCGATCTCCCGCTCACCGAGTGAGAAACCCGCCTGGCCTGCGGTGGGTACGATGCACGAGCCCAGGGCGATACCCATGGTGACGAGCGATGCGGCTGCCTCGCGAGCCTGGCTCGTTACCCGCTCGAGCGAGTCGCCGCGGGCCGCACTGGCACCGGCGATCTTGTGAACCAGCACCGTACCGGCCAGGCCCCTGCTGCGATCGGCGGGTAGCGTCTCGCGTAATGCGACATCGTCGGCGACCATCACCACTTCCGTGGGAATGCCCTCGGCGCTGGCGAGTTCGGCCGCCAGGGTAAAGTTGAGCCGGTCGCCGGTGTAGTTCTTGACCACCAGCAGTGCCCCTCTTGGACCCGCCGTGGCCCGGATGGCGGCATGAACCGCGTCAACGCTTGGGGAGGTGAATACGTCGCCGGCGACGGCGGCAGAGAGCATGCCAGCGCCAACGAAGCCGGCGTGGGCCGGCTCATGGCCGCTGCCGCCGCCGGAGATGACAGCCACCGGTCTCGCGTCCGGCGAGTCGGGCAGGTCCGAGCGCACGACCACGTTCTCGCCTTCGAGCAGGGCAATCGTCGGATTGGTATCTGCCAGTCCCTCGAGCAGTTCGTGCACCACATCTCGCGGATCGTTGATTAGCTTCTTCACTGCCAGCTCCATTTTCAATTCCGTTATACGGAATACTTTGGTGCTGAATAAGTCAATATCCACTTTATGCTGATATCTCTCCGTTTGTGGCCAGATCGAAAATAAAAATGGAACTTTAAGACATTGGTTACGTTGATAGCCGGCTATGAACGTGCGATCTTGCTGTCATTCAGGAGGGACACGATGAACGATATTCCAAGGTCGGCCATACAGGACGGCCGCGATGCCGGTGCCAAATCGTTCTACAAGATGGCGAAAGTGCTCGATTGTTTTTCGCGTTCGAAAGGACACTTGTCGATTACAGACATGGTCGAGATGACCGGGCTGCCGAGAACGACTATTCACCGCATCGTGGCGTCTCTGCGCGAGATTGGCATGATCGATCAGGACCATCGCCGAGGTGACTACCGCCTTGGGCTGAGAATGTTCTATTACGGCAGTGCAGTACTCGCTAATCTGGATCTTGACCGTCACGCGAGGCCTCACGTGCTCGAGCTCCATCAGATCACTGGAGATATCGTGCATCTGCATATGTTCGACGGTAGCCAGATGGTCTGCATCGAGCGCGAGGAGATGGGTGATGCTCGCCTGACAACGCTGACCACCATCGAGGCCGCGCCGGTCCACTGCACTAGCGTTGGCAAGGCATTCCTGGCTTTTCAAAGCGAGGCCCTGATCGAGCGTATCGTCGAGGAGGAGGGGCTGGAGCGCAGAACGGAACATACCTTGGTCGAGATGTCTGCACTCCGCGAAGATCTGCAGCGTATTCGTGAGCGTGGCTTCTCCCGTGACGACGAGGAGAACGAGCTCGACGTGCGCTGTGTCGGTGCACCTATCCGAGACAGTCGAGGACGGGTGTTCGCCTCCATCAGTGTTTCAGGCCCGGCCAGTCGGCTGCCACTCGCTCGTCAGGACGGTCTGGCTCCGACCGTCATACGCACTGCCGACGCCATCTCGCGCGAACTGGGATGGGCGGGAAAGCCGTAAGTCGGCATCAAGAATTGAGAGGGAAAAGGTGAGTCTATAATCCGAATTGCGGATTGATAGTGTTTTTTTAAAGCGTATTTTCCATGGTAAGTGGCGCTGGGACCCAAAGTCAGATCGAACCAGCGTCTTGGTTTCTCACCATGGAGACTGCGTTATGCGGGTACATGACATCATATTGGGGCCAGCAGTGGTTCTGGCGGGGGTTGGGCTCTGTGTCTGGGCCACCGCACTGCCGCAACCTCAAGGCTTTGCCTACGGCCCTAATCTCTTTCCCACGCTTACCGGTAGTGGTCTCGCACTGGCAGGACTCTCCATACTTTTCGCCGGTATCAAGAAGCGTCGTATGGGACCGCTGTTCGAGCGACCCGATTGGTCGAAGCGCTGGCGACTCGCGATCAATTTCTGGTTGATCCCCGTGGCCATCATTGCATACGTACTACTGGTGGAGCCGCTGGGCTTTCTCATCACCGCGACTCTATTGCTGTTCGCCCTGATGACCGCCAATCGGGTGCATCCGCGACGCGCGGCAGTCGTCGCGCTGATCATCGCCCTGGCTATCAACTTGCTGTTCGCCTCGATATTGCACGTGCCGTTGCCTTGGGGACCGCTGACTGCGGTGTCGGGGTGGTTGATATGGTGATGTTCTATTCCGTGCTATCGCAGTTGACCGATGGCTATTTGTTGCTGGTGATTTTCCTGTCTGCTGCCTATGGGCTAATCATCGGCGCCATACCTGGGTTGACCGCATTGATGGCCAGTGCGCTGTTGGTGCCATTTGTCATCTTCATGCAGCCGATACCCGCGGTCGCTGCCATTATCACCGCGTCGGCCATGGCGATATTCGCCGGCGACATTCCCGGGGCGCTGCTGCGCATGCCCGGTACGCCAGCATCCGCGGCCTACACCAACGACGCCAATGGCATGGTCCACCGAGGCAAGGGCGCCGTGGCCCTGGGTGCCGGTCTGATTGCCTCTTCACTGGGTGGTCTGATCAGCGCGCTGGTGCTCTCCTTGGCAGCGCCATCACTGGCCAAGATCGCTCTGATATTCAGCTCCGTCGAATATTTTTGGCTGGGCGTACTTGGGCTCAGCTGTGCGACTTTCGTATCCGGCGGCTCTCTGGCCAAGGGGTTGGTGTCACTATTTCTGGGACTGTCGCTGGCAACGGTAGGCATGGACCCAGTCAGCGGCATTCCGCGGTTTTCGCTCGGATCTCCGGACCTGCTGGGTGGTTTTGGGCTGATCCCCGTGCTGATCGGCCTGTTCGCTGTTTCCGAACTGCTACGTAATGCGGCCAATCCGCCCCGAGCCGAGGCGTTACCTAGCATCAGCGGGCCGATACTCGTCCCAAGCCTCATAAATCTATGGCGACACCGGTTAGGCACGCTGCGCGGTGGCTCGATCGGTACATTGGTCGGTGCTCTGCCGGGCGCAGGGTCGGACATAGCCGCCTGGATCTCCTATGCGGTTGCACGCCGAGGAAGCCGGAAGGGGCGGCGGGAGGACGATATAGGAGCGTCGGAGCGGATTATGTCGGCCAGCGCGGCCAATAACGCGAGTCTCGGTGGGGCTTACATTCCGGCCACGGTCTTCGGCATACCCGGTGACGCCATCACCGCGATCGTCATATCGGTCATGTTCATCAAAGGCATCAACCCTGGCCCGACGCTGTTTCTGAATCAGCCGGAGGTCATCTACACGATCTTTGGGATCTTCTTTATTGCCAACTTGGCACTGATTCCTCTCGGCATCCTGTGTATCCGAGGCTTCGGTTACATCCTTCGGTTGCCGCGCGCGTATGTCTCAGCCGTGGTGTTGATGTTCTGCATTCTAGGGGCGTTCTCGGTCGAGAACACGCTGTTCTCGGTAGGGCTTATCGCGCTCTTCGGCTTGCTCGGCTACGTCATGGAATCCAACGAAATACCGCTGGCACCGGCGATTCTCGGCCTGATCCTGGGGCCGATGATCGAGGAAACGTTCATGACGACAATGCTCAAGTCGCGGGGTGATCTGAGCATCTTCTTCGATCGCGAGATCGGTGCTGTGCTGGGTATTGTCACTGTCGCGGTATGGGCGGGAGTAGTGCTGCTGCAAATTTGGCCTAAAAAGAAACTTAAGTCGAAACCCACCGGATGATATTCCGCATTTCGGAATACTACGATAGTTTAATTTCTATTAATTGATAAAAATGGAAGTATGGGCCCAGTAGTTTGATAAGCGACCAAGGGGTCCGGCGCGAATCTCCAAGGGCCTCTAGCGACGGGGTGTCGAGTGAAGCTGGGCCGTGGAATAAAGGAGAGGCATCGAATGAAAACGACCATGCTGATGATTGCGATGATGGCTGGCAGTGCGTGGGTATCCTCGGCGCAAGCGCAGGATGCCTGGCCAACCCGGCCCGTACAGATGGTCGTGATCGCCGGAGCCGGTGGCGGCAGCGATTACGTCTTCCGGTTGCTTTCCCGTGAACTGGAGAAAAATACGGGGCAGGCGTTCAGTGTGGTCAATCAGGCTCAGGGCGGTGGCGTTGTCGGCATGACGACCTATACCAACGCGGAGCCCGATGGCTACACACTCGGCCAGATGTCGCCTTTTGCTCAGTATCGCGTACTAGGGCAGGCCGACTTCACCAGCGAGAGCTTCACTCCCATCGCGCTGGTGAACATGGATCCGGCCGCAGTTCACGTCGCTGCTGATTCCAATCTCGAATCGCTACAAGACATCGTCGACGCACTCAAAGCCGATCCCACCAGCTTGACGATTTCCTGCGGCGGTACGTGCAACGCCAGCTGGGACATTCCTTTCGTTTCTCTGATGCTCGATGAGGGTATCGATGTCACTCAGCTCAATCTGGTGCCGGCCAAGGGGGCCGCGGCAGGGCTACAGGAGCTGACCTCCGGCGGTATGGACGTCGTCTTGTCGTCGCTACCTGAGACCGACTCGTTGCGCGAAGCGGGGCTAGTCGAAAACGTTGCCGTATTCGCCGAGCAGCGCCTGGATCGCTACCCGGACGTCCCGACCGTCGAGGAGGCCGTCGGTGAGCCGGTGACCGGCGGGACTTGGCGCGGCGTCGCTGGGCCGGCGGGCATGTCACCGGCGTTGGTAAAGATCATCGAGGCGCAGGTGAAAGCTGCCTTCGATGCCGAGGCTTTTCAGCAGGGTATGAGAGATCGGGGTTTTGGTCCGGTATGGATGAATGCCGACGAACTCGGTGACTTCATGGCCGAACATGAACAGCAAACCGAGCGCGTGCTCGGCGAGTTACGGCAATAACGCCCGCCAGACCGCGGCTGAGTCGGCGATCGGTTTACATCACTCCATTGATAGGGACACCGCTATGAAACACGAGCTTGAAGGTATCATTCCGCCACTGGTCTCGCCGTTCAAAGAGGACGAGACGCTGGATGAAGAGGCGCTGCGCGATAACATCCGCTTCATGCTGAAGAAGAAAGTCCACGGTATCTGCTTGGGGGGTAGTACGGGGGAGGGGCATACGCTATCCGTCGAGGAGCTCGCTCGCTCCATCGAGATCGCTTGCGAGGAGGTCGACGGTAAGATCCCGGTTGTCGCGGGGATCATTGCCAATAGCACGCGTGATGCGATCGCAGCGGCCAAGGCCGTTTCGAAATTCGACGTCGCCGCGCTGCAGATTACCCCGGTGCATTATGTCTTCAAGCCCACTGAGGATGCTACCTACGCACACTTCGAGCGTTTGACTCGTGAAGTCGATATCCCCGTTATTATCTATAATGTAGTGCCTTGGAACTATCTCTCGCCCCAGCTATTGGTACGGATCATGAAGGGCCTGCCCCAAGTAATCGGGGTCAAGCAGAGCGCCGGCGATCTCAAATTGATGGCTGATCTTATGCTGAGCGTGCCCGAAGGCCGTCGAGTGTTCACGGCAGTCGATGCGCTACTCTATCCGTCTTTCGCCATTGGCTCCCACGGCACGATAGCAGCCAATCCTGCAGCGGTGCCCGGGGTCTGCGTAACGCTCTGGAATGCCGTCAAGGCAGGGGATCACAAGCTCGCCAGAGAGGTCCACGAAGCGCTGCTAGCGTTCTGGAATACGATCTTCGCCGACAATCTGCCTGCCAACGTCAAGTACGTGCTGAGCAAGCAAGGAGTGCAGACCGGGCGGCCGCGTATGCCGATGCCGCCAACGAGCGCGGAGCAGGCTGCCGCCATCGACGCTGAACTCGATAACGTCCTTCGCTTCGATCAAACCTGAGACCGTCGCCGCTGAGAAGCTCTCGCCGGTGTAGCCGACGGCGCCTTGTAGCCCGCCCGGCGGGTGCCGCCGTCCCCGCTGCCGTAACGCCTCGATCCACGATCGGGGCGTTTTTCATTCGGGCAGCCACGGCTGGCCTGCGCGACGAGTTCTACACCGATACCCGCCACTTCCCGATCGAGGCCTGACTCGGAAATGACCCTGGATGGTCATGGAAATATAAATTAGATATTACTAATATTATGCTAAGGTAGAAACAATACTAACAAGCCTAGTTGAAAGTCAGTCCAGCGATAAAGGAAATCAGACCGAGACGATGGGAGAGGGAGTTTTTCCGTCCAAACTGCCTTACGTCAGGGGAACGCATGAAACCGTCGACAGAATTGGTTCAAGTCAAAGAGTATCGAATTCACGTAGAACAGTATCGTCGCGAGGGAAACCGCAAGAGCATCATCTTGATCAACGGGGCGCTGGCCACGACCGGTTCGTTCAATCACTGCGTGAAATACCTGCGCGATGATCTGGATATCATCTTGTTCGATCTGCCTTTCACGGGGCAGTCCCGTCCACATAACCCGGCAGGGGGGATCGTCACCAAGGACGAAGAAGTCGAGATCCTGCTGGCCTTGATCGATCGTTACCGGCCTCAGTCGATGTTGTCCGTCTCCTGGGGCGGCTACGCCGCGATGATGGCCCTGGCCCGCCGCCCGCCCTCCATCGAGCGTGCGGTCGTGGCTTCATTCTCCAGCCATCTCAACGAGCCCATGCGCAATTACGTCTCGAGGGCACGCGATCTGGTGAGGGCCGAGCGCTTCGGTGATGTGGCCAAACTGATGAACGATGAGGTGGGCCGCTTCCTGCCGAAACTGCTCAAGCACGTCAATCATCGGCATCTTTCGTCGCTGGATAGTCGTGAATACCACCAGGCCTGTTTTCATATCGAGCAGATCCTGTCGCTGGACGATGAGGATTACACTGACCTCTACCGGAAAATCGACGTGCCGGTCCTGTTCATCAACGGTGAGCTGGACGAACATACGTCGCCGGCAGCGGTGCGCGAATTGGGCAATTACATCGACGACAGTCGATTTCGTACGCTACCCGATGCCGGGCATTTTCTCGATCTGGAGAATCGGGGCGCGCGACGGCGGATGCAGCAGGTGTTGAAGGGTTTCCTGATGCCGGCCATCTGCGATTCCGATGAACCAACCTTCTGCCATGATGCTCGATTCGATGTCGTCGACCACGACATGTCTTATGTTCTCAGGTCGCCGAAATCATCCCGCTTGCAGAGACAAAGCATGGGCGGTTGATGTCGTCGTCCCCGCTCAGGGAGGCCGTGGCAGCGGTTTGGAGCGACCTTGCAGCGTCAGGCAAATCTGCCGGTCCCGCGAAGGGGGGGATGGCCCGGTCAGCCGGGCTGACCATTCGATGCGGATGTCGGCGCTCGCCGTTCGGTCAGCTCGAGTATGCGCGTGCCGTTCCGGCCGCTGCGCTTGACGTCGTAAAGTGCCACATCCCCGTGGCCGATCAGGGCCTCGAGATCGCCGGGTGGCCGCTCGAAGTGAGTGGCTCCGATGCTCAGCGTCACGGCATCCGGGGTGTCGAAGTTCTGCGCAGCGGTCTCATGGAAGCGCGCGCGCAACGTTTCGCCGAGTTGCCGAATGTCCTGGGGCGTGACGTCATGCAGCATGATGGCGAACTCGTCACCGCCGAGTCGGGCGGCGAGGGCCTCTTCCGGCAGCGCCTCCCGAATCAGGTCACTCAACGTGATCAGCAGCCGGTCGCCAGCCGCATGGCCGTAGAGGTCGTTGACCAGCTTGAAGTTGTCGACGTCGATCAGCAGCAGCGCCCCCGGCCGCTTGCTGGAAGCGTGATTCAAGAATCGTGGCGTGCGCGCCTCGAAGGCTCGACGGTTGAACAGCGCGGTCAACGGATCGCGCTCGGCGAGCTGTTCGATCTGGCGCTCTCGCCGATAACGCACCGTCCCGGTCATCGACAGGGCGATCAGTAGAATCGCCATCACACCCTCGATCAACGAGATCCGGATCACTGCCCCCTGATAGACGACGAGGTCGATCAGCGTGCCGGGGATCAGCGCCAGCCCGACCTTGCCCAGATAGAACGCGCCGTGGACGAGCAGGGTGTAGTGCAGTTGGCGAGTGCCGAGCGTGGCGACGTCGGCCTCCAGGCGCAGCAGCAGGCTGGCCCGGAGCGACACGATCGCCACCAGCAGCGAGTTGACGATCAGATAGAGTTTCGACGACGCTTGCCCGTCCGGCAGCAGCAGTAGCGCGCACCAGACCGCGACGACCAGCCACCACCAGGCCGACGGGCGTCGCTCGACGAAGCGCGTGACACCGAGCAGAAACATCCAGTGGGCGAATACCAGCAGGCCGTTGGCGAACCAGACGCCGATGAAGAAGTGGCCGCTGGCGCGCAGCAGCGCGAGCGAACAGCCCAGCGTGATCGAGGCGAAACCGGTGGACCAGAACAGCAACGAGACGTCGCGGGCGCCGCGCCACTCCATCAGTAGATAGAGCGCGGCGGCGGCCGAGATGGCGATGGTCAGGGTCAATATCGTGGCAGGGTCGAACGCCATGTTCGTGTCGATCCGTCGTGGCTTGGCGGAAAAGTTCTGCCGTCACGGCGTCTTCGAACGATCATGCGCTGGCGGCGGGCGAGCATGCTTGCTCATTCGGTCATTATCGGCGATCGCATCGACTTCTTGAACCGCCCGAGATCCGGCTCCGCGCCGCTGGTTGGCACTAGTCCGATCCCGGGTCATCGCCATACCGATATCTCGTTGGCCCCCCGAGAATCCGACGACGCGCATGGCAGGAGGAGAGACGTGGATTCCGAGCGGCCGGGGCCGCTCGGAATTTCACCGCATTCCGGCCTCGGCCCTACCAGCGGTAGCTGACTTTCGCCCGGATCTCGCGTCCCGGGTTGTAGTAGTTGGCGGTGCCGGAGCCGACGACGTGCTGTTCGTCGAAGAGATTGCTGACGTTGACCGTGAAGTCGGTGTTCCGGACGATCCGGTAGTCGAAGGCCGCGTCGATCAGGGTCGCCGAATCGCTCTTCGCCGTATTGGCGGCGTCGAAGTAGTAGCCATCGGTGTAGCGGGCGCCCAGGCCGACGCTCATCTGCTCGCCCGGGAGCGTGTAGTAGCCCCACAGCATGGCAGTGTGTTTCGGCGCGATGGCGAAGTCGTTGCCCTTGATCGAGGTGCCATCGCGCAGCGTGCCCTCCTCGACCTCCGAATCCAGGTAGGAGTAGCCACCGACGACGCTCAGGCTGTCGGTGAGCTCGGCCTTGACCTCGAGATCGAGACCGCGTGCCCGGGATTTGCCGACGGTCTGCTGGTCGATGGCGCCGTTGTCCTGCACCACGGCGATGGTCACGTCGTCTCTTTCCAGGTTGTAGACCGCCGCCGAGAACTGGGCGTTCATGTCTTGGGGCGAGTATTTCAGCCCGATCTCCTGCTGCTTGCCCCGTTCCGGCGTGACGCCGATGGTCGGTGGCGCCACCGACTCCACGTAGCTGACGTAAGTGGAGAGCTCGTCATTGACGATATAGGTCAGCGCACCGCGAACGGTCGTCTCCGAGAAGTCGTCGCTATCGTCGAATGCCTCCCCATAGGATTCCCCCTCGCTCGAGAGATCCATCGAGTCGTTGCGCACGCCGGCGCTGACGACGACGCGATCGTAGAACGAGAGATTCTGCGTCAGGAAGACCGAGCGAGTCCGGTAATCCTGATTTTCGTAGCGGTAGGGCGTGAGGTCGCCGGGGCTGCCGCTGTAGACCGGGTCAGCGATATCGATGGGCGTCGCATCCCCGTAGATGGAGCGGGAGTCGGTCGAGGCGTCGCGGTACTCGACGCCACCCAGGGTACTGCTGTCGATGTCGCCGAAACTGGCGTCGTACTGCAGGATCGTGTTGCCGATGAATTCGTGAGCATCGGTATCGGTGCCGAAGTAGTCGCGATCCACCAACGTGCCGACGCGCGTCGCGGAGTCGGTGATGTAGACGTAGCGGAAGTCGTCCTCCAGATCGCTGTAGCGAACGTTGGCGCGCAGGGTCAGGCCGTTTTCGAAATCGTGGATCAGTTGGCCGGTAACACTGGTCCGGTCGACATCATGATCGTTGAAGCCCGGCTCGCCGAAGAAGTCGTCGCGATCGTACTCCCGGTCTAGCGGATAGCCGCCGCTATTGGGGGTGTCGTCGCGATTGAGGTAGTCGACGATCAGCGTCGCCGAGGTCTGATCCGTCGGTTCCCACGTCAGACCACTCATCAACAGCCCGTTGTTGTTCTTCGAGTGATCGTACTCGCGGTCGCTGTCCTGAATCTTGCCGGTGAAGCGGTAGGCGAGCGTCTGGCCCGAATCCAGGACATCACCGATATCGATACCGGCTTCCTTGTGATCGAACGAGCCGTAGGAGAGGAAACCTTCGCCGAAGCGTTCGAAACGCGGCCGCTTGCTGACGAAGTTGACCGATCCGCCCGGATCGGCCGGGCCGAACAGCGTGGAGTTGGCACCGCGCAGGACTTCGATACGCTCGTAGGCGTAGGGATCTTCTCGTACGCCGCGCATGGAACCCAGGGTCATGCCGTCGCGATAGGTCGTGGCCTGGAAGCCGCGAATCTGGAAATAGTCGTTGCGGTCATCGGTGCCGTAGTAGTCGGTGATGACCCCGGGGGTGTATTGCAGCACCTCCTCGGTCGTCTGGGCGCCGCGCTGCTCGATCTCTTTCTGGGTGATGACCGAGACGGAGGCAGGCGTGTCCTGCATGCTCGTGGCGACCTTGCCGCCTACCCAAAGCTCCCGTGCGACGACGGTTTCGCTGTCGTCGTCAGGTGCCGATTGCGCATTGACGATGACGGGAGAGAGACGATACGCCCCGTCTCGACCTTCCGTCTGCTGCGCGCTCCCGATCGCGGGAAGGGTGAGTAGTGCGGAGCCGCAGAAAACCGCCATGGTGGTCTGGTGCCACCATGGCGGATTCCCGCAGCCCACGATCGTGCGATTGCGGCCGCTCATCGTGATGATCCCCAAGAGTGAATGATCCCTGTTGACAGGCCCGCGATTTTTTTAGTGGCGGGCTCGGGGATTATCCTTAGAGACCTCTATGCAATCAATAATATTTCTCAGTTAGATTCGCGTTCATGGTCCAGGGGGGTATGACTGGCCCCTGTACGAGGGCGACCGGTGACGCACCCAGCCTTCAATCCTCGATACGTGAAAGCAGGCGTTGGCCCCGGCGAGTCCGACGGGCACGGCGCAGCCCGCTGGAAGCCATTTTCCAGCCCAGAATACGACCCACGCCAACCGCGATGCCGGAGGCAGCGCCCCACAAGAGTGCCTCGCGCCAACGCACATCGGGGTCGTCCGGGTTGACCGGGGGTTCGAAGGCGTGACGTCGGGTGGTGTGCTTGAGAGCCTCCCGGGTTGCCACGCCGGAGATGATGGCCGTGGACGTGCCGATGATGGTCCAGAGTGTATGGGGTTTCATGCTGGCCTCCTTGCCGAGTGCGGGACTCTCAGCATGGTCCATGGCTCGTCGGGTTGCCAAGTGGGCGTGATTGGCTGGCGCCCGCGAACCGACGGTCTCCGGGTTGCCCGCGCTTCAGGGCAGTGGCCCGCCGGAGCTGCTGGCGCGACGCCGGGACCATTGCCACAGGGTCCAGTGAGCCAACAGCGGCCAGCGGGGCTGCATGAACTCGAGAAAGCGCTGCCGCCACAGGTTGGTCAGTGATTTGCTCAGCCCCAACCGCTCCCCGATCTCCGTATCGTGATACCCCACTACGAGAAGGCGCAGGTATTCCGGCCACAGTTCCTTATGCTGGATATGTGAAAGCGGTGTCTCGGTCAGGTTGTTGTAGCGGCGCCCGCAGCCATGACATTGATACTCCGTGGCGCGCCGGCTGGTCAGCACCTGGTTCGATGAGGAACCGCAGTAGGGACAGTGCCTGTCGGTCAAGACAGTGAGCTCGGCAAGCGCTGCGACACACGCTTCCAGCGCCTCCTCGACTTCATCCGTCAGTTCGGAAACCTGCGTGGACTGATGGTCCTCCCACCAGCGATGCAGGTCGGCATCGTAGTCGGCCATGGCCTCCATGAAGGCCCGGCTCCAAGTCATCGAGGCCTTGTTGCTGATTCCCAGGAAGGTGGCGATCAGCTCTTGGGAGAACCCCTGGAACCGATAGCTCATCCACGGCTTCCACTTGTCTTCCGAGCGCAGCAGGCGAAGTGGCGTGCCGCTCAGCACGTTGAACCGCTTGTTGCAGTTTCGGCAGTAATAGCCATCGCGACGCAACCCACGACTGCCAGCGGGAATGGCCAGTGAGATCGAGCGGCTCGCGCAGGCCGGACATTGATGAGGGGCGCTGGCGGGCAGGGTGGCGAGATAGGACAGGAAGCTCCGGGCGCTGGGGCGCAACGCCTCCGGCAGCAGCTCCAGCGACGGTCGCCCGAGCAGGAAGTCGATGGTGTCGACGTGCCTTCGCGTCGGGGGGATATTGAATGTCGAGAAAGTCTGCGGGATGGCAGGTGCCATACGGGAAATCTTTTATCGAGATGTCGAATGGGCGAGGCCACTAGGGTTGGTACGAAAGGTCGGCGAGCGCTGGCAGTTTTCGTGCAGAGCCTAGAGTACGCGATGGTGCAGTCAGGGCGCCAACACCGACAGGCCCTCGACACCGAATAGTATCGGACCATGCCGGTCTGCCCAGGGCCCGTACCCTTCAGATGACACAAGTATCTTTCGGAGACGGCTTATCGAGAGCAGTCTCAACGCCGAATCATCAAAAGTCTTAGTCATCAATAGCAATTCTCCTACAAACATTCGATGAATACCGCGTTACCCTAATAAATTGCGTCATTCATGGTCACTGCTACCCGGTTGCCTATCCCAGTTGCACCGGAACCTGAGCCCGTCATCAGGAAGACAACATGTTCAACGAACTACTCGACACTTTCGATATCGACCTGTCGCAGTCCCAGCGGCTGCTGACGCTCGAACTTGCCGGAACGTCGTTCATTCCTCACCGGCTGGTGGGCGAGGAGCGGGTCAGCGAGCCCTTCACCTACACCCTCGATTGCGTCTCCCAGCAGGGCGATATCGAACTCAAGACGCTGATGGCTCAGCCGGCCTGGCTCTCGATCCTGCAGGCCGACGGCAGCTATCGCCGCTTGCACGGGCTGGTCAGTGAGGCGGCGCTGCTGGGCGAGGACGGTGGCGTCACCTACTACCAGCTCACCCTGGTACCGTGGCTGGCCATGCTCGAACTGGGTCGCGACAGCCGGATCTTCCAGGATCGCAGTGTCGTCGATGTCCTCACCGCGGTGTTCGACGGTCATGAACTGGCCAAGGGCCGCTACCGCTTCGATCTGCGCCGTGACTATCCCGCCCGCAGCTACTGCGTGCAGTATCGCGAGAGCGATTTCAACTTCGTCAATCGGCTATGTGAAGAGGAGGGGCTCTGGTACTACTTCGAATATAGCGACGATAGCGAAGGGGCTGACGGCGGCGACGAGGGCGGACGTCGAACTTTCGACGGCCACCGCCTGGTCATCACCGACGACGTCGATACCACCCAGCCGGTCAGCCCCCAGGCGATCCGCTTCCACCGCCAGGCAGCCACCGAGCGCGAGGATGCCCTCACCCAGTGGGGCGGCGTGCGCGCCCAGCAGCCCACCCGGGTCAGCGTGGGTACCTTCGACTACAAGCAGCCGTCGCTGACCAAGCGTACCGGGCTGGATACCTTGAGCGATCAGGGCAACCTGCCGCAGACCGAGCTCTACGACTACGCCGGCGAGTACTACTACCACGGCTACGAGCGCGGCGAGCGCCTGACCGAGAACCGCCTCGAATCGCACGAGTCCCGCGCCAAGCGCTTCCGCGGCAGCGGCGGCGCACGCCAGCTCCAGGCCGGGCGCTGGTTCGAACTCACCCAGCATCCGCTGCACGACACCGGGGGCGAAGAAGAGCGTCAGTTCCTGCTGCTGGGCGTCACCGTGCACGCCGAAAATGCGCTGCCGGTCTCGGCCCAGCTCCAGGCACTGCCGGGCAGCCTGCAGCCGCAGATCGACGCCGCCAAGAAGGCGCACGGTCTCGAAGCGGATACCGCAGATCCCACCGGCGAGCGTCTGTCAGATTATGCCACCGGCGGCACCGGCCACTTTCTGGTCGATCTCGAAGCCCAGCGCCGCAGCCAGCCCTACCGCCATCCGCTGACCCATCATCGCCCGGTGATCGGCGGGCCCCAGACCGCCACCGTGGTCGGCCCCGCCAACGAGGAGATCCACACCGACCACCTCAACCGGGTGCGGGTCCAGTTCCACTGGGATCGCCAGGGGCAGAACGACGAGAATTCCAGCGTTTGGCTACGGGTCTCCCAGCCCAACGCCGGCGCCGGCTGGGGTGGGGTGTTCGTGCCGCGTATCGGCCAGGAAGTGCTGGTCGACTTCCTCGAAGGCGATGCCGACCGCCCGCTGATCACCGGCCGGGTCTACAACGGCGAGCAGACCCCCGACTGGCACAGCCACGGCCTGCTTTCCGGGTTCAAGAGCAAGACCTACCGTGGCAGCAAGTACAACGAACTCGTCTTCGACGACGCCACCGACCAGGAGCGGGTGCGTCTCAACTCCGAAGCGGAGAAGAGCCAGCTCAACCTCGGCTACCTGATCCACCAGGCCGGCAACACCCGCGGCGCCTTCCGCGGCACCGGGTTCGAGCTGCGCACCGACGCCTATGGCACCATTCGCGCCAACCAGGGGCTCTACCTCACCAGCTGGGGCCAGCTCGGCGCCAGCGGTGACCAGCTCGATTTGACGCCAGCACGGCAGCAGCTCGACAGCGCCTACAACCTCACCGACAGCCTCAGCCAGAGTGCCCAGGATCACAACGCCGAAGCGCTCGACAGCCGCGACAACCTCAAGCAGGCCGGCACCGACGCCGACGACCGCTACGGCAATAGCGAACAGCTTGCGGATGCTGATCAGAGCAACGCCCGTGGCGCCACCGACAGCGGCGGCCGTGGCGAAGCGGCGCGGATGAAGGCCCCCTGGCTGCATATGGCCTCGCCCGCCGGCATCACGATGAGCACGCCGGAATCGACCCACCTGGCCCAGGGCCGCTCGCTGAGCGTCTCCAGCGGCGAGGACGTCAACGTCGCCACCGGCAAGAGCCTGGTCGCCTCGATCTCCGAGAAGCTCTCGCTATTCGTCTACCGCGCCGGCATCAAGCTTTTTGCGGCGCGGGGCAAGGTGGAGGTGCAGGCGCAGAGCGACGAGATGGCGCTGACCGCCGAGAAGGACGTTAAGATCACCTCCACCGAAGGGCGGGTCGAGATCAACGCCGCCAACGGCATCCTGCTCACCAGCGGCGGCGGCTATATCCGTATCGAAGGTGGCAATATCGACGTCCACGGCCCCGGTGCGATTGATATCAAAGGCGCTCAGCACAGCTTTGGCGGGCCGGCGAGCATGGATGTCGCGATGCCCGAGCTGTCGGAGGGAGAGTGCGAAAAGCAGTTCGCGGGTGCCGATAAGTCATCTTCAGGCAGTACGCCCGTGGGGGGCTGATCCATGTCGGTATTGATGGAGCCATCCCGGATTCGCACAGATGACGCGAGTCTAACGGCAGAGTCGCTGCATCAATTCGACTATGCCGTGATCAACCCCTTGGTCGTGCACGAACGAGACTGGCGCGACCTGCCTGTCCGGGCGTTGGAAACGTCGCCTGCTCCGGCGCGAGGTCATCGCCTGCCGCAGCTGGTCGATCTCCAGACCTTGTCCGATGAGACGCGTGACGACGTGATCGACCACACCCGTCGCTACCGCAAACGTGGCGCCTCGTTTTTCTCTGCGCTGATGAGCACAAGCGCCGATCTCGAACAAACGGCCTACCACCTGCGTCGCCAGCTGTTGCAGCGGCGCCATGGCGACCGCCGATATCACTGGTTTCGCTATTACGATCCGCTCGTCTTCCGCCATCTGGCGTGGCTGCTGACGCCGATGCAACTGGCCCGACTTCTGGGGCCTCTCGATCAATGGTTCTGGTTCGATGGGCAGGGTCGGTCTTATGTCCTGAAGCGTCCCGAGATCACTACCGCCATCGATTGGTTAGAACTGACTCGTGCCCAGTGGTCGAGTATCGATCGCTTTGCGGGACTGAATCGGAGTCTGCGCCGTCTGAGCCTGCTGGCTCCCGCCTGGCCGCAGGACACGATCCATTGGCAGTGGCTGGATGACACCCTGCGTCATGCGCAGCGCTCGAGCCTATCGCCCGAGGATCAGTCGTTACTGGCAGAACGGGCGGCCATGCATCTGCCGGACCTGGCCGGACAGGAACAGGTAGAGCAGTTCATGGCGCTAGCGACGCGGCGACGATCCGAAACTGGCGGTCATCTGGACGCATGGCATGACGCCGAATGGAACATCCTCATTTCAGAGTTAAGGAGCGGACATGAGTAGCGCCGATAGTCCTCGCCCCGATTGCAGCTTCTGTGGCGGCGGTGGCCTGCCTATCCTGCCCGTACGATATGCCGTGGCGCGTAGCGATGATGTCAGCATTAGCGCCCCTGGATTGCCGGCGGATCTCGCGGATGATGCCATCTCGCAGATTGCGCTTGCAGGAGACCAGCACTACACACTGAGGCTACTGCGAGAAGGCTTTCTGTATGTCTTCAACGCGGCCCGTGGACGTTGGCAGGGCTACTACGTGACCGATGAAGGTTTTCTCAGCCGCTATATCGATGTCACCAACGACGAGCTGCTGGCGCTCGATCCCGACGCGCCGGGGCCGATCGATGCCGATATCCATGCGCCGGTGGAGGATGACGAGTTTCCCTGCCGCGGCAATCCCGAGCATGTCTATCCAGGGCGCTGTATCACGGTCCCGGCGGCTCAGGACGCTACAGAGCTCTACCTCGCCTTCTCGGATGACCGCTGGACCAAGCGGGTTTGGAAAGAGCACGCCGCCAATACGGATGGCCGGCGTGACGCCATGCGCAGGCTCTCCTTGACGCAATGGAAAGGAGGCGCGGCGGACTATACCCGCCCGCTCAGTGAACTCGGGGAGCGGGTGGCCGAGGCCAATTTCCCTTGGGTGCAGCGCCAGTCGAGCGATACGGGCGGCAGCGCAGCGAGCCAGAGTACGGAAGTGAGCGCGCTGAGCCACAGCCTGGCACCCGTCAACGGGATTCAGGACGATGTCGATGGGTTCATCGAGTGGTCGCAACGCCAGGCCGAGCCGAGTGAGATGACGCCGGCGCTGTGCGTGCTCGATGACCCGGCCGGTGTCACCAGCGATCTCGCTGCACTACTCGCCGCACGAGAGAATGAGTTCAACGAGAAGGAAGCGATCAAGCGCCCGTTGGTGACGGCGGGGATCGTCAACGCGCTGCGAGACGGCTTCCGAGAGCGGGCGCGGATGCAGCGCGCCAATAAGATCGTCGAGGAGCGGCTCGAACATGAGTACTACCGTACTTATGGAGGTCCGCCGGGCATAGCACATGCAGCCAAAGCCACCTTCGAGCGCCGGCAGAAGGAAGATCCCGCTTATCGGCAAGAGGTCGAGGCCACGCGGCTAGCTGCCTACAAGAGCATCAGTGAGTCTGAACTCGAAGAGGCCGCCAACGATGCCTGGGGCAAGTATGGCGATAAACTCCGGCCCGGCGAGCCCGATCACTGGATGGAGAGCACCTATCGCCCGCAGCTATCGGACTACGATAAAGAGAATATGCAGCCACTGGCATCGGCCTATGTGAGCTGGGTGACTGGTAATCCCTTGCTGATTTACCTCAACAGCCGATTCGATGATGCGAACGTCGAGTCGGGTATCAATTTCGTCTCCGTGATCTCCTTCGTGCTGTTGGGTACCCAAAGCTACGCGCCTGCCTTCAAACAGTATGTTGAATGGCTGTCAGCGAGCGAGATCGACAATAGCAACCTGCTCTTGCGAGGCATGTGCCTCAATCAGCAAGCCCTGGTCGAACAGATCATGGCAGCGAGCGATGTTGATTTCGGTGCCAAACCCAATAACCCTGCCACCTTACCTTGGGGGCCGTTGATCGCTGCTTATCTTGGGCTGATGGAAGATTATCCCGACGAAGTTGTCTCTCCCGCCAGAGTGCTCGGCCATGTGCTGGGGCCAATGCAAAGTGCCGTGGCCAACGCGCAGAGCCCGACGCCACTTCTGCTCACCTTGGGGATGATTTCAGGAAGTTCGATTCAGATCACCCAAGTCAGCGTGACGTTGGAGGAAGCCTTATCCCGAACCCGCGAGCCGCTCAAGCTGATCCACCCCGACTGGGGGGAGAGTGAGCTACTCCAGTTCCAGCAGAAGGTGCGCGTTGAGACCCGCTCGCTCATCGCGGTCAACGGGGAGCCCCCTGTGACCTTCGATATACGCCAGATAGACCTTACACCGCTCGATGAATTTATGGCGGAGACGTCTTCGCCATCCGCTATCAGCCTGACGGGACGAGAAAGACTGGAGTTTTCGGCAGGTATCGTGGGGGTGGCGTTGGCTTATGTCAGCCTGAACGATCAGCTTGGAAAGATGAACAGCATCCTTGGAGCGGGCCTAAAAGCCCAGGGGCGTCTACTCGGTATGGGGCTCGCCCTGGCCGGCGGCGCCGCCGAACTGGTCGGCAAGACGCTGGAGCATGCCCGTGGCGTATTCTTCGCTGAGGCACGTTTTGTCGGTACGCAGCGTGCACTTATGGCCGCCGGGCGATTCCTTGGGTTGGCGGGAGGTGTGATTCTTGGGCTGATGGATATATGGGAGGGCGGAGAAAAGCTGGCTGATGGAGAGTGGACTCTAGGGGGCTTATATATACTTTCCGGCTCATCCACTATAGGTGCCAGTATTGCTATATTTTCTATTAGTGCTGGTTTAACCGGAATATTTTCAACCATTGCCCTGTGGTGGATAGCTGGGATTCTTGGCATTTTTGCCATTGCGGCAGCTATCGCCATTTTGTGGTTCACGGAAAACGATTTGCAAGAATGGCTGGCCGAATGCGCTTTTGGAGAACGCGGTGCGCCAAGTCCAGGCAATGCTGCCTTGGAAAACGAAATGCAGCGCCTCAAGGCGATCACTCATGAGGAAGACTGAAATGCGGCCGTCTGCCAAGGATTATTATAACCTCTTTATCAAAGGGGATTGGGGGTTTTCCAGCACGACCTCTAGGCTCTTGAAAATAGTGGGGAAAACGGACTTACTTAACAAAAAATACAAAGCGCTAAAAGGGATTGAGGCGAAATTTAACGATGCGGTGGTGAAAGTCAATTCATCTTTTATCGAAGTGGTGGATGCTGGTAATCGACTTCGTGGCGTACCTTCATTTTTCGGTCTTATGGGAGGCATTCCATCTGCCTGTGGCTTGGCGATAATAATTTATTTCATAGCGAAAAAGGGTTCGGAAATCCCCGTTGTTGCGTACATCCTATTTGCAATTTCTCTTGCCATCATCTTGTTGGTATGCTTTCCGCTACTTAACTCCTTATTGCGCAGAGAATTATTCCGTAAAACTCACTACCCCATGCGCTTCAATCGTCGTGATCGTAAGGTCTATGCCTGGTCTCAGGATATGGGCGTGGTCACCATGAACTGGGACGATATTCAATTCTACACGAGCCAATCGACAGCATCGGAAGATCGCCGAGGTTTGGCACGCGATGAAATTCGTGGCTACGTAAAAGATCGCGCGGGCAACATGCTTTATCACCTGGTATTTTTCAAGTACCAAGGTAGAAAGAATATGCAGGGCGCGCTGGAAATCTGGGAGCTGGTGCGCCGCTATATGGAAGAACCTGACGGCAATATTCAGGCTTACCAAGTGAATCAGCGCCTACTGGACCTGGAAGGTAAGCGAGAGAGTTTCATTAATTCCTTAGTCCAAGCCACACGGTTTATAGCGGATAGCCCCATCATGGCTGCGGTCATAGCCCCAATGATCGCATGGGCAGGCACCGGACGTATCCTCGCCAAGTGGACCTGTCGCGTGCCGCGTTGGCCTGAGTGGGTCGAGGAGAAATGCCGGGTCGCACCGGACGATCCCTACGTACGCAATCGTCAAACCGAGCCTCCGCTGAGCGCGAGGGAAATTCTCTGGCCGCTGTTCTGCTATCTGCTTGGCTGGGCAGAGGTGCTGGCGATTCTGTACTTCTGTTTCCGGGGATATTTTTGAAACGCTGAACCTAAACAGGGAGCAGGCTTTGGGTTGGCACAACCAGGGCCTGCTCTACTATTAACACCGAGCGGGCCGTCGACAACGTGGCTGACTTAACACAGGCGCCGAAAATAGTCAGTTCAACCTTAGACAAGTTTATTCATAAAATCGTCATCACCAGCGGCAGCGGTTTATATCTACAGGCCCCAGCCGTGCTCAACCGGGTTACTAACCGGACAGTTAGAGGGCATCGAAGCCATTAGCCACAAGGAAGGAGGGTATGCAATCGACGACTGCCAAGGATCTTTACAACTTATTGATCAGGGCAAACTGGGGGTTCTCCAGTACTATGTCACGCTCGAGAGGATTTGGAGAGAAAGTCCAAGTGCTCGACAAGAAGCAAACGCCAGATCAAGTAAAGTCACCTCGTTTTAATGACTCGGTAATTGCCGTTAGTTCGAGCTATATTGAAGTAATTGATTCGGGAGGGCGTCTACGAGGCGTCACCTCCTTTTTTGGTCTCATGGGGGCGATCCCTGTTTTAACAGGATTCGGAGCTCTGTTTTTTAGCCTCTTCGATGATGTTGGTAGTCTCCCATTGATTGTTCACATATTTACGTGGCTGGCAGTCCTAGCAGGAGTATTTATAGGATTTCCTATACTAAACGCCTTAGTTCGCTGGGACATGTTCCGCAAGACTCACTACCCCATGCGCTTTAACCGCCGCGACCGCAAAGTCTATGCTTGGACTCAAGACATGGGTGTCGTCACCATGGATTGGGATGACATCCAGTTTTATAGTAGCCAGGCGACCAAGTCTCAGGATCGCCGGGGTATGTCGCGTGAGGAAATTCGCGGATACGTGCGTGATCGCAACGGCAACATGCTTTATCACCTTGTCTTCTTCAAATACGAAGGCCTCAAGGGTATGAAAGGCGTGCTGGAAATCTGGGAACTGGTGCGTCGCTATATGGAAGAGCCCGACGGCCATATTCAGGCATACCAAGTCGATCAGCGTCTGCTGGATCTGGATGGTAAACGCGAGAGTTTCATCCACTCGTTGATCCAGGCCACGCAGATACTGGCCGATAGCCGTGCGTTCCAACTGTTTTTTGCACCGATGGTCATGTGGGCAGGCACCGGACGTATCATCGCCAAGTGGACCTGTCGCGTGCCGCGTTGGCCTGAGTGGGTCGAGGAGAAATGCCGGGTCGCACCGGACGATCCCTACGTACGCAATCGTCAAACCGAGCCTCCGCTGAGCACGAAGGAAATTCTCTGGCCGCTGTTTTGCTTCCTGCTTGGCTGGGCGGAGGTGTTAGTGATTCTGTACTTCTGCTTCCGGGGATACTTTTAATTCGCTGGGTCGATAGCGGCGAGCGTCGCCCAACTGCCGCAGCCTTCCAGGACCCGCTCTGAATCTGATCGGAGCGGGTTCGATGGTGGGCGTATGTCTCGGTCTTTGTGCCACCGATGCCCTCAAACGCTCTCCCGTTCCACCAGCCTCACCCCCAGGTCCAGGCGTTTCTCCGCCTCCGGGAGTTCACCTGCGAGACTGGCCAGCAGTAGCCGGGCGGTGTGCTGGCCGATCTCACGGCGTGGCGGTTCGATGGTGGTGAGCGGGGGGACGGTGCTGGTGGTGAAGTCCAGGTTGCCGAAGCCGGCAAGGGCGATGCGGCCAGGAATGTCCCACTCCTGTCGCTGGCACTCGCACAGTACGCCGAGTGCCACCATGTCGTTGGAACAGGCAATGGCTTCGATCTCCGGATGATCCTGCATCAGCGCTCGAGTCAGCCGCCCGGTCTCCTCGGCGTGGCTGCGCCCGCTCAGCTCCCGCAGTTCGACCGTCCCGCCGGCGGCTTCCACTGTCTCTCGAAAGCCGTGGTAGCGATCCCGCGCGCGCACGTCGCGCTCGAAGTTGGTGCTGACGAACGCCATCCGTCGGCGTCCCTGCCGCAGCATGTGCTCGGCCACCAGGCGGCCACAGGTGTGGTGGGAAAATCCCACCACCATGTCCAGCCCCGATTGGCCGTAGTCCCACATCTCGACGATGGGCGTATCGTTGTTGGCCAGCACCGATAGCGACTTGCGGGTGTGCAAGAAGCCGGTCAGCACCAGGCCGGCGGGGTTCCAGCTCAGAATCGAGCGGATCAGCTCCTCTTCCCGCGCGTCGTCGAACTCGGTGTTGCCGATCAGCAGTTGATAACCGGCGCTTCGCAGATGGCGCTCGAGGGTTTCCAGCGTCTCCGAGAAGAACGAGTTGGTGATGGTGGGCACCAGCACGCCGATCACGTTGGAGCGCGACGATGCCAGCCCGCCGGCCATGGTGTTGGGCAGGTAGCCCAGCCGGTCGATGGCCGCCTGGATTTTCTCGGCGCGCCCAGGGGAGACCTCATCCGGCCGACGTAGATAGAGTGACACCGTGCTCGGTGACACGTCTGCCAGTCTGGCGACTTCCCCCATGGTGACGCGCTGCGAACCGCGTCGTCGTCGTTTGGCCAAGATTCCGTTACCTCGTCTCCGACCCCGCGCTCGGACCGGATAAGCAGATGAATTTTTTCGTCCCCCTCTAAGCTCTTTCTGAAAAACCGGCGAGCGATGACCAGACAAGGCAAAAATTGACGAAAGAGCGGAGTTTACGAGGTGTAAATGAGCATCTTGAGTCAATTTTTAACGCCGTATGGGCGAGCGCAGCATTTTTCAGACAAAGCGTAGGGCCCGCCCGTTAGTGTAACGGGTCCGGCGCGGCGCTTCGTAAGGGGAGAAGCGCCGTGCTCGGACCGCGACCTGGGTCGGGATCTACGACGAATGGACGATGTCGACGCGTTGTTAGCGTTCATTCGTAGCGCTACGATTTTAAGCCATGTCGAGAACGAATTCTTCTGAATGGTCTCGAATGAGACCAATTATCTAAAGGCAGCGCTGGTTTCGGTTTTTTTCGCAGCGCTACGAAATGGAGCCAACCATGAAGTCACTGCGCTATTCCCTGGCCGCCCTGGCCCTGATCGGCACTACTCATGCGGCTATGGCGGCCGACAATCTGGAGATCATCGTGCCGTTCGCGGCAGGTGGTGCGACCGATATCGTCGCCCGCAGCTTCGAGCCGACCTTTTCGCAACAGCTGCGTGTCACGTCGGTGGTGCGCAATGTCGCCGGTGCCAGCGCCACGGTGGGCACGGCGGAGGTCGCCAACAGCGAGGGTAACCCCAACATCATCGGCTACGAGCCTGCCGGTGCGCTGTCGATCCAGCCCTCGCTGAAGAAGTTGCCCTACGGTCCGGATAGCTTCACCTACATCTGCCGCACCGTTTCTAACCCGATGTTCCTGATGGTCTCGAAGTCCTCCGATATCACCTCGTTTCAGCAGCTGGTGGAGGAGTCCCAGGATCAGCCGTTCCTCTATGGCTCCTCCGGTCCGGGGACGCTGCCGCATCTCGCCATGGCGGCGACCGTGGTCAACAGTGATCTCAAGGCCGAACACGTGCCCTACAGCGGTTCAGGCCCGGCGATGAACGCGCTGGCCGGCAACGAGATCCAGATCATGGCGGACACCGAAACCATCCTAGAGAACTACGATCTGCGCCCGCTGGCGGTATTCGCCGATCACCGCGTCGAGGGTTATGACGACGTGCCGACGATCGAGGAGCTTGGCCTGCCGGCGCTGGATTTCTCGGTCTGGCAGGGCGTCGTCGCGCCCAAGGGGATCTCGGACGAGCGTGCCAAGCAGTACGCCGAGGCGTGCAAGGCGACCGTCGAATCGGACAAGTTCAAGACCTTTGCCGACAAGGCCAAGGCGAACATCGCCTATCTCGGGCCGGATGACTTCAAGGCGTTCGTTCAGAAGCGCTTCGAGGCCAACAAGCAGGTGCTCGAGGATGCGGGGCTGACACAGTAATCCGTCCACCGCTCATCAGGAGTCGCGATCCATGTTGGCAACCTTGATACATCCTCGGGTCCTGACTGCATTGGCGCTGCTGGTGGCCGGCGCAGGGCTCTCGATCACCGCCTGGCAGGGGCCCGAGAGCGCCATGCTGGTGCCGCGTATCGTGCTCACGATCTGGTGTGTGATGGCCCTGGCGATATTGGTCGGCGAGCTGATCCGCCAAGCACCGAGGCAACGCACGGCGAAGGCGCCAAGGGCGCGCTCGCCGCTGCCGCTTTTGATGGCGGCGGTGCTGATCGCCGCGGTGGCCACGGCGAGCCTCGGTTTCCTGATCCCGGTGCTGCCGCTGGTGGCGCTGACGCTATGGCTGTTTCGAATCCGGCGGCCGCTGCCACTGGTGCTGGGAACGATCGTGATCGGCGGCGGGCTGTGGTTCCTGTTCCATCACGTGCTGATGATCCGCCTGCCGGCGCTGCTCACGAATGGAGTGATCTGAGATGGACGTGATTCTGGCGGCGGTCGGCGACGCCTTCACCTGGCAGGCGCTGCTCGCCATCGTGATCGGCACCTGGGCGGGCATCATCATCGGCGGGCTGCCCGGGCTGGGCTCGGTGGTGGGCTTGACGATCTTCCTGCCATTCACCTTCGGCATGGATGTCATCACCAGCATGGCGCTGTTGATCGGTGTCTACTGCGGCTCGGTCTACGGCGGGTCGATCACCGCGATCCTGATCAATACGCCCGGTACGCCGCAGTCGGCGGCAACGACGTTCGACGGCTACCCGATGACCCAGCAGGGCCGGGTCGACGAAGCACTCGGCTGGGCGACCTTCGCCTCGTTCTTCGGCGGCGTGCTCTCCTGCGTGCTGCTGATCTTCTGCGCCCCGCAGCTGGCCAAGTTCGCGGTCAACTTCGGTTCGATCGAGGTCTTCGCGCTGGTCTGCCTGGCGATGCTCTGCATCGTCGGGATCTCCCGCGGCAGCCTGCTCAAGGGCCTCGTCTGCGGGATGATGGGCTTCTTCTTCTCGATGGTCGGCAGCGATCCCATCACCGGCGCCGACCGCTTCACCTTCGGCACCTATGCGCTCAGCTCCGGGCTGGATCTGATTCCGGTGGTGGTGGGCGCCTTCGCGCTGTCGGAAGTCTTCGTGCGTTTCTCCTCTCGGGACGAGGAGGCCACCACCATTCCGGAGGCACGGTTGCGCTTTCCCGGTCTGCGTGATATCGGCCGACGCCTGATCGAACTGGTGCGCGGCTCTTTCATCGGCAGTTTCGTCGGCGCCTTGCCGGGTACCGGCGCGGCCGCGGCGGCCTTCATCAGCTATGCCGCGGCCCAGAAACTGTCGCCGCGGCGGGCCAATCTGGGCAAGGGCGAGCCGGACGGCATCATCGCCTCGGAGTCCTCCAACAATGCGGTGACCGGCAGCGCCTTCATTCCCACCCTGGCGCTGGGCATCCCTGGCGATGTGGTCACGGCGATGATGATGGGTGCCATGGTGATCCACGGCATCACCCCGGGGGTGCGGCTGATGCAGGACCAGGCGCAGACGGTCTACGCCCTGTTCGTGGTGCTGATCATCGTCAACGTCGCCATGCTGGTTCTGAGCAAGCCCTCCATCGGCCTGTTTCGCTATCTGTTCAAGCTGCCGCTGGGCTTCGTCATGGGCGGCATCGTGATGTTCAGCTTCATCGGTGCCGTGTCGGTACGCGGCAATCCGCTGGACCTGGTGGTCGCGGCGCTGACCGGCATTCTCGCCTATGTGCTGCGCCGCGGCGGCTATCCGCTGGCACCGCTGGTGATCGGCATGGTGCTGGGGCCGGCGCTGGAGAGTTCGCTGCGCCGGGGGCTGTTGATCTCGCGGGGCGACTTCCTGTCGTTCTTCACCCATAGCGGTATCGCCACCACGCTGTTCGTGCTGATCGGGCTATTTCTGATCTGGACGGTGACGGCTGGCGTGCTCGAGTGGCGGGCGAGAGTCGCGACTCGCCGCAAGGCTGCCTCCGCTCAACCCGTTTCCGAATAAGGGATCCTGCATGAAGATCACCGATATCAAGACTCACGTTCTCGCCGCGCCGCTGGATCAGCCGTTCTCGTTCTCCCAGGGCTGGGTGCGTCAGCGCACCGCCATGCTGGTGGAGGTTCACACCGAGGATGGCCTGGTCGGCTGGGGCGAATGCGTCAACCACGGCCTGCAGCCGCCGCAGGTCGCCCAGGCGATGGTCGAGTACGCGCTCAAGCCGCTGGTGATCGGACGCTCGGTTTTCGAGCGCGAAGTCTTGTGGGAGACGATGTACAACCACTCCCGCCCCTACGGTCAGAAGGGCGTGGCGCTGTTCGGCATCGCCGCCATCGACACCGCGCTGTGGGATCTGGCCGGCAAGGCGCTGGGCCAGCCGATCCACCGCTTGATGGGTGGCGCGTTCCGCCATCAGATACGCCCCTACGCCACCGGCTTCTATCGTCGCGAGGGCGGCAACTATCCCGAGGAAGTGGTCGAGGAGGCGCTGCGTCATCAGGCCAACGGCTACCGCGCGATGAAGATCAAGACCGGCTTCGGCATCGAGGCGGACCTGCGCGACATGCGCGCGGTGCGCGAGGCCGTGGGCGACGAGATCGCGCTGATGATGGATGCCAACTGCGCCTACAGCGTGCCGGCGGCACGGCGCATCTTGATGGAGCTGGAGGAGACCCGGGTTCACCTGTTCGAGGAGCCGCTGAGCCCGGAGAACCGCCACGGCTATCGCGAGCTCAAGGGCGTTTCGCGCACCTGGATCGCCGCCGGCGAGAACGAGTACTCCAAGATCGGCTACCGGGACTGGATCAGCGAAGGGGCGTTGGACGTGATCCAGCCCGATATCGGCGCCGCCGGTGGGCTGACCGAATGCCGCAAGATCGCCGCCTTGGCCCAGGCCTTTCACGTGCCGGTGATGCCGCACGTCTGGGGCACCGGTATCGGTCTGGCGGCGGCTGTACAGCTGATCGCCACCTTGCCGCCGCAGCCGCTCTCGCTCACCCCCGACGAACCGATGCTCGAGTACGATCAATCGGCGCATCCGTTCCGTCAGGAGCTGATTGGCGGCGAGTTCCAGCTCAACGCCAGCGGCTGCGTCGAGGTGCTCGACAAGCCTGGTCTCGGGATCGAGATCGATCGCGCGGTCATCGATCACTACACCATTCGCTGAGTCGTGCCCCAGGAGAGCCTCATGAGTCGGAATCGTAAAATCCTGCTGCTGGGCGTCGACGGGTTGATCCCCGAGCTGGTCGAGCGCTTCTGCGCCGAGGGCGTGCTGCCGAATATTCAGCGCCTGCGCGACGAAGGTGGCTCCACGCGGCTGCTGCCCTATATCTCGACCTGGGGCGACACCAACTTCGTCAGCTTTCTCACCGGCCAGGCGCCCGGCACCAGTTGGGTCGGCCAGCGCCTGCCGCCCCGCGGCACCGGGCATCTGCTGGAACTGATGCGCGCCGCCGGCCAGCGGGCGGCGCTGGTCCATTTTCCCGAAAGCCTGGTGCCCGCGGGCGAGCGCGATCTCTGCTTCGCCCCGTTCTGGAGCGGCAGTGGCCCCGCGCCGATGGAGCTGGCGCCGGCGTGCCTGCACAGCACCGATCTCGACCGGTGGACCTCGACGCCGTCGAGCGAGGCGCTGGGTTGGCCGCCCACCGGCACGCTGGCCCATCATCAGAAGCACAATCGCTTCGCCATCGAGCGCACGGATGATGGTTTCGTCGCCTTGATCCCTGCGCATCGTGACGAGCCGGTGCCGGTAACATTGCGCCTCGACGGCGGGCGGCTTCGGCTCCAGTTGGCGCGGGCCGAAGCGAGCCTCAGCGTCGGCGAATGGAGCGACTGGCTCCCGCTGGCGGACGAGCATGCCCTCGAAGGCAAGCCGGCGGCGGTGCGCTTCAAGCTGCTCGATCTCGATGTCGCCAACGGCAAGATCGACCTGCTGCAGCCCCAGATCACCGCCCCGGAAGGCGGCAGCGGCAGGCCGGGCCTGGCGCGCCGACTGATCGAGCGCCACGGCCCGTTCATCTCCAAGTGGGCGGTCTCCGCCGACCCCGATACCCGTTACTTCGAGACCAGCTTCGAGGAGGGGCGCTACCAGCTCGAATGGCTGGTCGACAGCGCGCTGACACTGCTGGGGGACGAGGGATTTTCGCTCTTCGCCACGGTGTTCCGGCTCAACGACGAGACCCACCACACCTGTCTCGCCCAGTGCGATCCCGAATCCAAGTTCTACACCGCCAGCGATCACGCGCGTTATCTCGAGGTGATCCGGCGCTCGTACCGCATTCTCGACGACGCCGTGGGCCGGGCGCTGGCCGGCTGCGATGACGACACCACGCTGGTGCTCGCCTCCGATCACGGTGACGTCCCCAACTCCCACCTCTGTGATATCCACAGGCGGTTGGCGGAATTCGACCTGTGCACGATCGATGGCAAGGGCAAGCCTGATGTGGCCACGAGCCAGGCCTTCCTCAAGGACGAGCGCGGTGGGCTGGAGATCTTCGTCAATCGCGACCTCGTGCCGGCAGCCGAGATCGATCGCGTGCAGACGCGCATCCTCAAGGCGCTGACCACCTGGTATGTCGAGACGGCAAGCGGCGAGCGCAACGTGGTCGCGCTGGCGCTCAAGAAGCAAGACGCCAGCCCGCTCGGCTACTGGGGCGAGCGGATGGGTGACGTGCTCTTCGCCTATGCCCCCGGTTTCGTCTGGGGCACCAACCAGAGGGGCGATACCGTCGCCGAACTCGTCACCCCCGGCGCCAACCACGGCCCGCAGGTGCCAACGGCCAGCACTGGGTTCGCCTCCAACCACGGCGTGGCGTTCTTCCACGGTGCCGGCATTCGGCCCGGCGTCGAACTGGCGTTCGATACCGCCCGCGGCATCCAGCGCATGGACAGCGCCGGGGCGACGTTCGCCCGACTGCTGGGACTGTCCACCGATTCGCTGGAGGGGAAGGTGCTGGAGGGCATGCTCGAGCCCGCGCGACGCAATCGGGGTTAAACCTGCGCGATATAGCAGTAGTGGGTCGTGCACAGCCGTGAGGTACGCAGTTCCAGCGGCTCTCCCTGATAGTCTCTGGCGATGCGACGAATCTGGATGAGTGGCGCCCCCTCCGCGACGCCGAGATGCTCTGCTTCGTCCTGCGTGGCCAGGACGGCAGTCAGTTGCTCGTCGGCGTGGGCGATGCTGACACCGTAATGCTGCTGGTAGAGCTGGTAGAGCGTGTTGGGCAGGATTTCCGGCTGTTTTTCCAGGCCCGGAAACCGCTCCGCGTCGACGACGATCTCCTCCATGAGTACCGCCTCGCCATCGAGCTCTCGCGTCCGGCGAATCCGGACTACCTGCGCGCCCTCGGCAAGCCCGAGAAGCTCTCGCTCCTCGGCTCTCGCCTTGCGACGGCTGCGGCTGAACACCCGTGAAATCGGCAGCATTCGCTCGCCATCGTGGCGAACGATATTGAAGAAGCGGAACAGCGTCCGATCCGTATCGTGCGTAGCGACCGCCGTTCCCTTGCCCTGCCGGCGAACGACGATGTTGTCGTTGACCAGCTCGTCCAGCGCTTTTCGTAGCGTTCCCACGCTGACGCTGTAGCTACTCGCCAATGCCGATTCACTGGGAATGAACGTTCCCGGCGGCCACTCGCCGTCGGCGATCCTCTCCATGATCAAGTCTTTGATCTGTTTGTATAAAGGTTGAAACGTCGGAGCCTTCGGCACGCTCATGGCTGTCATCTTGTCCCTGTTGAAGGTAGCGCTTTGACGAGGTTGTGACCCCGCTCGCCGACAGTATATAGGCCCAAAGTCTCATCTGGAACATGGTTGACTGTCTTTTAAACTATGTCTTATACATGAGTTGCGGTTTTCAGTCATAACCAGCGAGGACGGGACATGAGTGTCGATTTTGTCGTGCACGACGCCGATGACGATGTGGGCGTCGTGGTGGTGGAGGGCATCGAGGCGGGCCAGAAGTTGACCGGCTGGATCATGGATCAGGATCGGACGTTGGAGTGCGAGGTGAAGAGTGCGATCCCCATCGGCCACAAGCTGGCGATTCGCGACCTGAACGAGGGGGATGCCGTCATCAAGTACAGCGTGGACATCGGGCGAGTGGTGCAGCCGATCCGCGCTGGAGAGCATCTGCACGTTCACAACGTCAAGACGAAGAGGTGGTAAGCATGGAACTCAAGGGGCAAACCTTTCTCGGCTATCGCCGTGACAATGGTCGAGTCGGTATCCGCAACCACGTCATCATCCTGCCGGTCGATGACATCTCCAACGCCGCCGCCGAGGCCGTCGGCAACAACATCAAGGGCACGTTGGCGATGCCACACCCTTATGGCCGCCTGCAGTTCGGTGCCGACCTGGACCTGCACTTCCGGACACTCATCGGCACTGGCTCCAATCCCAACGTGGCAGCGGTGATCGTCATCGGTATCGAGCCCGGCTGGACGCAGAAGGTGGTCGATGGTATTCGCGCCACGGGCAAGCCGGTGGAGGGGTTCTGGATCGAGCAGAATGGCGATCACAACACGATCTGTGCAGCATCGCGCAAGGCGCGGGAGTTCGTGCAGTACGCCAGTGAATTGCAGCGGGAAACCTGCCCGCTGAACGAGCTATGGGTCTCCACCAAGTGTGGCGAGTCCGATACGACTTCGGGTTGCGCGGCCAATCCCACCGTGGGCAACGCTTTCGACAAGCTGTACGGCGAGGGATGCACGCTGCTGTTCGGCGAGACCTCGGAACTGACCGGGGGGGAGCATCTGGTCGCCGAACGCTGTGTGTCACCGGCCGTTCGCGAGCAGTTCCAGGCCATCTTCGATCGTTATAGCGACATGATCGACCGCCACAAGACCAACGATCTCTCCGAGTCTCAGCCAACCAAGGGCAACATCGAGGGCGGGCTCACCACGATCGAAGAGAAGGCGCTTGGCAATATCCAGAAGATCGGCAAGCAGTGTCGCGTCGATGGGGTGCTGGACAAGGCGGAATCGCCGACCGGCAAGGGGCTCTGGTTCATGGACTCGTCGTCGGCGGCGGCGGAAATGGTCACGCTCTGCGCCGCTGCGGGTTTCGTGGCGCACTTCTTCCCCACCGGCCAGGGTAACGTCATCGGAAACCCGATCCTCCCCGTCATCAAGCTCTGCGGCAACGCGCGAACCGTTCGCACCATGAGCGAACACATCGATGTCGATGTCACCGGCCTGCTGCGTCGGGAGATCAATCCCGATCAGGCGGGGGACCAACTGCTGGAAATGATGCTGAGAACGGCCAACGGGCGTCATACCAACGCCGAGGCGCTGGGGCATCGCGAATTCGTCTTCACCCGGCTCTACGAAAGCGCTTGAGTCGCGCCACCCCTGGAGATCGATAGTCAGTCGGCGGCCCGCACTTCTCGAAAGCGCGAAAGCGCCCGGGGCGGGCCGGATGTTTCCATATCAATACAAGAGTGAACATCATGCGCCAGCGAAACACGATCCATGCCTTTCTCAGAGCCGCGTCGGCCATGACCGCCGCGCTTCTATTCTCCACTACCCTGCAGGCTCAGGAGGGCCAGTTTCCGGAACGCGACGTGCAGTACATCATCCCCTTCGGCCCCGGGGGCGAGTCCGACATCAGCGCCCGCCTCCAGCAGAAGTATTTCCAGCAGATCACCGGCCATCAGCTCATCATCCAGTATATGGCGGGTGGTGGTGGCGCCGTGGGTTGGTCCCAGCTCAACGAGATGGAGGGCGATGGCTACACGATCATGGGTACCAACCTGCCGCACATCATTCTCCAGCCGATGCAGCAGGGCTCCGGATATCAGACCGAAGATATCGAGAACTTCATCTTCTTCCATTATTCGCCGGACGCGCTGCTGGTCGCCAACGACAGCCCTTACAAGACGCTCGACGATTTCATCGCGGCGGCGAAGAAGACGCCCGGCGCCATGACCGTGTCCGGAAGCGGCACCTACTCCGCCAACGACATCGCCAATCAGCGTTTCCAAGCGCTGGCCGACATCACGACCACCTATATTCCCTTCAAGGGCACGGGGGCTTCGGTAGCGGCACTGCTCGGCAATCAGGTGCAGGCGGAGTGGGGCTACACCACGACGGCGGCAAACCATAGCGACAAGATGCGCCCGTTGGCAGTCGCCACCGATGAGCGCCATCCGCTCTTCCCGGACGTCCCTACCTTCAAGGAACTGGGTTACGACATGACCGGCGGCGCCTATCGCGGCATTGCCGTTCCCCGCAGCACCCCAGAAGACGTCACCCGGAAACTCTCGGAGATCTTCTCCAACATCAATGCCAATCCGGATTTCAGGCAGTCCATGGAAGCGCTGGGCTTCGTCCTGATCGATAAAGACGTGGATCAAGTCGAGGATTTCCTTGCCGAGCAGCGACGCCAGTACCAGCAGGTGGCGGAGCGCATGGAAGCTGGCCAGTAGGGCCTACGGCTCTCGCGGAGGGAAATCATGGAAACTCTGGGCTTTATGCTGGCCGCGCTTTCACCGTTCAATCTGCTGCTTGCCGTTGCTGGCGTCGCGGCGGGAATCATCATCGGTTCGCTCCCTGGTCTCTCGGCCACCATGGCAGTCGCCGTTCTGGTGCCGGTCACCTTCGGGATGCCGACAGAATCAGCGCTGATCCTGCTCGGGGCGATCTATACCGGTGCTATCTACGGAGGCTCCTACGCCGCGATTCTGGTCAACACCCCGGGCACGCCCTCGGCCATTGCCACGACGTTCGACGGCTACCCGATGGCACGGCGTGGCGACGGCGATCTGGCGGTCACATTGTCGACGCTGTCGTCGGTGATCGGGGGCCTGGTCGGGGGGCTGGCGCTCTTCTGCCTGGCGCCGTTGTTGGCATTGGTGGCCCTGAAGTTCGGCCCGGTCGAATATTTCTGGCTTGCGATCTTCGGCCTGACCTTGATCTCGTCGCTGTCGGAGGGCTCGACGCTCAAGGGATTCATCGGGGCGGGCATCGGCCTGCTACTGTCGACGGTCGGCGTCGCCGTGATCGGGGGGGATACCCGATACACCTTCGGCTCGCAGTTCCTGCTGGGTGGGGTCGAGACGATCTCGGCACTGATCGGGCTCTATTGCATTCCGGTCCTGATCGAACTGGTCGCGACACCGAGCGAGCACCTGAAGCCACCCGAGGCCTCCCGCGGGGTGCGGTTTCGCGAGGGAGTCTCGCTGATGTTCCGAGGCAAGTGGAACGCCTTGCGCAGTGCGATTATCGGTACGATCGTCGCCATCTTGCCCGGTGCGGGTGGTTCCATCGCGAGTCTCGTCTCCTACTCCGAGGCGCGGCGTGCGTCGCCGCGATCGGCGCAGTTCGGCAAGGGCGAGCCGGATGGCATCATCGCGACCGAGACGGCCAACAACGCCACGGTGGGCGGCGGCTTCATTCCCACCTTCGTGCTTGGGATTCCGGGGACACCACCGGATGCGGTCATCCTCGGGGCGCTGCTGGTGCAGGGGTTTCGCACCGGCCCGGAGATGTTCACCACCAACGCCTCGGTGACCTACACCTTCATGGGCGGACTGCTGGTGGCCACGGTTCTGATGCTACCCATCGGACTGTTGATCGGGCGCTACGCCTTCAAGTCTATCGTGAGCGTGCCCAAGGCCATTCTCGTCCCGACGATCGCGTTCATGACGATCATCGGCACCTATGCCATTCGCAACAATCCGTTCGACGTGGTGGTGATGGTGGTGCTCGGCGTGGCCGGGTGGTTGCTGGCGCGGTGGGGAATCAAGCCCTCGCCGATCGTACTGGGGCTGATTCTCGGCCCGATCGCCGAGCAGGGTTTTGTCCAGGGCTATCTGATGGGCAACGCCACTGGCTCCCTGGCCGGCGTATTCTTCGGCCGCCCGCTCTCCCTCGGCATCATCGCGCTGACCGTACTGTTCGTGCTTTATCCGCTCTGGAGCGCGCGTCGAAAACGCATACATGGGGAGGCGTTGGCTCATGAATAGTCGATTTGAGGGGCGCTCATCCTCGGGCTCTTCCGGCGTGTCGATCGCTCTGGGCCTGGCTACCGTGGTGCTGGCTGCCGGGGCGCTCTGGTTCGCACGCGATATGTCGATGCTGGCAGCCATCTTCCCGCGCACCATCAGCGTTCTGTTGCTGATATTCGGGTGCGGTCTCGTGGTCCAGGCGATGCGGGGGAGGGAGCGGGTATCGCCTCAGGCTCCTGGCCACTGGGGGCGGCAACTGGCGCTGGTGGTGATCGTGCTGGCATGGAGCCTGGCGCTCAAGTGGCTTGGTTTCCTGGGGTCGAGCGTGCTGGCCTGCATGCTGCTGATGGGAATCGCCCACTTTCACGCCTGGTCGGCACGACGCGTGGTGGTCTATCTGGTGACCCTGCTGTTGATCATCGCCGGCTTCTACGGACTGTTTGCGGGGTTGTTGAACGTGCCGCTGCCCAGAGGTCGATTCTGGAGCTGACTCCGGCAGCACGATGACGATTGTTACCGACAGGGGGAGTATCTACATGGTTGACGTGGTAATCAGCGAGTTCATGGATGCCGCTGCCGTCGAGACGCTGACGCAGCGTTATGCGGTCCACTTCGATGCCGCGCTCGTCGAGGACCGGGAACGGTTGCTGTCGATGGGTGAGGGCGTTCGTGCGCTCATCGTGCGCAACCGAACCCGGGTCGACGAGGCGCTGCTTGCCCGTTTTCCCGATCTCGAGGCCGTGGGCCGACTCGGCGTCGGCCTGGACAACATCGATGTGGCGCGTTGCCAGGAGCGCGGCATCGCCGTGCTTCCCGCCACCGGTGGCAATGCCTCGGCCGTGGCCGAGTATGTCATCACGGGGATGCTGATGCTGCGCCGCGGCGCCTACCACTCGACAGCCGGGGTGCTCGATGGCGACTGGCCGCGGCAGGCACTGGTCGGTCACGAGAGCCAGGGATGCGTGCTCGGGTTGGTGGGTTTTGGCGGGATCGCTCGGGAAGTGGCAAGGCGCGCGCAGGCGTTGGGCATGAGCGTGATCGCGTTCGATCCGTTTGCCGATTCGAGTGATCCGGCCTGGCAGATGGCGGAGCGTGTCGAGACGCTCGAGGCGCTGTTGACGCGCAGCGACGGCGTGAGCCTCCATGTACCGCTGAACGAGCAGACGCGCCATCTCATCGACACCGAGGCGATCGCTTCCTTGCGCCCAGGCAGCGTCCTGATCAACACCGCCCGCGGCGGAATCGTCGATGAATCGGCACTCGCCGATGCCTTGTGCGAAGGGCGCATCGGTGGCGCCATGCTCGATGTGTTCGAACGCGAGCCCCTGCCTGCCGACAGCGACTTGACGCGGGCCAGTGGCTGCAACCTGGTGCTGACGCCCCATGTCGCCGGCGTGACCCATGAATCGAACGTCAATATCAGCGCCATGACCGCCCGCAACGTGAGCCGGGTACTGGAGGGCAACGCATGAGCCATCGGCGACTGTCGATCCCCCAGGCCCGCGAGCTGGCAACGCAGGCCCTGCAGGCGGCGGGCGTGGGCGCCCGCGAGGCCGATATCACCGGCCGGGCGCTGGTCGCCGCCGAATGCGACGGTCTCTCCTCACATGGCCTGGCTCGACTGCCGTTCTATCTCGACCAGATCCTGAGCGGCAAGGTCGTGGGTAACGCCATCCCCGACGTTCAGGTCCGCGGCAGTGTGGTTCACGTCGACGCCGGACACGGGTTGGCGTTTCCGGCCATCGCGGCGGGGGTCGATCGCGTCCTGCCGGTGGCGAAAGAGTTGGGGGTGGCCGCTATCGCGATCCGGCGCTCTCACCACTTCGGGGTCGCCGGCCATCCGGTGGAATCGCTGGCCCGGTCCGGCCTGCTGGCGATGGCGTTCAGCAACGCGCCCTCCGCCATGGCGCCCTGGGGGGGAAAGGTGCCGCTATTCGGCACCAACCCGATCGCCTTCGCGTCCCCGCGAGCTTCCGCCGAACCGCTGGTGATCGATCTGTCGTTGTCCAAGGTGGCGCGGGGCAAGGTGATGCTGGCCAAGAAGGCCGGCGACACGATTCCCGCCGGCTGGGCCATCGATGTCGAAGGCCGCGATACCACCGATCCCGATGCTGCCCTCGCTGGCAGCATGGTGCCCATGGGCGACGCCAAGGGCGCTTCGCTGGCACTGATGATCGAGCTGCTCACGGCCGGGCTCACGGGCGGCCACTTCGGCTTCGAGGCGACCTCGTTCTTCGACGCGGAGGGAGAGCCGCCCAGTGTCGCGCATCTGCTGCTGGCATTCGATCCCGATCGCTTCGGCGCCGGCTATCTGTCCCGGGCCGAGCGGCTGTTCTCGGCAATGCTCTCGCAAGAGGGCGTGCGGCTCCCGGGGCAGCGGCGCTACGGCTTGAGACGCCAGTTCGAGGCCGACGGCATCCAACTGCCGGAAGCGCTGATCGACTCGCTGCAGCGCTACGCCGAGAATCCGCTCTGATGGCAGCCTGAACGACAGCCGGGGATATCCACCGAAGTGGGAACACGTCTGCGCCACCTGTCTCTCACTCGTCGATCAGGCCGCCTTCCTCGTGAAACGGGTAGGGCCCGGCATGGTCGCCGATCACGCCGTGGTGGGTGATCAGTTCATTGGCGCGCCAGAGGTGGAGCTGGTACCCCGGCGGCTCCATGACGAAGGCGGAAGGGCCGTCTTCGCGCAGGTCTAGGGCGACCTGATGGGCGGTGCTGGGGCAGCAGCTGGCGAGGGTGCCGGCGAAGCGCTGGAAGATCGTGCGATGCACGTGGCCGCAGATAATGCGCTCCACATTGGGGTAATCGGCCACGATCGCGGCCATCTCGGCAGCGCCGGCCAGGCCGATGGCGTCCATGTGCGCGATGCCGGTGGCGAATGGCGGATGATGCATGAAGATCAGGGTCGGGCGCTCGGGCTGTTCGGCCAGGCGCGCGGCGAGCCATTCGAGCCGCTCGGCGCAGAGCTCGCCGCGACTCTCGCCCGGCACCAGGGTGTCCAGTGCCAGCAGCCTTAGCGGGAAGCGTTCGATGGTGTACTGAATGAACGGGCCGCCGCCGAGATAGTCGTGATCGGGAAAGGCGTCGCGCATCGCCTGGCGGTCGTCGTGGTTGCCGGGAATCAGGTACCACGGGATCTCCAGCGGCTGAAGCTGCTCGGCCAGCGTGGCGTACTCCTCCGGGCGGCCGAAATCGGTGGCATCGCCGGTAATCAGTACCACGTCGGGCCGGGGGGCGAGCGCGTTGAGCGCTGCCACCGCCGGGGGGAGATAGCGATCGGTTTCGACCACCCGGTAGGCCTTCTGGCCGGGACGGCGAATGTGCAGGTCGGTGAGTTGTGCGATCAGCATGCAGAGGTTCCAGGTTGTCCGGATTCAGGCCACGCGGGCCTGCTCGATGAGAGCGGAGACGGTATCGCCTGGCTGCCAGATGGCGTCTGGCGCGGCCAGGGCGGTGAAGCGCTGGCCGTCGGCGAGCGCGAGTTCGAAGCGGATATGGCTGCCGAGGAAGAAGCGTGCCTGGACGCGGGCGGGCAATCCCCGGCCGGGGGGCGCGAGTTCGACCTCGTGCGGACGGAAGGTCAGCGCCGCGACGCCATGGCGGGTGGCCACCTCGCCGCCCTCCAGCCGGCACAGGGTGCCGAGGAAATCGGCGACGAAGGGCGAGGCGGGATCGCGATAGAGGGTCTCTGGCGCGCCCAACTGCTCCAGTCGGCCGGCGGACATCACCGCGACCCGGTCGCCCAGCATCATCGCCTCCTCCTGGTCGTGGGTGACGATGACGCAAGTGATGCCGAGTGTCTTGAGCAGCTTGGCGAGATCCACCCGCAGCTGCTGGCGCAGGCGGGCATCGAGTGCGGTCAACGGTTCGTCGAGCAGCAGCACGCGGGGCTCGATGGCGATCGCCCGGGCCAGCGCCACGCGCTGACGCTGCCCCCCGGAGAGCTGATCGATACGCCGCTCCGCCAACGCTTCCAGCTCGACCAGTTCGAGCATTTCCGCCACGCGTCGGCGCCGGCTGGCGGCATCCACGCCACGAATCTTCAGACCGTAGCCGACATTGCCGGCGACATTCATGTTGGGGAACAGCGCGTAGCCCTGGAATACCACCCCCACGCCGCGCGCTTCCGGCGCTACCTGGGTGACGTCGTCGTCGCCGAAGCGAATCCGGCCACCCTCGTCGGCGCTTTCCAGTCCGCAGATCATGCGCAGCAGGGTGGTCTTGCCGCAGCCCGAGGGGCCGAGCAGCGCCAGCGTCTCGCCGGCGTCGATCGACAGGTTCAGCGGCGCCAGGGCTCGGGTGCCGTCGGGCCAGGTCTTGGCGCAGTTGTCGAGCCTGATGGTCAGCGGGTGTGTCATGTCGTTGAGTCGCTCATGTACGTGATGAAATCATGTCGATGCGCCAAGACCGAGGCCGCCGTGGCGCGTCGAGCGGGCGGCGATCCACTGCAGCCCGACCATCAGCGGCAGCAGCATCAGCAGGAAGACGAGGGTGTAGGCGGAGGCGACCTCGAGTCGCATCGAGGCGTAGCTGTCGGCCAGCCCCACCGGCAGCGTCTTGGTCAGCGGCGTATGCAGCAGCCAGGTCAGGTTGAACTCGCCGATGGAGAGCGTCACCACGGTCAGCGCGCCGGTGACGATGCCGCTTCTGGCGGCAGGCACGATGATGTCGAAGAAGCGCCGGCGGCGACTGGCACCGAGGGTCGCGGCAGCTTCGTCCAGCACCACCAGGTCGGCCCCCTGCATCCCGGCGCGCACGGCGCGTACCATGAACGGCAGCGTGAACAGCACATGGCCAATAACGATGAACGCCACGCTGCTGCGCAACCAGCCGACGCTGCCCCAGGAGACGATCAGGGCCAGCGCGGTGGCGAGCCCGGGAACGGCCACCGGCAGGGTCAGCAGCTCCTCCAGCAGGCGTGAGAGCCGGCCGGGAAACAGCGTCAGTACCCAGGCGGCAGGCACGCCGATGATGGTGGTGATCGCAAGGGTGGCCAGTGCCACGGCGTAGGAGCGCCAGATCGTGTCGGCGTAGAGATCCCAGACCTGAACGATCCAGTCCAGCGTCAGCCCGCTGGAGAGGCCGACGAAATAGTTCCTCGTCACCCCGGCGGTGACCGACAGCAGCACCGGGCCGATCAGGAAGGCGGCGACGGCGAGCGTGGCGGTCAGGCCGAGCCGGGTGTCGAAGCGGGAATGCCTCATGCGGGAACTCCTGCGGTCATCTCAGTTTCCCCTTGCCGTACGGGCGGCCAGGCTGTTGGCGGCGTAGAGCACCGCCCAGGTGGCCAGCCCCAGTACCACCGAGAGCGCCGCGGCGACCGGGAGGTTGGCGTAGTTGGTGAACTCGTCGTAGATGGTGATCGGCAGCACGTCGATCCGGGTACCGAGGGTGAACACGGTGCCGAAGGCGCCCATGGCGGTGGCGAAGCACATCGCCCCGGCCGCGGTCAGCGCGCCGGTCAGCGCCGGCAGCTCGATATCGACAAACCGGCGCCAGGGGCTTGCACCCAGTGTCTGCGCCGCTTCCAGCCAGTGCTTGTCGATCCCCTCCACCGCCGTCATCAGCACGCCGATGGTGCGCGGCAGCAGAAAGTAGAGATAGCCGATGAAGAGCCCTGCCATGCCGTAGGCCAGTACCATCGGGTCACCGGAAAGCGCCTTCGAGAGTGTGTTGAGCACGCCCTGGCGGCCGGTGGCGAGAATCACCAGGAAACCCACCACCACGCCGGGGAAGGCGAGTGGAAAGAGCAGCAGCGACATCAGCACCCGCCGCCCGGGAAAGTCGGGGTGGCGGGCCAGGAAGCGACTGACGGGCAGGGCGATGACGAGCGTGGCCAGCGTTGCCCCCAGCGACAGCGCCACGGTATTGATCAGGCTCTGCCAGTAGCGCGGTTGGGTCACCACCAGCCAATAGGCAGAAGCGTCCATGCCCTGTGGCGTGGCGGCACCGATCCCGGCCAGCTTGGCCATCGGCAGTAACCAGAAGGCGAGGAACAGCACCACGGCGGGCGCGGCGATCACCAACCAGGCTCGTCGTCGACCCATGGCGTCAATTCACCTCGTTGGCATAGCGCTGGGAGAAGGCCCGCTGCGCCGCGGCCATCCTGGCGTAGTCGACGGTCCCGGCGCGGGCGTAGTCGCTGTCCGGCAGGAACTTCGCCTGCGCTTCCGGTGACGCCGCGCCGGGACGGACCGGGCGCAGGTAGGCGTTGGCCCAGATCGCCTGGCCCTTGTCGGAGAGCACGTAGTCGAGCACCTTCTTGCCGGCTTCCGGGTGCGGGTCGTTGGCGACCAGGCTCATCACGTAGGGCACGGTGACGGTGCCCTCCTGGGGGATCACGAACTGCACGTTGACCTTGTCGTCGTAGCGCGCCCGGTAGGCGTTGAAGTCGTAGTCGAGCAGGATCGGAATCTCGCCGGAGAGCACACGGGCGTAGGCGGTCTGCTTGGGCACGATGGGATCGTTGGCCTGCAGCTTCCGGAACCACTCGATCGCCGGGGTGAAATCGTCCAGCGAGCCGCCCAGCGCCCCGTTGACGGCAACGGCGCCGACATAGCCGACGAACGCCGACGACGGATCGAGATAGCCGACCATGCCGCGATACTCGGGCTTGAGCAGATCGCTCCAGGACTGCGGTACCGGCGCGCCGTTGAGCGCATCGACGTTGACCATGAAGCCCAGGGTGCCCGAGTGGATGGCGAACCACTTGCCGTCAGGATCTTTCAGGCCGTCGGGTATCTCGTCCCAGTGGGCCGGCTTGTAGCCCTGTACCAGCCCCTGCTCGGCGGCCTGGATGCCGAAGGTGACGCCGTAATAGACGACATCGGCGACCGGGTTGCTCTTTTCGGCGGTGATCGAGGCCAGCGACTGGCCGGAGTTCTTGTTGTCCTGGGGCACGTGGATGCCGGTATCCGCCTCGATGGCCTTCAACTGGGTGCCCCAGTCGGCCCACTCCGGCGGGCAGTTGTAGCAGATGGCGTTGTCGGCGGCCTGGGCCGCTAGCGACCCGAGGGCTGCGGCGGTGAATCCCAGTGCCATGACGGCGGTGCGAAGCGTCTGTTTCCACATGATGATCCGATCCTCTGGGTTGGCGATGCGGTGGTTGGGTGGTGCGACGTTGGAGTGGTTCGACGGTGCTAGTCGACCGGCAGGCGGGCGACGGTGCCACCTTCGCTCAGGCGATGTGGCAGGCGCACGGAGCGGCTGCTTCCGCCGCCGAGGGCATTGAGCAGTTCATGGCAGGCCTGGCTGCCGATTTCGGTGCTGGGTTGGTGAACACTGGCCAGCGACGGCACCATCAGCGCGCCGAAGGCCATGCCGTCGAAGCCGCAGACGGAGAGGTCGTCCGGCACGCGCAGACCCAGCGTCGCCAACTCCGCGATCACCGAGGCGGCCAGCAGATCGTTGGAGCAGAACAGGGCGGTGGGCGGCCTGGGCGAGGAGAGCAGGCTCCGCAGGCGATCGCGATCCGCCGCGGTATGCCGGGGCATCGAGACATGGGTCGGTGCGGGTAGATCCAGGCGGGCCGCGCGATCCAGGACGCCGTCGAGACGCTTCGACGCCCGGTCGGAGGCGTCCAGCGGCCCACTGATCATGGCGAGCCGGCGGTGACCGCTGGCGATCAGATGCTCGACCATGTCGCCGGCGGCGGCGAGATTGTCGACGCTGACGAACGGATGTCGATCGCTCTCGTTGTAGGCGAGCACGAACGGCAGGCCGCTGGCGGTGAGCTCGGCCAGCGTGGCGCTGCGTGCCGGGTCGGCAACGGTCAGGATCATGCCCTCGACACGGTGGTCGAGCAGGCTGCGCGCGGCCGCCCGCTCGCGTCGACTGTCGTATCCGGTGGTCGCCAACATCACGCTGTAGCCCGCCTTCAGCGCACGCTCCTCGGCACCCTCGAAGCAGGCGGCAAAGACCGGATTGGACATCGTCGGCAGCAGTAGCCCCAACGTCCGGGTGCTGCCCGATCGCAGGCTGCTGCCCACCTTGTTGGGCCGGAAGCCGAGTTCCCTGGCGGTAACGAGTATCCGCTCGCGAGTGGCGTCGCTGAGTAGTTCGGGCCGATTGAAGGCGCGCGACACCGTGGCCGGGGAAACCCCGACCCGTTCGGCGATCTGGACCAATGAGGGACGTGACGGCATGACAGCGACTTCGCCTGCAACCATGAAAACGTTTGCAGTCTGCCCTCGGCGTGTGACGTTGCCGTGACGCCGGGATGTCAATTGGGTGATGCCGATGGAACAGGCAGTAGGGAAGAGATAAGAGGAAGAGGGCCGATCTCTAGGCGTGCAGGTAGTTCCCCGGCAGCCGCTCGGCGAGAAACTCCACGAACAGCCTTGCGCGTTGCGAGAGTGCGCTCTGGCGATAGTAGACGACATTGATGCGCTGAGTTCGGAACTGGGTTTGCTCGGGCAGCACATCGACGAGCGTGCCGCTCTGGCGTGGGGCGAGGGTCATGTAGTCGGCGAGACAGGCGATTCCCTCGCCCGCGAGGACCAGCTCCAGCAGCGTGGGGCCGCTGGATGCCGAGAGCGATGGTTTCACGTGAAACGGCTCGCCGTGGACGTCGAGTAGCGGCCAGTCGTTGAGATGATCGAGCTGGCTAAAGCCGAGCAGGCTATGCCGTGCGAGGTCGCCGACGCTGCGGGGTGCGCCGTGAAGCCTGAGATAATCCGGGCTGGCCAGAAGACGCAGTGGACTATGGCCCAGCGGCCTGGCATGCAGCGAGGAGTCCTCGAGTTCGCCAATACGGATGGCGAGATCGACGCGCTGTTCGAGCAGATCGATGAAGCGATCGTGGGTATCGAGTTCCAGGGTGATACCCGGATAGCGGTCGCGGAATTCGCCGACGACCGGCACGATCACGAACTGCATGAAGCTCGGCGCCGCATTGATGCGCAAGCGGCCTTGGGGGCGTTCATGACGGTTGGTGATCGCTTCCTCGGCATTGTCGACGGCGGCGAGAATCGACCGGGCGTGATCCAGGAACGTCTCCCCCTCCTCGGTCAGTTCCAGGCGTCGTGTCGTTCGTCTCAGTAGTGTCGTCTCGAGTTTTCGCTCCAGCCGGTTCAGAGCGCGACTGACGCCAGAGACGGTCAGGCCAAGCCGTTCGGCGGCGGCGGTGATGGAGCCGCTGTCGACCACGGCGACAAAGGCTTGCTGCTCTTCCAGGGTGCTCTTCATCGTGTTGCCGCATCACAGGGTTTTGTTGATTTTAAATCAAAAGTGACTTGCCGGCCGGGTGGTTTATCCGAGGCGATTTCTCTTCACAATGGCTGCCATTCCTCCGGGCTCGGTAGTTACCGAGTGCCGCCTGACCAGTATTGATGGAGAACCATTCGAGATGAAGATCCTGTTGATCAACGGTGGCAAGCCGTTCGCCCATTCCGGCGGTGAGCTCAACAATACCTTCCACGCCGTCGCCGTCGCTCAACTGAGCGAGCTGGGCCACGAGCTCCGCGAGACGGTGATCGAGCAGGGCTACGACATCGACGCCGAGGTACAGAACTACCTATGGGCGGATGTCATCGTCTACCAGATGCCGGGTTGGTGGATGGGGACGCCCTGGAGCGTGAAGCGCTATATCGACGAGGTCTTCACCGAAGGCCACGGCACGCTCTATGCCAGCGACGGCCGCTCGCGCCAGGATCCCACCAAGCAGTATGGCAGCGGCGGTCTGCTGCAGGGGCGGCGTTACCTGTTGTCGTTGACCTGGAACGCGCCCCTCGAGGCATTCGAGGCGCCGGACAACTTCTTCGAGGGGCGTGGCGTGGACGGCGTCTACTTCCCGTTCCACAAGGCGCAGCAGTTCGTCGGGCTGGCCGCGCTGCCCACCTTCATCGCCAACGACGTGATCAAGGCGCCTGACGTCGAGCGTGACGTCGCCGCCTATCGCTCTCACCTGCGCGAGGTGTTCGGCACGGCCTAGTCTGCTTCGGCGCTGCGTGTCTCGCCCACCCCGAACCAGAACACCAGCGGAGCCAGCGCGCCGAAGGCGGCGAGAAACAGAAAGCCGCCGACATAGCCGCTGGCATCCACCACATAGCCGGCGACCAGGTTGGAGGCCGCCGCGCCAAGGGCGAACAGCGTGCCGAGGACCCCGACGGTGGCGTTGTAGCGCCCGCTGCCGCGAGTCAGGTCGGCGGCCACGATCAGCCACAGCACACCGAAGATTCCCGCGCCGATGCCATCCAGCGCCTGCACCAGCAGCAGCCACACCGGGTCGTTGCTGACCCCGTAGAGCAGGCCGCGCAGCGGCAGCGCGAGCAGGCCGATCAGAAATACCGGCCGCCGCCCCCAGCTCTCTGCCCGGCGCCCCGCCCACCAGGCCACCGGTACCATCACCAGCTGCGCGATCACGATGCACGCCGACATGTAGAGCGAGGCGGCATCCTGGTCGCCGATGGTCAGGTACTGGCCGACCAGCGGTAGCATCGCGGCGTTGGCAAAGTGAAACAGCGTCAGCGCCGCACCCAGCATCAGCACCCGGCGGTCGCGCAGCACTTGCATCAAGCCGCGGGCGTGGGGTTGCGCATCGGCTGCCTCCTGCGCCACCGCACCGCGGGCGGCGACATGGTCGATGTCCGTCTCGCGGATCACCAGCGCGCTGATCAGACTGCCGCAGGCGAATAGCAGCAGCGAATAGAACAGCCACTCGATGCTCAGGAAGTGCGCCAGCAGCCCGGCGAGCAGCGCCGAGACCACGTTGCCGGCGTGGTTGAACACCTCGTTGCGGCCCTGGCGCGCGGGAAAGCGCCGGCGCCCCACCATACCCAGGGTGATCGCCGCCACCGCCGGCAGCAGCAGCGCCGCGCTGACCCCCATCAAGGCCTGCAGCAGCAGGATCGAGGGCAGGTTGACGAAGGCCGGCAGCGTCATCAGCACGCTGCAGACCGCCACCACCAGAGTGGCGAGGGCGGTGAGCAGGCGCTTGCGGCGGGTGATGTCGAGCAGCACCCCGGCGGGGCTCTGGGAGAGCATGGTAGCGAAGGTCATCGCCGACATCGCCAGCCCGATCTGTCCTGCGCTCCAGTCGAAACGGGTCAGCAGGTAGATCCCCAGGAAAGGCCCCACGCCGTCGCGCACGTCGGCGAGGAAGAAGTTCAGGCCATCCAGGCCGCGCCGGCTACGCAGTGAGGGCGTATGGGATGGGGCAGACGCATGTGATTCGAGAGGCAGGGTCTCGGCGGGCTGTGGCTCTGGCGGCATGGGGGCTCTCGGGCATTCACCGCGGGCTGCGGCGACAGCTAGTGTAGCCCGGCTAGGCCAGCACGGCTTCGCTCGGGCGGGGTCGGTGGGAATCGGCTGGCGATGACGGTGGTGATGCCGGACGGGCGCATCGTCGAGACCGGCAACTGGGCACGCAAGCCCGCCGCCGGCTACGACCTGACACATCTGATGATCGGCGCCGAAGACACGCTCGGCATCATGAACCCGGGCAAGCTGGTGTGATCTTGCCGCATGCCGCCAACTGCCTTCAGGCGTTGATGGAACGGGTCTCGGGCTCCAGCACCTGGGTGTGCAGCGTCCTGCCGTCGCTGTCTTTCAGCCGGACGGTCAGTGTCTCGCTCTCGGCATCCAGATCGGCCTGGCCGAAGAACTGGTAGCCCGCCGAGGGCGGCAGGTTGGACTGGCCCTCGGACGGGGCCTTGAAGAAGGTCACCTCGGGGCCAAAGGTGGCGTCCATTTCGCTGGGGCCGAAGGTGCCGGCGTGGAGCGGGCCGCTGACGAATTCCCAGAACGGTTTGAACGCCTTGAAGCTGGCGCGCTCCGGGGCGTAGTGATGCGCGGCGGTGTAGTGCACGTCGGCGGTGAACCAGACCACATTGGCAATATCATCGTCGCGAATGGCCTGGAGCAATCGGGCGATCTCCAGCTCGCGGCCAAGAGGCTGGCCGGGATCACGGTTGGCGATCGCTTCGAACTGATCGCCATCCGGAACCACCATGCCGATCGGCATGTCGGCGGCGATGATCTTCCAGGTCGCGTTGGAGTCGTTCAGCGCTTGCCGCAACCAGCGGAACTGGTTTTCACCCAGGAACGCGGTGGCCGAGGACTCCTCGTCTTGCAGGTTGGCGCTGTTGGGCCCGCGATAGCTGCGCATATCCAGCATGAAGACTTCCATCCCCGGGCCGTAGGAGAACCGTCGGTAGATCCGTTGCGGGGCGGAAGCGGGCAGGCGGATCGGCATGTACTCGAGAAACGCCTGACGGCCGCGGGCGGCGAGCAGCGCGACGTTCTTTTCCGTGTACCGATCGTTGTCGAGGATCTTCTGCGGATACCAGTTGTTGGTCGTCTCGTGATCGTCCCACTGCGCCAGCATCGGCACTTCGGCGGCAAAACGCCGGAAGTTGGCGTCGAGATGGTTGTAGGCGTGCTGGCCGCGATATTCGTCCAGTGTCTCGGCGACCTTCTGCTTGGCCGGCGTGACGATATTGCGCCAGATACCGCCATCGGGAAGCTCGGTCTGCGCTTCCAACGGCCCGTCGGCGTAGACCGTGTCGCCGGAGTGGATGAAGAAATCCGGCCGAACCTGGCGCATCGCCTCCCAGGTGCGCATGCCACCGCGGGATTCATCGATGCCCCAGCCCTGGCCGACCACGTCGCCGGACCACACGAAGCGCAGGTCGCGCGGTGCGCTCGGCGGCAGTCGCAACTGCCCGACCACCGGCTCGCTGATCGCGCGCGAGTCGCCGAGCGCGGCGAAGCGCACCCGATAGTGCACGGTATCCATGCCTGCCAGGCCGGTGGCATCGATCTTGCCGATCAGGTCAGTGTTGGGCAGCACATCGACCCAGGGCAGTGGGCGTGCGCCACGGAACTCCGGGTTGTCGGCGACCTCGATCAGCATCCGCGACGGCTGGCTTGCCTTGCCCCATAGCATGGCGCGGTCCGGCAGCACGTCGCCGCTCATCACGCCGCTTTCCACCGTCGGGCGTCGGCCCTCGGCCAGCACGATCGCCGGCGCGCCGAGAAGACCGATTCCCGCCAGGCCGAGCCCGACGTGGCCACTGGCGACCAGGAAGTCGCGTCGCGTGAAAGGCTTCGTCGGTATCGTCATGTCTCGTCTCCTCGAGGGCTCGTCATCGATGATTGGCAGGCTAGCGCCGTCCCGTGACGCTTGCGTTAAGCGAGGGCATAGAGACGTGATCGGGTGGCAACGGCCGTGAGGGCGAGCCTCGTTGCCCGGAGAACCGTGTCAGGATGATCCGCTGCCGTGGCTTTCCTGAAGCCCGGCAAAGATCGTGCTAAGGGTATTTGCGACGTGGTTTATGGCGACGTCGCCTGTGTTGCGTGAATGCCAGGCGAGATGGAGCGGGAAGCCACTCACCGGGATGGGCGGCTCGAACGTGACCAACCCGGGATAGTCTCGCATCACACCGTGGCTTGGCATCATCGCGACGCAATCGGTGGCGAACAGGATGCTCGGTACCATGTGGAATGAGCCCACCACGGCACCGACCATGCGCTTCTGGCCTATCTCCTCGAGCGCGATATCCAGCGGTGTACTGGTGGCGCCGGCGCCGGAAACGATCACATGTGGATAGGCAAGCCATCCGCCTAGATCGAATGTGCCCGCTAGCGGGTGATCCTGGCGCATGGCAACGACATAACGCTCCTCCAACAGCGTGCGTGTTTCGAGTTCGCCGCCAGGCGTAAACACGGAGATGGCAAGATCGGCCGTTCCCTCCATCAGCGCTTTTCTCGAGACATCGGCGCCGGGCCAGGGTCTGAAGACGATTCTGATACCGGGTGCGGTGTGCTGCAGCTGCCGCAATAAAGACCCTGCCAGCAGAGTGACAGGGTCGTCGGCAGAGAGAATGGTGACGATCTGCTCTATGTCGTCGAGCCTCGGTTTCGGCAGATCGATCAATCTGGAGACATCGCCAATGATGGCTGCCAGCGGTCCGCGCAGGGCTTCCGCCTTGCGTGTTCTGATCATCACGCTCCCGACCCGTTCGAGCAGCGGGTCATCGAACAGGTAGCGACATCGTTGCAGTGCCGACGATACCGCGGGTTGCGACATGTTGAGCCGGATTGCCGCGCGGCTCACATGACCCTCTTCGAGCAGCGCGTCGAGCACGGTCAGAAGATTGAGGTCGATCGAACGTAAATTCTTCATGTGAATAGTGGCGCATATCAACAATCGATTGGATGGATGATAGCCCACTGCCCGACCATGGGGATGATCGATTACCCGAGGCGATACCCATGAGCAGAACACTTATTCTCATCTTCCATCGCGATCTCGCTGGTTCGCACGCCAATGCGACCTTGGCAGAAGCCGTTACCGATATCCGAGGCGTGGAGATCGTCGACATGCAGGCCCGCTATCCGGACGGCAGAATCGACATGATGTCCGATGGTGCCGTCGAGGCAGCGGGACTGCTCGAGGCTGACAGGATCGTTCTGCAGTTTCCGATTCACTGGTATTCCACCCCCGCGTTACTGAAGGCCTGGCAGGACGCCGTGCTGACGCGAATGTACTACCTTAACGGCGATAATGAGGGGGCGAGACTCGTGGGCACGCCGATCATGTTGGCCATCACGGCTGGCAACGATCCTGGCGCCTATACCCGCGAGGGCCAGAACTACTATTCGGTCGATGAAATCCTGATACCGCTCAAGGCGACCGCCTATCGCTGTGGTCTGCCGTGGCACGACCCTTTCATTGTCTATCGAGCGGATACGCTGGAAGCCGCCACGCGCGATGATGCGGCCCGCGGATACCGGCGGGCCATCGAGCGTTTCATCGGCGGGTGAGTGCGGGCTCAGCGCGCCCGGGCGGCCCGCCAGGCGTGCAGCTTGCGGTAGCTCTCGAGCAGGCGCTGGTGGCGCTCGATACCTTCGAGCTCGAGGCTGGTCGGTGTCAGCCCGGGGAAGCGCACCGAGCCCTCCACCGCGCCGATGGCGTCCGCCATCTTCGCCTCGCCGAACATCCGGGTCAGGTTGTGGCGGTAGTCGTCGAGATCGAGATCATCGTCCAGGGCGATCTCGAGTACCGCGGTGAGCGCCTGATAGAAGAGCCCGCGGTCGACGGTGTTGTCGTTGAACTGCAAGAACATCTGCGCGCCGTCCAGGGCGTCTTCGAGGCGCCCCAGCGCCAGTTGGATCAGCAGCTTCAGCTCGGCAATGGTCAGCTCCGACCAGACGGTGTTGTCGTCGAACTCGATCCCGATCAGGGTGACGATCTTCATCTGCTCGTCAAGCTCGCTCTCCTCCAGACGCTCGAGCAGGTCGGTCAGCTGTGCCTCATCGAGGCGGTGCAGGGCGAGGATATCCTCGCGGAAGGCCAGCGCCATGTTGGTGTTGTCCCACACCAGATCCTCGACCGGGTAGACCTCGGAGTAGCCGGGCACCAGGATGCGGCACACCGGGGCGCCGAGATCCTCGAAAGTGGCGACATAGGCCTCCAGCCCCTCGTCGTCGAGAATCGCGAACAGGCGCTCGGCCTCCTCGTCGTTGGTGCCGGAGAAGTCCCACTCGACGAAGTCGACGTCCGCCGTGGCGCTGAAGAAGCGCCACGACACCACGCCGGACGAGTCGATGAAGTGCTCGACGAAGTTGTTGGGTTCACTCACCGCCTGGGCGTTGAAGGTGGGCGGCGGCAGATCGTTCATGCCCTCGAAGCTGCGCCCCTGCAGCAGCTCGGTGAGACTGCGTTCGATGGCGACCTGAAGGCTCGGGTGCGCGCCGAAGGAGGCGAACACGCCGCCGGTGCGCGGGTTCATCAAGGTGACGCAGGCCACCGGGAAGCGCCCGCCGAGGGAGGCATCCTTGACCAGCACCGGGAAGCCTTGGGCCTCCAGCGCCTGCACGCCTTCGACAATCGTCGGGTACTGCGCCAGCACCGCCTCGGGGACGTCCGGTAGCGCGATCTCCTGCTCGATGATCTGGCGCTTCACCGCCCGCTCGAAGATCTCGGAGAGGCACTGCACCTGCGCTTCGGCGAGGGTGTTGCCCGCACTCATGCCGTTGCTGAGATAGAGGTTCTCGATCAGGTTGGAGGGGAACCATACCGTCTCGCCGTCCGAGTGGCGCTGGAACGGCAGCGAGACGATGCCGCGGTCGGTGCGCCCGGAGTTGGTGTCATACAGATGCGAGCCTAGGAGTTCGCCGTCCGGGTCGAAGATCGCGCGGCAGTGGTCGTCGAGAATCTCGCTGGGCAGCGCGTCGTCCGGCCCCGGCTGGAACCAGCGCTCGTTCGGATAGTGGACGAACTCGCTGGCGGCGATCTCGCTGCCGAAGAACTGATCGTTGTAGAAGAAGTTGCAGGAGAGGCGCTCGATGAACTCGCCCAGCGCCGAGCACAGCGCGGCCTCCTTGGTCGCCCCCTTGCCGTTGGTGAAGCACATCGGCGAAGCGGCGTCGCGAATGTGCAGCGACCAGACGTGGGGCACGATATTGCGCCAGGAGGCGATCTCGATCTTCATGCCGAGACGCTCGAGGATGCCCGTCATGTTGGCGATGGTCCGCTCCAGCGGCAGGTCCTTGCCTTCGATCCAGGTCTCCTGGCTCTCGCCGTCCTTGTCGAGCGAGCCGCCCATCAACAGCGCCTGGGCGTTCTCGTCGATGTTCTCCACCGCCTCGATCTGGAACTCGGGGTTGTTCTGGATCACCCGCTTGACCGAGCAGCGCTCGATCGAGCGCAGAATGCCGGTGCGATCCTTGTCGGAGATATCCGCCGGCAGCTCGATCTGGATGCGGAAGATCTGGTTGTAGCGGTTCTCCGGGTCGACGATGTTGTTCTGCGACAGCCGGATGTTCTCGGTGGGGATCTCACGAGCGTTGCAGTAGACCCGCACGAAGTAGGCCGCGCAGAGCACCGTGGAGGCGAGGAAGTAGTCGAACGGCCCCGGCGCCGAGCCGTCACCCTTGTAGCGGATCGGCTGGTCGGTGATCACCGTGAAGTCGTCGAACTTGGCTTCCTGGCGCAGGTTGTCGAGATAGTTGACCTTGATTTCCATGGGGCGAACCGGGTTGCTGAATGGCGTGGCCCGAGCGTCGGCCGGGCGGATGCCGGCCATTATCCGGATTTCAACGGGTGGCGTCTTGGCCTGATGGGCATCGGTATATAGGCTGCTATCGTTTTGTGCCATAATTACGTTGCTATATTACCTTGGACTGCGGCGTCGTTGACACGCCCACTTGCTCGGCGGAGCTGGTTCAGCCATTGTGATTTGAGTCCATGTCGCCCTGACAGCGGCATGGGAGCTCGCTTTATCGCTGTGAAACCTGATTGATAACTGGCGCTTCGGGCCCTCGGGTGGGTGACGGTCGACACCTGCCTGGCTTGCAGGCCGATATCGCTCACGCCTCCAAGGGCGTGACGTTGCGTAATAATACCGACTTCCCGTGACAGTCGAGGATGGCCAAAGATTATGCCGAAGAATGACTTCCAGCCCGGTAGGCGTGCCCTGCTGAAGGGCTCGTTGCTGATGTTGCCTGCGATGGGAACGGGCGTTGGCCTGATCGCGAAAGCGGGCGCCGATGATGCGCCGCATATCGATGACTACACGCCGACTTTTTTCTCCACCGAGGAGTGGCAGTTCATCCTGGCGGCCACCGATCGGCTGATCCCTGAAGACGAGACCGGCGCCGGCGCTCTGGGCACCAACGTCCCCATCTTTCTCGACCTGCAGCTCGGGAGCGAATACGGCAGCGCCGATAACTGGTACATGGAAGGTCCTTTCCCGAAGAGGGCGCCAGCCGCGTTCGGCTACCAACTGCCATTCACCCCGGCGGAGCTCTATCGCTACGGCATCGCTGCCACCCGCAGGTATTGCCAGGACACCTATCAGGCCGACTTCTCCGAGCTGGACGCCAAGCGTCAGATCGAGGTGTTGAGCGGTCTGGAAAACGGTGACATTCACTTCGCGCCGCAGCAGGGGCGCGAGCTGCCGAGCGCCACGTTCTTTTCCTTTCTGCTCAAGAACACCAAGGAAGGTTATTTCGCCGACCCACAGTACGGCGGCAACAAGCACATGGGCGGCTGGAAGATGCTGGGCTTCACGGGCGCGCGTGCCAGTTTCCGCGAGTGGGTCGATCAGTACGATCGACCCTATCCGCTTGGGCCGGTCAGCCTTTCCGGCGAGCGGGGATGAGCCGCTACCTGACGCTGTTGAAGAGCACGGCGTTTCCCGACACATTCAGGATAAGGAATCTCCCATGAGTCGTTCATGGAGCCAGGTCTCGGTTGGCATGCTGGCGATGGGGCTCGTCTCGGTCGCGCTGCCTGCTGTCGCCCAGGAGCACGGCAGTTCGGATGACGCCCAGATCGAGCGGGGCGCCTATCTCGCCCGAGCGGGTGACTGCGTCGCTTGTCACACTGCACCCGGTGGTACGCCGTTCGCCGGGGGGCTGGCGATCGACAGCCCGTTTGGGACGATTTATTCGACCAACATCACCCCCGACAAGGACCACGGTATCGGCAACTACAGCCGCGATCAGTTCGCCGCGGCGGTGCGCCAGGGTGTGCGCGCCGATGGCGCCAACCTGTATCCGGCCATGCCTTATCCGGCTTACGCCAAAGTCTCCGATGAGGATATCGATGCGCTCTACGCCTACTTCATGCACGGCGTCGAGCCGGTCTCCGAGCAACCGACGAAAACCGATCTGAGCTTCCCGTTCAATCAGCGCTGGGGCGTCGGCCTGTGGGACTGGTTCTTTACCGATGACCCGACCACGGCAACTGCCCCCGGTGGGGAAAACCCGGTGGCTCGTGGTCGCTATCTGGTCGAGGGGCTGGGTCACTGCGGCAGTTGCCACACGCCGCGCGGGCTTGCGTACCAATCCAAGGCGCTCGACGACAGCGACAGCGACTTTCTTAGCGGCGCTAATCTGAATGGTTGGCTGGCCCCGGCCCTGCGTGGTGGAGACGGTGTCGCTGGCATGGGCATCTCCGGCTGGAGCGAGGGGGACATCGTCGAATATCTGGCGACGGGACGTAATGCCCACGCGGCGGTGGGCGGCGAGATGACCAGTGTCATCGAGCACAGTACCTCGCATCTGTCCGACGATGATCTTCAAGCGATAGCGGCCTATCTCAAGACGCTGCCATCGGTCGACAGCGATACCCAACATGCCTTCGATGCCACCACCGATAGCGACACCGAGCAACAGCTCACTGGCGCGACCGATATCTCCGAGGGCGCCGAGCTCTATCTCAATAGCTGCAATGCCTGTCACTTTGCCAATGGCAAGGGTGCGCCTCGTGTATTCCCATCGCTGGTCGGCAACTCCTTGATCAATGCCGACGACCCCGCCGGCTTGATCCACATCATCCTCGCTGGCGCTGAGCTTCCCTCGACGCCCAAGGCCCCGGAGCGCTTGATGATGCCCGGCTTCGCCTGGCGCATGAGCGACAAGGAGATCGCCAATCTCGCGACCTTCCTGCGGCAGGGCTGGGGTAACCAGGCCCCCGGCGTTTCTGCCGACCAGGTCGCTGCCGTGAGAAGCGAGCTTGACCCCGAAGAGACCCATAGCAGCCAACCCGACCCGGTCTACGCCGAGCCGAACGCCAGCGAACAGGAGTAACCAACGTGCCCATCAACAAACAGCCAGTCGATGTCGTGATCATCGGGCTCGGATGGACCGGGTCGCTGATCGGCATGGAGATGACCGACGCCGGTCTCGATGTCGTTGCCCTCGAACGCGGCGCCGATCGCACCAAGGAAGATTTTCTCTACCCCAAGCCCGCCGACGAACTGAAGTACGGCGTGCGCCTGGGCATGATGCAGAGCCCGCGGACAGACGGCGTTACCATTCGTCGCAACAGTGGCGAAACGGCGCTGCCGCAGCGCCAATGGACCACCTTCCATCCCGGTAATGGCGTGGGTGGCTGCGGTGCCCACTGGACCGGTGTGCTCTATCGCGCGACGCCGACCGAACTCTCCATGAAGAGCTTTGCCGACGCTACCTTTTCACCGGGGTTCCTGCCGGAAAACATGGTGATGCAGGATTACGGCGTTACCTACGACGAGCTCGAGCCGCACTTTGACCTCTTCGAGCGCATCGCCGGTCTTTCCGGCCAGGCAGGCAATCTCAACGGCGAGATCATAGACGGTGGTAACCCCTTCGAGGGGCCGCGTAGCAAGCCCTTTCCGCTGCCGCCGTTACCGCGCACGCTGACGGATACCCTATTCACCGAGGCGACCCAGTCTCTGGGGTGGCACCCATACCCGTATCCCTCGGCGAACGTCTCCCAGGCGTACACCAACCCCTATGGCATGCAGTTGGGACCCTGTAACTTCTGCGGTTTCTGCAGCAATTACGGTTGTCTCAATTATTCCAAGGCGTCGCCGCAGACCTGTGTGCTGGACGCGCTCAAGCGTCGTGACAATTTCAGCTATCGCACTCAGTGCGATGTACGCCGGATCAACAAGGCCGACGATGGCCAGACCGTCACCGGCGTGACCTATATCGATGGCGATGGCAACGAGGTGTTCCAGCCGGCGAAGATGGTTTTCCTGTGCTCGTTCACGCTTTCCAACGTGCGCCTGTTGCTGCTCTCCGGCATCGGACAGCCGTACGACCCGATTAGCAATACCGGTGTGGTAGGTCGTAACTTCACCTATCAGATCACCGGTTCGGTCGACATGTATTTCGAACGGCACCAGTTCAACCCGTTCATCAGTGCGGGTGGGAGCGGTCAGGTGATCGATGACTTCGCCCCAGACGCCTTCGACACCGAGCAGCACGGCTTCATTGGTGGTTCGTACATCTACACGACCCAGGGGCCAGGTGGTGCCATCGGGGGGACTCGGGTCCCACCAGGCTCTCCGAGTTGGGGCAGCGAGTGGAAGCGCAATGCCCAGCGCGAATATGGTCATCACATGATGATCGGCACCACGGGTTCCAACATGGCCTATCGCGACTGCTATCTGGATCTCGATCCCAACTATCGGGACCCCCATGGCGATCCGCTGTTGCGCATGACCTACGACTGGAAAGAGAACGACATGCGCATGACCATGTTCATGGCCGATCGGATTCGCGAGATCGTCGACGAGCTGGGTCCGGACTATCACACCGAAAGCTTCCACAAGGTCGGCGATCAGTTCGATCCATCCCATTATCAATCTACACACCTTACCGGTGGCGCAGTGATGGGCACCGATCCGAAAACCTCGGTGGTCAACCGCTACCTGCAACACTGGGATGCGCACAACCTGTTCGTGATGGGGGCGAGCAACTTCCCGCAGAACATGATGCACAACCCCACGGGGACGGTAGCGGCATTGACGTTCTGGTCCGTGCGCAAGATCCGAGAGAGCTATCTCGCCAATCCAGGACCATTGATGTCCAGAAGCTGAGCATGTGCCCGCACCGCCGGTGAAGAGCGGCCGAAGGGGCATTGCGGATGCGCAAGGCTGACGCTTCGCCACGATGTGCGGGAAGGAGACGATCTTGATCTAAAAGGCCCGAGCCTCAACGACGTGGGGCTCGGGCCTTGTATTTCGCAAGACGGCGTCGCGGGATGCGAACGTGCCTACGAGGCGACCTGGAACGCCATGGTGGCCTGCACCGCCCGCTTCCAGCCGCCATACAGCTCGTCGCGTCGATCTTTGCCCATGACGGGTTCGAAGCGACGTTCGATCGCCCACTGCTCGGAGATCTGCTCGCGGGATTCCCAGAACCCCAGCGCCAGCCCGGCGAGGTAGGCCGCGCCGAGCGCCGTGGTCTCGCTGATCTCGCTGCGCAGGACGTCGACACCGAGAATATCGGCCTGGAACTGGGCCAGGAAGTTGTTGGCGATGGCCCCACCGTCGGCGCGCAGTTCGGTCAGCTCGATGTCCGCGTCGGCCTGCATCGCCTCGAGCACGTCCGCGGTCTGGTAGGCCATCGATTCGATGGCGGCGCGGATGAACTGCTCCTTGCTGGTACCGCGCGACAGGCCGAACATCGCCCCTCGCACGTTGGAGTTCCAGTAGGGAGCACCGAGGCCGGTGAAGGCCGGTACCAGATAGACGCCGTCGTTGCTGCCGGCGCGCTCGGCGTAGGCTTCGGAGTCCGACGACTTGCCGAGCATGCGCAATCCGTCACGCAGCCACTGGACCACCGAGCCTGCCACGAATATCGACCCTTCCAGGGCATATTCGACCTCGCCGTCGATCTCCCAGGCGATGGTCGTCAACAGCCCGTTGTCCGATTTCGTGGCCTCGTTACCGGTATTCATCAGCGTGAAGCAGCCGGTGCCGTAGGTGTTCTTGGCCATGCCGGGCTTGAAGCAGGCCTGGCCGAACAGCGCCGCCTGCTGATCGCCGGCGATGCCCGCGATCGGCAGCTTCGTGCCGAAGAAGAATTTCGGCAGCACGTGACCGTAGACTTCGCTGGAGGACTTGACCTCGGGCAGCATCGATTCCGGCACGCCGAACAGCTCGAGAAGTTCCGGGTCCCAGCGGCGCTCGCGAATGTTGAACAGCAGCGTGCGCGAGGCGTTGGTCACGTCGGTGACGTGTTCGGCGCCGCCGGTCAGGTTCCAGATCAGCCAGGAGTCCATGGTGCCGAACAGCAGGTCGCCCTTCTCGGCCTTCTCCTTGACGCCGTCGACGTTGTCGAAGATCCACTTGATCTTGGTGCCCGAGAAGTAGGCATCGATCACCAGACCGGTCTTGTCGCGGACCCTGTCTGCATGACCGGCGTCGCGCAGCTCGTCGCAAATCTCGGCCGAGTGCCGCGATTGCCAGACGATGGCGTTGTAGACCGGCTGGCCGGTGTGCTTGTCCCAGATCACCGTGGTTTCACGCTGATTGGTGATGCCGATGCCGGCGATCTCCTCGACATCCACCTGGGTGTTGTTGATCACTTCGGTCAGCGTGGTCAGCACGCTGGTCATGATGTCGCGGGGGTTGTGCTCGACCCAGCCCGGACGCGGAAAGATCTGCTCGAACTCGCGCTGGGCAACGCCCGCGATCTTGCCGTCGTGATCGAACAGCATGGCCCGCGAGCTGGTGGTGCCTTGATCGATGGCCAGAACGTATTTCTTGTCACTCATGAGAAACTATCCTTCTGAATGGTGAGTCCTGAATGAGGAGTCGACGTGTCTCTGAATCGCCCGTTGCCGCTCAATAGACCGTGGCGGCGAGTGCCGCGAGGCTGCTGCCGATGATCGGGCCGACGAACGGCACCCAGGCGTAACCCCAGTCGTTAGAACCCTTGCTCCGGATCGGCAACATGGCATGCGCCAGACGCGGCCCCATGTCCCGAGCGGGGTTGATCGCGTAGCCCGTGGGCCCGCCCAGCGATGCGCCGATGGCGACCACCAGCAGTGCCACGGCCAGCGGCCCCAGGCCGTTGGGCGTATGGCCGAACATGATGATGACGAACACCAGCACGAACGTCCCGATGGCTTCGGTCACACAGTTCCAGAAACGCGACCGGATGGTAGGAATGGTCGAAAAGGTCGCCAGGATGGTGGTTGCGTCCTCGGTATCGTCGTACTGCTTCTTGTAACAAAGGTAGCAGAGCACGGCACCCAGCCAGGCACCCACGAACTCGCCAGTGAAGTAGGCCAGCGTATTGTTCAGGGTGATGGGAATGCCGTCCGCGTACTCGGTGGCCGGCCCCAGCCACAGCGCGAGCGTGATGGCCGGATTGAGATGGGCACCGGTATCGAACGCGATCCACACGCCGCAATAGACCGCGAGTCCCCAGCCGAAGAAGATCAGCAGCGGGCCGCCATTGTGGCCGCCGGTCTTCTTGAGCAGCACGTTGGCCACCACGCCGCAGCCGAGCAGCGTCATGCAGGCCGTACCGGCAATCTCATGCAGCACTATCGTTTCTATGACTCCCATGGTCTTCCTTACTGTCAGTGGTGTTCCGGCCGGCATGGCCCCGGTGGCCAGCGCCACGCCGATGACTCGATCGGCTGTCGAGGCGTGGTGCGTTCGTCGGCTATGTTTCTCCCGCCGTCGCTGCCTGAGACGGGCAGCCTAGGTAATCGGCGAGCCGGCGCTGTTCGTGCTCGTCGAGACGCAGGCCGAGCTTGGAGCGGCGCCAGAGGATGTCTTCCGCGGTCCGGGCCCATTCGTGCTCGCGCAGGTAATCGACCTCGGCGGCATGGAGATCGGCGCCGAAGTGTTCGCCGAGATCGGCCAGACACTGAGCCTTGCCCAGGATCGTCAGCGCTCGGGTGCCGTAGTTGAACACCAGACGCGTCGCCATCGGCGAGGGCAGAAAGGCGTGGCTGGCCTGCAGTGACTCGAGGAGCTGCTGGGGATTGGCGTCATCGCCGCCAGGCAGCGGATGACCGTCATGGGTCCAGGCCTTCTCGCGCTGACCAAGCGTCGGCGCCAGTTGGTCGACGGCATCCTCGGCCAGCCGGCGATAGGTCGTCAGCTTGCCGCCGAAGACGTTGAGCAGTGGCGCGCCACCGGCCGTGTCGAGCTGGATGCGGTAGTCGCGGGTGATCTCGCTGGCGTTGTCTTCGTGATCATCGAGTAGCGGGCGCACGCCAGAGTAGCTCCAGACCACGTCGTCAGCGCCGATCTGTCGCTCGAAATAGCGGTTGATGGCATCGCAGAGGTAGGCAATTTCGTCCGGCTCGATCGCCACCTTGCCTGGCGCCCCCGAATGTTCGACATCGGTCGTGCCGACCAGGGTGAAGTCGCGCTCGTAGGGAATGGCGAAGACGATGCGGCCATCCGGCTGCTGGAAGATATAGGCGTAGTCGTGGTCGAACAGGCGCTCGACCACGATGTGGCTGCCCTTGATCAGACGCAGCGAATAGGGGTGGTTCTGGGCGGCGATATCGTCCAGGAAGCGAACCGCCCAGGGGCCTGCCGCGTTGACCAGCCCGCGCGCGTGCACCTCGCTGGTCTCGCCGTCGCTCGTCTTGAGCGTCACCTGCCAACCGTCGGCGCTGCGTGTCGCCGTCTCGGCCCGGGTGCGGGTCATGATCCGCGCGCCGCGAGCGGCCGCGTCCATGCAGTTGAGCACCACCAGGCGGGCATCCTGGACCCAGGCATCCGAATAGGCGAAGCCTTTGGTGAACGTCGCTTTCAACGGTGTGCCGGCCGGGTGGTCGGAGAACTTGACCCCGTGCGAGTTCGCCAGGGTCTGTTTCCCGCCGAGATGGTCATAGAGAAACAGTCCGATACGGATCATCCAGGCTGGGCGCAGGTGCTTCTGATGCGGAAGCACGAAGCGCATCGGCCAGATGATATGGGGCGCCATCTTGAGCAGGACTTCCCGCTCGGATAGCGCCTTGGCCACGAGCTTGAACTCGTACTGCTCCAGATAGCGCAGGCCGCCGTGAATCAGCTTGGTGGAGGCCGACGAGGTATGGCTGGCGAGATCATCGGCCTCGACCAGCAGCACCGAAAGGCCGCGGCCCACGGCATCCCGAGCGATGCCGGCGCCATTGATGCCGCCGCCAATGACAATCAGATCGTAGCTTTCGTTGGCCATGTTCGGATCTGCTCATGTGTGTTCGGTTTAGATCATTGTGGCGCGAAATCGAACATTATGAACTAGGCAGAAAGTCGTAGACGATCCGCCATCCCTGAATGCCGGTATAAAAATATAAAGATAAATCAAATAAATGTGCCTTGTATTGCCGCGACCAGCAATGTTCGTCAATGAATGTTTGAAACACGATTTACGAATATTTTCGTTTCGTATCGGAACATGGCGGCCCGTTTGGGTCGGTGCCTCCTTCTGAAACTTGAAGGTCAGCCGGGTGCTAAAGCGCAGATCCAACGCTGAAAAGTCATGCGCTTTAAGCGATACTCATAACGATTTTTTCTTGAATGACATAAAAAATAGAGGGTTCCAGTTATGAGAAAGATGCTTTGCCCATTGGCAGCCACGGTTTTCACTGCGTTGTCCCTCTCACCGATTCACGCCTTCGCGCAGGAAAAGACACTGACCATCGGCACCAACAATTGGGCGGAGAACGTCGCTGTCGCGAACCTGTGGAAGCTGGTGCTGGAGAACCACGGCTACGACGTCGAGTTGTCAGCTGTCGGCAAGAGCGCGCTCTACGCTGGGATGGCCGCCGATGACATCGACCTGTCGCTGGAGATATGGCTGCCGCATACCGACAAGGAATTTCTCGCACCCTACAAGGACACGCTCGAGGTTCACGCTGCCTGGTACGACAAGACCGGACTGGGCCTGGTCGTACCGAGCTACGTCGATATCGACACCATTCCGGAGCTGGCGAAACACGCTGACGAGTTCGAATATCAGGGGAGTCCCACGATCCTGGGTATCGATCCGGGTTCCGCCATCGCCGGGATGACCGACGAGGCCATCGAGACCTACGATCTACCGCTGGCGCAGGTCAACAGCTCGGAGCCGGCAATGATGTCCGCGCTCGACAGCGCCTATCGGGACGAAACGCCGATCGTGGTGACGTTGTGGAATCCGCACTGGGCATTTGCCGACTACGATCTGAAGTATCTGGCAGACCCGCAGAACGTCTATGGAAACGGCGACACCATCTACTGGTTCTCGCGCCAGGGCTTCGCCGAGGACGACCCCTGGCTGACCGCGGTGCTCGATGCCTGGCACATGAGCGACCAAAACCTCGGCACGCTGATGTCGGAGATCGAATCTCGAGGCGACCCGGTGGCTGGAGCACGGACCTGGCTCGAAGAGAACCGGGACCAGGTCGATGAATGGCTGGCCGCTGGCGAGCGAATTCAGCCATAGGCTTTCGGCCACACGCTGCCGGCGATGTCCGATGGGGTCACTTAGACTGAATGGCTTCTCGCTGCAACCACCTCTTCTCACGCTATTGGACAATTGATTAAACGCTACTTCACGCTCTAGTCTGTGCCGATTGCCGGCTGTCTGACAGGCCGGCTTTACAACGACAAGCGGCCACAAGCCGATATCACAAGAACAGCGATAGCTGTGCAGGAGATGGATAATGAAAAAGACGCTGCTTGCGGCTGGCATTGCCGCCATGATGATGGGCGCGACCCCGGTCATGGCCAAGACGCTGGTCTACTGCTCCGAAGGGTCTCCGGAGGGGTTCGATCCCTCGCTCTACACGGCTGGCACCACCTTCGACGCGTCGAGCAAGACGATCTACAACCGCCTGGTGCAGTTCAAGCCGGGTACCACCGAAGTCGAGCCGGCCATCGCCGAGAGCTGGGATGTGTCGGACGACGGCCTGGAGGTGACCTTCCACCTGCGCGACGGCGTCAAGTTCCAGACCACCGACTATTTCACGCCGAGCCGTGCGCTCGACGCGGACGACGTGATCTGGACTTTCGAGCGTCAGATGGACGAGAACAACCCGTACTACAAGCTGGCCAACGGCAGTTTCGAGTACTTCAACGCGATGTCGATGGGCGATTTGATCGAGTCGATCGACAAGGTCGACGACCACACCGTGAAGTTCGTGCTGACCGAGCCCAACGCACCGTTCGTGGCCAACCTGGCGATGGACTTCGCCTCGATCCACTCCAAGGAGTACGAGCAGCAGCTGCTCGACGAGGGCAAGCCGGAGCTGGCCAACCAGCAGCCGATCGGTACCGGTCCGTTCCAGTTCGTCAACTATCGTGAAGATGCGGCCATCCGCTACCAGGCCAACCCGGACTATTTCCGCGGCAAACAGCCGATCGACAACCTGGTCTTCGCGATCACCTCCGATGCCCAGGTGCGTTACCAGAAGCTGATGGCCGGCGAGTGCCAGGTGATGCCGTTCCCGAACCCGTCCGATGTCGAGGCGATGCAGCAGAACGCCGACATCAACGTGCTCGAGGAAGCCGGTCTCAACGTGGCGTATCTGGCCTACAACACCCAGATGGCGCCGTTCGACAAGCCGGAAGTGCGTAAGGCACTGAACATGGCGATCAACAAGCAGGCGATCATCGATGCGGTGTTCCAGGGCGCCGGCCAGGTGGCCAAGAACCCGATCCCGCCGTCCATGTGGGGTTACAACGACGCCATCCAGGATGATCCGTACGACCCCGAGAAAGCCGAGCAGATGTTGAAGGATGCGGGTGTCGAGAATCTGAAGATGAACATCTGGGCGATGCCGGTTCAGCGTCCGTACATGCCCAACGCACGACGGACCGCCGAGCTGATGCAGTCGGACCTGTCGAAAGTCGGCGTCGATGCGCAGATCGTCACCTACGAATGGGGCGAGTACCTGAAGCGCTCCTCTGACGTCAACCGTGACGGTGCGGTCATCCTCGGCTGGACGGGCGACAATGGCGATCCGGACAACTTCCTGGGCGTGCTGCTCGGCTGTGACGGTGTCGGCGGTGCCAACCGTTCGCAGTGGTGCTATCAGCCGTTCGACGAGCTGATCCAGAAAGCTCGTACCCTGGATAGCCAGGAAGAGCGTGCCAAGCTCTACGAGCAGGCCCAGGAAATCTTCAAGGAGCAGGCGCCTTGGGACACCCTGGCCCACTCCACGGTCTTCATGCCGCTTCGCAAGGAAGTGACCGGCTACAAGATCGATCCGCTCGGCGGCCATAGCTTCGAAGGCGTCGACATCGAGTGATTCTCTCCTAGCGAAGACGCGGGGCGGCCCTGACAGCCGCCCCGCGTCTTATCGCGTGACTAGCCAGACCTCCAAAATGTTCAAATTCTTTCTGATCAAGCTGGCGCAGCTGGTCCCGACGTTCATTGGCGTCACCATCGTTGCGTTCGCTTTCATTCGCCTGTTGCCGGGCGATCCGATTCTGCTGATGGCGGGGGAGCGCGGCATTTCCGCCGAACGTTACGCCCAGCTCGAGTCCCAAATGGGTTTCGACCGCTCCCTGGTCGTCCAATATCTCGATTTCCTGAAGGGATTGCTGCATGGCGATCTCGGTAACTCCCTGGTGACCCACGCCCCGGTCATGGACGAGTTCATGAGCCGCTTCCCGGCGACGCTCGAACTCTCGCTGTTCGCGCTGGCGTTCGCCGTCATCATCGGTCTGCCAGCCGGCGTGCTGGCCGCAGTCAAGCGTGGCAAGACGCTCGATCACACCATCATGGGGGTCAGCCTGACCGGCTATTCGATGCCGATCTTCTGGTGGGGCCTGCTGCTGATCATGCTGTTCTCGAGCACCCTGGGCTGGACCCCGGTCTCGGGGCGCATCTCGTACATGTACTTCATCGAGCCGGTCACCGGCTTCATGACCATCGACAGCTTGATCGCCGGCGACTGGGGCGCGTTTCTCTCCTCGCTGCACTACCTGATCCTGCCGTCGATCGTGCTGGGGACGATCCCGCTGGCGGTCATCGCCCGGCAGACCCGCTCCTCGATGCTCGAGGTGCTGGGCGAGGACTACGTGCGCACCGCACGCGCCAAGGGACTGTCGAACTTCCGCGTGATCATGGTGCATACCCTGCGCAATGCGCTGATTTCGGTGGTGACGGTGATCGGTCTCCAGGTGGGCCTGCTGTTGGCGGGGGCGATCCTGACCGAAACGATCTTCTCGTGGCCCGGCATCGGCAAGTGGATGATCGATGCGATCTCGCGACGCGACTATCCCTCGGTGCAGGGTGGCCTGGTCCTGATCGCGTTCATCGTGATGATCGTCAATCTGCTGGTCGATCTCGCCTATGGCGTCATCAACCCGCGCATCCGCCATTAACAGGGGGCTTTCATCATGAGTACCATTTCTACCCCCGCCGCACCCGGCTCGTTCCGCTACCAGCTGGCGTCCTTCTGGAGCGATTTCAGCGCCAGTCGCGGCGCGCTGGTCGGCCTGATCTTCATCGTCTTCATCCTGCTCGTCGCGCTGTTCGCACCCTGGGTCGCACCGCACGACCCGGCGATGCAGGATCGTGCGGCGCTGCTGGTGCCGCCGGTGTGGCATGCCGAAGGGAGCTGGAACTACATCCTCGGCACCGACGCGGTAGGTCGCGACATCCTCTCGCGGTTGATCTACGGCGCCCGCTATTCGCTCTCGATAAGCGCCATGGTGGTGGTGATCTCGATGGGCGTGGGGATTTTCCTCGGCCTTCTGGCCGGGTATTTCCGCGGCTGGATCGAGACCGTCATCACCCGCGTGATGGACGTGGTGCTGGCGTTCCCCAGCCTGCTGCTGGCGCTGGGCCTGGTCGCCATCCTCAGCCCCGGCCTGACCAGCGCCATGATCGCCATCGCGCTGGTCCAGTTGCCTTACTTCGTGCGCCTGACGCGAGCGGCGGTGATCGGCGAGAAGAATCGCGAGTACGTCATCGCCAGCCGGCTCTCCGGTGCCGGGCACCTGCGCCTGATGTTCAACACCTTGTTGCCTAACTGCATGGCGCCGCTGATCGTGCAGGCGACGCTGTCGTTCTCCACCGCGATTCTCGATATCGCGGCGCTGGGCTTCCTCGGCATGGGTGTCCAGCCGCCGACGCCGGAGTGGGGTGCGATGCTGGCCAACGCCCGCGAGTTCATGGGCAGCGCCTACTGGGCGGTGACATTCCCGGGTCTGATCATCCTGCTGACCGTGCTGATGATCAACCTGATGGGCGACGGCCTGCGCGATGCGCTGGACCCGAAGATGAAAAGATCGTGAGCGCTTCGCCCGCCCTGGCGCCTGGCGTCCGGGGCGGGTGCGGCGACGCGATGAGGAGTTGTCATGGCATTACTAGATATTGAAGGCCTCAGTGTTCGCTTCAAGACCAGCAGCGGCCTGTTTGCTGCCGTGGAAGGCGTCGACATCAACGTCGATCGCGGCGAGGTGTGGTCGATCGTCGGCGAATCCGGCTCGGGCAAGTCGGTGTCGATGCTCGCCACCATGGGCCTGCTGCCGTGGACGGCGCAGGTCACCGCCGACAAGATGGCGTTCGACGGCCAGGACCTGCAGCAGTTGAGCTCGCGTCAGCGGCGACGGATCGTCGGCGGCGAAATGTCGATGATCTTCCAGGAGCCGATGAGCAGCCTCAATCCCTGCTTCACCGTCGGTACCCAGATCGACGAAATGATCAAGCAGCACCTGGGCGGCTCCCGCAAGGAGCGCCACGAGCGTGCGCTGGACCTGTTGGCACAGGTCGGGATTCCCGATCCGGCACGCCGGATCAAGGCCTATCCCCACCAGATGTCCGGCGGCATGAGCCAGCGGGTGATGATCGCCATGGCGATCTCCTGCAATCCGCGGCTGCTGATCGCCGACGAGCCGACCACGGCGCTCGACGTCACCATCCAGGCGCAGATTCTCGAGCTGTTGCTGCGGCTGCAGGAAGACACCGGCATGGCGCTGATCCTGATCACCCACGACATGGGCGTGGTGGCGGAGACCGCCAAGCACGTGGTGGTGCAGTATGCTGGGCGTCAGGTCGAGAAACAGGATGTGAAGTCGCTGTTCGCCAATCCACGTCACCCGTATACCGAGGCGCTGCTGTCGGCGCTGCCGGAGCGGGCCGGCGATCAGGATCGGCTGCCGACCATTCCCGGCGTCGTCCCCGGTCAGCATGACCGTCCGAGCGGGTGTCTGTTCAATCCGCGTTGTCGCTACGCCACCGAACACTGTCGCGAGGTGGAGCCGGTACCGGCTGCGGACGACCCCGCCCGAACGCTGTGTCACTATCCCCTGGAAGATGGGATTTCGCCGTCGCCGGCTGCGGCGGGCGTGGCGCGAGACAACCCGCAATCCAGCCCGCATAGAGAGGTGCGCCCATGAGTCGCGATGCCGTATTGAGCGCCGTCAATCTCACCCGTCACTATCAGATCAAGGGTGGCCCGTTCTCCCGGCCGGCGACGGTGAAGGCGCTCAACGAGGCGACCTTCGAGCTCTACCCCGGCCAGACCCTGGCGGTGGTCGGTGAGTCCGGCTGCGGCAAGTCGACCCTGGCCCGGGTGTTGACGATGATCGAGCCGCCCACCAGCGGCAAGCTGACCATCAGCGGGCACGAGGTGTCTCTCAAGGAGGGGCAGCGCCCGCCGGCGGCGCTGCGCCGCGAGGTCCAGATCATCTTCCAGAATCCCTATGGGTCGCTCAATCCGCGCAAGACCGTGGCGACCATGCTGGAAGAGCCGCTCAAGCTCAATCGCAAGGAGATGAGCGCGGCGGCGCGGCGTGAGGCAGCGCTGGAGATGATCGCCAAGGTGGGCCTGCGACCGGAGCATGCCGATCGCTATCCGCACATGTTCTCCGGCGGCCAGCGCCAGCGTATCGCGATCGCCCGCGCCCTGATGCTCAACCCCAAGATCCTGGTCCTCGATGAGCCGGTCTCGGCGCTGGATCTGTCGATCCAGGCCCAGGTGCTCAACCTGCTGGCGGATCTGCAGGAGGAGTTCGGGCTGGCCTACGTGTTCATCTCCCACGACTTGTCGGTAGTGCGACGCATCGCCGATGACGTGATCGTGATGTACTTCGGCCAGCCGGTGGAGACGGGGCCGGCGGAAGAGGTGTTCACCACCCCGCGCCATCCCTACACCCAGGCGCTGTTTTCGGCGACGCCGGTGGCGGATCCCAACCGCCGGCGCGAACGCGTCCACCTCAAGGGCGAGCCGCCGTCGCCGCTGGCACCGCCGCCGGGCTGCCCGTTCGCCCCGCGCTGCCATCTGGCGACCGATGCCTGCACCCAGGAAGATCCGCCGCTGGAGCGCGTCGACGACCGGGTCGAAGTGGCTTGTATCCATGTCGATCAAGCAATGGCCCGTTACGCTCGAGCCGGTTGAGGTAAATGCCGTTGCCGGGTGACGTCAGCGCCGAATGCCTCCGGGCATTCGGCGTTCGTCGTCTGGCGGGGAGGCTACCTCCGGGGGAGAATTGGCTACGCTAAAGACAGGTACGCTACCCGGTGTTCGTCGTGGCGAGCGGGGTAGCCGAATCGCGTCAGTCATCATCTCGAGGGGAAGCGATCATGTCTCAGCAGATACTGGTACCCATCGATGGCTCGGCCAGCGCGCGCAAGGCGCTGGAGCACGCCTGCCTGATCCAGCGCGCGACCCAGGCCGGCATTCACCTGCTGCACGTTCCCGAGGTGCCGATTGCCAAGGATTCGCTTGGCGCGATGGTCGGTGCCTCACCGGTCGACTACACGCCGGAGAAGGGGCATCTCGCGGGGGAGCACTTGCTGGAGGAAGCGTGGCAGGCGGTAGGCGGGGACGCCGGCGCAGTGACCTACCACGTCGTGGAAGGGCGACCGGCCCAGACGATCGTCCAGCAGGCGACCGATCTCGGCGTCGACATGATCATCATGGGCAGCCGTGGCCTCAGTGACCTCAAGAGCCTGGTGGTCGGCAGCGTGTCGCACAAGGTGTCGCATATCGCGCCCTGCCCGGTGATCACCCTGCACGTGCCGGACTAGGCGCTGCCGGTCAGGCGTCCGTTGCCGGACCCGGGTCGCCTCCTGGGTCGGCCCCCCATCTGTCGGCGCGCCCGATGCCGGGTCAGGCGACGCTCGACTTAGCCGCCGGCGTCTCGGCGGCGAGGCGCGCCCGCCGCGCCATACGCTGCTCCTCGGCGTCGAACAGGTGCAGCGGGCCGTCGACGCCGAGCCGGATCTCGCTGCCCTCGCGCAGCGCCGCGGCCTCCAGCGTGGCCAGCGGCAGCCGCGCGGTGAGCGGGGCGTCGAGCCCCGGTAGGCGGCAATAGACCAGTGCATCCACCCCCAGGCGTTCGATCATCTCCAGCGTGACCGCGAACTCGCCCTGCGGGTCGAGGCGCAGGTGCTCCGGGCGTACGCCCAGGGTGGCGGCACGCTCGGGGGCCTTGGCGTCTGCGCGCGCCGCTGTCTCGGGCTCGGCTTTGGCCCTGGTTTGGGTTTCGAGGGCTTCGGTCTCGCGGGCTTCGGTCTCGCGGGCGTCGTTCTCGAGTGCTTCTGTTTCGAGGATCAGGCCGCCGGGCAGATGCGCACGGCCGTCGGCCTGGGTCACCGGCAGCAGGTTCATCGCCGGCGAGCCGATGAAGCGCGCCACGAAGCAGCTGGCGGGCGTCTCGAACAGGCTCATCGGGGTGCCGATCTGCTCGATCCGGCCATCGCGCAGCACCACCAGGCGGTCGGCCAGGGTCATCGCCTCGACCTGATCGTGGGTGACATAGAGCATGCTCGCGCCCAGGCGCTGCTGCAGACGCCGAATCTCCAGGCGCATCTGCACGCGCAGCGCAGCGTCGAGATTGGAGAGCGGCTCGTCGAACAGGAACACGGTCGGCTCGCGCACGATCGCCCGGCCCATCGCCACGCGCTGGCGCTGGCCGCCGGAGAGCTGGCGCGGCCGGCGTTCGAGCAGCGCCTCGATCCCCAGCAGGGCCGCGGCCTCGCGCACCCGGCGGGTGATCTCCTCGCGCGGGCGCTTCTGCAGCTTGAGCGCATAGGCCATGTTGTCGAACACGCTCATGTGCGGGTAGAGAGCGTAGTTCTGGAACACCATCGCGACCCCGCGCTGGGCCGGCTCCAGGCGGTTTGCGAGGGTGTCGCCGATTCTAAGCTCGCCGTCGCTGATCGTCTCGAGCCCCGCCACCATCCGCAGGAAGGTCGACTTCCCGCAGCCCGAAGGGCCTACCACGACCATCAGTTCCCCGGGTTCCAGGGTCAGGTCGATACCATCGACGGCGCGCTGGCCGCCCTTGTAGGTCTTGACGAGCTGGCGACAAGTCAGCGTGGCCATGGGTCGAGTCTCTCCGCGTTGAAGGTCACTTTTCGGCATCGGTCAGCCCGCGCACGAAGAAGCGCTGCATGGCGACGATCACCACCACCGGGGGCAGGACCGTGAGCACCGTCATCGCGGTGGCCAGTTGCCACGGTGGCAAGGTGTCGGTGGACTGCACCAGGTTCTTCAGGCTGATCACGGCGGTGGCGTGATCCGGCGAGTTGGCCGCCAGCAGCGGCCACAGATACTGGTTCCAGCCGTAGATGAACATGATCACGAACAGCGCCGCGAGATTGGTCCGCGACAGCGGCAGCACGAAATCCTTGAGAAAGCGCAGCGGCCCGGCGCCATCCAGCCGCGCCGCCTCGAACAGCTCCGACGGCAGGCTCAAAAAGCACTGGCGCAGCAGGAAGGTGGCGGTGGCCGAAGCGATCAGCGGCAGGATCATCCCGGCGTAGGTGTCGATCAGCCCGAAGCGCGCCACAACGCCGTAGGTCGGCACGATGCGCACCTCAACCGGCAGCATCAGGGTGACGAAGATCAGCCAGAAGCAGAGCGTGCGGCAGGGGAAACGGAAGAACACGATGGCATAGGCGGCCAACAGCGAGATCGCGATCTTGCCCAGCGCGATGCCCAGCGCCATCACCAGCGAGTTGCCGAGCAGGCGCAGCGCACTGACCCCCAGCCCGGGCATCGGCTGGGACAGTAGCTGCCAGTAGTTGGCCAGCCCCTGGTCGCCGAACCACAGCGGGGCGATGCCGCTCTGCAGGTCGCCGGCACTGTGGGTGGAGGCGGTGAGTGCGAGCCACAGTGGTAGCCCGAAGATCACCGCGCCAATGATCAGCAGCAGATGGGTGAGGCCGTCGAGGCCGGGACGACGATAGCGCATCAGTATGCGACCCTGCGTTCGAGATAGCGAAACTGGATGAAGGTGAGCACTCCGACCAGCAGCATCAGCAGCACCGACTGGGCGCTGGAGCCGCCCAGGTCGCGGCCGACGAAGCCATCCTCGTAGAGCTTGTAGACCAGGGTGCGGGTGGCGCCGCCGGGGCCGCCCTGGGTGGTGTTGTCGATGGTGGCGAAGGTCTCGAACAGCACATAGACACTGTTCATCACCAGCAGGAAGAAGGCGGTCGGCGACAGCAGCGGCAGGGTGATGCCGAAGAAGCGCCGGAAGGGGCCCGCGCCGTCGATGGCGGCGGCCTCGAGCAGCGAGGCGGGAATCATCTGCAGCCCGGCGAGAAAGAACACGAAGTTGTAGCTCATCTGCTGCCAGATCGAGGCGATCACCACCAGCGCCAGCGCCTGGCCGGGGTCGAGCTGGGCATCCCAGTGTACCCCGAAGGCGGCCAGGGCGTGGGTCAGCACGCCGAGCACCGGGTCGAACATGAACAGCCACAGAAGACCCGCCACCGCCGGCGCCACCGCATAGGGCCAGGTCAGCAGCACGCGATAGAGCCTGGCGCCGTGGAGCACGCGGTCGGCGAGGACCGCCAGCAGCAGCGCCAGCCCCATGGCGCCCGCCGCTACCAGCAGGCTGAACAGCGCGGTGACGCCGAAGGCGTGCCAGTAGCCGGGGGAGCTGAGCACATGCTGGAAGTTGGCGAGCCCGACGAAGCGCTCGCCGAGGCCGAAGGCATCCTGCACGTAGAACGCCTGGCGTACCGACTCGATGGCGGGCCAGAAAAAGAAGATGGCGACCACGACGAGCTGGGGCGCCAGCAGCAGCCAGGGAGTAATCGGGTGGCGTTCGAAGGTGGTCATCTTGATCGGCAGCGGGCGGCTTGCGCCGCCCGATCTCAGGGACTCGGCAGGAGAGAGGAGGGTCGACGCTGGCGCTATGGTGCTATCCGAAGCGTCGACGAGCGCAGTATTTTTCAGGCAGAGCCTAGTTCGAGACGCTGCGCTCGAACTGCTCGAGCTCCTGGTTGCCGCGCTCGGCGGCGTTGGTCAGCGCCTGGGCGGCGGTTTCGCTGCCGTTGAATGCCTTCTCCAGCTGCTCGGCGATGATATTGCGGATCTGCGGCATGTTGCCCAGGCGCAGGCCGCGGCCGTTGTCATCCGGCGTGCCCCGGGTCAGCTGGTCGATCGCCACGCTGGCGCCCGGCGTCTTGGCGTAGAAGCCCTCCTCTTTCAGGCGCTGGTAGGCGGCGGTGGTGATCGGCACATAGCCGGTGAAGCTGGCCCAGTCGGCCTGCACCGCCGGTGAGGAGAGGAAGTTCAGGAACTCGGCCACGCCTTTGTAGACCTCGTCCGACTGCCCCCGCATGACCCACAGCGAGGCGCCGCCGATGATCGAGTTCCTGGGCTGGCTCACCGCCTCGGCGTCATAGGGCTGCGGAGCGATGCCGAAGGTGAACTTGCCCTTGGCGGCTTCCTGGATGCCCGCACGCGAGGCGGAGGAGGTGGTCAGCATGGCGCAGCGGCCCGACTGGAAGCGCTTGGTGCCGCTGTCGGCGCGGCCGCCATACTCGAAGGCGTGGCTCTTCTGCCACTCGGCCAGATCCTGGATATGCCCCACCGTGGCCGGCTGCTTGTCGAACACCAGGCGGGCATCGGTGCCATTGAAACCGTTGGCCTGGGTGGCGAAGGGCACATCGTTGATCGCGCTGAAGTTTTCCAACTGGGTCCAGCTCGGCCAGGCGGTGGTCAGGCCGCACTCGGCAGCGCCGCTCTCGACCAGCTTGTGGGCGTCCTTGCCGACCTCGGCCCAGGTCTTGGGCGGGGTCTCGATACCGGCCTTGGCGAAGGCGTCCTTGTTGTAATAGAGCACCGGCGTGGAGGAGTTGAACGGCATCGACAACATATGGCCGTCGCGCGAGATGTAGTAGCTCTTCACCGCCGGCAGGAAGGCATCGGGATCGAACGGCGTATCGGTGTCCTGCATCAGCTGGTAGACCGGGTAGATCGCACCCTTGGCGTTCATCATCGTCGCCGTACCGACCTCGAACACCTGGGTGATCGCCGGGGCCTGGCCGGCGCGGAAGGCGGCGATGGTCGCGGTCAGGTTATCGCTGTAGCTGCCCTTGTAGACGGGCTTGACTACATAGTCGTCCTGGGAGGCGTTGAACTCCTCGGCGATGGCGTTGACCTTCTCGCCGAGCACGCCCTCCATGGCATGCCACCAGGTGATGGTGGTGGCAGCCTGGGCCGAGGGGGATAGCGACAGCGCGGTGACAGCGACGAACGGCAGTAGAGAGGTGAGGCGCACGATGACATCTCCCGACAGGGCGTTACAGGGTGTGGTGCGTACCCTAGGACGATACGATGTCAGTGACGTGGCACTCGGGTGTCACCGGGATGACAACGTTGTGACGGCGCGATGATGGCACGATGCCAAAGACGTCGGCAGGGCGGCTGCGCGCGCCCTGCCGTTATCGCTCAGGTCGCCGCCTGGGGGGTATCCGGTGTGTCTTCGATCACCCGCTCGAAGGTGCGCAGGCGTTTGACGATCGAGAGCAGCTCGATGATCGTCGACCACGAATTGACCAGGTACTGGAAGGATTCGCGCACCTGGCCGAACACGTTGAGGACCTGCTGCAGCAGGCCGAGGGTCAGCTTGCCGGCGACGATCGACGGCGTCAGCACCACGAACGCGAAGATCGTGTCCGCCTGCAGGTAGAAGATGCGGGCAATGTTGAAGTAGGCATAGTGCCAGTAGAGCCGGAAGTAGTTGTGACGCACGCGGGAAAAGAGCTCGGCCACCGTGGCCGGCTCGGCGCGCGAGGCATCGTCCTCTCCATAGACCAGCTCCTTGCGGTAGGCCGCTTCCACTCGCTGATTGCGAAACTCGAGTCCAGGCAGCTTGATCCCCACCAGGGCCAGGAACAGCGTGCCGAATACGGACCAGACGATCGCCGCCCATACCAGCGCATCGGAGACATGGCCGATCAGCGGCAGTTCAGTGATGTTCTTCGACATCGCCACCAGCAGCGGTAGAAAGGCGATCAGCGTCAGCACCGCCTTGAGCAGGTTGACGCCCAGCCCTTCCAGCGTGGTCGAGAAGCGCATGGTGTCCTCCTGCACGCGCTGGGCGGCTCCCTCCACGTGTCGAAGCTGCGACCAATGTGCCATGTAGTAGTCGTTCATCGCCGTGCGCCAGCGAAAGATGTAGTGGCTGACGAAGAACAGGTTGAATACACCCACCGTCACCGCGACGAAGGCGATCCCGGCGAACGTGAGCATTTCCCGGTAGAGATCCAGTGCGGTCACGTCGCTGTCCCCGGCGAGCGCCTGTTGCACCATGTCCCAGAACGGTCCGTACCAGGCGTTGACCGCGACGCTGGTCTGCACCGAGAAGTAGGTCAGGAACACGATCAGTGCGGTGCCCAGGATCGACCAGTACTGCCACCGGTGCGGGGCGAAACGAAACCATCCGGCGCTGAACAGCCCGACACAGAGCGCGTAGTAGAGATAAAACCAGAGAAACGATGCCGACCAGAATCGCGAGACCCCGATCGGCAGGGAGGCTTCGTCCGCTGGCGGCAGCCCGATGGCGGCACCCCAGTTGCTGGCGGTGGCCTCCCACAGGACGATGGCGAACAGCGCCCACCCCAGGGCGGTGACGAAGAAAAGCGATGGCTTGGGAAAGAACGATCGGAACACGGTGACGGCCCTGCGATTGTCGATGAACGGCGACGCAGCACCCTGACGGTGCGGCGTCGGTCACTCATCGACCTCGAACCGGTTGTTACGTTCCCTTACTGTCGTCCGGGGGCCTGGTCGGTCGCCTCAGGAAATGTCGACCTGGTAGCGGAACGTGCGGGCGGGGCCGCGCGAGCGCCGGTACTCCAGCGGCGTGCGATCGTAGCCGAGCGCCAGCCGCTCCACCATGACGACGGGTTCCCCGGTGTCGATACCGAGAATGTCGGCGAGTGCTGTCTCGGCAGTCTCGACGGTGAGCGTCTCCCGCGCCGAACCGATCAGTTGGCCGCAATGCGACTCATAGAAGGGGTAGAGCAGGTTGCCGAAATCCGCGATATCGATGTGCATCAGGGCATCGAAACGAGCGGCTGGCAGCCAGATATCCTCGTACAGGAGCGTGGTGCCGTCGAGTTGGCGGATTCTCTCCAGGCGAATGGTCTCTTCGGCCACTGCCAGTTCCAGCGCCTCCGCGACATCCTCGGCGGCGGGTTCCAGGTGGCATGAGAGGATGCGGCTCTTGGGTATCCGGCGATCGCCGCGAGCGTCTACCTGGCGGAAGAAGCGGAATAGCGACCCCTCGAAATTGGGACGAAGGATGAAAGTGCCACGCCCTTGGCTCCTCTTCATCAGGCCATCCTGGACCAGAGTGTCCACGGCCTTACGCAGCGTGCCTACCGCGACGCCGTAGTGCCTGGTCAGCTCCGCCTCGGTCGGTATCGCGACACCGGGTGTCCACTCTCCCGCAGCGATCCTGGCCAGCATGTCGTCACGTAGACGTTGATAGAGCGGCAGGCGTTCGTCTGTCATCGAGCTCGTTCCCCTCATGAATGGTTTCCTTCCGCTCTGTTTAAAACAAATGTATCACTTTGTTGCCATCTTTAGTCGTAGTCCCTGCGGACTGAGACTAATTGGGTGTATGCTCCGACCGAGTTTATTCATATAGTTGAATAGATATATATAGGTCGAACCACTCGTTCGCCGTCAAGTGTTCACGCCATTTACCAAGGGCCATTCATGACGCAACCCGCTACCGTCGCGCTGACCGGCGTCGATACCCATGCGCACATCTTCCGGCAGGACCTGCAACTGGCGGGCGACCGTCGTTATAGCCCGGCGTACGACGCCACCATCGAGCAGTATCTGGGGCATCTCGATCATTGCGGCCTCTCCCATGGCGTACTGGTACAGCCCAGCTTTCTCGGTACCGACAACAGTCACATGGTTTCGGTATTACGTCGGTTTCCGCAGCGTCTGCGCGGTACGGCGGTGGTGGCGCCCGAGGTATCCAACGACGAACTCGATGAACTGGCGGAGTCAGGGGTCGTCGGCATCCGGCTCAACCTGATCGGGCAGCCTCTCGAGGATTATCGTAGTCCGCCGTGGCGCGCGCTATTCGCCAGAATAGCCGAGCGTGGCTGGTCGGTGGAGATCCAGCGAGGGATGGAGGACTTGGACACGATCCTGCCGCAGATTCTGGCGGCTGACGTGCCGGTGGTGATCGATCACTTCGGATTGCCCTCCGGCGAGATCGATCCGGTCAACTCCCGCCATCGGGCGCTGTTGTCTCTGCTTTCGAGCGAGGATATCTGGGTCAAGCTATCGGCGACCTACCGCAGCAGGTCCAATCACGCCCAGGCGTTGGCATCGATCGATCGACTGCGCGACGCCTACGGCCATAGCGAGCGCCTGCTGTGGGGCAGCGACTGGCCGCACACGCGGTTCGAGAGCCAGACCGATTACGCCGCGCAGTTCGCGCTGATGCAGACGCTGCTGCCGAACGTCGAAGAGCGCCGCCAGGTCATGATCGCCAACCCGGCCAGGCTGTTCAAGATCGATCTCACGCGCTAAGGGCCGCCGGGCGGAATAACGAACACGCACCATGAGTGCGAACGACAGGTACGAGAGGGGAACCGACTTATGATGAGTCTACTGGTGGTAGGGGCGATCGTCGTCTCCATCATTCTGGGATACCGCACCAAGATCAATATCGGGCTGTTCGCGATCGCGTTCGCCTATCTGATCGGCTGCTTCGGGCTGGGCCTGAAACCCGCGGAAGTGATTGCCATGTGGCCGCTGAAGATATTCTTCATCATCTTCTCGGTCTGTCTGTTCTACAGCTTCGCGATCGTCAACGGCACGCTGGAGAAACTGGCCGAGCACCTGATGTATCGCTGCCGGCATTTTCCGCACCTGCTACCCTTCGCCATCTTTCTGGCGGCGGTGGTGATCTCGGCATTGGGTGCGGGTTACTACACCGTACTGGCGTTCATGGCGCCGATCACGCTGCTGCTGTGCAGCCGCACCGGGCTGAACCTGATCGTCGGTGCCATGGCGGTCAACTACGGGGCGTTGGCGGGTGCCAATTTCGTTTCCAGCCAGAGTGGCATCATCTTCCGTACCTTGATGACCAATTCGGGTATCTCCGACAACCAGGCTTTCATCAACAGTTTCGGCATCTTCGCCAGCACCATGATCGTACCTATCGTGGTGCTGTCCGGACTGATCCTGTTCGGCCGCAAGCGCGGCACCGCGATGGCGTCGCTGGAGCACGTCGAGCGTCCCAGCCCGCTCGACCGCGACCAGCGCGCCACCCTGATCCTGACCCTGGTGATGATGGCCACCGTACTGCTGCCGCCGATCGCCAGCCTGATCCTGCCCGACAACGCCGCCGTGACGTTCGTCAATTCCAAGGTGGACATCGGCCTGATCGCCAGCGTGTTCTCGGTCATCGCGCTACTGATGAAGCTGGGCGACGAGCGCAAGGCGATCGCCTCGCTACCGTGGGGCACGATCATCATGATCTGCGGCGTCGGCATGCTGATCTCGGTGGCGATCAAGGCGGGCACCATCGATCTGCTCGGCTCCTGGATCGGCACCAACATTCCGCCGGTGCTGATCCCGGTCGCGTTCGGCGTCGTTGCCGCGTTCATGTCGCTGTTCGCGAGTACGCTGGGTGTGGTCACGCCGGCGCTGTTCCCGCTGGTGCCGTCGCTGGCCGGTACGCTCTCGATCGACCCGATGATCATCTTCATCGCCATCGTGGTCGGCGCCCAGGCCACCTCGATCTCGCCGTTCTCCTCCGGCGGCAGCCTGATCCTCGGCTCCTGCCCGACGGACGAAGCGCGCTCGGGACTGCTGCCCAAGCTGCTGTTCCGTGCCGCCCCGCTCGGCTTCGTCGCCGCGCTGGTGTTCAACCTGCTGCTGACGTTCGTGTTCTGAACGCGGGGTGACAATCGATCATCGTCATCGTAGCGTGACGAACGGCGGCGCTCTTGCTGACAAGGGCGCCGCTTCTCGTTCGCAACGACCCTTCGGCACCGTCATGAGAGGAGCATCGCCGTGATCCTGTTCGACAAGCGTTATCCCGCCACGCTCGACACGCTTGTCGAGGCGTCCACGGCTGCCACCTTGGAAACCTGGACGTTCGACGACCAGGCCACGCGCCGCCAGGCCGAGAAAGCGCTGGCGGGCCGCGGCATCACCGCACGCTGTCGCTCGGCCTACAAGCCGCTGGTCTGCGCCTTCCGCGAGGAGATCACGACCGAGGGTCTGACGCATGTCGAGGTCACCTACCCCCGGCACCCTGCCGCCCCGGCGTCGCGCTTCCTGCTGGAGAGCTATCCGCTGGCAGCACTCTATCCCGGCGTCGGCTTCGAGTTCGCGGCGGGGGACATGTGTGACGAGTTGCCGGTCTACCGCCTGCGATTGCGTTATGCCGATGGGCGCGACGAGCCTCTGGACGTCTTGGCGCCCAACCGCCGGCATCTCGACTTCGCGGATGAACCGGCGCTGTCCCCCTGCGGCTGGCAGATCGTCGATGGTGCAGGCGGCGCCTTGACGACGGTCTACGAGCAGCTCTTTGCCGAGGCGATGACGGCCATCCGCGGGGCCACATGGGGCACGCGGGAAAGAGACCAGGAGCCCTATTTCGAGGAGCTCAACATCACCGCAACGCTGCCGATCGCCGATGAGCCTCTCGGCTACGCCGACGAGGCGCTGTCGCTGCGGGAAGCCCTGCACGAGGAGTTCTACTTCTCGCTGCTGGAGGTGTTCCAGCGGCGCTCGGGAAGGCCGCTGGGCGATCGCCATCTGCAGCCGGGGCAGATCGTGCCGGAGATCCGGCTCGGCAACGGCTACGAGGTGACGGTAGAGACGCGTGACTACGACCGCGAGACGATAGCCTCTCCCCGTGAATCGCTCGACGCCGTGACCCGGCCACTGTCGCCGCGGCAGATCGCCGAGGAGCTGGAGTCGCTCGGCGGGGCGCCGTTCTACGCCACCTCGGTCGCGGGGCGGCGAGTCGAGGGTCGGTACGTGGCCGGGTGCGACCGGGGCGTGATCATCTCCGCCGGCCAGCACGCCAACGAGACCTCCTCGCCGGCCGGCACGCTCCAGGCGGCCGGTCTCCTGGCGCAGCGCGAGGGCGCACACTTCTCGCTCTGCCCACTGGAAAATCCGGACGGCTATGCGCTGCACCAGCGGCTGGTGGCGGACAACCCGTGCCATATGCACCACGCCGCCCGTTACACGGCACTGGGCGATGATCTGGAGTACCGCGAAGCGGGCGAGCACGAAACGGCCATTCGTCTCGAGGCGGAGCGGCTGACCGGGGCCAGGCTGCATCTCAACCTCCACGGCTATCCGGCGCATGAGTGGACCCGGCCGCTGTCGGGTTATGTGCCGCGAGGCTTCGAGATGTGGACGCTGCCCAAGGGGTTCTTTCTGATCCTGCGCCATGCCTCCGGCTGGGCCGACGCCTCGCGCTGGCTGATCGAGGCGGTCACGCTGGCGCTCGGCGAGGTGCCGGGACTGCGCGCCTTCAACGATCGCCAGATCGCCCTGTTCGAGATCCACGCCGGTGAGACCGGATTCGAGATGATCAACGGCTTTCCCTGCCTCGTCGCCGAGGATGACCGCCACCGGTTGCCGCTGACCCTGATTACCGAGTATCCCGACGAGACCGTCTACGGCGATGCGTTCGCCGCTGCCGCCACGGCGCAGCGGGCGACCGTACTGGCAGCCTACGAGGCGTACCAGCGGATGCCCGGGCACTTGTTCGCCGATGCGAACGGCGGCGACGCGAATGCGGGCCACCCGGGCGCCGGCTAGCGCGTCGGCTGCAGGGCGGGGGGCAGGCGGGCTAGCCCGCCGCTGGCCTTTTCGTAGGCGCGGGCCAGCTGCAGCACGCCCCAGTCGTTTCGGGGCCGGCCGATCAGCTGGAAGCCCATCGGCAGGCCCTCTTCGCTCAACCCGGCCGGCAGGCTGACGGCCGGTGCGCCGAGCATCGAGGCGGGTACGACGACCTCCATCCAGCGGTGGTAGGTGTCCATCGGCCGCCCGGCGATCTCGCTGGGCCAGTGGGTGTCGACGTCGAATGGAAACAGTTGCGCGCTGGGCATGGCCAGGTAGTCGAACCGTTCGAACAGCGCGCTCCAGGCGTGATAGGCGTCGCCGCGCTGGACGTTGGCGGCGTAGATCTCCTGCGCCGAGAGCGGCAGGCCGCGTTCGACTTCCCACTGCGCCTCGGGCTTCAAACGCTCGCGGGTCGCGGGGTCGGCGTAGTACCCGCCCAGGTTGCCGGCGACGGCCCAGTGGCGCAGTGTGGTCCAGCTTTGCCACAGCGTGTCCGGGTCGAAGGGAGTGTCGCAGGCGTCGAGTTCGACGCCGCATTCGACGAGTCGATTCAAGGCCGATTCGCACAGCGCGAGCACGCCGGATTCCATCGCCAGATGCCCACCCCAGTCGCCCAGCCAGCCGATCCTGAGGCCGCGAACGTCACGTTCCAGCGCGGTGTCGATGGTATCGGTTTCGCGCCGTAACGGCTCTCCCAGAGAGAGCGGGGCGCGCCGATCGAAGCCGGATTGCGTCTCCAGCAGTCGGGCGACGTCGGCGATCGTTCTGCCCATCGGGCCATTGGTGGCGAGTTGCTGACCGAACGGATCGGCGGCCAGCCCCGGCACCCGCCCGAATGAGGGGCGAAAGCCGATCACGTCGTTGAACGCGGCAGGATTGCGCAACGACCCCATCATGTCGCTACCGTCGGCCACCGGCAGCATCCGCATGGCGAGTGCCGCTGCCGCACCGCCGCTGGAACCGCCGGCGGTGCGGGTGTGATCGAAGGCGTTCCGGGTCGCGCCGAAGACCGGATTGTAGGATTGCGAGCCGAGTCCGAACTCCGGCGTATTGGTCTTGCCGATGACGATGGCACCGGCGTCGCGCATGCGCGCCACCATCAGGCTGTCCGCGGCGGCTATCTGCCCGGCGAGCAGCGGCGAGCCCTGGGTGGTCGGTAGGCCCCTGGCATCGGAGAGATCCTTGATCGCCTGCGGGAAGCCATGCATCCAGCCCCGCGAGTGACCGGCCGTCAGTTCTCGGTCGGCGGTGTCGGCCTCGGCGAGCAGCGCAGCCCGCTCACGGCGGGAAACGATGGCGTTGACTAGCGGATTGGCCGCGTCGACATGGTCGAGATAGGCGTTCATCACCTCCCGGCAGGAGACGACGCGATCGTGAAGGTGGCGCGACAGCGTGGTGGCGTCCCAGGTCACGATCTCGCTCGGGGCGAGCGCCGGCGCGGCGCGATTCGAATCGGAAAGCGGTGTCATGAGGGGAGAGCTTGTTGTTGGAGGAGGCTCCAGCATAGCGTAATGGGGCACTGAATCATCGCCACCGCCAAGCTGGAACCCGGCGCCGGATCACGCCGCCGGGTTCACGGTCTTCACCGGTCGTGCTTAGCCGCGAGAGAACCACTCGCTGTAGGCGCTCAGAGCCGGTGCGCCACCCAGATGGGCGTAGAGAACCTTGGCGCCGGCGGGGAATTCGCCGAGACGAACTTTCTCGATCATGCCATGCATCGACTTGCCTTCGTAGACCGGGTCGGTCAGCACGCCCTCGAGCCGCCCGCAGAGTCGAATCGCTTCCAGCGTGCCGTCGTTGGGCAGGCCGTATTCCGGATAGCCGAATCGCGTGTCGAGCACCACGTCGTCGGCGGTGATCGGCTGTCCGAGCTCCACCAGCTCGGCGGTGTGCTGGGCGATGCGCACAATCTGGGCATGAGTCTGCTCCGGTTTGGCGGAGGCATCGATACCGATCACCTGACGGGCTCGACCGTCGGCGGCGAAGCCGACCACCATGCCGGCCTGGGTGCTGCCGGTGACCGAGCAGACCACGATGTAGTCGAAAGTGAAGCCCAGCTCGCGCTCCTGCTGGCGCACTTCCTCGGCGAAACCGACGAACCCGAGCCCGCCGTAGGGGTGCTCCGAACAGCCGGCGGGAATCGGGAACGGCTTGCCGCCCTTGGCCCGAACGCTCTCCATCGCACGTTCCCAGCTTTCGCGAATGCCGATGTCGAAGCCGGCCGGGTCGAGGCGCACGTCGGCACCCATGATCCGCGACAGTTCGATGTTGCCGACCTTGTCGTAGCTGGCATCGTGATAGTTGACCCAGTTCTCCTGGACCAGCACGCAGTCGAGCCCCAGGTGGGCAGCCACGGCGGCGACCTGGCGCGTCTGGTTGGATTGGATGCCGCCGATCGAGACCAGGGTGTCGTAGCCGCCTTCCAGCACTTCCGGAATCAGGTATTCGAGCTTGCGGGTCTTGTTGCCGCCGAAGGCGAGTCCGCTATTGCAGTCCTCGCGCTTGGCGTAGAGCTCGACCTCGCCGCCGAGATGTTCGCTCAAACGCTTGAGCGGGGTGATGGGAGAGGGGCCGAATGTCAGCGGATAGCGAGCGAACTTGTCGAGTTTCATGGAAGCTCCGGCTGTTGTTGTGGAGTCGTGGAGAGGACTCGATCTATCCTAGAGCGAAACGCTCTGAGGCGTGTTGCAAACTGGAATGGATAAACGGCTGAAAAGTCATCGATGTCGGATAAATAAAGGATTAAGTTTTAAGTAACTGGTCATGAGAGAAATTAAATTAACAGGAGGTAAGGCCAAGCCATGGCCCAGATCAGCAGCGATGCGGGCGCATCACTGGATCGAATCGATCGCCAGATCCTCGAACAGCTCCAGCGCGATGCCTCGATCTCCAACGTTGCGCTGGCGGAGCGCGTCAACCTCAGCCCGCCCGCCTGCCTGCGACGGGTCGAGAGGCTCAAGCAGCAGGGGATCATCAAGGGGACAGTGGCACTGCTCGATGCCGACAAGCTCAACGTCGGCATGATGGTGCTGATCGGCGTCGTGCTGGATCGCTCGACCCCCCAGTCGTTCGCCGATTTCGAAGCGGCCGCGCAGCACATTTCGGGGTGCATGGAGTGCCACGTCGTGACCGGCGAGTTCGACTATTTCCTGCTGATCCGAACGCGTGACAACCAGAGCTTCAATCGACTGCATGCCGAGCAGCTCATCTATCTGCCCGGGGTACGTCAGATCCGCTCTTTCATGGGCCTGCGCGAAGTCCTGTCGACGACGCAGCTGCCGTTCGCGAAATGAAGGGGAGGCCAGGACGTTCATCTAAGGTCTAACGGCATCATAGTATGATGTATGACAATATCGGCATCACAATTTCTCGGCCTGTGCTTCCTCGATCGAGGCGAGGCGGCTGGACGACTGAGTGACCGATTTACGTTAACCCACGATGAGGGGAGCCAAGGTGAATTTTTCCAAAGAAGCGGTTGTTGCCTCTATCAAGGATGGCCTGCTGTCCTTCCCGGTGACCGATTTCGATGCCAACGGCAAATTCGACGCCGACAGCTACCGCCGTCGTCTGCTGTGGCTGAAGGAGTACGAGGTCTCCGCCCTTTTCGTGGCTGGCGGTACCGGTGAATTCTTCAACATGACGATCGAGGAGTACCGCGAGATCGTCACGATCGCGGTGGAGACCATCGGCGGGCACGTGCCGATCATCGCCAGCGCCGGGCAGAGCGCCGAACTCGCCAAGGAGCACTGCAAGGCCGCCCAGGAAGCGGGGGCCGACGGTATTCTGCTGATGCCGCCGTACCTTACCGAGTGCCCGCAGTCCGGCATCGTCGAGTATGCCGCCAGCGTCTGTGAATCCACCGACCTCAGCGTGATCTACTACAACCGCGCCAACGGCTATCTCACGGTCGATGGCGTCCAGGCGCTGGCCGACCGCTGTCCGAACCTGGTCGGTCTCAAGGATGGCAAGGGCGACATGCAGGCGCTCAACATCATCATCAAGACACTGGGCGATCGCCTGGCCTACGTCGGCGGCGTGCCGACGGCCGAGATCATCGCCGAAGCCTACCTCGCCATCGGCGTCAGCACCTATTCGTCGGCGGTCTTCAACTTCGTGCCGGAGATGGCGGTCAAGTTCTACCGGGAGCTGCGCCAGGGCAATCGCGATTTCGTGCGCCAGGCGACACGCGAGTTCTTCATTCCCTTCGTCACCCTGCGCGACACCCAGAAAGGCTATGCCGTCAGCCTGATCAAGGCGGGCGCCGATCTGGTCGGTTACCCGGGCGGCAACGTGCGTGCACCGCTGACCATGCCCAGCGAGCAGGAGCGAGCCACGCTCGAGCAACTGATCGAGAAAGCGCGCACGCTCTGAGCGACACACCCCTGCAGATTCTTCATCAAGCCGGGAGCGGCCCTGTGGCCGGCCCGGCGCCGCCAGCCCGGTTCCCCCGCGTTCATCGCCTCGACGGAGACTTCCTATGCCGAGCCACGGCACGCCAACCATCACGAACATGAAGGTGATTCCGGTCGCCGGCCGGGACAGCATGCTGCTCAATATCGGTGGAGCCCACTCGCCCTGGTTCACCCGCAACCTGGTCATCCTCGAGGACAGTGCGGGGCATGTCGGCGTCGGCGAGGCGCCTGGCGGCGATACCATCCAGCAATCCCTGGAGCAGGCGCGACCGCTGGTCGTGGGGCAGCCCATCGGCAAGCTGCGATCGATGGTGGCATCGCTGCACACCGCCGGTCGTGGTGCCGATTTCGAGGATTTCGGCAAGGGCTCCTGGACCTTCGAACTGCGCGTCAATGCGGTGGCGGCGCTGGAGGCGGCACTGCTCGACCTGTTCGGCAAGTTCCTCGACGTACCGGTGGCCGAGCTGCTGGGTGACGGCAGGCAGCGCGACAGCGTCGAGGTCCTGGGCTATCTGTTCTTCGTCGGCGACGGCCAGAAGACGCCGCTCGGTTATCGCGAGCGCACCGAGGACAGTGGCAACAACGATCTCGGCCACGAGTGGTATCGCCAACGCGACATGGCATCGATGACGCCAGCGCGCATCGTCGAGCTCGCTCGCGCCGCCCAGGACCGCTACGGCTTCCGGGACTTCAAGCTCAAGGGCGGTGCGCTGCCTGGCGAGCAGGAGATCGAGGCCGTCACCGCGTTGCACGACGCCTTCCCCGAGGCGCGAACCACCATCGATCCCAACGGCGCCTGGTCCCTCGACGAGGCGATCCGGCTGTGCAAGGACCTGCATGGGGTCATCGCCTATGCCGAGGATCCCTGTGGCGCGGAGCAGGGCTTCTCGGGGCGCGAGATCCTGGCCGAATTCCGCCATGCCACCGGGTTGCCGGTAGCGACCAACATGGTGGCCACCAACTGGCGCGAGATGGCCCATGCGCTGATGTTGCGTTCGGTGGATATCCCGCTGGCCGATCCGCACTTCTGGACGCTATCTGGCGCGGTACGCGTCTCTCAGCTGTGCCAGGACCACGGCATGACCTGGGGCTCGCACTCCAACAATCACTTCGATATCTCGCTGGCGATGTTCGCCCAGGTCGGGGCGGCGGCCGTCGGCCGCACCACGGCGCTGGACACGCACTGGATCTGGCAGGAGGGCGACGCCCGGCTGACCCGCAATCCGCCCCGGATCGTCGATGGCAAGGTCGCGGTGACCGATGCGCCCGGCCTGGGTATCGAGATCGACATGGGCCAGGTCGAGCAGGCCAATGCGCTCTATCGCAGCCTGCCGGCCGGTGGTCGCAACGATGCCATGGCAATGCAGTACCTGATCGAGGGGTGGCAGTTCGACCCCAAGCGGCCGGCGCTGGTTCGCTGACGCGACCGGGCTGGGCCCCTCTTGCATGCTCGAAAGCGCGAAAGACAAGACATCCATAAAAGAACCGAAGGAGCCGATAGTGAAAAAGCTACTCAGTACGCTGACGTTGGCCGCCGCGATGGTGGTTGGCGGGCCGGCGCTCGCCGATGACTATCCCACCAAGAGCATCGACATGATCGTGCCGTTTTCCGCGGGTGGCGGTAACGATACCTTCGTGCGCGCCTTGCAGCCGCTGCTGGAGAAGCAGCTCGGCGAGGATCTGGTCATCCGCAACATTCCCGGCGGCGGCGGTGCCGTGGGGATGTCCCGCGCGGTCGCCTCGAAGCCCGACGGCTACACCCTGCTGGCCGCCAGCAACGCCATGTTGACGCTGGAGGCAATGGGCAACGTTCCGTTCACTCACAATGACTTCGATTTCATCGCCAAGGTGATCGAGGAGCCTTACGTGATCGCGGTCGGCGGTGACAGCCAGTACGCCAATCTCGAGGATCTGGTGAACGCGGCCACTTCCGGCACCACCATCAAGGTAGGGGTTTCCGGCGTCGGTTCCTCCGCGCACATCGCCGCCGTGGCCATGGCCAACCGGACCGGTGCCGAGTTCAACATCATTCCCTACCCCGGGGGTTCCGAGGCGATCTCCGCCGCCATGGGCGGCCATGTCGATGCCGTCGTGCTGGGCGGCGCAGAGCTGCGCTCGGCGCTGCAGTCCGGCCGCTTGAAGGCGCTGGCGATGAGCTACGCCGAACGCAGCGATTCGCTGCCCGACGTGCCCACCTTCCAGGAACAGGGCTACGACCTGACGCTGACGGTATGGCGCGGTATCGCGGCGCCCAAGGGGCTGCCTGCCGATGTCGAGAAGCGCTGGGTCGATGCGATCAAGCAGATCGTCGCCGACGGCTCCTATGAGCAGACCGCCGAGAATCTCGGGACGCAGGTCTCTCCGCTCTACGGCGATGAGCTCGACGCGTTCATCGACCAGTCCGCAGAGGTGATGCGCGAAGCGGCCGGCGATCTGGCGAAGTAGCGCGCAGGGCCGGGCGGCGTGGCGCACTGGCGCGCGCTGCCCGGCCAGCCGACAGGGTCGCAAGACGACCGTCCCTCTTTCTGGTCGAGGCGCTGGAGTCTGAATCCATGGAACGTGATATCGGTAAGCCGATTTTCGATCTCCTGCTGTTGATTGCGTCGGCAGCGGCTTTCGCCGCTGCGATGGCGCTGCCGGACATCGAGATCGTCGGCGATCTCTCGCCGGCGTTCTTCCCCAAACTGATCTCGGCAATGATCTTTCTGTTCGCCATCCCCTGTCTCGTCAAGGATGTGCGCGAGTGGCGAGCCGCCGCGCCTACGGGCGGGTCTCGGCCCGCCAACCGACGCGGGGTCATGCAGTGGTTGTGGATCGTGGGCCTCACCGTCGTCTACATCCTGCTGTTCGAGCCTCTGGGCTACATACCCAGCACGGCGGTGTTCGCCTTCTGCTGCGTCATCGGCTTGCTGATCGCCAGCGGTGTCTGGGGCGAGCTGAACGCCTCGCAGCGGGTGAAATCGCTCGGCGGTGCGGCGATCTTCGCGATCGTGCTCGCGGTGGCGATCTACTACGTCTTCACCGATCTCTTCGAGATTCCGCTGCCGGACTGAGTGGCAGCGTCGGCAGCCGATTTAGGAGCAAGACATGATTTCCGGATATCTCGAGGGGCTGGGCATGGTGCTGCAGGTCGGCACGCTGCTGGCCATCGCCGGCGGCACCCTGCTCGGCATCATCATGGGCGCGCTGCCGGGGCTGACCTCGGCGATGGCCATCGCGCTGTTGCTGCCGGTGACCTTCGGCATGCCGCCGGTCATGGGCATCGGCATGCTGCTGGGTGCGCTGTGCGGGGCCGGTGCCAGCGGGTCGATCCCGGCCATCCTTCTCAATATCCCCGGCACGCCCTCGTCGGTGGCGACCACGTTCGACGGCTTTCCGATGGCCCAGAAGGGCGAGGCCGGCCGCGCGTTGGGGCTGGCGATCGTTGCCTCGTTCTTCGGCGGTGTCGCCAGCATGGTAATCCTCAGCCTGCTGGCTCCGCCGATCGCGGAGTTCGCGCTGCGCTTCGGCGCGGCGGAGTATTTTTCGCTGAGCATCTTCGGGCTGGTGATCATCGCCTCGGTTGCCGGCAAGTCGCTGTTGAAGGGGCTGATCGCCGGACTGATCGGCTTCTTCGCCTCGACCATCGGCACCGACCCCATCACCGGGGTGGGCCGCTTCACCTTCGACCAGCTCTCGTTGCTGACCGGGATCAACCTGCTGCCGGCGCTGATCGGGCTGTTTGCCGTTTCCCAGGTGCTCAAGGATGCCTTCGAGTACGATCCGCACCAGCGCCTAGAGGAGAGCAACCACCGTATCGATATCGCGCGGCCCCGTTTTCTGGAAACGCTGCGCCACTGGAAGGCGGTCGTGGCCGGCATCCTGTCCGGCTCCATCGTCGGGCCCATTCCCGGCGCCGGTGGCAGCATCGCTTCGCTGGTCGCTTACGACCAGACGAGGCGCTTTTCGAAATCTCCCGAGAAGTTCGGTACCGGCCACGCACCTGGGATCGTGTCGGTGGAGAGTGCCAACAACGCGCTGCTGGGTGGCGCACTGATACCGACGCTGGCGCTGGGCATTCCCGGCGAGGCGGCAACGGCCGTGCTGCTGGGCGGTCTGATGATCCAGGGCATCACCCCCGGTCCGCTGCTGTTCGATGACCAGAGCGGCACGGTCTACGGCATCTTCCTGGCCTATCTGGCCGCCAACGTCTTCATGCTGCTGATCATGTGTCTGGGCATCAAGCTGTTCATCCGGGTGCTGATGGTGCCGCGCAAGCAGTTGCTGGCGGCGATCCTGGTGTTCTGCTTCATCGGCGTGTACGGCGTCGACGGCGATGTATTCAACCTCTATCTGATGCTGGGCTTCGGGGTGCTGGGCTATTTCCTCAATCGCTATGACTTCGGCACGGCGCCGGTCATCCTGGGGCTGATCCTCGGACCGATCGCGGAGGCCAACCTGCGCCGCGGGCTGCAGGCGTTCCAGGGCGACTGGACGCCGTTCTTCACCCGGCCGATCAGTCTGACGTTCCTGGTGATCGCGGTGGGGCTGCTGGCACTGACGCTCTGGCAGAACTATCGTGGCAACCGTCGGAGCGAATCGAACGCATCCTCGTGACGGCCGTCCACCCGATGTGCATGGCGGCGGTGCGCGCCGGTAATCCCGGCACCAGCCCCGGGCTTGCCGAGCGGTGCGCCGCGGCGACCAAGGCAGGTTGAATCCGGCTCCGGCCGGAAGATGAATGAGTATCCACCCTCACTGCAGGAGGCAACATGAAACTGACAGGTGAAATGCTGATCGGCCAGCAGGCCGTCAAGGGCAGCCGTGACCCGATCCAGGCGATCAATCCGGCCACCAACGAGCGCCTCGAGCCGAGCTACCCCGGCGGCACTCAGACCGAGGTCGACCGTGCCTGCGAGCTGGCCTGGAGCGCCTTCGATAGCTACCGCGAAACCTCGCTCGAGGATCGCGCCAAGTTTCTGGAGACGATCGCCGACGAGATCGAAGCGATCGGCGACGATCTGATCGAGCGCGCCGTGGCCGAGTCCGGCCTGCCCCAGGCACGCATTCAGGGCGAGCGTGGCCGTACCTGCGGCCAGCTCCGGCTGTTCGCCAAGACCGTGCGGGCCGGCGAGTGGCTCGACGTGCGTGTCGACCCGGCGCTGCCGGATCGCCAGCCGCTGCCGCGGGTCGACCTGCGCCAGCGTCACATCGCGCTGGGCCCGGTGGTCGTCTTCGGTGCCAGCAACTTTCCGCTGGCGTTCTCCGTGGCCGGCGGCGATACCGCTTCCGCCCTGGCCGCCGGCTGCCCGGTCATCGTCAAGGCCCATGGCGCCCACCCCGGCACCAGCGAACTGGTGGGGCGTGCGATCCAGGCCGCGGTCAAGAAATGCGGCCTGCCGGAAGGTGTCTTCTCGCTGATGTACGGCTCCGGCCGTGAAGTGGGTACCGCGCTGGTCACCGACCCGCGCGTCAAGGCGGCGGGCTTCACCGGTTCGCGCAGCGGCGGCCTGGCGCTCTGGAAGGCGGCCCAGTCGCGTCCCGAGCCGATCCCGTTCTACGCCGAGATGAGCTCGATCAACCCGGTGTTCCCGCTGCCGGCGGCGCTGAAGGCGCGGGGCAAGGAGATGGGCAAGGCGTTCGTCGGCTCGCTCAACATGGGCGCCGGCCAGTTCTGCACCAATCCCGGGCTGGTGATCGCGCTCAAGGGGCCGGAGCTGGACGCCTTCGTCGAGGCGGCCAGCGAAGCGGTCCGGGGCAGCGCCGCCCAGACCATGCTCACGCCGGGCATCTTCGAGGCCTACGAGAATGGCGTCAGCACCCTGGCGGGGAGTGGCAAGGCGAAGGAAGTGGCGCGCGGTCAGAAGGGTGAAGGCCCCAACCAATGCCAGACCGGGCTGTTCGTGGCCTCGGCGCAGGACTTCCTGGGCAGCGATGCGCTGCAGCAGGAGGTGTTCGGCTCGACGTCGCTGGTGGTCGAGTGCGCCGATGCCGCCGAGCTCGAGCGGGTCGCCGAGCATCTGGAAGGCCAACTGACGGCGACGCTGCAGATGGACGACGCCGACTTGGAGGCCGCCCGCGCGCTGCTGCCGATCCTCGAGCGAAAGGCGGGCCGGGTGATGGTCAACGGCTGGCCGACCGGGGTGGAAGTGTGCGATGCCATGGTCCACGGCGGGCCGTTCCCGGCGACGTCGGATTCGCGCACCACCTCCGTGGGCACCGCGGCGATCTTCCGCTTCCTGCGTCCGGTCTGCTACCAGGATCTGCCGGATGCGCTGCTACCGGCAGCGGTCAAGCAGGCCAATCCGCTGAAGCTGCGACGCTTGGTCGACGGCAAGCGCGAAGCGTAAGCCGCCATCGCCGTGGCCGGGTCACCGCTCGGTGGCTCGGCAGTGCCAATCCCAGGACCCCCGCTCTCGAGCGGGGGTCCTGGCGTTTCGGACGGCCTCTCCTCGTGCCGACGGGGATGGGACCAAGGTCGCCCACCGGTAGCTCTATCCCGCTCGAAAGCCTAGAATGAGCGCCGAGTCAAACGACCCCAATGAATTCGACAAGTAAAGGAAAGCCCGTGAATCCGGTTCAGACCACGTTCCAGTACGGTTCGAGTACCGTCACCCTAGAAACCGGGCGCGTTGCGCGCCAAGCCACCGGCGCTGTGCTGGTTACCATGGACGACACCGTGGTGCTGTGCACCGTGGTCGGGCGCAAGGATCTCAAGCCCGGCCAGGACTTCTTCCCGCTCTCCGTGCACTACCAGGAGAAGACCTACTCCGTGGGCAAGATCCCGGGTGGCTTCTTCAAGCGCGAGGGCCGTCCGACCGAGAAGGAGACGCTGACGTCGCGTCTGATCGATCGTCCGATCCGTCCGCTGTTTCCGAAAGGTTTCATGAACGAAGTGCAGGTCATCTGCACCGTGCTCTCCGCCGACCGCAACCAGGATCCCGATATCGCCGCGATGATCGGCACTTCCGCCGCGCTGGCGATTTCCGGCCTGCCGTTCAGCGGTCCCATCGGGGCGGCGCGTGTCGGCTTCACCGAGTCGCGCGGCTACTTCCTCAACCCCACGGTGGAAGAGCTGGCCACCTCCGAGCTCAACATGGTGGTGGCGGGTACCGACAAGGCCGTGCTGATGGTCGAGTCCGAGGCCCAGGAGCTGACCGAGGACGAGATGCTGGGCGGCGTGCTCTACGCCCACCAGGAGATGCAGGTCGCGATCGACGCGATCAAGTCGCTGGTCGGCGAAGCGGGCAAGCCGAAGTGGGATTGGCAGCCGGCCGCCGCCAACGTGGCGCTCAAGGAAGCCGTCGCCGGCAGCTTCGAGTCCGCCGTGGGTGAAGCCTATCGCATCACCGACAAGATGGCGCGCCAGGATGCCCTGGCCGAGATTCGCGCCAAGGCGATCGAGCAACTGGCCGGCGGCGACGCGCCGCAGTTCAGCGCCGATGAAGTCGGCGGCGCCTTGGCCAGCCTCGAGAAGCACACCGTGCGGCGTCGTGTCATCGCCGGCGAGCCGCGTATCGATGGCCGTGATCACAAGACCGTGCGCCCGCTGGACATCAAGGTCGGCGTGCTGCCGCGTACCCACGGTTCGGCGCTGTTCACCCGTGGCGAAACCCAGGCCGTGGTCATCGCCACCCTGGGCACGCTGCGCGACGCCCAGTTGATCGAATCGCTGGAAGGCGAGCGCAAGGACCGCTTCCTGCTGCACTACAACTTCCCGCCGTACAGCGTCGGCGAGGCCGGTTTCATGGGCGGCCCCAAGCGTCGCGAGATCGGTCATGGCCGCCTGGCGCGACGCGGTATCCAGGCGATGCTGCCCAGCGAAGACGACTTTCCCTACACCATCCGCGTGGTGTCCGAGATCACCGAGTCCAACGGTTCCAGTTCGATGGCGTCCGTCTGTGGCTCCTCGCTGGCGCTGATGGATGCCGGCGTGCCGATCAAGGCGCCGGTGGCCGGTATCGCCATGGGCCTGGTCAAGGACGATGACGGTTTTGCCGTGCTGACCGATATCCTGGGCGACGAGGATCACCTCGGTGACATGGACTTCAAGGTGGCCGGTTCCGCCAATGGCGTGACCGCCCTGCAGATGGACATCAAGATCGAGGGCATCAACGAGGAGATCATGGAGACAGCGCTGCAGCAGGCGCACCAGGCTCGTATCGAGATCCTCGACAAGATGAACGCCGTGATCGCCGAGAGCCGCAACGAGGTCTCCGACCACGCCCCGGCGATGCAGACGATCAAGATCTCTCCGGACAAGATCCGCGACGTCATCGGCAAGGGCGGCGCGACGATTCGCGGCATCTGCGAGGAGACCGGCGCGTCGATCGACATCGACGATGACGGGACCGTTCGCATCTACGCCGAGGATCGTGCCGCGGCCAAGCGCGCCATCGACACCGTGCTCGGCATCACCGCCGAAGCCGAGATCGGCAAGCTCTATCGCGGCAAGGTGGTGCGTCTGGCCGACTTCGGGGCCTTCGTCAACTTCATGCCGGGTACCGACGGCCTGGTGCACATCTCCCAGATCGTGCCGGAGCGCGTCAACGACGTGAAGGAGTACCTGAGCGAAGGCCAGGAAGTGACGGTCAAGGTGCTCGACATCGACAACCGCAATCGCGTAAAGCTGTCGATCAAGGAGATCACCCCGGAAGAGAAGGCTGCCTTCGAGGCATCTCTCGTCACCGAAGAGTGATTCTTCGGCGGTAACCGCCAACGCCCGGTCTGCGTCATGCAGGCCGGGCGTTTTTCATGGGCGGCTCATGCCGCGGCGGCCAGGGGGCGCGGCACTGGCAGGAGGCGCTTGAGCTGGCGGGAGAGTTTCTTCTCCACGAACTCGTAGCTGAGCCAGGAGCAGAGCGCGATGACGGGCAGGCAGATCGCCAGCGCCAGGTAGGGAGGCAGGCCGAACTGCTCGGTCAGCACGTAGTTGCCCGACCACAGCACGATCACATGCAACAGGTAGGTGGAGTAGGACCAGTCGCCCATCGCCTTGAATACGCGGTTGTTGCCGATACGGGCTTCCATCCCGATGAAGGCGACCACCAGCAGCGCGCTCGGTAGTCCCCAGGCGAGGAACCGCAGCGCCCCGGACGGATCGTTGAAATGGAGAATCGTGGCGCTGCTGGCCAGCGCCAGCGCGATCGGCCACCAGCGTCCCTGAGGCATGCCGTAGCGTCTGTAGAGGGCGCCGATGCCCATACCCAGCAGGAATTCGAAGATGATCGGGTCGGTGTAGAAGTTGCTGATGAATGGCTGATGGGCAAACAGCGTGTTGATGACCACGATCGCCAGCACCACGCTCCACAGCCGCCATTCGCGCTTGAGCATCAGCGAGGCGGCGAAGACCACGTAGAACAGCATCTCGAAGTTCAGCGTCCAGCCCACCGGCAGGATCGGATAGTAGCCGTAGCCGGCGGGGTTCTCCGTGGGCAGGAAAAACAGCGACATGATCAGGCCCTTGAGACTCAGGCCGTAATCCGGCATGACGTTGCTGGTGAAGTAGATGATCGCGGCGGTGATCAGCGTGTAGAGCCAGTAGGCGGGGACGATCCGGACCAATCGGTGGAGCAGGAATTGCGGCATCGTCAGGCGCTTGCCACGGCTGGAGACGTAGATGATGAAGCCACTGATGACGAAGAAGATATCCACACCCACCTGACCGCGGGTGGAGAAAAGGTACTCGACCCAGTTATCCGCCTCGAAGCTGAAGAAGACCTGCATGAAGTGGTGGAAGACGACGATCCATGCCGCCAGGGCGCGTAACGCCTGTACAGAAATGAGCATCCCTAGGAGTCCTTGCCCGTAAGTCCAAGACGCCTCTTGAGAAGGGTGGATGCCGGAAAAGTTCGATGCTATTACCCAATATTACAAAACGCTGTTCTTATTTGCAGTGCGTCGCCCGGGTGTAGTAGCGCGTCATCGCCGGGCCACACGACGCGGTCATGATTCACAGCTTCCGCAGTGCCACCTGCTCCACCAAGTGATCGCGACCCTTGCGCAGGATGAGGTCGGCGCGGGGGCGCGTGGGCAGTATGTTCTCGCGCAGGTTGCGGCGATTGATGTCACGCCACAGCCCTTCGGCGATCTCGAGCGCCGCCGCCTCGTCGATCTGAGCATAGCGGTGGAAGAACGAATCGGCGTTCTGGAAGGCGGTCTGCCGCAGCAGCTTGAAGCGTTCCAGATACCAGTCGTGGATGTGAGCCTCCTCGGCGTCGATATAGATCGAGAAGTCGAAGAAGTCGGACACGAACGGCACCATCTTGCCGTCTTCCGGCAGGTCACGGACCTGCAGCACGTTGATGCCTTCGACGATCAGGATGTCGGGACGGTCGACGATCTGGTATTCGCTGTCGCGCACGTCGTAGGTCAGGTGCGAGTAGAGCGGGGCCTGGACATTGCGCGCGCCGGCCTTGATCCATGACAAAAAGCGCAGCAGGGCGCCGATATCGTAACTCTCCGGGAAGCCCTTGCGGGCCATCAGCGCCTTGTCGCGCAGCGTGGCGTTGGGATAGAGGAAGCCGTCGGTGGTGACCAGGTCGACCTTGGGGCTCGACGGCCAGCGCGCCAGCAGCTCCTTGAGGATGCGTGAGGTGGTCGATTTGCCCACTGCGACGGAGCCCGCGATGCCGATGATGAACGGGGTCTTCTGGGTGTCGTCGATGTCCAGGAAGCGTTTGCGCTGGGCGTAAAGCCGCTGGCTGGCTTCGACGTAGGAGGAGAGCAGGCGAGACAGTGACAGATAGATTCGGCGCACCTCGCCCAGGTCGATCGGGTCGTTGAGCGAGCGCAGTCGCTGCAACTCCTCCGCCGACAGGGTCTGCGGCGTATCGGCGCGAAATTCGGCCCACTGCTCGGCCGTGTAGAACTGATACGGGGAGAAGGGGTCCGGTCTCAATTGATTCATCGTATCTCTTTCACTGTCGAACCGCCGCGTGATCGTTACGCTGCAGGGGCTAGGGGAGGTCATTGTCGACATTCGCGGCAAATTGTCTCAGTTGCATGGGGCGAATGCCACGCGAATCGGCGCTGCCGCATTCGGTGAAACCCAGTCGCCGGTAGAGATCGACCGCCGCCCCGTTGTCGGAGAAGACATTGAGCGTGACGCGCTCGGCGCGACGCTGTCGGGCTTCGTCCAGCAGACGACGACACAGCGCTTCGCCAAGCCCCTGGCGTCTGCGCGATGGCGACACGATGATTCGGGCCAGGTGATAGTGGCGCTCGCCCTTGACGACGAGCTGACCGAAGGCGAGCGGCTCGCTGCCGGAGACCAGGCAGAACGAGAGCAGGCCGCCGCCGTCGATTTCCCGCCACAGCCTGGGGCCATCCGTCGGCCACGACAGCCCGGGGCCGGCCCAGTGCTCCAGCGCCTGCGCCGACCCGATCCATTCGGCGATGCGGACAAGGTCCGTCGGTAGCGCCGGGCGCCAGCGGGCATCAGCCATGTCAGTCGCCGGTCGCGGATGGTCGCGGCAAGGAGACGGCCAGGTTGTCGATCAGTCGCGTCGAGCCGAGATAGACCGCCCCCAGCAGGCGGCCTTCGGTATGTCGAGCGATATCGAACGGGGCCAGCGCGGGCCCGCGGATCTCGAGGTAGTCGAGCCGAAAGCCGGACGCCTGCAGCGCCTGCCTGGCCTGAGCCAGCGCGTCGTCGGGTGACTGGCCACCGGCCAGCGCCTCGCGGCAGCGCGACAGCTCCCGGTGGAAGGCGGGCGCCAGAGCCCGGTCGTCGGCACCGAGATAGCCGTTGCGCGACGACAGCGCGAGACCGTCCTCGGCGCGAACGGTCGGCACGCCGACGATCTCGATCGGGAAATGCAGGTCGGCTACCAGTTTGCGGATGACCGCCAACTGCTGGAAATCCTTTTCGCCGAAGCAGGCGATGTCCGGCTGCACCAGGTGAAACAGCAGCGAAACCACCGTAGCGACACCATCGAAGTGGCCGATGCGGGTGCCGCCGCAGAGCCCTTCGGAAACGTCTGGTACGTGGACCTGGGTCTGCGTCTCGAGTCCGCCGGGATAGAGCGTCTCGACGCCGGGAGCGAAGAGGAGATCGCAGCCATGCGCGGTCAGCTTGTCACTGTCGCTGTCGAGGGTGCGCGGATACTGGCCGAAATCCTCGCCGGCGCCGAACTGCAGCGGGTTGACGAACAGCGTGGCAACGACCACGTCGGCGAGCTCCCGGGCCCGATCGACCAGGGCCAGGTGGCCGGCGTGGAGATTGCCCATGGTCGGCACCAGGGCGATGCGCCGCCCGGCCATTCGGTGTGCCTGTAGGGCCTCACGCAGCGGCGCGATATCGTGCAGTGTCCGCATCAGAAACAGTGCTCCTCGGCCGGGAAGCGGCGGGACTTGACCGCTTCGTCATAAGCGCGGAACGCCGCCTCGATACTCTCCTGACCAGGCAGGAAATTCTTCACGAAACGTGGCACATAGCCACTGTTGAGCCCCAGCGTGTCGTGCATGACCAGGATCTGCCCATCCACGTCCGGACCGGCACCGATGCCGATGACGGGGGCGGCGACGGCGTCACGGACCGCCTTGCCCACGGCCCTGGGCACGCACTCGAGCAGGATGACGGCGGCGCCGGCCTCGACCAGTCGCTGGGCATCGTCGACGATGCGCTGGGCCGCATCGGCGGCCTTGCCTTGAACCTTGAAGCCGCCGAGCTGGTGGACGCTCTGCGGAGTCAACCCGAGATGGGCGCAGACCGGAACGCCACGGCGGGTGAGTTCTCGGATGCCGTCGGCCATCCAGGCTTCGCCTTCGATCTTGATCAGTTCGGCGCCGGCGCGCATCAGCTCACCCGCATCGCGCAAGAGTTGACCGATATCGGCGTTGCTCATGAACGGTAGGTCGACCATCAGCAGGCTTCGCTGCTTGCCCCGCGCCACGCAGGTGGTGTGATAGCGGATATCTTCCAGGGTGACCGGCAGGGTGCTGGTGTGTCCCTGCAGTACCATGCCCAGCGAATCGCCGACCAGCAGCACATCGATACCGGCGGCATCGGCGCAGCGCGCCAGCGTGGCATCATATGCGGTCAGACAGCTGAACGCCTCGCCGCGGGCCTTGCCGTCGCGCAGCGTGTCCAGGGTAACGCGCCTCATGCTCTCTCTCCCAATCGCGCCGGGCCCTGCTCGCACCGGCGTTGACGAAGGCTCCGTCCTGCGGCTTGCGACCAGGGCGCGAGCCCATTTCATCATGCCCGACAGGGCGATGCGGAGCAGAGTGTAGTGAGTTGCCCACCAGACGCAACAAGACGTTGGCGGCATGCCGATGGTTCACGCTGATAGGCGCTGCAGCGTCTGATCCTCCAGCCGGTTTGCCAGACACCCTGGTAGTTCGCCGTCGAGGGAGAGCGTTGGTGCGATTTCCGCCAGGGGTTCGAGCACGAAGCGGCGGTGAGTCATCTCCGGGTGGGGCAGAGTGAGACGAGGGGAGCGGCAATTGAGGCCCGCGAACCACAGGAGATCCAGATCCAGCGTGCGAGGTCCCCAGTGGCGATGCCGCACACGACGATGGCGCTGCTCGATCGCCTGGAGCTGGTCGAGCAGTGCCAGCGGCGAGAGCCGCGTACGAATGGCGACGACGGCGTTGACGAAGTCGGGTTGGTCCTGGGGGCCGACCGGCGCGCTGGCGTAGAGCGAGGAGACGGCAGCGCACTCGCTCACCGGTAGCGCTGCCAGCGCCGCCATTGCCCGCGCCAGTTGGTCACGGGGCGATGCCAGGTTACTGCCCAGACCGATATAGGCCAGGGCAAAGTGTCGATGGTCAGTCATCCAGCGTCGGCGGTGTCGGCTTGTTGGTCGGCCGCCGACGCTTGCGTGGACGGCGACGGCGCGGCTTGGGGCTGGTCCCCGCCGGATTGGCGCCGGCATCGTTGGCGAGTAGCTGACGCTGCCCCTCCTCATCCGCCTGCTGGAACTCGGTCCACCAGCTACCCAGGCCCGGGGTCAACTCGCCGGCCTCCTCGCGCAGCAGCAGGAAGTCGTAGGCGGCGCGGAAACGCGGATGTTCCAGTGTCTGGAAGACCCGACGGCCGCGGCGGCGCGGGAGTTGCTGCTGAAGGTCCCAGATCTCGCGCATCGGGATGCTGAACCGCTTGGGGATCGATGTATGTTGCAACTGTCGACTGATGACCTGCTGCGCCGCGGCCTGCTGAGCCGGGACTTCCGGCAGGTCCTGTTCGTGGGCGATGCGGGGAGTGCGTTGCTGAACGCAGGGCCACAGCAGGGCGCCAAACAGGAAGGCAGGCGTGACCGGCCGATCCTGGGCGATCCGCGCATCGGTATTGATCAGCGCCTGCTCGACCAGCTTGACGGCCCAGGGCTGCTCGTCGAGGACTTCGTCGCTCTCGGGCAACAGCATCGCGAACAGGCCGTGATCACGCAGCACCCGGAAGCTCTGCAGCGCGTGGCCGGAGAGAAACAGCTTGAGCACCTCCTCGAACAGCCTCGCCGGCGGGATCTGGAGCAGCAGCGGGGCCAGCTCGCGAATCGGTGCCTCGGTACCCTCGGCAATCCGGAAGTCGAGCTTGGCGGCGAAGCGTGCGGCGCGCAGCATGCGTACCGGATCCTCGCGATAGCGGGTCTCCGGATCGCCGATCAGGCGAAGCACGCGGTCTTCCAGGTCCTTGAGGCCGCCGGTCCAGTCATGAATGGCGAAGTCGGTCACGCTGTAGTAGAGCGCATTGACGGTGAAGTCGCGCCGGATCGCGTCCTCCTCGACGCTCCCCCAGACGTTGTCCCGCAGCAGCAGGCCCTCGTCCGACTGCTGGCTGTGATTGCCGGTGTGTTCCTCGCCATGCCGTCCGCGGAACGTCGTCACCTCGATCACTTCGCGCCCGAAGCGGACGTGGACGATCCGGAAGCGTCGGCCGATGATCCGGGAATTACGAAACAGCTGACGCACCTCGTCCGGCGTCGCATTGGTGGCGACATCGAAGTCCTTGGGCCGGTTCCCGAGCAGGGAGTCCCGGATGCAGCCACCGACCAGATAAGCGTCGTAACCCGCGCCATTGAGTCGATACAACACCTTGAGAGCGCTCTCGCTAAGGTTCTGGCGCGAGACGTTGTGTTCGTCGCGGGGAAGGACTTGCGGGGTGGGCGTGGCGTCTTCGGCCGCCTGAGCGGATTCCGGGCCGAAGAAGGTCTTCAAACGTTCACCGGGACGTTGGAGAAAACGGGAAAATCCTTTGAACATGCGGCGAAATCGACTCGCGAGGTAGCAAAACTCCAGTGTAGCGGAGGCCAGGGGGCTTGCAAAGGCAATGGCGGGATGAGGGGACGCAGAAGACAACGCACGGATCGAGTTGTGGCCGGAGGGGTGTGATCGTAGCGATATTCGCCGCCAGCTCAGCTTTCGGTCAAACGAACGAGGTCGATGGGAACCTTGAGGTGAGAATAGTAAAAGGGGAGACCCGGTGGGCCTCCCCTTGCAAGAATGCTTCGCAACGTCCATGCCGCTTCTTCTTGTTCGTGATGGCGCATCGCCTTGAATACGCACCACAGTCGCTGAACGAGCTTGCAGTCACTGGCTTGTCGTTATCAGCCATGCTGTGTGTAGCGACCACCTCGTATTCAAAACAATAATCCAACCACGACAGGCAATGCCCTTTCCCGGTTGTTGTCGTTGTTCCGGGAAGTCTCCAGATCACGAGGAAGCTTGTTGTTGTTGCCTCGTTGATGAAGAGCGTCGCGTCCTGATTTTGCGTCGGCTCGAGGACGATTGTTGTTGTTCGTGTCCTCGTTCGCTCTGGGCCTGTGTTGTTGTTATGGGCCGGTGGCGATCTGCCTTCCTAGTTTGAGTGCCGTGTTGTCGTTGTTGTCGGCAGTGGGGCCATTCCGATCCCTGTTGTTGTTGGGTTGGATCGGCACCCGCTGTTGTTTTTCTTGTCTTAGTTATTGCACTTACTGTGCCACTCCTTGTTTTTTTAAATAAAATCAGCTGCTTGTAATTTTCTCCCGAACGGCTCGCCCTATGGCCGCCGGCATGGGAGGGAACCGGATGATTCATAAGGGGGCATCTACAGCGCATCGTGCGTGATTGTGGTGCGTCCCTCTCTGCAATGGCGACAGGGTGGCGCAAAACGGCGCGAGTTTCGCTTAGACAATAGTCTTCAATCGAAGGGAGGGGCGGTCTCGGCGACATCGCAAGGCAGTCTCCATGTCAGGCGGAGGGCGACGGGAGGCCTTGCCGGCAAGGGCCTCAGCCTGGCTTTCGGCCCGGGGTGGCGACCATCGTTTCGGGGGACCAGTGCGCGAGGGCGTGCGCCAGCTGAGTGGTCACCTCCGCTTGGCGTAGCGCGGCCGGAGGCGCCAGTTCCAGCAGTTGCAGCGCCTGATGGAGCACGGGGCGAGCTGAAGTGACATCGTGGGGGATGGCGGCCGCGAGATTCTGTTTGGAGAGTTTCTGGCCATCCTCGCCGAGGACCAGCGGCAGATGCAGATAGCGTGGTTCAGGATAGTTCAGGGCGGCCTGCAGCTGTCGCTGCCACGGCGTATTGTCGAGCAGGTCGAAGCCGCGGACGACATCGGTAATGCCCTGTTCCGCATCGTCGACCACCACCGCGAGCTGATAGGCCCAGAGACCATCCTTGCGCTTGAGTACCACGTCGCCCTGGGCAGTCGGGTCCAGGCATTGGCTCCCGAACAGGCGGTCTTGCCAGTACACCGGCTGGATGCCCTTGTCGGTTCGCAGCCGCCATGCCTGGGCGCGTTCGGGGTGGCGCGAGCCATGGCGGCACCAGCCCGGGTAGTGGCCATGCTGCTGCCATTCGCGTCGCGAACAGCCGCAAGGGTAGGCCATCCGATCGGCGACCAGATGGTCCAGCGCGGCCTGATAGGCGGCTCCTCGGGCGCTCTGGTGGCGGATCTCCCCATCCCATTCCAGCCCGAACGCTTCCAACTGGCGATAAATCTGGTCGATGGCACCCGGAGGACAGCGTGGCGGGTCGATATCCTCGATGCGCAGCAGCCAGCGGCCGCCGGCTGCTCTGGCATCCAGCCAGCTACCCAGGGCCGCCACCAGGGAGCCCAGATGGAGCGGGCCGGAGGGCGTGGGCGCGAAACGGCCGATATAGCCCGAGGCAGGTAGCGGGGTGGTGGTCATGAGATGGCTCGTGACGTGGAAGATGGCAGCGCCGGATGACGCCAGGATAGCGCGCAACGCAAGACGGGCACCGATGAAGGTGCCCGTCGCGGTTCCCAGGTGACCGAAGTCATTCAGCCGCCGAGCTGTTTTTCCTTGAGTTCGGCCAGCGTCTTGCAGTCGACACAGAGCGTCGCCGTGGGGCGGGCTTCGAGGCGACGAATGCCGATCTCGACGCCGCAGGCCTCGCAGAAACCGTAGTCATCCTCGTCGATCTTCTCGATCGTTTCGTTGATCTTCTTGAGCAGCTTGCGCTCGCGATCGCGGGTGCGCAGTTCCAGGCTGAACCCCTCTTCCTGCGTGGCGCGATCCGCGGGGTCCGCGAAGTTGTTGGCCTCTTCCTGCAAGTGGCGAACCGTACGGTCGACCTCTTCCATCAGATCCTGTTTCCAGCCCAGAAGGATCTCACGGAAATGCGCAAGTTGTTTGTCATTCATATACTCTTCACCCGGCGCCGGCTGGTACGGGGTGAATTGACTGGGCGCTTCCGTTTTCTTTTCCGCTACTGGCATGGGGGCGGCCTCGTTACGCAAGTGTCGTGACGCGTGTGATCTGGCCGAGTATCGGCCGGGGCAGCGTCTGCCACTGCCCGAAGCCATGCTTATTTAGCGAAAAAGTTGCCGCTTTGCAACCGAATGGGCGCTTTATTTTTCTCACCCCCGGCTCGTGAAAGCCGGGGAATCGGGCTGGCATCCGCCGGGTTGGCGATGCCACGGCTATCGAGTTGCCGGACCGAATCTCTCCAGGCACTCGTCTTTGTGGATATTAGTACCTCATGCATTATCCCGTTCTTCTTCCTGGCACGCTGTTGAGACGCTACAAGCGCTTCCTGGCCGACATCGAACTCGAGGATGGCCGCGAGGTCGTGGCGCACTGTCCGAATACCGGCTCGATGCGCGCCGTCAACGTTCCCGGTTGCCGGGTCTGGGTATCGCCGAGCACCAATCCCGCCCGCAAGCTGTCCTGGACCTGGGAGCTGATCGAACTGCCCGACGGCAAGGGAGGCATCGATCTGGTGTCGGTGCACACCGGGCGTGCCAACGCGCTGGTCGAGGAGGCGCTGCGCGATGCTCTCGTACCCGAACTCGCCGGTTTCGCCGAGCTCAAGCGAGAGGTGAGCGTCGAGGGAGCCCGGCTCGATTTCCGCTTGAGAGCGGCGCAGGGGCGCGACACCTTCGTCGAGGTCAAGCAGGTGACGCTCAAGGAGAGCGACGGGCACGGCTATTTTCCCGATTCGGTCAGCGAGCGCGGACGCCGTCATCTCGAGGTGCTGGCCGAGCTGGTTGCTCGTGGCCACCGCGGGGTGCTGCTGTTCTGCGCGGCGCACACCGGTATCGACGACGTGACGCCCGCGGCGCATCTCGACCCCGCCTACGCACGCACGCTCCAGGCGGTCACCGAGCGTGGCGTCGAAGTGCTGGCCTACGGTTGCCGGGTGACGTGGGCGCAGGGACGGCCCGAGGCGGTGATACTGGATCGCCGCCTGGAGCTGAATCTCGAACGGCGCTGGCAAGCCGCCGAGTCGCGTTAGCGCCCACGTCGGACCCGGAAGATCGCCGTCTCGCCGAACAGGTTGGGCCAGAGCCTCGATGTCCAGTGTCCCTCGTGTTCGGCGCTGCCGACGGCCTCGTCGACGATGGTGACGCCCTTGTCGCGGCACAGGTTGGCGAAGTCCCGGAACGTCGACAGGTGGATGTTGGGGGTGTCGTACCAGGCGTGGGGGAGAGAGCGCGAAACCGGCATGCGACCACGGAATGTCAGATGCAGCCGGTGCTTCCAGTAGGCGAAGTTGGGGAAGGCGATGATGCACTCCGGGGCCACCCGCAGCATCTCGTCCAGCATGGCGTCGGGGCGGCGCAGGACCTGTAGCGCTTGGGTCATGATGACCAGGTCGCAGGCATCGTCCACGAAATTGCCCAGGCCGTCGTCCAGGTTCTGCTCGAGCACGTTGACGCCCTTGGTCAGGCACGCCGAGATGCCTTCCGGGTCGATCTCGAGGCCGTAGCCGGTGACGTTCTTGTGGCGTGCCAGCGCTGCCAGTAGCGTACCGTCGCCGCAACCCAGGTCGAGAATACGGGCGTCATCGGGTACCCAGCCGTAGATCAGTTCGAGATCCGCGCGCATCAGCTCGCCCCTCCGTTGAGTTGTGCATCGATGCGCCGCATGAAGCTGCCGAAGACCGATTCGTACTGGTCGTTGGGCAGCAGGAAGGCGTCGTGCCCGTGCGGGGAGTCGACGTTGACGTAGCTGACCGCCTTGCCGGCCCGCAGCAGGGCGTTGACCAGTTCCTGCGAGCGGGCCGGGGCGAAGCGCCAGTCGGTGGTGAAGCTGATGACCAGAAACGGACAGTCGGCCGGTGCCAGCGCGGCGGCCAGGTCGCCGTCGTGCTGTCCGGCGGGGTCGAAATAGTCCAGCGCCTTGGTCATCAGTAGATAGGTGTTGGCATCGAAGCGGGTCGAGAAGGTATCACCCTGGTGGCGCAGGTAGGACTCCACCTGGAACTCGACGTCGTAGCCGAAATTCAACTGGTCGCTGCGCAGGTCGCGGCCGAAGCGCGAGCCCATCGAGTGCTCGGACAGGTAGGTGATGTGACCGATCATCCGGGCCAGTTTCAGGCCCAGCTTGGGAATCGCACCGTGGTCGGCGTACCAGCCGTCGTGGAAATCGGGGTCCGAGCGGATCGCCTGGCGGGCGACTTCGTTGAAGGCGATGTTCTGCGCCGACAGGCGCGGGGTCGCGGCAATCACCGCCACGTTGGCGACGCGCTCCGGATAGGCGATCGTCCACTGCATCGCCTGCATGCCGCCGAGGCTGCCGCCCACCACGGCGGCGAAACGCTCGATGCCGAGCCGATCGGCCAGGCGCGCCTGGCTGTGAACCCAGTCCGCCACCGTCATGACCGGAAATGTCGGGCCCCACTGGCGGCCGGTCTGCGGATCGACGCTGGCGGGGCCGGTGCTGCCGTGGCAACCGCCGAGGTTGTTGAGCGAGACGACGAAGAACCGGTCGGTATCGATCACCTTGCCTGGGCCGATGTAGGCATCCCACCAGCCGGGCTTGAGCTCGTCGGCGGCGTGAAAGCCCGCCGCATGGTGATGACCGGACAGGGCGTGACAGATCAGGACCGCATTGCTGCGCTCGGCGTTGAGCGTGCCGTAGGTCTCGTAGACCAGCTCGAAGCTTTCGAGGGTCTTGCCGCAGGCCAGGGCCAGCGGAGACTCGAATGTGGCGGTCTGCGGTGTGACCAGCCCGACGGAGTCGGACGGAAAGGAAGCGGACATGAAACGGGATAGTCTCCAGGTTCAGCGAGGGCAGTTGGCCGATTCACATCGGTGAGTGCCCGGGCGCCGCCCGCCGCAGTTCGTCACCGGTCCACGACCTGTTGCTGGCGTGGACCGCCTTCGGGCCGGCGGCGGAGGCGGTCGGCGTGGCTCAGAAGCCGACCAGGGCGCCCGGCAGGCCGGCGGCACGGGCCAGTGACCCGACGACGACGCTATCGAGCAGATTGATGGCGATGAAGACCACGATCGGCGAGAGGTCGATCATGCCCAGCGGGGGTATCACGCGGCGCACCGGGGCCATGATCGGCTCGACGATCTGCATCACCAGCAGCGCCCCCGGATGACTGGCACGGGGCGCTACCCAGCTCAGGATGATCATGATGATCAGGGCGAAGAAGTAGATCTTGAGAATCGCGTTGAGCACGCCCGCGATACCCGCCAGCAGCAGGCCCTGCAGCGGTGGCATGCCGAAACCGGCAATCTGGAAGATGGCGGTGATCACGATCACCTTGAGCAGGAAGCCCACGAACAGCGTGGCGATGTCGATGCGCCCCACGGGCCGCAGGATCTTCTGGACCGGCGCGACCACCGGCTGGGTCGCCTTGACGATCCCCTGGCTCATCGGGTTGTAGTAGTCCGCCTGCGAGAATTGCAGCAAAAAGCGCAGCATCAGCACAAACAGGTAGATGTTGACCAGCGTGTTGACCAGCATCAGGCCGGCGCTTCCAAGATTACTGCCCATTATTTTCTCCTAATGGATTCCGTTCCTGCTCGTTCAGTTCCGACCCAGCTCGTTCGACAACTCACGGGCGCGGTCCGCGCAGGCGTGGGTCGCGCGGCTCACGATCTCGGCCAGACCCGCTTCTTCGAACGTCTTGATCGCGCGCTCGGTGGTGCCGTTGGGGGAGGTGACCCGCCGACGCAGCTCGGCGGGGTCGAACTCGCTCTCCCGCGCCATCTTGGCGGCGCCGAAGGCGGTCTGCAATGCCAGTCGGCGCGCACTCTCGGGCGATAGTCCCAGCGCGATACCGGCTGCCTCCAGCGACTCCATGAACAGGAAGAAGTAGGCCGGGCCGCTGCCGGAGATGGCGGTCACGGCCTCGATCTGGGCTTCCTCCTCCACCCACTCGACCAGCCCCACCGGTTCCAGCAGGTCGGTCGCGAGCTGGCGTTCGGCGTCGCTGACGCGGTCGTTGGCATAAAGTCCGCTGGCGCCTTCGCCGACCAGCGAGGGCGTATTGGGCATGCAGCGGATCACGGCGAGACCGCCCCCCAGCCAGGCGTCCAGCGTCGCGGCATCGAGGCCGGCCGCCACCGAAATGATCAGAGGCCGCCGGGACTGGACGCTATCCCGCAGCGACAGGCAGAGGTCGCGCATCATTTGCGGTTTGACGGCGAGGACGACGACGTCCGCTTCCCCGACCGCGGCCAGATTATCCTGCATCGTGCGAATGCCATAGCGCTGGCCGATGGTATCGCACGTTTCCTGACTGCGTGACGTGGCGACGATGGCATCGGCGGGATAGCCGCCTTCGAGCATCCCGCCGAAGATGGCGCTGGCCATGTTGCCGGCGCCGATGAAGACGATGCGGCTGGCGGTGGGCGAGTCGGTCATGACTGGGTCCTTGGGGTCGGTCAGAGAAGGAGCGATAGGGTCAGCTTCCGAGTGGCGGGCGGCTGCCGAAGATGGCGGTGCCCAGGCGAACGATGGTGGCCCCCTCCAGGACGGCGGCCTCCAGGTCGCCGCTCATGCCCATCGACAGGGTATCCAGAGGGGCTTCGGGAAAGCGGCGCTGCAGCTCGGCCAGCGCGGTGGCGACCTGGCGGAATGCGTGACGCTGCCGGTCTCGGTCGTCGCTGGGCGCCGGTAGCGCCATCAGGCCCCGCAGGCGGAGATTGGGAAGCGTCAGCAGCGACTCGGCGAGCACCGGCAGGTCGTCGATGTCGACCCCCGACTTGCTGGCTTCGCCGCTGACGTTGAGCTGCAGACAGATATCGATAGGGCCCAGCGCCGGCGGGCGCTGCTCGGAGAGCCGGCGAGCGATCTTCTCGCGATCGATGCCGTGCACCCAACTGAAATGCTCGGCGACGTCGCGGGTCTTGTTCGATTGTAGTGCACCGATGAAATGCCACTCGATGTCGTCGAGGTCGGCCAACGCCTGCTGCTTCTCCAGGGCTTCTTGCAGGTAGTTCTCGCCGAAGGCGCGTTGACCGGCGGCATAGGCCTGGCGCAGCATATTTGCTGGCTTGGTTTTGCTGACGGCAAGCAGGTGTGCGCTGTCTAGCGGCCGGCCGGCTGCGGAGAGCGCCGCATTGAGACGTTCGCGGGCGCTGGATAGGGACTCGGACACCGACGCTTCTGGCATACTGGATGGCGACCTTACGCAGGGGATCGAATAAAAACCCATGGATATTACCGAACTGCTGGCGTTCTCGGCAAAGCACGACGCTTCGGACCTGCACTTGTCGGCGGGGCTGCCGCCCATGATACGGGTCGATGGCGACATGCGTCGCCTCAATGTGCCCGCACTCGACGACAGTCAGGTGCGTCGACTGATCTACGATGTGATGAACGACCGTCAGCGCCGGGATTTCGAAGCCACGCTCGAGACCGACTTCTCGTTCGAAGTCACCGGCGTGTCTCGCTTCCGCGTCAATGTTTTCACGCAGGGACGCGGCGCCGGCGCGGTCTTTCGTACCATTCCCAGCAGCGTGCTGACGCTCGACGACCTCGGGTTGGGCGACGTCTTTCGGCGTCTCGCGATGTTGCCGCGAGGCCTGGTGCTGGTCACGGGGCCGACCGGCAGCGGCAAGTCGACGACGCTGGCGGCGATGATCGATTACGTCAACAGCAACCGTCAGGAGCACATCCTGACCATCGAGGATCCGATCGAATTCGTGCACGAGAGCAAGCGCTGCCTGATCAATCAGCGTGAAGTGCACCGCGATACCAAGGGCTTCGCCCCGGCCCTGCGCTCGGCCCTGCGCGAAGATCCCGACGTCATCCTGGTCGGTGAGCTCAGGGACCTGGAAACCATTCGGCTCGCCTTGACGGCCGCCGAGACTGGCCATCTGGTATTCGGCACCCTGCACACCACGTCGGCAGCCAAGACCATCGACCGCATCATCGATGTCTTTCCCGGTGACGAGAAGGGCATGGTGCGCTCGATGCTGTCCGAATCGCTGCAGGCGGTGATTTCGCAGACGCTGCTCAAGCGTGAGGCCGGTGGGCGTGTGGCGGCTCACGAAATTCTGGTGGCGACATCGGCGATTCGCAACCTGATACGGGAAGGCAAAGTTGCCCAGATGTACTCGGCGATTCAGACCGGCGGCAGCCTGGGGATGCAGACGCTGGACGCGGCGCTTTCCCAGTTGGTGGCCGACGGCGTGGTGACCCGTCAGGAAGCGCATGCCAAATCGCGCGCCGGACTCGACCAATGAGCTCGTACTTCGGATTCCGAAACCAGGACCTGAAATGACCCCCTCTCAATGGTTTGAGCAGCTTCTCGATATCATGCTGGCCAAGCAGGCTTCGGATCTGCTGATCTCTACCGGGGCGCCGCCCTGCCTGAAGCTGGATGGAAAACTGGTGGCCCTGGGCGATGTCCCCCTGCAGCCGGACCAGGTGCGCGAGCTGGTGGCCATCGCTTTGCCCCAGGGGCGGCAAGAGGCTTTCGAGGCGGATCACGAGGCCAATTTCGCCCTCAGCCTCAGCGGCAAGGGGCGCTTCCGTATCAGTGCCTTCTACCAGCGTAGCCAGCCGGCGATGGTCGTTCGCCGGATCGCGTTCGACATTCCCGACCTCGAATCTCTCGGCCTGCCGGAAGTGACGGCGACATTGGCCTCCATTCGGCGTGGACTGGTGCTGGTGGTGGGTGGGACCGGCAGCGGCAAGTCCACCACGCTGGCCTCGATGATCCAGCACCGCAATCGTACGGTTGGCGGTCATATCATCTGTATCGAAGACCCTATCGAATACATGCACCCGCACCAGCGCGGCATCATCAATCAGCGTGAAGTGGGGATCGATACCGAATCCTACGAGGTGGCGCTGAAGAATGCCCTGCGCCAGGCGCCGGATGTCATCATGATCGGCGAGATACGAAGCCGGGACACCATGGAGCTGGCGCTCAGCTTTGCTGAAACCGGACATCTCTGTCTGGCTACGCTGCACGCCAACAGCGCCGATCAGGCGGTCGAACGGATCCTCAGCCTGTTTCCGCCATCACGCCAGGAGCAGGTATGGATGGACCTGTCGCTCAATCTGCGTGCCGTGGTCGCTCAGCGATTGTTGCCGCGTCAGGATGGGGCCGGGCGGTGCGTGGCGACCGAGGTGTTGCTCAAGTCTCCTCTGATCAGCGAGCTGATCCGTCGTGGCGAGGTCGCCGAGTTGAAAGATCTGATGCGCCGCTCCCGGGAGCAGGGCATGCAGACCTTCGATCAGGCCCTTTACGAGCTGTTCCGACGAGGGGACATCAGCGAGAGTCTGGCGCTGGCGCATGCCGATTCGGCCAACGACCTGCGCATGCTGCTCAAGTATGGCGAACGCCGGGACGCCAGTGACAGCAGCGATGATGGCGCGAAGTTCTCGCTGGTCGACGATGAGTGAACGGACGCATCTTGGCTCAAGGCGCGTAGATGCCGCCAAGGATGCGAGGGCCGCTGGCGCCGGTCACCTCCGGCAGGTTGCCTGTCAGCCGGTGAATCCGACGCCACGCCAGCCAGGCGAAGGCGCCGGCTTCCAGCCAGTCGGCCGACCATCCGAAGTCATCGCAGCGGGTGATCGAGACCGCCGGTAGATTTGTCGCCAGACGCTTCATCAAGTGACGGTTGCGGGCACCGCCGCCGCAGACGATCAGATCCGTGTTGTCGGCAACGATGAAGTCGCGCGCGGCCCTTGCGACGCTGGCCGCGGTCAGCTCCGCCAGTGTCGCCTGGACATCGGCAGCCGCTTCATTCCCGCGCAGTCGCGCTTCCAGCCAGGCTAGGTGAAATTGCTCGCGTCCCGTGCTCTTGGGTGGCGGGGCGGCGAAGTATGGCTCCTCGAACAGGCGGGTCAGCAACGATTGATCGATGCTTCCACTGGCCGCCCAGCTTCCTGATTCGTCGATCGGCCCATGCCGGTGCCGGGCGTGCCAGGCGTCAAGCAGCAAATTTGCCGGGCCGGTATCGAAGCCGATGACCGGCAGCGATGAGGTCTCCGGGGGGAGCCGTGTCAGGTTGGCGATACCGCCCAGATTGAGAACCAGTCGAGTACGGACAGGATCGGAAAACAGGGCCTGATGGAATATCGGCGCCAGCGGCGCGGCCTGCCCGCCGGCCGCCATGTCCCGGCGGCGGAAGTCGGCAACCACCTGGCAACCGGTCAGCTCGGCCAGGCGGCTGGGATTGTCGAGCTGGTAAGTGAAGGGCGTTTCAGCGTAGGGGGCGTGCTCGATGGTCTGGCCGTGGCTGCCGATGGCGGTAATCGCCGAGGGCTCGAGGTCGTGGCGCTGCAGCAACTGGCGCACGGCTTCGGCCTGGTGGTCGCAGAAGGCGCTTTCGGTGGCGCCCAGCATGGCGAAGGAGACCTGGGACGCCTGGGTCAACTCGAGCAGCGCCGCTTTCAGCTCGGCACTCATGGGTAAGCACAGCGCGTCGATCAGACGCGGGCGCCGGGTGACGTCATCGACGATCTCGACGAGTGCGGCGTCGATTCCATCCAGGCTGGTGCCGGACATCAGGCCCACGAATAGCGTCATCTACTTTCTCCTGTCGCGGAGCGGTTCAACGGGTTCAAAAGAGTCGTGCTAAGATTGCCGCCTTTCAAGCTCGATAGCGTAGTAGTGGAGACGGATACGATGGCCCAGGTCGACGAAGCGCTGGCATTGATCAAGCGCGGTACGCAGGAGATTCTGATCGAAGACGAGCTGGTAAAAAAGCTCGAATCCGGTCGCAAGCTCCGGATCAAGGCAGGCTTCGATCCTACCGCTCCCGACCTGCACCTGGGGCACAGTGTCTTGCTGACCAAGATGCGCCAGTTCCAGGATCTTGGCCACGAGGTGATTTTCCTGATCGGGGACTTCACCGGCCGGATCGGTGATCCCACCGGCAAGAACGTCACCCGCAAGCCGCTCACCGAGGAAGAGGTCAAGGCCAACGCCCAGACCTATCGGGAGCAGGTCTTCAAGATCCTCGATCCCGACAAGACCGAAGTGCGATTCAATGCGGAGTGGTTCGGGGAGATGTCCGCCGCCGACATGATCGAGCTCTCCGGACAATCCACCGTGGCACGCATGCTCGAGCGCGATGACTTCGAGAAGCGTTACCGGGCGGGTCAGTCGATCTCGATTCACGAGTTTCTCTACCCGCTGGTGCAAGGCTACGACTCGGTTGCACTGAAGGCGGACATCGAGCTCGGCGGTACCGACCAGAAGTTCAACCTGCTGATGGGGCGCGAGATCCAGAAGCACTTCGGCCAGGAGCCGCAGGTCGTCATCACCATGCCGCTGCTCGAAGGGTTGGATGGCGTGCAGAAGATGTCCAAGTCGTTGAACAACTATATTGGTGTCGACGATGCCCCTGGCGTGATGTTCAACAAGATCGTGTCGATGCCGGACGGCCTGATGTGGCGCTACTTCGAGCTGCTGTCGCTGAAATCCAACGAAGAGATCGAGGCGATTCGGCGTGAGATCGAACAGGGGGCCAACCCGCGCGACATCAAGATGGCCTTGGCGAGAGAGTTGATCACGCGTTACCACGGGGCGGAAGCGGCGGCGAATGCGCACCGTTCGGCGGGCAACCAGCTCGCGGAAGGGGAGCTGCCGGAGGATCTGCCTGAAGTCGAGGTGGGCTTCGAGGGGGCGGCACAGGCGCCGATCGCGGCAGTGCTCAATCGAGCCGGGCTGGCCAACAACAGCGCACAGGCCAAGGACATGCTCAACAACGGCCGGGTGAAGGTCGACGGCGAAGTTGCGGCCAAGGACACCATGCTCGCCACCGGCAGGCACTATGTCATTCAGGCCGGCAAGAAGCGCTACGCCCGGGTCACGATCGGCTAGCCGATTTGCCAATCCCGCTGAAACGCCCGCCCCGCGCGGGCGTTTTGGTCTCTGGGGGTTGGTGGCGGGAGGGTGTGTC
>NZ_PZJL01000010.1:0-49317 GCF_003206585.1 Salinicola sp. CR57
AGCGCGGGCTTTTTTCTCTGCTACCTGGCAGCCGGCTTACTTGTTGGGCTGCTTGGTCACGCGCAGGTAGGGTTTCTTCTCGTCCCAGCCGTTGGGGAACAGCTCCTTGGCCTTCTCGTTGTCGATCGACGGCACGATGATCACGTCGTCGCCATCCTGCCAGTTGACCGGGGTGGCGACCTTGTAGCCGTCGGTCAGTTGCAGGCTGTCGAGCACGCGCAGGATCTCGGCAAAGTTGCGGCCGGTGCTGGGCGGATAGGTGATGGTCAGGCGTACTTTCTTGGCCGGATCGATGATGAATACCGAGCGTACGGTGTTGGTGCCGCTGGCGTTGGGGTGAATCATGCCGTAGGCCTCGCTCACCGAGCGGTCGGCATCCGCCAGCAGCGGGAAGTTGAGCCCGCAGCCCTGGGTTTCCTCGATGTCGCCGACCCAGCGCTGGTGGTCGTCCAGCGGGTCGACCGAGAGGCCGATCGCCTTGGTGTTGCGGCGCTCGAACTCCGGCTTGAGGCGAGAGACCTCGCCGAGTTCGGTGGTGCACACCGGCGTGAAGTCGGCCGGGTGGGAGAACAGGATGACCCAGTTGTCGCCGGCCCACTGGTGGAACGAGATCGGCCCTTCGGTGCTCTCCTGGGTGAAATCCGGGGCGGTGTCGCCGAGTTGCAAAGCCATGACTTTCTCCTGTTGCCGTTGACGGCTTCCTTCCGAAGCCTGGGGTCGGAACTCCATCATGACGAGCCCGGGCAGTGCTGTGAAACAATCGATAGCGATAACGACATGCCCGCGCTCGCACGATATGTTCGTGACGTTCCTACAACGTGGTAGCCGGCGCCCGATATCTCAAGGGCGACGTGCGGTTTTGATGACCGAGTCTTCGGGCGCGGTTCAGTTCGCGGGCGCGGCTGCCCCCAGGTAGTGCTGGCGCCAGTAGCGGATGTCGAGCGACGATACGCTGACGGTGCGGCCGCTACCGGGCGCATGGATCATCTGGCGGTCGCCCATGTAGATGCCGACGTGGGTGGCACGGCTGCCCGAGCCGAAGAACAGCAGGTCGCCGGGACGGGCGACGTCGATCTCTTTCAGGGCGTGGAACTGCTCGTTGGAGGTCCGCGGCAGCGAGATGCCGATCTTGCCGTAGGCCATCTGTACCAGCCCCGAGCAGTCGTAACCCCGGGGTGTGCTGCCGCCCCACTGGTAGGGCGTGCCGAGCGCGTCCTTGGCGGCGGACATCACCAGGATGCGGTCGATGGAGAGATTGTTGCCATCGATGGCCGGGCCATCGTCGCGGGTGACGATCGCCTTCTGGGTACTGCAACCGGCGAGCAGCAGCAGGAGCAGGCCGATGAACAGCAGACCCGGCTGGGAGAGCGTTGCCTGGCGATTTGATCGGGTCGAGGGAATCTGCCGCGCCGCGGTGAATCGGGAGAAATGGTGGGGGGTCGTGCCTGTCGCCATGCCCGCGGGCCCTGTCTGCCGGTTTCAACCGAGTGTAGAGCAGGGGCCCGGTGCTGCAAAGTCGTCCGGCCCTGGCGTTTCGCTATGCGGTCGTCGTGGTCCTCTTCTCGCCGGGGGCGGGAACCGCAAGGCTTGAGAGCGGCAGAAGTTGCCCCCACTGTCTGGTGTAGCCCATCGGCGTTTCGGCTGTCTGTCGATATCGTCATCCGAATCCACAGGAGAATCCCATGTCCATTGCCGAAGACCAGGTTCCCGGCGTACAAGCCGCGCCGACGGAGACGCAAGGCTTCGTATTCAATCACACCATGCTGCGGGCCAAGGACCCGGCGGTGTCGCTGGCCTTCTACACTCGCGTGTTCGGCATGCGCCTGCTGCGCAAGCTCGACTTTCCGGAGATGCAGTTCACCCTCTATTTTCTGGCCCGGGTCGACGACGACAGCGCCATCCCCGAAGACGACGGCGAGCGCACCGCCTACACCTTCTCGCAGAAAGGCGTACTGGAACTGACCCACAACTGGGGCAGCGAAGACGACCCCGAGCTTTCGTATCATGACGGCAATGCCGAACCGCAGGGCTTCGGCCATATCTGCTTCGCGGTACCGGATCTGGCGGCTGCCGAGCAGTGGTTCGATGCCAACGGGGTCGAGTTCAAGAAGCGCTCGGACCAGGGCAAGATGAAGAACGTGATCTTCGTCAAGGACCCCGACGGCTACTGGATCGAAGTCGTTCAGCCCTCGCTGTCGAAAGGGCTGGGAGCCTAGGGCACGTCCCCCGGCCTCTCTCCGCCCGGCAGATCGTCGCTCGGGCGTTGGGGGAGGTCGCCTCGGGTAGCGGTATAGGGGGCGCGCCGCAGGCAGGTGCGGTCGATCTGCTCGAGCGTCGGCCGTCCCAGCTGCGCCATCAGGTTGTGCAACTGCTCCTTGAGCAGGTTGATGGCATGGGCCGCCCCGGCCTCTCCGCCCAGCGCCAGGCCGTAGAGCGTGGCGCGGCCGCAGAGCACGCCCTCGGCGCCCAGCGCCACGGCCTTGGCGATATCGCTACCGCGGCGAATGCCGCTGTCGAGTAGTACGTGCATCGACTCTCCCACCGCGTCGACGACCTCGGGCAGCGCATCCAGCGTCGCCGGCGCGCCGTCGAGCTGGCGGCCGCCGTGGTTGGTGACGACCACGCCGTCGGCACCGATGCGTTTGGCCTCGAGTGCGTCCTCGGCATTGAGGATTCCCTTGATCAGCAGCTTGCCGGGCCAGCGCTGGCGAATGTCGGCCAGCACCTCCCAGGTCAGCCGGCGGGTCATGCGCTGATTGATGTAGCCGGCGGCGCTGCCCGCGCTCTGCTGTTCCTTGGGCAGATACTTCATCAGGTTGCCCAGCGTCGGCAGGCCCTGGGGCCAGAGCGCTCGATAGGCCCACTGCGGATGCAGGGCGGCGTCCAAGAGATAGGGCAGTGCCAGGCGCCGGGGGTTGAGGTAGCTTCTTGAATCCCATTCGCGACGTCCCAGCACCACGGTGTCCGTGGTGACCATCAGCGTGTCGACGCCGACGCGCTTCGCCCGCTCGAGCATGTCGTTGCGAACGGCCTCGTCATCCAGCACGTAGAGCTGGAACCAGAGCCGCGCCTCCGGCACCGCGTCGGCGAGGGTTTCCAGGCTGGCGCAGGAGACCGTGCTCAGGGTAAACGGAATGCCGCGACTGGCGGCCGCCCGGGCCAGTGCGATATCGCCGTCCCGCCACAGCATGCCGTTGTAGCCGGTGGGCGCGATCGCCAGCGGCAGCTCGGCGGGGGCCCCCAGCAACCGCGTGCGGCTGTCGCGCTGCTCGACGTCGACCAGCGTTCGCGGTTGCCATCCCCAGGCGGCGAAGGCGCGGCGGTTGTCGTGCAGGGTGATCTCGTCTTCCGAGCCGCCGTGGACATACTCCCAGGCGAAGGCGGGCAGGCGCCGGCGCGCCATCCAGGCGAGTTCGTCGATGCTCTGGGCGCGGCGCCAGGCATGGTGCGAGGAGTAGCGTCGTTTCACGGGGCCTCTCGATGTCGGCGGAACGGTGATGGAATCGACGTTAGGCTTTGTACGAAAACTGCCTGCGCTCGGCCATACGGCGTTAAAAAACAGCTCAAAGTACTCATTTACGCCCCGTAAACTGGTGCGCCAGCCCGGTCCGTCTTCGCTGTTTTTTGCCTTGTCTGGTCATCGCTCGCCGACTTTTCGTACGAAACCCTAGCACGCCAACCATGGGTCGACGATGCCACCAACGGCGAGTCGACGGGGCTGGCGAATACCGGTGCGCGGGATGGGGGGCAGGCCGGCTTGCCGCCGGGGAACCCTCGGATGGCATTGGCGTCTGAAAAGGGATTTTATCCGGTGCAGCCTGATCCGAGACGATCGGGTATGCTTCCAGTTCGACTGCCGACAGACATAAGGATGGGGTGTTCATGGATCGTAGAAGTGTGCTGAAAAGCGCGATTGCCCTGGCTGCCTGGTATGGGTTGCCCTCGGCACCGCTGTTCGCGGCGGCGCGTGCCACCAGTGACATTGCCGATGGCGAGGCTTCTTCCTTCAGCTTCGATTGGCTGCAGGGATTTGCCCGTGACCTGGCTGCCAAGGCCTACCAGAGCACCGTCGAGCAGCTACCGCCGACCCTGGCCGACCTCACGCCGCAGAAGTACAACGCCATCGGCTACGATCCCGACCATTCGCTGTGGAACAGCATGAACGGTCCGCTCGATATCCAGTTCTTCCACGTCGGCATGGCGTTCAACCAGCCGGTCCGGATGTACTCCATCGATCCGCAGACCCAGCAGGCCAAGGAGATCCACTTCCGGCCGGACCTGTTCGATTACTCCCGGGCCGACGTCGATGTCTCCCAGCTCGAGGGCCAGGGCGATCTCGGCTTCGCCGGGTTCCGAGTGTTCAAGGCGCCTTCGCTGACCGAGCGCGACATCGTCTCCTTCCTCGGCGCCAGCTACTTCCGTGCCGTCGACGACACCTATCAGTACGGTCTGTCCGCTCGTGGCGTGACGGTCAACACCTACAGCGACGGCAAGACCGAGGAGTTTCCGGCCTTCACCCGGTTCTGGTTCGAGACGCCGAAGCCCGGCGCGACGACCTTCACCGCCTATGCGCTGCTCGATTCACCGAGCCTCGCCGGGGCCTATCGCTTCGTCATCCACTGCGAGGACGAGCGCGTGGTGATGGATATCGACAAGCACCTCTATCCGCGCGAGTCGATCGCCCAGCTCGGTATCACGCCGATGACCAGCATGTTCAGCTGCGGCACCCAGCAGCGCGACATGTGCCTGACCTTCCATCCGCAGATTCACGACTCCGACCGGCTGTCGATGTGGCTCGGCAACGGCGAGTGGGTCTGCCGCCCACTCAACAATCCGCCGCGGGTCCAGTTCAACACCTTCGGCGACGATAACCCCAAGGGCTTCGGCCTGCTCCAGACCGACCACGACTTTACCCATTACGAAGACATCGTCGGCAACTATCACAAGCGGCCGAGCCTGTGGGTCGAGCCGAAGGGGCAGTGGGGCAAGGGCGAGATCCAGATGCTCGAGATTCCGACCACCGGCGAGACCATGGACAACGTGGTGGCGTTCTGGAAGCCCGAACAGCCGATCGAGCCGGGCCAGGAACTCAACTACGGCTACAAGCTCTACTGGAGCGCGCAGCCGCCGGTGAAGCCCGAGCTGGCTCGCGTGCGCAAGACGTTCACCGGCATCGGCGGTTTCCCGGAGGGCTGGGCGCCGGGCGAGCACTATCCCGAGGTGTGGGCCAAGCGGATCGCGGTGGACTTCATCGGCGGCGAGCTCAAGCACCTCTACGACAACGATATCGACATCAAGACCCAGCTCGACGTGCCCGAGGGCGACGTCAAGCAGCTCGATATCCTGTGGGTGGAGGAGATCGAGGGCTTCCGCATTCAGTTCGACTGGTACCCCACCAGCGACTCCACCGATCCCATCAACATGCGCCTGAATCTGCTCGCCGACGGCAAGACGGTGAGCGAGACCTGGCTCTACCAGTACTTCCCGACCCCGCCGGAGGAGCGTCACTATCCGGCACATCCCGCCCAGGGGTGAGGGCGGGGCGAGTCGATACGACGGAAAACGGGGCGGCCAGATGGCCGCCCCGCTTCTTTTCAAGCGCCCCTAAACCGGCGCCGGCCGAAGCCGATTTTCAAGCGCCCCGAAACCGGCGCAGGCCGAAGCCGATTTTCAAGCGCCCCGAAACCGGCGCTGGCCGAAGCCCGCGACTAGTACCCGAACCGGGCCGCAACGGGGCCGGTGATCTCGGCGATCGTGGCCAGTTCCGCGTCGCTGAACCTGGGCTTGTAGTAGGTCGGCGCATGCAGGCCGCTGGCGGCGTCGGCCAGCGCTTGCGGCGCCAGCTCGAGCTCGGCGTGATCGAAGACCGCCCGCAAGCTCTCGTGGGGTTCGCCGCAGAGCGCCTCGTAGCGCACCAGCAGACAAGCCGATTCGAGCTCCGGGTCGGCGTCCAGCGTGTCGGCGACGTGGGCGTAGATCGCCGCCCAGTAGCGAGCCCACCCCTCGACTTCGTTGCCGGATTGCCACAGCTCGGTGATGTGCCGGGTCTCGTCGTCGTCGCCCACGTTGATCGCCCGTCGGTCGAGGCCGAACTCGTAGTGCCCCACCCGGCGCATGTGCTCCAGGGCGCGCGGCTCGCTGGTCTCGCCGGCCACGAACAGCTTCTGCTGCTTCATCAGCGAAGCGATGTGCCAGACCGGATCGCGAATCACCAGGATGAATTTCGCCGCCGGGTAGAGCCGGTGCAGATAGCCCAGCCGCACCAGGTTGTAGTTGCCCTTGGCGACGTAGCGCCGGCGATCGCGCACCGCCAGCAGCTTCCGCACGTGCTCGTCGTAGAAGCGCTCGAACTCGGGGTGCTCGGCATCGCGGCCTTTCACCGAACTGTGGCTCGGATCGTGGGTATCGGGGAAGAACGCCATCCACAGCATCTCCTCGAACGCTTCCGGGCTCTGCGAGGTCACCTCGATGCCATCCTTGTGAGCGCGCTCCTGGGCCTGCTCCTGGGCGTTGGGCACCTTCGCCAGCCAGCGATTCCACCAGTAGGGCGTCAGCAGGGGAGGGAAGTCGACGTAGCGGTGGGTTGCCACATCGGGGTGCGAGGCCAGGTGCTCGAGCAGGATCGTCGTCCCCGAGCGGGCCAGGCCGGCGACGTAGACGGGGCGGTCGACCCGCTTGTCGGCGATCACATCCCGGACCGCGCGGGTCTCCAGGTTGCCAAGCTTGATCCAGGTGCGGGGTTTGCGGTGGATCCAGCCCCCCAGCCAGTGCATCCAGCCGGGGACCACGAAGCCCGGATCGCTGATGTCTCCACTGGCGGCCGTGTCCTTTCTGGCCGCGCCTGGCCCGGCGGCCCGAGGCGCCGAATCATCGGAATCAAAGTGGTTCATTCGATTTTCGCCCAGCGATAGGTGATCAGAGAGACGATCGTCATGATCGGAAAGAAGACCGCCAGCCAGTGGCGCATCCAGCCCGGCCCGAACGGAAGGTACTCGGGCTCCGGCAGGTCGAAGGCGATCCGCGTTATGCCGCTCTCCGCGGACAGGTAACCCAAGGGGTTGGCGGCCAGCCAGTTCCACCAGTGGCGTTGCTCGATCACCGGAATCGGCGCCGTGATGGCGACGTTGGCCAATTCGCTGTCGCTGACGATCACGTGGGGGCCATCGTCCTGCTGCACCCATTGCGCGTCGTAGGTGTCCGGCATGACCTGCACGGTCGGGGTGTCGCCTGCCGCCGGCAAGGCGTGGGTGTAGTAGCTCTCCAGCCAGGTCAGTAGCGCCAGCAGGGGCAGGATCGAGACGAGCGTGGGCAGGAACACCAGCCCGAGATGCTTGAAGGCGGCGAGAAACTGGTTGCGGATCAAGGGCCCGGCATCACTGAACTCACCGTCGAACTCGTTGAGTCGCTGGCGTGCGGCACGCGCCTCGCGCTTGGCGTGGCCGATTCTGCCTTGCGGCGAGACCAGTCGATACAGGAACAGCGTGCCGATACCGGCGATCGTCGCCCATACGATCAAGCGCACGGTGGCCGGCAGGAACGGCTGCATCCCGCCATCGATGGCGCCGAAGATCGGATCGGGCAGATTCAGTAAACCCATGTGTCCTCCTGACACGAGCCGCTCCTCGGCGCGTCGCTCGGCGCCGAAGACAGGGGGTGACGTTTCATGGCGAGGGGAAAGTGGCTCGGGATCGATGCGATGGCCGGGACGCGCCAGGACGTCCCGGCCCATCACCCTGGCTTCACGAACGCTGGTCGGCCTGCGGCGTCTCGCGCTGCGCCTGTTCGACGCGGGTGGTGGTCGGCGGCGACTCGGGGTCCTGGGCGGTGCGGGCCTGCGCCGTGGACGACTCGCCCGCTGCAGCCGCGGCGGCTTCGGCCTTGCGGCGGCGGCGCATGCGACGGATCGGCCACATGATGACGAAGAACAGCGCCATGCCAACGGCGGCGATGATGCCCCATAGCGCCGTGAGAAGGCTCAGGCCGGCGCCCGGGCCGACGTAGGCCTCGGCGGTGAGCGGCAGGATGGCACCGACGGCCAGCATGCCCGTCAGCAGGAACTTGTCGTATCGCTTGGTCAAACGCGTCATGACGATCACCTCCTAGTGGTGTCGAGATCGGCGCGGAAATCCGCGTCGAGGTTGGCAGTGGCGATGCGCTGACCCGATGAGACCACGGGGACGTACTGCTCCTTGTCACCCCCGCGAGCGGGATTGATGAACTCCCAGGCGATCTCCCCCTGTGGAGTCGTCTCGAACAGCCGGCCGCCATCGGATTCGGTGATCAGCCGGTTGCCATTCGGCAGTGTCTGCGCGGCACCGCGCAGGCCGCTGTCGAAGGGATGTTCATCATTGCCGTTATAGCTTGCGACAATCGCATCGTTGTTCGGGTTCACTTCCAGGATGCGGGTACGATTGCCCCGCTCGAAATTGCCCAGGTTGTCGAACAGCGTGAAGTTGCCGTTGGGCTGGACGCGGGCGGAATGCTGGCCCAGCCACGGCCCTTTCATGGCCCAGGTCATCTCCCCCGAGTCCGGATCGACCAGCGCCACGGCCCCGGGGTGGCGGAACGACAGCATGATCTGGCCGCCGTGGCCGTTGGCCGGCGCGAAATTCCGGGTCAGTTCGTCGTCCAGGTATTGGACGCTGTTGGTGTGAAGCGGATCTTCCGTGGCGAAGCTCGGCACCGAGTAGAAAAGAGCGGCGAAGGGGGAGTCGATGAAGGCGTCGCCGAGCGAAACCTTGCTGATCTCCTCGCCCGTCTCCCCGTCCAGCCTGACCAGGTAGTCGTCGAGCCACGGATAGGAGAGGGCCTGGAAGTCAGGCACCTTCCGCTGAGTGAACGCGTGGGTCAGCGTGATCACGTCGCCGTCCGGGGTGATATCCAGGTCATGGTGGGTGCTGGCGTGATACTTCCAGATGACCCGGGAATCGGCATCGAGTTTGACGATGCCGTATCCCCACGGGGTGTCGTTGTCGGCGATGTACATGGCGACCAGATCGCCGTTGGGCAGGACCTTGGCCTTGCGCCAGTACATGCGGTCGTCGGGACGGGGCGCGCGGCCGGTCGGGCTGGTTTCCCAGACGTCGCTGTAGGGCAGTTCCCAGCGGTGAACGACCTTCCCGTGCATGTCGACCAGGTTGGCGTAGGGGCCGTCCCCCGAGGTGTAGAGCGTCAGACCCTCGTAGGCTTTCTCCGGGTCGTCGATGGTGATGCCCCGGTCGCCCCGGCGGGCGTCGCGCCACAGGTCGGTCTCGGTGTAGAGGTCGTCGTCGGACTGCTGGGCGATGACGGCAACCGCCGCCTTGTGGGCATCGTCGAGATAGGTATAGGGGAACGACTTCGTCAGAATGACGAAGGCGCCCCCGATGAAAGCCATGAAGGCAATCGCCACGCAGAAGATGGCGAAGCCGGCACGATCCGCATTGTGCATGTCGCCGTTCCTGAAGTTGCTGATTCAGCCCCTTCAATCACCCCGGAGTCTCCCGGTCTTTCACCTGGCGAGAACTCTCTGCCGACGCTTCCTGCGCCGGTCGTTATCGTCAATCGAGCTTAAGGCGACCGGATCGAAAATGAATGAGGCTTTTTGTCAGTGGGTTTGCCGGTATGGGGGCGTTTGGTTACTGGTGGTGAGCCCGGTAACCCACGGCTTCGTCTCCCGCGGCCGGCCTCGGTGACGAGTGGGCCCGCGTCCCGGATTTTTCCTGGCGTTCGGTGACGGGGTCGATATCATCGTCCGCTTCGTTCGTCGGCAGCGTTCGGCGGATACCGTTCAAGGTTCGAAAAGAGGCGATGCATGAATGCTGTGGTGCTGGCCATCCTGATCATGGTCACGTTGAGTCTGGCGCGGGTGTCGGTCGTATTTGCGCTGATCGTTGCCGCCATTGCGGGCGGACTTTATGCGGGCATGCCGCTCGATGCCATTCTGGAGGCTTTCAACGGCGGCCTTGGCAACGGGGCGACGGTGGCGATCTCCTATGCGGTGCTGGGCGCATTCGCGGTAGCGCTTTCGCGCTCGGGTATCACCCAGGGCTTGGCTCGACGCGCCGTCCAGCGATTCCATCTCGAGGGTGCCGGCGCTCGCCCGCGTCGCGTGGTACTGACGCTGCTGGGCTGTCTGCTGCTGGCGGCGATCAGTTCGCAGAACCTGATCCCGGTGCATATCGCCTTCATTCCGATCCTGGTGCCCCCGCTGCTGACGCTGATGAACCGGCTCGAGCTCGATCGCCGTGCGGTGGCCTGCGTGATCACCTTCGGCATCACCGCCCCCTACATGCTGCTGCCGGTGGGGTTCGGGGCCATCTTTCTCAACGATATCCTGCTCAACAACCTCAACAGCAGCGGTGCCCAGCTCGGCCTTCAGGTCGAGGCGGCCCAGGTGCCGCTGGCCATGGCGATGCCGATCGGCGGAATGGCGCTGGGGCTGCTGGTGGCGGTATTTTTCAGCTATCGCCGTCGGCGGCACTACGAGGACCGCGCGCTGGTGGGGCAGCGAGACGACGAGCAGCCCGCGACCACCCCCGATGGAGAAGCCGGTCTCCGCGGCTGGCAGAAGATCGTGCTGGTGGCGTCACTGGTCGGCACGGTGGTGGTGCAGTTGCTGACCGACTCGATGGTGCTCGGCGGACTGTTCGGCTTTGCGCTGCTGTCGGTCAGCGGCGTGTTTCGCTGGCGTGCGCAGGACGACGTCTTTACCGAGGGCATGCGGATGATGGCGCAGGTCGGCTTCATCATGATCGCGGCCGCCGGTTTCGCCGGAGTGATGCAGGCGACCGGCGCGGTGGACAGCCTGGTGACGAGTTCGGCGGCGATGATCGGCGACCACAAGGGGCTGGCCGCGTTGATCATGCTGCTGGTGGGGCTGTTCATCACCATGGGTATCGGCTCGTCGTTTTCCACCATCCCGATCATTGCCTCGCTCTACGTGCCGCTGGCGCTGGGCTTCGGCTTCTCGCCGCTGGCGACCACCGCGCTGGTGGGAACGGCGGCGGCGCTGGGCGACGCCGGCTCGCCGGCCTCGGATTCCACGCTCGGCCCCACCGCCGGACTCAATGCCGACGGCCAGCATGACCACATCTGGGACAGCGTGGTGCCGACCTTCCTGCACTACAACGTGCCGCTGCTGGTCTTCGGCTGGATCGCCGCGATGACGCTTTGAGCCGCGGGCTAAGAGCGCTGGCTGGCGTAATCGGCGATGGCGCCCGGTGTCGTCCACCACACGCCCTGGGCCTCGCGGTAGTCGGCCAGCTCGGTGAGCACCTCCCGCAGTTGACGCAACCGGAACGGCTGACCGATCAACCAGGGATGCAGCGCGATGCCCATGACGAGAGGCTGCCGGCGTGACTGCTCCAGCAGTTCCCGAAACTGATCGCGGATCATCGTCGTGAACTCGTCCATCGAGACGCGATGGGTCGAGATGGTTGGAATGTCGTTGAGCTCCTGCGGGTAGGGGATCGACCAGAGCGTGCCGGCGCGAGTGCTCATGGCGATCGGCCGGTCATCGTGCGCCCAGTTGAGCTCGTAGCCGAAGCCCGACCCCGCCAGCAGGTCCGGCGTCGCTTCGCTTTCCGAGATCCACGGTGACAGCCAGCCGGCAGGCGCCTGGCCGTAGCGCTCGGCGAGACGGTCGCGGCAGCTGCGAATCAGCTCTTGCTCCCGGGTTTCATCCATCTGGCCCTGGCGTTCGGCGTTGGTATGGCCATGGGCGATGATCTCGTCGCCACGCGCAACGAAGGCATCCAGCAGCTCGGGGCAGTGATCGAGAACCGAGGTGTTGGCGATGACGCCCGCCGGCAGGTTCAACGCTTCGAAGAGTTCGAGACAGCGCCATGCCCCTACCCGGTTGCCATACTCGCGCCACGCGTAATTGAGCACGTCCGGCTCGCCTGCCGGCGCGGGCGGCGCGATCCCCACGCCGCGACCCTCGCCGAAGGCGTAATGCTCCAGATTGAGCCCGATGTAGACCGCCAGGTCGGTATTGCCGGGCCAGTGCCAGTCGTCCCGATCGGTGATCGGGCGGTAGGCGAAGCGCTGGTGGTGACGCAGCGGGCGTCGAGTCATCCTTGTCTCTCCGGTGGGTCGAGTGAGACCACTAGCTTAGACGCGAACGGGCGACGATGAGGCAATCCCGCGTCAGGGGCTGCTAAGCTAGAGCCACCTTCATGACTCGTTTAGGAAAGATGCATGAGCAAAAGCACCGGCAAGAGCCCCAAGAGAACCGCCAAGGGCGGCCGAAATAGCGCCAAGCCGCTCGACGCGGACGCCATGGCGTTCCTCGAACGCTATCTCAACAACGCCTCGCCCACCGGCTACGAGTGGGAAGGGCAGAAGCTGTGGATGGAGTACCTGCGGCCCTACGTCGACGAGTTCATCACCGACACCTACGGCACCGCCGTCGGCGTGATCAACCCGGACGCCGAGTACAAGGTGGTGATCGAAGGCCATGCCGACGAGATCTCCTGGTACGTCAACTACATCACCGACAACGGCCTGATCTATGTCATCCGCAACGGCGGCAGCGATCACCAGATCGCGCCCTCCAAGCGGGTCAACATCCATACCGACAACGGCATCGTCCAGGGCGTGTTCGGCTGGCCGGCGATTCATACCCGTCGCCAGGGCCCGAAGGAGAAGCCGCCGGAGCTCGACAACATCTTCATCGACGTCGGCTGCAGCACCAAGGAGGAGGTCGAAGCGCTGGGCGTGCACGTCGGCTGCGTGATCACCTACCCGGACGAGTTCTTCGTGCTCAATGGCGACAAGCTGGTCTGCCGGGCGATCGACAACCGCATCGGCGGCTTCATGATCGCGGAAGTGGCGCGGCTGCTGAAGGCGCGCAAGCAGAAGCTCGGTTTCGGTCTCTACATCGTCAATGCGGTGCAGGAAGAGGTGGGGCTGCGCGGTGCCGAGATGATCGCCGAGCGGCTCGACCCGAACGTGGCGATCGTCACCGACGTCAGCCACGACACCTCGACGCCGATGATCGAACCGCGCCGCGAGGGTGCCAACAAGATCGGCGACGGCCCGGTGATCTGCTACGCCCCGGCGATCCAGAACAAGCTGCGTGAGCGGTTGATCAAGGTCGCCACCGAGCAGAAGATCCCGTTCCAGCGGCTGCCGCGCTCGCGCGCCACCGGTACCGATACCGACGCCTTCGCCTACTCCAACTCCGGTGTCGCCTCGGCACTGATCTCGCTGCCGCTGCGCTACATGCATACCACCGTCGAGATGGTCCACAAGCAGGACGTCGAGCACGTGATCGAGCTGATCTACCACGCACTGCTCGACATCAAGTCAGGCGAAACCTTCAGCTACTTCGACTGAGTGACGGAATTTCCACGCCGGCCCCACGCCCCGACGGGAGACCGTCGGGGCGTTTGCGTATCGGCTCAGATACCGATCACACCTTCCCACCACTGGCGAATCGACTTCCACCAGCCGGGGGCGTCTTCGCGCTCGAGCCGGTCGCCGTCGAGATAGACGGTGGCGGTGAGGCCGGCGGAGAGCTTGGTCCCTTCGGGAATGTCGTCGAGTGCGATACGCACCGGGATGCGCTGGGAGAGGCGTACCCAATCGAAGGAGGCGTTGACCGTGGCAAGGCCGTTCTGCTGGCTGCTCAGGCTGCTGTCGCTGATGCCGCGAGCGAAGCTGTCCACATGACCCCACACGGGCCGGTCGCTGGAAAGTAGCTGGATCCTGGCGGGGGCGCCGATGTCGATGCGGTCCAGCTTGGTCTCCTCGAAATAGCCCAGCACGTAGAAACTGTGGGCGTCGACCAGGGTCATGGCATCCGTTCCCACGGTCACGTACTGGCCGGGGCGCAGCAACAGGTTGGTGACGTAGCCGTCGACCGGTGCGCGCACGGTGGCGCGCTCCAGGTCCAGCTTGGCCTTATCGACCTCGACCTTGGCCTGCTCGACCGCGGCCTGGGCCGTGGCCAGCGAGAACCGAGCGTTGTCCTTGTCCTCCTGGGAGACGTAGTTCTTCAACCGCTGGCGCCGACTGTTGGCGGCCTGGGCCTCGTCACGCTTCTGCACCAGCTGGTGCAGGTTGGCCTGGGCCTCGTCCAGGGCCAGCCGGTAGCGCTGTTGATCGATGGTGAACAGCACGTCGCCTTTCGCCACCCGCTGGTTGTCGTGTACCTCGAGACTGTCGACGAGCCCGGCGACATCGGTTCCGAGATTGACGACGTCGGCACGGACTCGACCGTCGCGGGTCCACGGGTCGTGCATGTAGTGATTCCAGAGCTGGGCGACGGCGACGATCGCCGCGACGACCAGGGCGAGGGTCAGCAGCAGCCGCACAGTCTTGCGGAGTCCGGTAGGCCAGTTCATCAAGGTCTTTTCCTCATCCAGCGATCGGTAGTGAGCCCGTCAGGGCCAGCACCGACCACAACAGCAAAGCGTAGATCGCGATATCCGCGAGCACCGGTTGCCAGAACCAGTGATAGAGCCCCAGGCGCACGAAGAGACGCCGGAGAACCAGATAGAGCCCCAGCGCCACCAGAACCGGAACGGCCAGCGGCGGCATCAGAAATCCCAGGAAGGACCATTCAGCCAGCATGTCGCGACTCTCCGGTGGTGGCCGCCATCGAGACGTCTGCCGTCTCGGCGTTGGCGCGGGCTTCGAGGGTCACGCCCGGCGCTTCGCGCATCAGGTGGCCCAGCATGGCGATCTCCCCGATGCTGGCGATCGGCAGGTGGGTCTCGTGATAGAGCCGCTCGACCCAGGCGATGGCCTCGTCGGCCAGGCTCTGCCAGACGGCGGGGTCGTGGCGTTCGCGGGCGATCAGTCGTGCGCCGATGCCGGCAAGCCAGGCTTCGATCTCGGCACGGTGGGGGCCGAGGGCGCCGCGCAGACGGCGGATACGCCATACGCACAGCGCCATGGCATGGAGGTCGATGGCTTCGCGCAGGGCTTGGTCGCTGCCGCCGAGGGCGACCAGCCGGCCCAGCCGGTCGTAGAGGCGACTCTCCAGGCGGGGGCGGTTGGGCAGTGATTTCTCCCGCATCAGCCGACTCAGGCCGCGCCAGTAGGCGGCCATCAGGATCCGGATGCGCTCGTCCGGCGAGCGCTGGCGCAGCAGGGAGTAGGTGAACATGGCGCAGAGGGTGCCGATGATCGAGGCCAGCCCGCCGTTGATGTAGCGCGCCGGGGCGAAAGTGTAGGTGGAGTTGAGGTTGAGCAGCGTCATCATGGTGATGGCGCCGGCCAGCCCGATCGCCGACCAGCGCGGATGAGGGGTCAGCAGCGTGCCGATGGTCACCGGTATTGCCACCGCCAGCGCCAGCAGCGGGAAACCGTTGATCACCGGCAGCACCAGGAACAGCAGCACGCCGCCGAAGATCACCGCAGCGATCGAGCCCCACAGGAACTGATAGACCACCGCCGCGGGATCGGGCGCCTTGGCGAACAGCATGGTGAAGACGCCCAGCAGCATCATGGCGAGATAGCCGGAGTGCCAGCCGCTGTGGATCCAGAACAGGCCCAGCAGCTCGAAGGCGACGAACACGCGGAAGGCGTTGAAGCGGGCCACGAAGTGCTCGTTGTGGGTGGTTCGCGAGCGGCGCTCGCGAGGTAGCGTCTCGATCCGCGACGAGGCCGGGTCGTCGAGCGCGTGGCGCAATCGCCGGCCGTGCTGGAGCAGCCCCAGTACCTCGCCGAGACGCTGGCGCACCAGCTCGGCGCGGGCGCGGCTGCGTGGCTCGACCGTGGTGTCGTCCCAGTCGAAGTCGGCCAGCACCAGGCGTTCGCTGGGTTCGCCATCCGGCGCCGACTCGATCGTCTCGAGCAGCGGGACCGCCTCCGTGGCGAGTTGGTTCAGCCAGCGTTCGCCGTCGTCGCAGGCGCGCAGGTAATCGAGCGCCGTCTGCAGTTCCCGCACGGCGGTGAGCAGTGCCAGGCCATCGGCGGCAAAGCGATCCAGCGCGGGAATGAAATGGCTGAGCCGGCGGGTCTCGAGACGCGTCAAGCCCCGCAACTTTTCGAACTGCTGGTAGGTCGCCAGCAGCGCCTTGAGCCCGTCGTCCCGCTGCGCCCGTGAGCGCGGGGCGTCCAGCGAGGCCAGTGTTTCCCGGGCGCTCAGCGAGAGGAAGGATGACAGTGCGCCGGGCAGCGCGCGGCTGCCGAAGCGCGGCGCGATGACCACGTGCATCAGCAGTCCGCAGCCGATCCCCAGCGCCGTCTCGGTGAAGCGTGCCAGCGCGATCGTCCAGATCTGGTCGACGCCGGTACCGATCGCCGTCAGCGAGACCAGGGTCGCGGTATAGCCGCTGAGCATCATCACGTAGCCGAGATACTCGTCCTGCTCGAGCATCACCCAGTACATGCAGAAGGCGAGCCAGCCGCCGGAAAACAGCAGATAGAGCATGGGCTGCTGGCCGAACAGGGCGATCAGCGCCAGCCCGACGACCGCCCCGAACAGGGTGCCGAACAGCCGTGCGACGCTGCGCCCGATGATGATCCCGAGCGGCGGCGTGCCGCCGGTGAACATGACCGGCTGCAGGGTCACGATCATCACCGCCAGGATCGCCCAGGCGGGTTGGTAGAGATCGAGGCGCATGGCCAGGAACAACGCAAGCCAGACGGCCAGCACCGTTCTCAACGCCAGTAGCCAGTGATCGGCAGGAATTCGAATCATGAATGACCAACGCCCATGAGTGCGGTCACCCATGGGTCAGTATTGAAGCGGAGTAAAAGTTAGGCTGCGAATGATCACATTCTCTTCGCCGTAAGTCTATAGTTTTGGGCAAAAATCGCTGATGGGGGGTTAACCCACTCGGTGAGTGAAGGCGGGACCAGGCAACATCGAATGGGAGAAGGACCAGGCTGACGCATCAGTTCGCGCTGGAGAAATGCGCAGTCTGAGGCGGGCGCCGAGTTCGGGCTCGCGTGCGAGGCCGATTCCACGCCGTACTGTCGAGCGCAGGCTTTTGCCAGCCCCCCTCTGGAGGGACGAGACCGGGAGGCGAGCCCTATGCCTGGCCACCGGGCGGTGGCCAGGGAGGATCCGAGCGTGTGGCGGTGGCTCGCTTCAGAAGCGGTAGCCGATGCCGCCCATGACCACGACGGGGTCGATATGGACCGTGGTGTCGTAGGACTCGCCGCCGATCGTGGCGGTGGTGTCGGAGTCGATATCCAGGTACCAGGCCGCCGCATTCAACGACCAGTGGTCATCGATCAGCAGGTCGATGCCCAGTTGCGCCGCGGCGCCCCAGGAGTCATCCATCTTCAGGCTGCCGCCGTCGACCTTCTCGTCGGAGAAGTGGGTGTAGTTCAGGCCGGCGCCGACATAGGGCTGAACCCGGGCATCGGTGCCGCCGAGCGGGTAGTACTGCAGCGTCAGGGTTGGTGGCAGATGTTTGGTGGAGCCCATCTGAGTGCCATCCAGATTGATGTCGTGCTTGAAGCGTTGGGCGGCCAGCAGTTCGATGCCCCAGTTGTCGAGGAAGCGATAACCGAGCGTGAAGGCGAAGCCGCTTTCGTCATCGACGTCGATCTTGTCGACGCCGATGGCATCGAAGTCACCGTTGTCGCTCTTGGGCGAGACCTTGGCGATACCGAAGTGGGTGAACCAGTCGCCGGCACCGTAAGCGAAGGCGCTGCTGGCGCCGAGCGATGTCGCTACCGCCAGTCCGGCGATGCTCAAGCGGCGTAGGATCGTATTCATGAGTGGCGTTCCCTTGATGGCCCTTGGTGTACTCGCCGCGACCGGTTCGGGTCGTGGCATCGGGATCAGGCTACGACCGAATAACCACAAAAAGAATGTGGTTATTGGTCGCAGAAGTATTCTTAGGGAAACGGGAAACGGGAAACGGGAGGCAGGAAAAGGAAAGAGCCGGCGCCGTGCCGGCTTCAGAGATGGCGCCGCCGCTGCGAGTCCACCGGCCAGTGGGCCATGAGCCGCTGGGCCAGCGGGCGCTCGCAGGCGAGATGGATGCGCGGCAGCCCCAGCCAAGTTGCCAGTTGCTCGAACTGCTGCGCCAGGGCGGTGAGTTGCGCCTCTCCGAAGTGGACCTCCGGCTCCGGGTGGAGCGCGAGAACCGTCAGTTCGCCCTCGGCGCGACGGGCGCGGAGATCGATGCGGCCGACGAGCCGGTCGCCGTGGAGAAAGGGCATGACATAGTAGCCGTAGAGGCGCTTGCGAGGTGGCACGTAGAACTCGAGGCGATAGTGGAACCCGAACAGCCGCTCGGTTCGCTCGCGGTACCAGACGAGCGAGTCGAACGGTGACAGCAGGGCAGCGGTATCGATGCGCCTCGGCACGCTGGGGTCGCCGAGCAGATAGCCGGGCTGGCGCCAGCCCTGCACCGCGACCTGCGTCAAGGTGCCGTCCTCGACCAGGGTCTCGAGTGCGGCGCGGGTATCGTTCGGTGCCAGCCGATAGTAGTCGCGCAGGTCTTTCTCGGTGGCCACCCCCAGGGCGGCGGCGGACTGGGCCAAGAGTTGGCGATGGGCTTCGAGCAGGTCGGGCTCGGGCTGGTTCAGCACCGCCGCCGGCAGCACCCGCTCGGGGAGATCATAGAGCCGTTCGAAGCCCCGGCGGCGGGCAACAGTGACCTCGCCGGCGGCGAACAGCCACTCCAGCGCCTGTTTCTCCTCGCTCCAGTCCCACCACGGGCCGGACGGCCCTTCCCGCGTGTTCAGCGCCCCCGCCCCCAGTGGCCCCTGCTCGCGCACGCTGGCCAGCACGCGCTCGATCACGTCGCGCCGCTCCCGCCCGAATCTCGCCAGGTGCTTGTAGATACCGATACCGTCCTGGGCGCGGCGCATGCGCCAGCGCATCGCCGGATAGAGCGAGAGCGGCAGCAGCGAGGCTTCGTGGCCCCAGTACTCGAACAACGACCGATGGCGATTGCGGCTCCAGGCCGCCTCGTCGAGCAGTGGCGTCGGATACGGGCCGAGCCGCGACAGAACGGGCAGGTAGTGGGAGCGTGCGAGGGCGTTGACGGAGTCGATCTGCAACACGCCAAGGCGACTCAACAGGCGGTTGATATGGCCGCGGTTGATGGTTTCGGGGGAGGAGGCGCTGAATCCCTGGGCCTTCAGGGCGAGCCGCCGGGCCTGGGCAAGAGAGATATGGCGGTGGGGAGCAGTCACTGGCGGCATGAAAACGACACTGTCTCGGCGATGGTTCGAGAAGCAGTGTCGTTCAGGTGGCCTTGATTGACCAGTGCGAGAAACGGCCGGCGGTGCCGCCGGCCTCGCCGCGTCAGTCGTTGGTCGTCAACGCCTCGATCAGCGTGTCGACGTTGTGCTGGAACATGCCGAGGTAGGTGCTGCCTTCGCCATCGGGTGTCAGGGCGTCGGCGTACAGCGTCCCGCCGATGGCGATGCCGGTCTCTTCGTGCAACTGATTGATCAGCGCCGGGTTGCTCATGTTCTCCAGGAACAGTGCCTTGGCGTGGCTGCTCTCGATCTGCTGCGTCAACTGGGCCATGTCACTGGCGCTGGGTTCGGCCAGGGTATTGATACCCACCGGCGAGAGCAGCTCGAGACCGTAAGCGTCGGCAAAGTAGCCGAAGGCGTCGTGGCTGGTGATGATCAGGCGATTCTGCTCCGGAATCTGCGCCATGCGCTGCTTGGTCTCGGTGTCCAGCGCTTCCATCTTCTCGATGTACTGCTTGGCGTTGGCGCGGTAGTCGTCGGCGTGATCCGGGTCCGCCTTCACCAGCGCATCGCGGATGTTGCGGGCGTACTGCTCGCCGTTCTCGAGATCCTGCCAGGCGTGCGGATCGACATCGCCATGGTGGTGGTGACCTTCCTCACCGCCATTCGCGGCCTGATCATGTTCGTCGTGGTCGTGGTCGTGGTCGTGGTCGTGGTCGTGGTCATCATGATCGTGACCATGGCCGTCGCCCTCATCCTCGTCGCCATGACCCTCGAACGGCCGCGTCTTGACGCCTTCGCTGGCAACCACGATGTCGCCCTGATATTCGCTGGCGTCGATCAGGCGATCGATCCAGCCTTCTAGCTGCAGGCCGTTGACCACGATCAGGTCGGCGTCGGCCAGCGACTGCGCGTCAGAGGGCTTGGGCGAGAACGCGTGCACGTCGCCATCCGGGCCGACCAGCGAGGTGACCGAGACGTGATCGGCACCGATGGTCTCGACCATGTCGTCGAGGATGCTGAAGCTGGTGACGACCTTGAGCGGCTCCGCCTGGGCATAGATCGGTGACAGGGCGGCGACGCTAAGACCGCCGGCGATGAGGCCCTTGAGCAGCGTGGAAGCGATGGATTGACGTGACATCTTGAATTCCTCGAGTGAAGTTGAACGATGGAGTGCCGCGTTAGCCGTGGGCGTCCGGTGGCAGCATGGGCTGCACCCGACGACGCCAGCGGGCAAAGACGCTGTGGTACCGCCCGAACAGCGCGGAAAACAGATAGATGACGCCAGCGAGCAGAATGATGCAGGGACCGGAGGGCAGGCCGGCGTGATAGGAGAGCAGCAGGCCTCCCACGCTCGAGATCATACCGATGGCGATGGCCAGCCCCATCAGGCCTTCGAGGCGTTTCGACCAGAAGCGCGCCGCGGTGGCCGGCAGCATCATCAGGCCGACCGCCATCAGCGTCCCCAGCGTCTGGAAGCCGGCCGTCAGATTGAGCACCATCAAGCCCAGGAACAGGCCATGCACGGCGCCGCCGCGAATGCCCTGGCCGCGCAGGAACAGCGGGTCGAGGCACTCCACCACCAGGATGCGGAAGATCGCGGCGAGCACGATCAGGGTCAGGCTCGACACGCTGACGATCAGCCACAGCGCGGTACTGTCCACCGCCAGGATCGAGCCGAAAAGCACGTGGGTCAGATCGACGCTGCTGCCGCGCATCGAGATCAACATCACCCCGGCGGCGAGCGAGATCAGGTAGAAGCTGGCGATGGCGGAGTCTTCGCGATGGCCGGTCAGGCGCGACACGCTGCCCGCCAGCCCTGCCACCAGCAGCCCCGCGATCAGGCCGCCAAAGCTCATCGCCGGCAGCGAGAACCCGGCCAGCAGGAAACCCACCGCCACGCCCGGCAACACGGCGTGGGCCATGGCGTCGCCGACCAGGCTCATACCGCGCAGGGTGAGGAAAACCCCCAGCGGCGGCGCGACCAGCGACAGCGCCAGGCCGGCTACCAGCGCGCGGCGCATGAAACCGAAATCGATTAACGGAGAGAACAACCAGTCGATCATGTCAGCGTCTCCGCCGTGGAGGAGGCGTCGCCGACCCGGGCGGGCGTTGACCAGGTACCATGCCCGCGCTCCAGGTGCAGGATCCGGTTGGCCAGCCGGGTCATCTGATCGTGATCGTGCAGCACGATGATGATCGCCGCGCCCTTGGCCGCCATGTCCTGCAGTACCTCGATCAGCACCTCGACGGTGGCGGCATCGACATTGGCGAACGGCTCGTCCAGCAGCAGCAACTGGGCTTCCTGCATCAAGGTACGGCCCAGCAGGGCGCGCTGGCGCTGGCCGCCGGACAGCTCGCCCAGCGGGCGGTGTTCGAACGCCTGCAGGCCCAGGCGCTGCATCACCGCCTGGCCTCGACGGTACTCCGTCGGGCCGTAGCGTTTGAAACTGCCGTGGGTCGGCCAGCAGCCGCTCATCACCAGCTCCTCGACGCTCATCGGGAAGGTCAGGTCCAGCGCCAGCTGCTGCGGCAGCCAGGCGCGCCGGGCGTTGGGTACACGGCAGTCAACCCGACCGCTGACGGGGCGCAGCTCGCCCATGATCCCCTGGACCAGCGTGCTCTTGCCGGCGCCGTTGGCGCCCACCAGCGCGGTGATGGTGCCGGCCTCGAAATGACCGTCGATACCCTCCAGCACCATGCGGTTGCCCTGCGCCAGCGATAACGATTCCAGCGTCAGCAGGATGTTGGGCTCATCCAGCGCCTCTGTTCTCGGCTGCCCCATCAACCGAACACCCCGGCAGCCCAGCCCGCGACGAGCCACAGCACAGCCAGCGGCAACAGCGCCAGCAACACGCGCCGCCCGGCGCCCAGCGACATCAACGAAAAATGGCACGGCCCATCGGGGCGGTGCCGGTGACGGTGTGACATGACGATCTCCTGAAACGGAGGCAAAGGTTATAACATAACAAATGAAGTGGAAAGGGGAGATTGTGAACGACGCGGTCTTGTAGGAGATCGCTGACAGCCTTTTGGCGGGGTTGTGGTGCTAAGGGATCTGGGTTACCTAGAGTTACAGGGTGGTGCAGAAGGCTAGTAGATGTCTGATGAGATGAGTGCAGGCGACACGCTGGGCGAATGACTGCAATCGACCCAAAGGAGCCATGGTGGAAAGGCTGCCTGCACGCTCATCGGTGTTATGCAGCTGGCACTATGATTGGTGTTATGTGGCCAAGCTATACTTAACATGTCGATTTTTCAGTATGTTATGGAGAAAACAGTGCGCAACATAATATTGTTGAACTCGCGTGCGCGTTCAAGTCAATAAACGAGCGCACTGTCTAATACCTGTTAGACATAAAAATCAGGAGCATGTATGAGTATTAATCACTCGCTATTTATTAAATACGGTCTAAACCACAACCCAACTGAGCAAGAGATTGAGCAGTGGGCATCGTTAGTTGAAGTTCTTATTCGATCAGGAATTGGCAAGGAAGTTGCCGGCGAGCGAGCCGCCGAACAGGTATTCCCTGACTTTAATACAATGGTGTACGCCTCAGAGGCGGATACCATTGAAGCGCTCCTAGCTGCTGCTCGTAACAGAGGAAACCAACAGCGTGGCCGGTGATCTTTCTCCTGACGACCTAAAAGCGGTGGACCTTTTGATCGAGCTGGGGATTCCCATTGGTACATTTCTTCTTGGATTTTTTGTTTCACGCTTTACGATGACAAAGAAGGAAAGAAAAGACTACGAAATTCAACTAGTAGAGACAGCTAGGCAGTTGATCGGTGAACAAACAGATGCTTTTCAAGAGTTTTCAAAAGCAATAAATAAATACGCCAACAAAAAAGGTGAGCCTAATTTAGACGACTTCTTTTTGATATCCACTACAGGTGAAGTTTATTTTAGCCGTATCAGAGCATCGTGTGATGCAATAATTGCGGGAAAGGTCGATAAGGATTCGTTAAAAAATACCATTTTTCCTAAGGTAAAAGATGCAGTAGAAAGATCGCTGCCAGATTTTTATAAAACACTTAAGGAAATAGCTGAAAGAGAAGGGATAACATACTCTGGTGAGTTGAAGCGCGAAAATTATGAGTCTATTTACAAAGTCTATGGGAAGTACGCCTAACAATCGGCTTCACAGCGACCAATTTTTCGTCGCTTCGCAACTCCAAATTGGCGCGTGAACCGGGCGTTAGGCTTATTTAGAGTCATTCATAGCTTAAAGGGAGTATTCATGAAAAAAGAAGATTTTTACTCGGTTGGGGATATCGTCAAGCTGAAATCTGGTGGTCCACATATGACCGTCAGAGAGTTGACGACAAATTTGGATAGACAGTACACAGGCAGTTACAAGTGTCAGTGGTTTGCTGGAAAAAAATTAGATACGGGCGTCTTTCCGCACGATTCACTCGTGAAGGTTGAGGAAGAATCATAAGCATGGATGCAAAAACTGCCGCTCAATGGATGCAAGGCGAGCTAGAGAAGCATGAATGTCTATATCAAAATGATGTCGTAGATTTTCTGGTGAAATCCACCGCAGAAAGCCTTCTTCGGGAAAATTCCGATGGCAACCTTGTCTTAGGAAGGTCTGTTTTGAATGAGTTCAGAAATATAAACCGAGATAATGTGGTTTGGGTGAGACCTGAAAAATATTGGCGTTTTAGGGTCCCTGAAGATGAAGAAGGCCGAGATGCTAGGGGATGAGCCTAACAAGGCCAGGCACGGCGACGTCTACTACATTGCGGCTTTGCCTCCATTCCGTAGCCGCGCATGCTGGCAGCGTTAGTGAGAATAAGAAATGGGCACCATTAAGACTATGAGCGAGTTGGTGAGAGAGAAGCTAGATCAGGCTGCAGATAGCGGCGCCGACCAATTTATTGCAGCAATAAGACCAATTTACGGCGCTTCTAACCATGGCCGACCGGACCATATTGGTAGTGGGTTCCTACTTTTGTGGAAAGACAAACGGTACCTGGTTACAGCTGCTCACATTATCGACGAAAATAGTGAGTCTACTCTGTATTTGGGAGTGGGGTCTTGTTTACAGGAAATTTCAGCCGAGTTTTTTTGCACGAACAAGCCAGATAATGACCGTAGTAAAGATCATTATGACTTCGCCTGGACTGAATTGACCAATCTCAGTTTGGAAGGTTGTGACGATCTACCCTTTATCAGTGAGTCGATGATCTCTCTTAAGAGTAGCTGTCATGATAATGCGTATCTTGCACTCGGATATCCAAATTCAAAAAACAAGAAGCATGATAATGTGAATAACAGCGTGACGCCTAAATACATGAAATACACATCTACCTTAAAAAAGGATAAGTCGTGGGCCGCTAAGCGGTCGCTCAGCGGAAATGAACATATTCTTCTGAAGTACCATAACAAGTACGCACGAGACTCTGATGGCAATAAGGTCAATACATTGTCGCCTAGGGGTGCAAGCGGAGGCGCTTTGATTGATGTGGGCGCTTTGCATCAAGTAGATGTCTATAAACCCAATCACACTCCGACGGGTAGACTTGCTGGAATGATCATAGAAAAATCTGCGGAGCATGACGTACTTGTAGCAGTCAAAATTGGCACAATTCTTGAATAGATTGAAAGGTGCTCACACTAACAATAGCATCAACGCGGACCGGTTTCTTCGCTGGCGCTCCAAAATCGGCCGGTTACGCTAAGTGTTAACTCTTAGGATGGATAGAACATATGCTTGACAACTTACTCTCAGGGTTAATAGAGATTACAGAAGCAGAAAATAATTCTCCGTTTAAGAATGACGGGGCGTATGAAGCTATAGCTACAAAAAAGCAAGACCTTGTTGAAAAATGGAAGGTGTTTAGTAAAGAAGAAAGGCGAGAGAACGGAGGAGACCTGAAAAAATATTTCAGGAAAGAAGGCCTGAATGAGGCCAATGATTCTGACTTGAACTCGTCCAAGAACTATTACCTCCTAAAAAAGGAGATAAATGCTCGACTCGCCGCAGATGATCCTTCGAGGCTATTGCCGATCAATGATCTCCATTTTGAGCAGGCTATCTTGGAACTTGTTGAAAATATGGAAAACACAGAGCATGTTCGTGAATTGTATAAAATTCGCAAACGTGCGGTTGGGGATTCAAGAAATGCGGGGATTAGTGCGTCTGAGGCTTCCCGAGTAAGGAACTGCATGAGGCAGGGGCGAGAACTGTATCTCGCGGGAAAAACCGGCTCCCTAATGGTGAAGCCGCTTAACTTTTTTTACTCACTTACTGCATACGCATACGCGTTTATAATACTGAATAACCCCATTCGCACCTCATTGGACTCACTTCCCGGTTCTCATGGATTGAACTACATACCTGATGGAATGAAGAGTCAAGTTGGCGGTGATATGCCACAGGGAACTTTTAGTGATCTTCTTTGTGCGTTTCCAACATTAAATGTTAGGAATGCGGAGTTTTCTATACAACAAGATGCGTCACAATCCTTGCTGGAGTTTTTTAAGAAACGCCATACAATTGGTGTTGGAACGTTGCTCAGCATGGTTCCGGAAATACGGGAATATTACAGAATTACTACGGGCGAGATTGGTCGAACTCACCCTCTAAGCGTTTCCATGGGGAAAAATGATAGAAATATCGTGTGGGAGTTTCAAGTTGGCGATGGTGAAAGACGGCCTAGTTTATCTGACGTAGAATGCTCCTTCGAGGGTTTTCCTGTATCAGAACGCTTTGGTAAGTATATTGTTTCTGTTCCTGCCTCGGATGCGTTTAAAATCAGCGCATCTATTTCGTGCGATGCGCGAGGTAATCTTTGGTATATAGAAAATCCGTTCCATCCAGTGGTATTTCCGGAAATCTGCATACACTTCATGCTCACTAGTACGCTCAGTAATTTGATGCGCTATTCCCCTGACCATTGGGGCAGTGTATTGCTTAACGAAACAAATTCAGATCAGTCGTTAATCACTAGGAAATACTTATCAGCATTTGAGAATAAGTTGCCAATCTTAATACTTCGTTCGATATCAAAATATTTCCCATACGTGATAGAGAGTTAACAAAGCGTTGCACCGGATAAGCCGGTGAACGCGGCGTTATATCTACTTTTGGATGAACGTCCGCTTTTGGCCGAAAGCGGACTTGGTGACTCACTCGCCCTCCTAACGATAGACCGTACATTCGTAGCCGCGACCACGCCCGCCAACTCGTCTCTCAAACTTCTGTATGCCATACCGGGGCATCAGGAAACCGACCCAGCTCCACCTTGAGGTCAAATAGACCTTGTGCCGGCAGGCCCTCGGCGAGCTGTTGGATGACGTTTTAGCCATAGGCATGTCAAAGGTCGTCGCTGCCCTAATCACGTGGCGACTGAACTGACTGCGGCTATAGCGGCTCTCTGTCGTTGGCGTACCGCGTCGGCGGCGTGCCAACGTGGCGCGTGAAGGCAACGCTGAAGGTGCTCGCCGAACTGTAGCCGACCCGCTCGGCAACATCGGCGATACGACTCTGATCGTTTCTCAACATTCGCTTGGCTAGCGCCATGCGCCAGGCGAGCAGATACGCCATCGGCGCAAGGCCGACCGTCTGCTTGAAGCGCTCGAAGAAAGCCGACCGTGACAACGCCGCCTGCCGCGCCAATTCTGCCACCGTCCACGCGTGTGTCGGCTCGGCGTGCATGGCGCGTATCGCGTTCGCTAGGCGATTATCGGCGAGCCCGAGCACCAGGCCGGGCGAGGCCGCTGTTTCTCCGGTGACTCGCAGCGCTTCGATCATCAGTACTTCCAGCAGCCGCGACAGCACCATATCGCGCGCCGGCCGATCGGCGCGCGACTCTTCGCTGACAAGCTTGACCAGCATCGCCAGTCGCCGCTGATCGCGAATATGCACGCGTTGCGGCAACAGCGAGACCAGCAACGCCGCGTCGGGCGATTCGAAATGACAATGGCCGATCAGCATGCGCACATCGGGCGCCGCATCCGCCGCGCCGAGTCGGAATACGCCGTCGCCGATGGCGGCAGGCCAGTTCTCGACATCGAGTGGCGGTGGTGGATGACTGGACGCGACGATGTCCTGCGCCGATGGAGCCAGCAGGAAATCACCGGCAGTGAGATGGATCGGCTCCCCGGCACCGGGGGAGGAGAGGCACTCGCCTTCCAGCACGACGCAATAGAACAAGTCGCCCGGATCGCTGCGGCGCACGCGCCAGGGCCCGCCACCAACGATCAGCTTGGAAAACCGCATGCTGGGCTGCAGCAGGGAAACCACCTCGGCCAGCGGATCGATCATGATCGGACTTTCGCCAATGAAATTTGGATTATGGATTGTAGTGAGTGCGGTGAGTGACGCCTATCGTGTGTAGCTCAATGTTCGGATCAAAGGAGTTCCCATGAAGACGGTTCTGATCACGGGTTGTTCGTCCGGTTTCGGCTTGGAGATCGCGCGGTATTTTCTTGAGCGCGACTGGCGTGTCATCGCCACCATGCGCACGCCGCGCGCGGATGTATTACCGACCTCCGATCGTCTACGCGTGCTTGCACTCGACGTGACCGATCCCGCCAGCATAGCCGCGACCGTCGACGCCGCCGGCCCGATCGACGTGCTGGTCAACAATGCCGGCGTGGGCGCGGCCGCACCGTTCGAGCTCACCGACCCGGACCTGGCACGTGCGCTGTTCGAGACCAACACCATCGGCACCATGGCGATGACCCAAGCCTTCCTGCCGCAACTTCGTGCTCGGGGCGCCGGCACCATCATCAATGTGACCTCGACCGTCACGCTCAAGGCATTGCCGCTGCTATCGATGTATACGGCCAGCAAGGCCGCGGTGAATGCGTTCTCGGCGTCATTGGCCATTGAGCTTGCACCGTTCGGCATCGATGTGCGCGTCGTGCTGCCCGGCCGTTCGCCCGAAACGCAGTTCGGTGACAACGCGTACCGTCACGGCCTGGAGAGTGCTGACTACGCGGTTCTGATTCAGCAGACGATCGCACGGATCACCGACGAATCGGGCCCGGTCACCTATGCGCGGGATGTAGCCGAGGCGGTCTGGCGTGCAGCAACCGATCCGGCCGCGCCGATGCGCATTCCCGCAGGTGCAGACGCCCTGGAATGGGCGCGGGAAGCCGGCCTCTCGGTCAGTTGAGCGAAAACGGGCTATTTAAAGCCTAGCTGTCGTGCCACCGGCGCTCATCTGTGATGGTTTTGTCGTTGGGATCCCGTCCGCTTCGGTCGAGAGTGGACGCGAGAATTGATCTCACTGTTCCAGCGCGTAATCGATCGTCGTCACCACCCGCACGCGCTTGATATCGGGGGTGTAGCTGTCGACATCTTCGATCGAGAAGTAGCCCTGGTTGGCGCTGCGGATTTCGCCGACGCGACTGCCTGAGTCTCTGGCGAACTGCTGGGCGACGCCGCGTGCATCCTGGGTGGCTTCGGCGACCATCTCCGGCTTGATGTCATTGAGACCGGTGAACAGGAATTCGGTGCGGTAGTCGTAGTTGGGTGACAGCACCACCCCGGCGCGGACCAGTTCTCCGGTCTGGGGCATCGCTTTCTTGACGCTATCCACCGCCGGCGTGCGCAGCAGCACCGTGGCTTCGGCCTGGTAGCGCTCGTCGGGCCGGTCGGCGCCGTAGAGATTGGCGAAGCGGTCGGTCACCTGGGGCGAGGTCACGGTGATGTTGTCGGTCTGGAAGCCCCGCTGGGTGAGAAACTCGCGAATGCGGCTCTCCTGCGTCGTCAACTCCTGCTGCAGCGTTTCCAGCTCGTTGGCGGTGACGGTGTAGTGCAGCGGCCAGAGTGCCATGTCCGCCGGCACCTCGCGCTCCGAAAGGCCCTTGACCGTGACGCTGCGGCCGGCGTCACGCCAGGTTTCGGCGGCGTCCTCGATGTAGCTTCCGCCCCAGATCATGCCGATGGCCAGCAATCCGCCCAGAATGATCGCGTTCCGTGCCTGTCCCATTGGTTTCCCCTGTCTCCCGTGCGCCGGCTGGCTTCGTTATCGTAGCCGGTTGGCAGTGCAACAGGGCAGCCCCCGCGTGGCGGGTGCGGATATTTTTCTATCAATCTCGGTGATAGACGACTTCAAGCTAACTGATTAGCCACCTAATAAACTGACCCTCATAATCTCTTCAACGGTCAGGCCAAGAGGCCAACCACGCAAACGAAGATGATTGGAGGTTTACCATGAAAACTCGCATTCTCGCCGCTGTCGCTCTGGCTATCGCACTTCCCGCTGCCGCTCAGGCCAATAGCGTCATGGAACAACGCGCTTTCGCTCAACAGCATGAAGCCCTCAATACCCAGGCGACCTCCCAGTACCAGCTGCTGCCGAGCGAGTATCGAATCAACACCGTCAGCGGTGGCCACAGCACCGCAGCCGATAATTCCCTGGCCTATGTCGCTGCTACGACCCAGCGTGCGACCGACATCGCGGGCGGCAACGATAGCCTGGTAGGCCAAGGCCAGAGCACGGCCGCTGCCCAGGCGCTGAAGAATGTGAATGGAGGCGGTAACAGCGAGCGGGGCAGCGTGGAGATGTCCTTCGCCAGCCTCGATTGATACCGACGACACACGATATCCCTGCGTTGCGCCCGTGCTGACGGGCGCAGCGAATCGGTAGGCACTGCTTCGGGTCCCGCGACCTTCCAGTACCTCCAACTTCCCCGGTCCACCCCCTGGACCGGGGCTTTTTATGCCTGTGTATCTACTGCCCTGCGATCAGTCCTCGTCGTCCTCTGACGCCTGGAAAGCGCGCTTGTCGTCGGGCAGGCGGACCATGTCGCCCTTGGCGAGGTCCCCGAAGCTGTCGTGACGCTCACCGTCATCGCCGATCAGTGCCGCGACCTTGCCGATGCTGACGCCATCCTTGTAGGCCTCGACCTGAACGCGCACCGTGGCGCCGTGGTAGCGCGCGGTCAGCATCATCCCCGGTTGCGGGGTGACACGATGCTGTTCGTCCTTGGCGTAGTGGGCGTCGACACTGGCGCCGCCCGGCGCATCCCACTCGATATGCTTGTGCATGGCGTTCTCCTTGCCGTTAGCGTTGTCGCGGTTTCAGCGTAGCCGCTAATCGATTGATTTGCCGCCGGCATCGCAGGTTGCTTCATGCTCGGCGAGATCGCCGCGGTGCCATGATCGGGCCGCTCGAGCACGCCGAAAGGTGAAGACACGAACGGTTACGGAGGCTTGTCTTTTGGGCGGCTTGCCAGCAGAGTGAACGTGGTCTTTCGCAACCCAACAAAGAGCGATAAAAGCGATGAAGAAGACAGTACTTGCACTCGCCATTGCGGCAACCACGGCATGTGCCGGTGTCGCGCAGGCGGATGTCAAAGTGGGATTTCTGGGGGGCTTCACCGGCGGTATCGAAAGCCTGACGCCGCCGATCTTCGATGGCGCCAAACTCGCGGTGCAGGAGATCAACGATCAGGGCGGCCTGCTGGATGGTGAAAAGATGGTCATGCCCTCGGGTGACACCACCTGTTCGGATGCCTCGGCCGCGTCCAACGCCGCCGACCGGCTGGTCAACAGCGAGAAGGTGACCGCGATCGTTGGCGCGCTGTGCACCGGTGCCACCATCGCCGCGGCCAACAATGCCGCGATTCCCGGCGGCGTGGTAATGGTGTCGCCGGCTTCCACGGCACCGGCGGTGACGGATCTCGATGACAACGATCTGGTCTTCCGCACCGTGCCCTCCGACGCCTTCCAGGGTGAGCAGTTGGCCAAGCTGCTGCTCTCCAAGGGGATCGAGGACGTCGCCGTGACCTACGTCAACAACGACTACGGCCAGGGCCTGGACGACGCTTTCACCAAGACGTTCGAGGCCGAAGGCGGTTCGATCTCCGCCAACCTGGCCCATGAGGACAACCGGGCGGACTACCGGTCGGAGATCGGCAAGCTCTCCTCCGGCGGCTCGCAGACGCTGGTGGTGCTGGCCTACGCCGATACGTCCGGCCAGACGATCCTGCGCCAGGCCTACGAGAGCGGCGCCTTCACCCAATATGCCGGCGGCGACGGCATGGTCGGGAACGCGCTGGTCGATGCGGTGGGCGCCGACGTGCTGGAGGGCATGATCGCGACGCGTCCTGGCTCGCCGGACGTGCCTGGCTCGGATATCTTCAACGACCTGGCCGAGAAGGCCGGCATCGACCCCAGCGCGGTGTTCGCGGCGCAGGCCTACGATGCCGCGTTCCTGCTGGCGCTTGCCATCGAGAAGAACGGCAGTGCCGACCGTGAGGGCCTTTCCGAGGCGCTGCGTGACGTTGCCACGGCGCCGGGCGAGACGATCCTGCCGGGAGAGTGGGAGAAGGCCAAGAAGCTGATCGATGAAGGCAAGGAGATCAACTACGAAGGCGCCTCCGGCAGCGCGGAGTTCGACGACAACGGCGACGTGCCGGGTATCGTGGTCGAAATGGCGGTCGAGGATGGCAAGTTCGTGACCAAGGGTCCGATTGGTGAATGACTAGTGTGACCCAAGGGTTGATCGCCGACTGACCATTATCGGCGTCCACTCAGCAAAATCCCGAGCCAAGGCTCGGGATTTTGCGTTCGGGCCTGCCGAATCGGCAGGTCTCGGTGCGATCGGCTTCAATCGTGGTGCGCGACCTTCTCCGGGATCAGCCCGCGCGGGGCGAAGCGCAGCACCAGCAGGATCAGCAGCCCGATCACGAACACTCTCGCCTGCAGGGCGCGGCTGTCGAGATTCCCCGGTTGCCAGTCGAACCAGTGCGCACCCAGTGCGACGATGGCGTGCATCACCGCCAGCGCCATCGGCCCCGACATGATCCAGATCACGTAGACCAGCACCGCGCCGAACAGCGTGCCCAGGTTGTTGCCCGGGCCGCCGAGGATCACCATCACCAGCACCAGGAAGGTGTGGTTGAGCGGCAGGTAGCCCTGCGGATCGAACAGCCCGTTGAAGCTGGTGAGCACCGCGCCACCGATCCCCATCAGGATACAGCCGAAGACGAAGATCTCCTGACGGCGACGATTGATCGACTTGCCCATGGCCGCGGCGGAAACCTCGTTGTCGCGGATGGCGCGGATCATGCGCCCCCAGGGAGCGTGATAGGCGCGATGGAGCAGGAAGAAAATCACCGCGATCATGACCACGGTCACCGACAGGTAGAGCGAGCGGGCGGTCAGGAAGCCGACCTGGCCGGGGTCCGGTACCGGCCAGGGCAGGGGCGAGATGGTCGCGGTGCCGCGCGTGAGCCAGTCCGAATTCTTGAGGAACGCCTTGATGATCTCGGCGATCCCCAAGGTCGCGATGACCAGATAGTCACTGCGCAGGCCCAGGCAGATATGGCCGATGAAGTAGCCGACACCGCCGGCCAGGGCGCCACCCACGATCCAGCCCAGCCACACCGGCAGCCCCAGCCCGCCGATGAACTCCACCTGGGACTCGATATCGCCGGTGACGCTGCGCAACCAGCTGATCACGACCAGGTAGCCCACCAGCCCGGCGACGATGGCGAGGATCGTGCGCAGCAGCTTGGGGACGCCGATGCGGTCGAGCCGGCTGATGCCGAACACGATCGCGGTAACCACGACCATCGCCAGCAGCACCCAGCCCAGCCGACCGGGAAGGTCGCTTGACCAGAACGCATGATTGACCGGGATGCTGAAGAACGTCGCCGAGAAACCGCCCAGGGCGACGAAGCCCATGATGCCGGCGTTGAATTGACCGGCGTAGCCCCACTGGATGGTCAGGCCGAGAGCCAGGATCGCGTAGCAGGAGGCCTCTACCAGCATGCGGGTGGAGTAGGCCGGACCCATGGTCGCGAAGACGGCGAGAACCACGAGGGCGAGGCCGCCGAACAGCACCAGCTCGCGGATCGGGAGCGTGCGACGATCGGAAGTTGCGGGGCGTTGCGTTGAGGGGGCAGTCATCAGATCACCTTCCCTTTGAAGATGCCGGTCGGGCGCCAGATCAGCACCGCCACCAGAATGAAGAAGGGCACCACGATCTTGTACTCGGTACCCACCAGCGCCAGGTTGTTGGGCAGTTCCAGCCAGGTCGGCAGGCTGTCTCGCAGCGGCCTGAGCAGTACCGACCAGTTGAAGACCGCCAGTGTCTCGGCAAAGCCGACCAGGAAGCCGCCGGCGATGGCGCCGTAGGGGTGGCCGACGCCGCCGACGATGGCGGCGGCGAAGATCGGCAGCAGCAGGAAGAAGCTGAGGTCCGGCTTGAAGGCGACATCCAGCGACAGCAGCGTGCCGGCGATGGTGGCCAGCGACCCGGCAATGACCCAGGTCAGGGTAATGATCAGCTTGGTATTGATGCCGGAGGCGCGTGCCAGGTCGGGGTTGTCCGACATCGCCCGCATCGCCTTGCCCAGGCGCGCCCGGGTCAGGAACAGGTGCAGCCCGACCACGGCGACGATGGTGATCACGAACAGGATGATCTGCGGTTCGGTGAGGATGATCGGTCGGGTCACGCCCGGCACGTCGATACGAAAGATCTCCTTGCGCGCATCGACGTAGAGGTTCTGCGAGCCGGTGCCGGCGAACAGCCGGATCAGCCCCTGCAGCATCAGCGTGACGCCGAGCGAGGCGATCACCATCACGATCGGCTTGACGCCATGGCTTCGCAGCGGCTGGTAGAAGGCGCGATCGATGCCCACGGCCACCAGCGAGGTGAACGCCATCGCCACCGGCAGCATGACGATCGCGGTGGGCAGCCCGAGGGGATCACCGGCGTGGGGGAATGCGAGTGTCAGCAGCAGCACGGCGAGGGTGCCGAGCGTCATCATGTCGGCGTGGGCGAAGTGGGCGAAGCGCAGGATGCTGTAGATCAGCGTCACGCCGACGGCGCCGATGGCGTAGATGCAGCCAGTGACACTGCCGGCCACCACCACGTAGTTGAAGAAGTAGATCAGCTCATTCACGACGAAATCTCTTGTTGAAGACGGGCTCTCGCAAGCCTTGGCTCGCCAGCGGGACGACGGCGCTCAACCACCGAGGAAGCTCTTGGCCACCTGAGGATCGTTGAGCAGCGCTTCGCCGGTATCGCTGAACCGGTTCTGGCCGGCCGCGAGCACGAAGCCCTTGTGGGCGATGCGCAGCGCCTGCTTGGCGTTCTGCTCCACCATCAGCACGCCGACGCCAGCGGCACTGATGGTTTTCACCCGGTCGAATATCTCGTTCATGTAGCGTGGCGAGAGCCCGGCGGTGGGCTCGTCGAGCAGCAGCACGCTGGGTTCGTTCATCAGCGCCCGCCCCATGGCCACCATCTGGCGCTGGCCGCCGGAGAGCTCGCCGGCGGGTTGGCGGCGCTTCTCCCGTAGCGGGGGGAAGAATTCGTAGATCTGCGCCTTGAGCCGCGAGACGGTGGCGGGCTTGAGAAAGGCGCCCATTTCCAGGTTCTCCTCGACGGAGAGACTCGGGAAGATGTTCTTCTCCTGCGGCACGAACCCCATGCCCATCTCCACCAGCTTGTGCGGTGAAAGATTGGTGATCGGCTTGCCGCGCAGCCGGATCTCGCCCTGGGTGATCGTCAGCAGGCCGAAGACCGCCTTGAGCATGGTCGACTTGCCGGCGCCGTTGGGGCCGACGATGACGCCGATTTCGTCGGCTTCAATCGTCATGTTGACCCCGTTGAGAATGTTCATGCCGCCGTAGCCGCCATGAACGTCAACTGCTTCGAGTAGTGGCATTGGGTGCTCTTTGTTATTGCTTGGCAATGGGTTGCCGTCGTGTCTCGGTCCTGGCCTAGGCGGTCTCGGAACCAAAATAGGCTTCGATCACTTCCGGATTGTTCTGGATCTCGCCGATCGAGCCTTCCATCATCACCTGGCCCTGGGCCAGCACGATCACCGGGTCGCACAGGCGACCGATCATGTCCATGTCGTGTTCGATGACCAGGAAGGTATAACCCAGCTCGCGATTGAGCCGTTCGATATTGCCCATCAGGTCGCCGAGCAGGGTGCGGTTGACCCCGGCGGCGATCTCGTCGAGCAGCACCACCTCGGCGTCGGTCATCATGGTCCGGCCGAGTTCGAGCAGCTTCTTCTGGCCGCCGGAGAGGTTGCCGGCCAGCTCGTTGCGGACATGGGACAGGCCGACGAAATCGAGCACCTCGAGGGCGCGACGGCGGACCTCGGCCTCCTGACGCCGCACTTCGCCGGGTTTCAGCCAGGTGCTGAACAGGTTCTCGCCCTCCTGCCGGGGCGGGACCATCATCAGGTTCTCCAGCGAGGTCAGGTGGCTGAACTCGTGGGCGATCTGGAAGGTGCGCAGCAGCCCGCGGTGGAAGCGCTGGTTGGCGGAGAGGTGGGTGATCGCCTGGCCGTTGAGCAGGACCTCGCCGCTGTCGGGCGCGAGGCTGCCGGCGATGATGTTGAACAGCGTCGATTTACCGGCGCCATTGGGACCGATCATGCCGGTGATGGAGCCCTTGGCGACCTGGATGGAGCAGTCGTCGATGACCGTGAGGCCGCCGAACGACTTGCGGATGTTGCGGACATCGATGATCGGCGTCATCGCGTCTCCCCCGAGCATTTATTGATATTGTCCTGGCGCGCCGTTGGGGGGCGCCTGTCTCTGTCTACCGCGATCTCGACCTCGTTGCGCCCGCTGGCGGCGTGCGTGAAGAGACGGAATGCCGGTGTCTTGTAGCCTTGATGTTGCCGATTGTACAGCCGTCGGTCGCCATGAGTAGTCTTTCTTAATCAACGCTACGCTGGCCCAAACGACGACACCCGCTGAAGGGCGGGTGTCGTCGTTATTGCCACTGCGATCTGACGGCAGTGGAGGCTCGCGGGGCGATCAGCCTTTCTTGCCGGCCCGCTTGCGCTCGTTTTCGGTCAGGTGCTTCTTGCGCAGACGAATGAAGCTCGGGGTGATCTCGACCAGTTCGTCGTCGTCGAGGAACTCGATCGCCTGCTCCAGGGTGAAGCGAATCGGCGGCGTCAGCACGATGTTCTCGTCGTTGCCGGAGGCGCGCATGTTGTCGAGCTTCTTGCCCTTGGTCGGGTTGACCACCATGTCGTTGGCGCGGTTGTTGATGCCGATCAGCATGCCTTCGTAGACCTCGGTGCCGTGGTCGACGATCAGCTTGCCGCGCTCCTGCAGGGTGTAGAGCGCATAGGCCAGCGCCTTGCCCGGCACCATCGACACCAGCACGCCGTTACGACGTTCGATCGCGGCGTCCGGCTTGAGCGGGCCGTAGTGATCGAAGCGGCTGGTCAGGATGCCGGTACCGGAAGTCAGCGTCAGGAACTGGCCACGGAAGCCGATCAGGCCGCGAGCCGGGATGATGAAGTCCAGGCGCACCCGGCCCTTGCCGTCCGGGTTCATGTTGGAGAGCTCGCCCTTGCGGTAGCCGAGCTCTTCCATCACGGCGCCCTGGTGCTGCTCTTCGCAGTCGATGATGACTTCTTCGTAGGGCTCCTGCTTGACGCCGTCGATCTCGCGGATGATGACCTCGGGGCGGCCGACGGCCAGTTCGAAGCCTTCGCGACGCATGGTCTCGATCAGCACCGACAGGTGCAGTTCGCCACGTCCGGAGACCTTGAACTTCTCGGAGGACTCACCCTGCTCGACGCGTAGCGCGACGTTGTGGATCAGCTCCTGCTCGAGGCGATCCTTGATGTTGCGGCTGGTGACGTACTTGCCATCCTTGCCGGCGAACGGCGAATCGTTGACCTGGAAGGTCATCGAGACGGTCGGCTCGTCGACGGAGAGCGGCGGCAGCGCTTCGACGTTGTTGACGTCGCACAGCGTGTCGGAGATCGCCAGGTTGTCGATACCGGTGATGCAGACGATGTCGCCGGCGGTGGCTTCGTCGGTCTGGACCCGCTCCAGGCCCATGTGGGTCATGACCTGGCCGATCTTGCCCTTGCGAACGGCGCCTTCCTTGGTGATGACGCTGATCTGCTGGCTCGGCTTGACGCTGCCGCGCTTGATGCGGCCCAGGCCGATGACGCCGACGTAGCTGTTGTAGTCCAGCGCCGAGATCTGCATCTGGAACGGGCCGTCGAGTTCGACCTTGGGCGGCTCGACGATGTCGACGATGCTCTTGAACATCGGCGTCATGTCTTCGGCCATGTCGTCCGGCTCCATGCCGGCGATGCCGTTGAGCGCGGAGCAGTAGATGATCGGGAAGTCGAGCTGCTCGTCGGTGGCGCCGAGGTTGTCGAACAGATCGAAGATCTGATCGACGACCCAATCCGGGCGCGCGCCGGGACGGTCGACCTTGTTGACCACCACGATCGGCTTGAGACCCTGGGCGAAGGCCTTCTGGGTCACGAAGCGGGTCTGCGGCATCGGGCCGTCGACCGCGTCGACCAGCAGCAGTACGGAGTCGACCATGGACATGACGCGTTCGACTTCACCACCGAAGTCGGCGTGTCCCGGGGTGTCGACGATATTGATGTGGTAGTCGCGGCCGTTGCCGTCGTTCCAGCGGATCGCGGTGTTCTTGGCCAGGATGGTGATGCCGCGTTCCTTCTCCTGGTCGTTGGAGTCCATGATCCGCTCCTGGCCTTCGGCCTTGCGGTCCAGGGTGCCGGATTGGCTCAGGAGCTTGTCGACCAGTGTCGTCTTGCCATGGTCGACGTGGGCGATAATGGCAATGTTCCTAATGCTCTCGATACGAGCGTTAGAGGCGTTGTCACTCATGGGGCGGTTTCCATCGTAAAATGTGTGCGCCCATGTCTAAGTCGATGATCCGCGCTCTAGCGCTGGATCGACGAGTCCCCTGGGCACTGAGTAGGAGGGTCGGGCGCGCATTGTACAGGCAAGCGCGCGACACTGGCTACTTTAGTCTATCGGTGCCATTCGCGGGCTTTTTCGACGACGATCCCGTCGCCGCCCTTGCGCCTCGACGACTTCGAAAGCGGCGAGCCAATCCATTGAAAAGCGAGGGTTTCATGTCGTCGGAGGAAGGAGAGCGGGAGCGCGCGGCACGAATCATCGGATGGGTCCGTGCCGACGCCTGGCGCCTGGATGTGCTGCGCCAGGCGCGTGCGCTGCGCCTCCCCGACTGGTGGCTGGCCGCCGGTTTCGTGCGCAACCTGGTCTGGGATCGCCTGCATGGCTATTCGTCATCAACGCCGTTGAACGATATCGATCTGGTCTACTTCGATGCGACCCACGTCGACACGTCTGTCGACCGGGCCCTCGAGAGCGAACTCCGGCGCGTTGCCCCGCTGCCCTGGTCGGTCAAGAACCAGGCGCGAATGCACGAGCGCCATGGGCATCGCCCCTACACCTCTATAGAGGAAGCGTTGAGCGTGTGGGTCGAGTGTGAAACGGCGGTGGCGGTGACCCTCGATGACGATGACGGCATTCGCCTGACGGCTCCCCTTGGCACTGCCTCGCTGCTGTCGGGTCAGGTGACGCACAATCCGCGACATGGCGATAGCGAAGTGTTCCGGCGCCGTGTCGTTGCCAAGGGGTGGCAGCGTCGCTGGCCGGAACTCGAGATCCAGGGGCTTTGAGAGGCGCTACGAGGGCAGGTTGCCCAACAGCCAGTCGAATAGTCTCCCCTGGCTGTTGGCGACCGGCTGCGTAATGACGAAGCGCGGCAATAGTACCGTGTCGATCGGTGGTTCGAGCCAGCCCGTACGGTGCGTCAGCACACGTTCGATGCCGGCGCTGGTCGCCAGCCGTGCCAGCCTTTCGTCTGTCTCTGCCGAGGCGCTGGTGGCGATGCGAAGCGGATGGCGGCACAGCACTGCCAGCTGGTGCTGGCTCTCGCGGAGCTGCACGAGGGCGGGAGCGTCTCGGCTCGTGGCGTGAGCGGGGATCAGGCTGCCGAAGCGGAACAGGCCACCCTGCTCCAGACGGCGGATACTGAAGGCGTCCAGGGTTTCGTCGGCGAACGCCGGATCGCTATCCAGCGCCGAGGCGACGGCGTGCAACGTGATGGCGTCCTGCGAGTGATCGAGCTCGGCGACGTAGTTCCTGATCGCCTGGCTGTAGCGCTCGTCGCGCTGCGTACCGGCGGTGGGTGGCGCCGGCAGGCCGGCCTCGGCGAGCAGACGCTTCGCGTGGTCGGCCGTCTCCTGGCCCCAGAGGGCTTCGCCGATGGCTTCGTGCCATGAGCTCCAGGCCCTTCTGGTGACCGGGCCAGGAAGAAAGACATTGGCCGGTAACGTCAGGCGCTCCAGGGTCGGCGACACCTGTTTCAGCGTATCGCGCCAGCCACCGTCGAAGGTGAGGGCAATGCGCGGCAACTGGTCGTGATGCAACTGCAACACGCTCTCCAGGCTGACGATCTGCGCACTCTCGCTGAGGCTCTCCAGCAGATGACGAAAGCTGTCCGGCCCCAGGCACCAGTCGGCTCTGTGAGGCAAGCGTGCCTCGGCTTCATCGTCCAGCACGCGATTCAGCGCAAGAATGGCGCTCCGCCCCCACAACGGTTCACTCAGGCTGAGACGCCAGTGACCGCGTAGACGCTGTACCACATCCTGTGTGCGATCCAGCCTAGACATGGGCCGTTCCATTACTCGAGTCGTCGATCGCCATCAACACATGGCCTCTGTCTACAGTATCCGTTGCCTATCGATTTTCGGCAAAGGTTGCGAAGCGGATTCGTACGCTTTCTTTTTTGGTGCAATGAGGTGCTATGTTGCACCAAGTTGGTGCTTCAAAGAGATTCGAATGACTGCGCTGGGAAGGAATCGGCGGAGATGACGCCTGGCGGCGTCAGTCGGATTTTCGATAAAGCAATTTTTATCAATCACTTATTATGGGGCGCCGGCGCCTTGCCTCATTTTGGCACATTCTCTGCATAGTTATGCAAAAACGGTGTGCGCGTGGGCAAGAGCGCCGACTTCGTGCTACAAAACACGCACGCCACAAAACGGTGTTGGATATTCGCCAACGAATCGAGCCATGGCTCACAGTGGAGGAAGACATGTCTGAGAAAACCCTCGCCCTCATCGAAGAACACGACGTCAAGTGGGTGGATCTGCGCTTTACCGATACCAAGGGCAAGGAGCAGCACGTCACCATTCCTGCCAGCGCCATCGATACGGAATTCTTCGAGGACGGCCAGATGTTCGATGGCTCTTCCATCGAAGGCTGGAAGGGCATCAACGAGTCCGACATGATTCTGCGTCCGGAAGACGGAACCGCCTTCCTCGACCCGTTCACCGAAGACTCCACGCTGATCCTGCGCTGTGACATCATCGAGCCGGCGACCATGCAGGGTTACGAGCGTGATCCGCGCTCCATCGCCAAGCGCGCCGAAGCCTATCTGAACAGCACCGGCCTGGGCGACACCGCGTTCTTCGGTCCGGAGCCCGAGTTCTTCATCTTCGACGAAGTGCATTGGAAGACCGATATCGAAGGCTCCATGTACAAGATCTCCTCCGAAGAGGGCGCCTGGTCCACTGACCGTCAGGTCGAAGGTGGCAACCTGGCACACCGTCCGCGCGTCAAGGGTGGCTACTTCCCGGTGCCGCCGGTCGACAGCTTCCACGACATTCGCAGCGCGATGTGCAACACGCTGCAGGCGATCGGCCAGAGCGTCGAAGTGCATCACCACGAAGTGGCCAACGCCGGTCAGAACGAAATCGGCGTCAAGTTCAACACGCTGGTGAAGAAAGCCGACGAAGTTCAGGAGATGAAGTACGTCATCCACAACGTCGCGCATGCCTACGGCAAGACGGCAACCTTCATGCCCAAGCCGCTGGTTGGCGACAACGGTTCCGGGATGCACGTTCACCAGTCTTTCTGGAAGGACGGCACCAACCAGTTTGCGGGTGACGAGTACGCCGGCCTGTCCGAAATGGCGCTGTACTACATCGGCGGTATCATCAAGCACGCGCGTGCGCTGAACGCCTTCACCAACGCTTCGACCAACTCCTACAAGCGTCTGGTGCCGGGCTTCGAAGCGCCGGTCATGCTGGCCTACAGTGCGCGTAACCGCTCTGCGTCGATTCGAATTCCGTACACCGCCAGCCCGAAGGGCAAGCGCGTCGAGACTCGTTTCCCCGACCCGACTGCCAACCCGTACCTGGCGTTCTCTGCGATGCTGATGGCCGGTATCGACGGCATCAAGAACAAGATTCATCCTGGCGACGCCATGGACAAGAACTTGTACGATCTGCCGCCGGAAGAAGGCAAGAAGGTCCCGACCGTGGCGACCAGCCTCGATCAGGCCCTGGAAGCGCTCGACGCCGATCGCGCCTTCCTGACCGAAGGTGGCGTGTTCACCGACGACATGATCGATGCCTATATCGCGCTGAAGAGCGAAGACGTCGAGCGCCTGCGTCTGGCGACGCATCCGGTCGAATTCGATCTCTACTACAGCGTCTGAAGCTCGAGCCCAGGCCCGATGCCTCGCAGAAAGAGAGCCCCACTTCGGTGGGGCTTTTTTGTGGGACCGCCTTCCCGGATGCTGCCCATGAGGCGGGCCTTGGGAGAACGGCGCGAGGAGCAGGAGACCCCTGGGCAGGTGAAGGATCGAAGCCACCGGCCGATAACAGGATGATCGACAATGGAGCGCCAACGGATGCGCACGAGGATGGCGGTATCGGTGATATCGATTTGCCTGGTGGCCGGGGCCGTCCTGCCCGCGATGGCGGCATCGGTCTATCGACATGTCGATGCTGAGGGTAACGTGGTCTACAGCGACGAGCCGGGGGCGGGCACGCGTGTCGATCTCAAGCCGATCACGGTGGTCGATCCCACCGAGGTCGAGCCGCGTGTGGACTCGCGCCAGCCGGTCACGCCCGAGGTTCCGGCGGTGGAGTACGAGCGCTTCGTGATCACTCGTCCGGAGAACCAGCAGACGCTGCCGACCGGACAAGCGGGAAACGTCCAGGTCAGGTTGGCGATCGAGCCCGCGCTGCAGCGGAGCGACCGTGTCCAGCTAAGGGTGGACGGCAAGATTAGCCAGTCGCCAATGCATACCAGCGTCTTCGTGCTGAGCCAGTTGCCGCGAGGCGAGCATCAGCTTCAGGCCGATCTGGTCGATGCCCAAGGGCAGGTGAGACTATCGACGCCGCCGGTGACGCTCTACGTGCAGCGTGCCAGCATCAATCTGCCGGCCAATCCCAACAATCCCAGTCGTGGCAAGTAGTTCCGTCTGCAGTGGCGTCGTGCCTCCAATCGGTAGCCACGGCCTTCAGCGTTTGCACTATTTTGGTGAATGAATTTCCAATTTTTATCCGGACCTCCCTGTCCATGGGCGAAATCGGGGAGTGGCGCGGTTTTTGCACTGTATAAGCACGTACCGGATCACCACGATGGAACAACGCATGTATCAACGTTTGCTGGAGCATCTGACGACCGCCGTCCTGTTACTCGACGAGCGGCTTCACGTGCGCTGGCTCAACCCCGCGGCCGAAGCACTGTTGGCGGCTAGCCGGCCCCGGGTGGTCGGTCAGTGGCTGGAGTGCCTCAACGGCGAGGATGGCAGTGTGCGTCAGGTGCTGCACAAGGCAATGCAGGAGTGCCATCCCTATACGCAACGGGAAGCGGCGCTGGTGCTGGCCGCGGGGGATGTGATCACGGTGGATTTCACTGCGACACCGATCACCAGTCGCGAACTGCTGCTGGAGATCGAACCGCGGGATCGATTGCTGCGCATCTCGCGGGAGGAGGCCCTGATCGCGCGACAGGAGACGGTCAAGGTGCTGATGCGAGGGCTCGCCCACGAGGTCAAGAATCCGCTGGGCGGCATTCGTGGCGCCGCCCAGTTGCTGGAACGTGATCTTCCCGACCCGCAGCTCACCGAGTTCACCCGGATCATCGTCGAAGAGGCGGATCGCCTGCGGGACCTAGTCGACCGCATGCTTGGCCCCAACACGCTGGTGCGTCATGAGCCGCTCAACGTGCACAAGGTGCTGGAGCGTGTTCGAGCGCTGCTCGAGGTGGAGCATCACCGGTTGAGCTTCGAGCGCGACTACGATCCCAGCGTGCCGGATCTGGTCGGCGACGAGGCGCAACTGATCCAGGCGGTTCTCAACATCGCGCGCAACGCCGTCCAGGCGATGGAGGAGTTCGATACGCCCGAACCGCGCCTGCTGCTGCGTACTCGCGTCCGTCGTCAGTTCACCCTCGGCGCCGAGCGTCACCGTCTGGTCTGCGAGGTCGCGGTGATCGACAACGGCCCCGGCATCCCCGAGCACATCCGCGAAACGCTGTTCTTTCCGATGGTTTCCGGGCGTGCCGAGGGCAGCGGTCTGGGACTGTCGATCGCGCAGTCGATCCTGCATCAGCATCAAGGCCTGATCGAGTGCGACTCCCATCCCGGTATCACGGAATTCCGATTATTGATCCCCTTCGAGGCGCCACAGTGAGCGTGTCGGCTCGCTATATCGCTGCCGAGTCTGGCGAGAGGCCCATATCGACGCCGCCAAGCACACGATTCACCGTTCTGCTGGAGAACTGCCATGACTGAAGTCGCCCGTATCGCGATCGTCGATGATGACCGCGCTATCCGCTGGGTCCTGGAAAGGGCGCTGGCACAACCGGATCTCGAGGTGCAATCCTTCGAGCGTGCCGATGCGGCGCTCGAGGCGATCGAGCGACAGCCCCCGGACGTGCTCCTGACCGATATCCGCATGCCGGGGCTCGACGGTCTCGACCTGATGGCCAAGGTGCGCGAGATGCATCCCGATCTGCCGGTGATCGTGATGACGGCTCACTCGGATCTGGATAGCGCGGTCGCTTCCTATCAGGGAGGTGCCTTCGAGTACCTGCCCAAGCCGTTCGACGTGGACGACGCGCTGGCGCTGGTGCGGCGCGGCGTTGCCCATGCCCGGGAGCGGCGCTCGCCGGCGGCGATGCCGGAAGGACTCTCGGCCGAGATCATCGGCGAGGCGCCGGCGATGCAGGAGGTGTTTCGCGCCATCGGCCGGCTGTCGCAGTCGCATATCACGGTGCTGATCAACGGCGAGTCGGGCACCGGCAAGGAGCGTGTCGCCCAGGCCCTGCACCAGCATAGTCCGCGCAGTGGTCACCCGTTCATCGCGCTCAACATGGCAGCGATTCCCAAGGACCTGATGGAGTCGGAGCTGTTCGGTCATGAAAAAGGGGCCTTCACCGGCGCCGCCGCCCAGCGCCGCGGGCGCTTCGAGCAGGCCGACGGCGGCACGCTGTTCCTGGACGAGATCGGCGACATGCCCGCCGATACCCAGACGCGGCTGCTGCGCGTGCTGGCGGATGGTGAATTCTACCGGGTCGGTGGCCATGTGCCGGTCAAGGTGGATGTGCGGATCATTGCCGCGACCCACCAGAACCTGGAAAAACTGGTGACGGAAGGCCGTTTTCGCGAGGATCTGTTTCACCGGCTGAACGTGATTCGCGTTCACCTGCCACGGCTGTCGGAGCGACGCGAGGACATTCCCCGCCTGGCCCAGCATTTCCTCGCCGAGGCCGCCAAGGAGCTCTCCACCGAGCCCAAGGTTCTGACCCGCGACGCCGAGACGCATCTCACGCATCTCCCCTGGCCGGGCAACGTGCGGCAATTGGAAAACACCTGTCGCTGGCTGACCGTCATGGCCTCCGGTCGGGAAGTGCTGGTCGACGATCTGCCGCCGGAGCTGCGCGAGCTCGAGGGGACCGAGGCGCCGAGCGGAGACTGGCGCAACGCGTTCCGCGAGTGGGCGGATCGGGCGCTGGCCTCGGGCCACACGCATTTGCTCGAAGAGGCGATGCCGGATTTCGAGCGGATCCTGATCGAGACCGCCTTGAAGCATACCGGCGGCCGCAAGGGGGAAGCCGCCGAGCTGCTGGGCTGGGGCCGCAATACCTTGACTCGAAAGGTGAAAGTGCTCCTGCCGGCGCTAGCTGACGAATAGGCCCAGTGCTGGCCAGCGCGCTCGCCGCTGCTCTGATGGCGGCCGGGCTACTCTTTGCCTGGTGGCTGAAGCGGGAGGAAGCCGGGCGCTGACCCTTGCCGGCACCGCCCGCTGGGGAAGTCGGCGGGCCAGGCGGTGGCCTCGGCTGCCTCCCGAATTTAACCTCGATCACAAAAACCGCTAGTCTGACACGACGCCCGGCGCTGGCTTCCATGCCAGGTCGGGCGTCGTCGTCGCTGGCTGATCGTTACCGGCGTGAAATAGATGACACCAACACGGGGACTCGCATGTCCGATTCGACCCAATGGTGGCGTGGCAGCGTCATCTATCAGATATATCCCAGAAGCTTCATGGACGCGCGTGGCGATGGCATCGGGGATCTGCCCGGGATCACCGCGAAGCTGGACTATGTCGCCGAACTGGGTGTCGATGCGATCTGGATTTCGCCGTTCTTCCCCTCGCCGATGAAGGACTTCGGCTACGATGTCACCGATTATCGCGGTGTCGATCCGATGTTCGGCTCCTTTCACGACTTCCAGATGCTGCTCGAGCGGGCCCACGGTCTGGGGCTGAAAGTGATCATCGACCTGGTGCTCAGTCACACCTCGGATCAGCACCACTGGTTCGTCCAGAGCCGCAGCTCGCGGGAAAACCAGAAATCCGACTGGTACGTGTGGGCCGATCCCAAGCCCGATGGCACCCCGCCCAATAACTGGCTTTCCTTCTTCAGTGGCAGCGCCTGGACGTTCGACAGTCGGCGCCGCCAGTACTATCTGCACAACTTCCTCTCCTGCCAGCCGGACCTCAACTTCCACAACCCGGCGGTGCGCAAGGAGCAGCTCGACAACGCCCGCTTCTGGCTCGATCTCGGGGTCGACGGCTTTCGGCTGGATACCTCGAATTTCTACTTCCACAGCCTGGCGCTGCAGGATAACCCGGCGCTCGGCAGCGGCGAGCTCAAGACGCCCAGCGTCCCGGCATCGAACCCCTATTCGATGCAGCGCCACCAGTTCGATATCAGCCAGCCGGAGAATCTCGGCTTCCTGAGCGAATTGCGCGCCCTGATGGACGAGTACCCCGGCACCATGACGGTGGGAGAGATATCCGACGATCGCCCGCTGGAGCGCATGGTCGAGTACACCATCGGCGAAGACCGGCTCCACATGGCCTACACCTTCGACCTGTTCGATGCCGAGTTCAGCGCCCAGCGGCTGCGCGACATCATCGAGCATTTCCAGTATTACGCGGGCGACGCCTGGCCGTGCTGGGCGCTCTCCAATCACGACGTCATGCGCGTCGTCTCGCGCTGGACCCAGCACGAGAACCTGGAGCAGCAAGGGCCGCTGGTGGCCAAGGTCGCGACGGTCATGCTCTGCTCGCTCTACGGTAGCCTCTGTCTTTACCAGGGCGAGGAGCTGGGATTGCCGGAAGCGGACGTCCCCTACGAGCGTCTGGTCGACCCCTACGGGCTGGCGCTGTGGCCGGATTACAAGGGGCGCGACGGCTGCCGTACGCCGATGCCCTGGACGAGCGGCGAGTACGGGGGCTTCACCTCGATGGAGCCTTGGCTGCCGGTGGACGGTCATCACCGTCAGCTGTCGGTGGAGCGACAGCTCGCCGACGCGGACAGCACCCTGCGCGTGACGCGCGAGTTCCTGCACTGGCGCAAGTCGCAGCCGGCGATGGTCGACGGCACCTTGATTCTGGGCGACTTCGACGACGATTTGCTGGGCTGGTTGCGGGTCTCCCGGGACCAGGCGATCCTGGCGGTCTTCAACCTCACCGATGAAACGCGCCACACCAGTCTCCCGGACGGCGCTGGCGAGATCGTCTATCAGGCGGGATTCACGGCGCACCTCGAGAACGGCGAGCTGACTCTGCCTGCCTTCCAGGCGGCGTTCGTGCATGTCGACCGGGCTAGCATCGACCCCCGGGCGCTGATCGACCAGGAGCCCGACCCCGAGCGCAAGGGCTTCCTCAGCCGGCTGCTGGGGTCGCTGATGGGGCAGGACGAGGGCGGGGCGCGGCAGGGCTGAGCCCGCGCCCCGGGTCCGACCGGCGGCTCACCCGCCCCAGTAGTCGCGGGCCAGGTCGACCACTAGCCGCACCTTGTCCCACTGTGCCCGCTCGGCGAGTTCGTTGCCCTCCTCGGTGGAGGCGAAACCGCACTGCGGGCTCAGACAGAGCTGTTGCCGGTCGACGAACCGCGTGGCCTCGTCGAGACGCGCTCTGACTACCTGCGGCGCCTCGAGCTCGCCTATCTTGGTGGTGATCAGCCCCAGCACCGCCTGCTGGTGGCCCTCCGGGACGAAGCGCAGCGGATCGAAGCTGCCAGCGCGGTCGCTGTCGTATTCCAGGAACCAGGCATCGACGTTGACGCGACCGAACAGGGTCTCGGCCACCGGCTCGTAACCGCCTTCGCTGATCCAGGTGGAGCGGAAGTTGCCGCGACAGACGTGGAGCGAGACATGGAGGTCGTCCGGCTTGCCGGCGAGGGCATGATTGAGCATCTCGGCGTAGATCGCCTGCAGGCGGTCGGGGTCGTCGCCGCGGTCCCGGGCCGCCTGCAGCTCTTTTTCCGAGCAGAGATAGGCCCACACGGTGTCGTCCAGTTGCAAATAGCGGCAGCCGGCATCGTAGAAGGCGCCGACGGCGTCACGGTAGGCGTCGGCGGTATCGGCGAAAAAGGCATTCAGGCTGGGATAGACGCCACTGTCGATCTTCTTGCGACCGCCGCGGAAGTGCAGCACGCTGGGACTCGGGATCGTCATCTTGGGCATGACGCTGGCGACGCTGGCCAGATAGCGGAAGTGATCCAGCATCGGGTGGGTATCGTCGAAGCCGACCTTGCCGTCGACCCGGATCTGCTTCGCGCCCGTCTGCACGCCCTGGAACTGAATGCCCTGGTCGCCGGTGAAACCGGTGACGCCAGCGAGCTGCTCGAGGAAATCGAAGTGCCACCAGGCGCGACGGAACTCGCCGTCGGTCACCACCTCGAGGCCGGCGGCTTCCTGCTGCTCCACCACCTGACGGATCTCGCGATCCTCGATGGCCTTGAGCGCGGCGGCATCGATATCGCCTTGATGGAAGAGGGCCCGGGCCTCCTTCAGCGCCTGCGGGCGAAGAAAGCTGCCGACGATATCGGCTCGGAATGGGGGATGCGCTTGCGACATGAACTTGTCTCCTGTGCTGGGACTTCGCCGTGCGGCTTCGTCGGCGGCTGGCGATGGCGAGGTCGCCAATGATGCGGGCTGGGCGGCCATTCGGCCAATGAAGCGAGTTCAAGCTGAGCATGTGTATCGTTCATCGTGAGGTGGGTGGCCGATGTGACCGGCGTCGCGCTCTCAAACTTTAGTGGTAGGATTGTCGGCCCCCGCCGACGCATTCACCGACGTGCCATCGGCATCGGCCGGGAGTCTTTTTCCATCGCGCCCCAACGTCGAACGCCGGGGTAAAGAACAGGAGTGTCCCGTGACGACCCCCTCTCAGCACGATCTACGCAACGCCTTCCGCGAACTGCTCGCCAGTGGCGAGTGCTACTACACGGCCTCGGTGTTCGATCCGATGTCGGCTCGCATCGCCGCCGACCTCGACTTCGAAGTTGGCATTCTGGGAGGGTCGGTCGCCTCGCTGCAGGTGCTGGCGGCGCCCGATTTCGCCTTGATCACCCTGAGCGAATTCGTCGAGCAAGCGACCCGGATCGGCCGGGTGGCACGGTTGCCGGTGATCGCCGATGCCGACCATGGCTACGGCAACGCGCTCAACGTGATGCGCACGATCACCGAACTGGAGCGGGCCGGTGTCGCCGCGCTGACCATCGAGGACACCTTGCTGCCGGCGCAGTACGGCCACAAGTCGACCGACCTGATTCCCGTGGAGGAGGGCGTCGGCAAGATGCGCGCCGCACTCGAGGCCCGGATCGATCCGGCGCTGTCGATCATCGCCCGAACCAACGCAGGCCAGCTCGACGACGATGCTGCCATCGCCCGCATTCGCGCCTACCAGGCGGCCGGCGTCGACGCCATCTGCCTGGTCGGGGTACGGGACTTCGAGCACCTCGAGAAGCTGGCGGCACCGTTGACGGTGCCGCTGATGCTGGTCACCTACGACAATCCGGCCCTGCGGGATCGTGCGCGGCTCGCGGCACTGGGCGTGCGCATCGTCGTCAACGGTCACGCTGCTTACTTCGCCGCGATCAAGGCGACCTACGACTGCCTGCGCGAGCAGCGCGATATCGCGACCAACGACCTGGATGCTTCGAAGCTGTCGACGCGCTACTCGACGCTCGAGGAGTATCGAATCTGGGCCCGCGAATACATGGATGTGAAAGAGTAGTCACGAGCCACGAGCTAAGAGCTGAGAGCTACGAGCCGAGAGCAGGGGTGATGGGCTCGCGGGCGGGAGGTGGATGCTTTTCTTTCCGCGACCCGGACGGCATCCTAGTCGGTTCGAAGCCCGAAGCC
>NZ_PZJL01000010.1:49362-151837 GCF_003206585.1 Salinicola sp. CR57
GCCCGAAGCCCGAAGCTGCCTTTAGTGTTAACGGAGATCACGATGACTGTCATGCAGTGGGAGCGCCTGCTCGATCCTGTCCGGCTGCACGATGCCCGGACGTCGCGCGGCGAAATCGGCCGGAGTCCGTTTCACAAGGACTACGACCGCATCGTCTTCTCCGGCTCGTTTCGGCGTCTGGGGCGCAAGACCCAGGTCCATCCGCTGACCGACAACGATCATATCCACACCCGGTTGACCCACTCGATCGAGGTCGGCTGTGTCGGTCGCAGCCTGGGCATGATCGTCGGCGAGCAGCTGCGCGACAGCCTGCCGGATTGGGTCACGCCCGCCGATCTCGGCGTCATCGTCCAGGCGGCCTGTCTGGGGCACGACATTGGCAACCCGCCGTTCGGGCATGCCGGCGAATACGCGATTCGCGACTGGTTCAAGTGGGCCGAGGCCCAGGGAAGCGGTCTGCTGGAGGGGCTCGACGAGGCGCAGCGCCGGGATCTGTTGACCTACGAGGGGAACGCCCAGGGGTTCCGGATCGTGACCCAGATCGAATACAACCAGTTTCGCGGCGGCATGCGGCTCTCCGCCGCGACGCTGGGTACGCTGCTGAAGTATCCGTGGACGGTCGAGCATGGTGGCCAGATGGGCAAGTTCGGCTGCTATCAGTCCGAGAAGCACCTGCTGGTCGAGGTCGTCGAACGGCTTGGTCTCAAGTCGGTCGATGGTTCCAAGTGGTGCCGCCATCCCCTGGCCTATCTGGTCGAGGCGGCGGACGACATCTGCTATGCGCTGCTCGATCTCGAGGATGGTCTGGAGATGGGCATCCTGCGCTACGAGGAGGTCGCCCAGGTACTGCTGCAGATCGCCGGCGAGCCGCCGAGGGGTTATGAACAGATGGCCGCCGACGGTGTGTCGCAGCGTCGGCGGATCGCGGCGCTGCGCGGCGCGGCGATGGAGAGGGCGGTCAACGAAGTCGGCGATGTCTTCGTTCAACACGAGAAAGCCTTGCTCAACGGCACTCTCAACGACGATCTACTCGAGCTCTGCCACCCGGACCTGACCTGGGGCGTCTCCTCGGCCAAGCAGCTGGCTCGCGAGCGCATCTTCCAGAACGAGCGCAAGGCCAAGCTCGAGATCGGCGCCTACACCACGCTCGGTATCCTGCTGGAGGCCTTCATCGGTGCGGCGCATGAGCTGCATCATACCGGGCACTCTTCCTTCAAGCACCAGCGCGTGCTGGCGCTGATCGGCGAGAACACGCCGAAGCCGAACTGGCCGCTCTACGACAGCTATCGTCGGATGCTCGATTTCATCGGCGGCATGACCGATCACTACGCGGTCGAGCTGGCCCAGGAGATGGGTGGCCGCCTCAAGGGAGACTGAGCACTCTCCCGCTTCTACTCTCGTCGCCGGGCCCGCTCCCGGCGTCGTCGTATCTGGCACCCATTAGACCATTGCCTCGGGCGAGTGTCGGGTATGGCTGTTGAAACCAGACCCACAACTCCGTATTTTAATTGAACGGTCAATTAATAAAGATCGGTTCGACCGCACGCCAGGGTCGAGAGCGAGCACCCGATCGCCGATTCAGACCGCCGGCCAACGTCGCCACTGCCCGCTGGGAAAAACCATTCTCGCTTTTACCCGGCGATGAGCCATATTTCAGACGCCAGCCGGCATCGCCAGGCTGGCAAAAACGCGCGACGCGTGGGCCGGCGGTTCCACGACCTGACGCCGGGATCGGCAGATGACAGCCAAGCGTCAGGGCTACTGAGTGGGTCGAGTCTTCCGTTGAACACATGGCTGGATTCAACGACTGAAGTCGACTTAACTCAACTCGAGGTCAGATGACCTCGCGGCGGGAACACGGGAACGAGCCAAGGGCCTCAAACGCCCTGCGCCTCTGCAGGTCATGTCAGCCGCCAGGGGCGTCGCTGCTCGTCAACGCAAACTATCTGACCATGATGGGAGCCGCATGAGCACAAGCCCCGATAATAATTCCACGACCCAGGACAGGCTGAATCCAGTCGTCTTCTATGGGTCGGTCATGGGCATCGTCGCCTTTTCGTTGTGGGCGATGATCGCTACCGAGCAAGCGAACGGCATCATCAACGCGCTGCTGGGCTGGATCTCCAACACTTTCGGCTGGTACTACTTTCTCACAGTCGTCATCTACCTTGCCTTCGTGGTGTTCGTGGGCTTTTCCCGCTTCGGCAAGATTCGTCTCGGGCCGGAGCATTCGAGGCCAGATTTCAATATCTTCTCCTGGTCGGCGATGCTGTTCTCCGCCGGTATCGGCATCGGGGTCATCTTCTTCGCCCTGGCGGAACCGCTGACCCAGTTCTACAACGCGCCCAACGCGCCGAGCGACCAGGTGGCGGCCGCCCGTCACGCGATGCAGCTGACGTTCCTCCATTGGGGGCTTTCAGGCTGGGGGATCTACACCCTGGTGGGCATGTCGCTGGCGTTCTTCAGCTATCGACACAACCTGCCGCTGACCATCAGTAGCGCGCTCTATCCCATCTTCGGCAAGAAGATCTACGGCCCCATCGGTCACGTGGTGGACATCGCCGCCGTACTGGGCACGGTGTTCGGTATCGCTGCCAGTCTCGGCATCGGCGTCATCCAGCTCAACTACGGGCTGAACTTCATGTTCGGTATCGCGGAAAGTGCCTGGACCCAGACCATCCTGGTGCTGCTGATCGTGCTGTTCGCGACGATCTCCGCGGTGACCGGTGTCGAGAAGGGGATTCGTCGCCTTTCCGAGTTCAACATTCTGCTGGCGATCGCGCTGCTGCTGTTCGTGCTGTTTGCCGGCAAGACGGTGTTCCTGCTCAATGCGCTGGTGATGAACATCGGCGACTACCTCTCCGGCTTCATCTCGATGTCGTTCGACACCTATGCCTTCGATCAGCCGACGGACTGGCTCAACGCCTGGACGCTGTTCTTCTGGGCATGGTGGATCGCCTGGGGCCCGTTCGTCGGTCTGTTTCTGGCACGGATTTCGCGCGGCCGCACCATCAGAACCTTCGTGGCCGGCACCCTGACGCTGCCGATCGCTTTCATGATGATCTGGATGTCGATCCTGGGTAACAGTGCTCTCGACATGGCGATGAATGGCGCAACGGACTTCGGCGAGCAGGTCATGAATACGCCGCCGGCGGGTATCTATCTGTTCCTGCAGGAGTATCCGTTCCCAGTCTTCTCGACCATCGCGGTTAGCATCCTGGCGATCGTGTTCTTCGTCACCTCCGGTGACTCGGGCGCCCTGGTACTGTCGAACTTCACCTCCAAGCTGAAGGACGTCAACAGCGACGCACCGATCTGGATGCGCATCCTGTGGTCGGCGGTGATCGGGGTGCTGACCCTGTCGCTGCTGCTGGCCGGTGGCCTGTCGACACTGCAGAGCGCGGTGGTCATCACCGGGCTGCCCTTCTCGATCGTGCTGTTCTTCATGATCGCGGGGCTCTACAAGGCGCTGAAGGTCGAGGCGTTCAAGGAGGACAGTCACCGCCTGAGCCTGTCCGGCTCGCTGTCGGGACGCATGTCCGCTGGCGGGCGCGATCGCGCTCATGACTGGAAGACCCGGCTCAAGCGTGCCATGTCGTTCCCCAATCGCCAGCAGGCTCAGCAGTTCCTGGAAGAGACCGGGCGGCCGGCAATGGAGGCGGTGCGCGAGGAGCTGATGAAGCAGGGCGTCGACGTCGACATCAGCACCGGCACGCAAAACGATGACGACTACCTGTCGCTCTACGTCGATCTCGGCAGCGAGCAGAACTTCGCTTACCAGATCTGGACGCATCCGTTCTCGACGCCGTCCTTCGCCATGCGAACACCGCGCAGCAGCAGTCGGTACTATCGTCTGGAGGTGTATCTGCTGGAAGGTAGCCAGGGCTACGACCTGATGGGCTACACCCGCGAGCAGGTCATCGATGACATCCTCGACCAGTACGAGCGCCACCTGCAGTTCCTGCACCTCAATCGTGAAGAGCCGGGCAGCATCAACATGCCTGACAGTCCGGAACAGCCGCCGGGCTGAGATCGCCCGGCTTCTCGCTGACCACGACCCCTGCCATCTGGCCGGGGTCTTTTTTGTGCCCGCCATCCCTGGCGATCGTCATTCAGACCATCGCTGGCGCGACGTCAAGAAGCCCTTCCGGAAAGCCCTCGATCGGCTCCGCCGCGATACCGGCGTCGTTCGCGGCGGGCGTTCCCTGGCTGCGGTTGAGCCATTCCAGGATGGCCGTGGCCGTCGTCCTGCCGGGGTCGGCGATGCCCTGGGTGCCGAACAGGCGGTTGAACTCGAACAGGAAGGGGTGATCCCCGACCATGGCAACGTCGAACCCGGCATGATCGACGCCCAGTCTGGCGGCCACACGCTGGACCAGCGCCAGCGCGGAAGGGGGGATGTCGTCGTGATCGATCGTGCCGCCCTGGGCGACGTTGGCGCGATATCCCCCCGCCGGTGTCACCCGCCAGTAACTGGCGAGGATCCGATCGCCGATCAGGACGATGCGCAGGTCCCGGTCGATGGGAAGGAGGGTCTGGGCGTACAGCACCTCCTGGGACGCGGCCAGCGTTTCGAGTTCGCGTCGCCTCTCGATCAGGTGCACGCCCTGACCACGGGCGCTGCGAATCTCCTTGACGATCATCGGGTAGCCGACTTCCGCCTCGGCGATATCGATACCGTGGCAGGTGCTGGCCTGAATCGTCGTCCGCGGGAGGTTGTCCGGGCAGATGGCCTGGAAGGCGCGGGTCTGCTCCACCTTGTCGTGGCCCAGGTAGTAGGTGGCAGGCGACGGGAAGATGCGCTTGTGCATCGCATGCAGCAGCGTGCTGACCTGCCAGTAGCTGGGAAACAGCAGCCAGTCGGCGGCCTGGATCTCGTCGAGATGTTCGAACATGCGCTCGGGCTTGATGTAGCGAACGCCGGGGATGTGCAGGGTGCGAGAAACGTCGAAGGAGATCAGACGCATCGGATGCCTCTTGAAATACCAGCCCGCTGGTGGGAGGGAGAAAAAAGCGCGCTATCATCGGGCCGTTTGGGGGGCTTGGCAAGTCCTTCGAGACTGGGCGATGGAAACAATCCCCGGCCGCCGGCGCCGGGGTGACATATCAACGACGTGCTACGCTCATTTTTGTCGATAACAAAAAAGCGAGGACGGGATGTGGGCGCTTTCACTTGGTGGGATACCGCGGTTCTGATCGTCTACGTGGTGGGCATTGCATGGGTGGGCGCCCGCTTCGGCAAGGATCAGGAGAGCACGCAGGACTATTTTCTCGGTGGCCGCAAGATTCCCGGCTGGGCCATCGGCCTGTCGGTGATGGCGACCCAGGCCAGCGCGATCACCTTCATCGGCGCACCCGGCTGGGGGTTCGAGGGCGGCCTGGAGCGCCTGGCGACCTTCATCAACGTGCCGCTGGCGATGGCGGTTCTGATTCTGGTGCTGGTACCGATCTTCCATCGAGCCGGCATCTACAGCATCTACGAGCTGCTCGAGCGTCGCTTCGGGGCGCTGACCCGATCGCTGGCGGCGCTGCTGTTCCTGATCGCGCGCGGCCTCGCCACGGGCGTGGTGCTCTACGCACCGGCGCTGGTGCTCTCGGTCGTCACCGGTTGGGACGTCAACCTGACCATCGTGCTGATGGCGGTGATCGCGGTGAGCTATACCGTGCTCGGCGGCATCAGCGCGGTGATCTGGACCGACGTGATCCAGATGTTCGTGCTGTGGCTGGGCGCGATCCTGAGCATGGTGCTGATGGTCTCGAGCCTGCCCGGCGGTTGGGGCGACGTGTTCGCCTACGGCGCCGCCAACGGCATGTTCGACACCATCGATTTGTCGCTCGATCCCACCGTGACCTACTCGCTATGGGCGGGGCTGATCGGCGGCGTGGTCATGCACGTGGCCTATTTCGGCACCGACCAGAGCCAGATCCAGCGGGTATTGACCAGCCCCTCGATCGCCGAGGGGCAGCGCTCGCTGCTGATCGGTGGTTACCTGCTGGTGCCGCAGATGCTGCTGTTCCTGTTCATCGGCGTGATGCTCGCCGCCTACTACCAGCAGCACGGCCTCACCGCGCCGGAGAACCTGAACGAGCTGTTCCCGCGCTACGTGGTCAACGCCTTTCCCGTCGGGGTGACCGGGCTGGTGATCGCCGGGGTCTTCGCAGCCGCCATGTCGAGCCTGGATTCCGCGCTCAACTCGTTGTCCGCGGTGACGGTGCGCGATTTCTACGCCCGCTACGTCAGGCCCGATGCCGACGAGAGGCACTACCTCAAGGCGTCGCGCTGGGCGACCATCTTCTGGGGGCTCTACGCCACCGCGTTCGCGTTCTTCGCCGGTAATCTCGGCCCGGTCATCGAAGCCGTCAACCGCATCGGTTCCTGGTTCTACGGCGCGCTGCTGGGAACCTTCCTGCTGGCCGTGCTCAGCCATCGCAGCAACGGCAGAGGGGCGGTCAGCGGGATCATCGTCGGCATGGCGGCGGTATGGGCCGTCTCCCAGACCGATGTCTCCTGGCTCTACCAGAATTTCGTCGGGCTGATCGTCTCGGTCGTGGTCGGCTATGCGGTGAGTTTGACCGCGCCGGCGCCGTCGGCCGTGCAGCTCTCGGACGTGGTGATCGACGAGACCGCGCCCGACATGCAGGCGATCCTCAAGGGACGCAGCGACGGTGCCGCCGAGATCGGTCGCGATGCGCGCCTGACACGGCGTCGCTGCATCGGCCTGGTCGTGTGGTTCTTCGTGTCGCTGGCCGCACTGGCGCTGCTGCAGGGGTGGGCCAATGGCTGATCGCGAAGGCGAGCGGCGGATGATGGCGGTGGATGAGACGGCGCCGGCGTCGAGGCTGCCTCGGCGGCTGGGCGCCGTCGCCGCCGAGCCGAGGCTGCGGCGCTACGGTGCCGAACGGTTCGAACCGGCGTGGTTGTCGCTGTGGGCAGTGGCGATCGGTCGCGAGACGGGGCCACCAATGGCTTGGCTGCTGGCGGCCGACAATCTGCCGAGAGCCATGCTGATGGCGGGGGAGTTGCCCCTCCATTCGGCGGACCACGACGGCGTGCTGGCCCTCGAAGGCGGTCGACCGCCGACGCTATCGCAGTTCGAGCGCTGGTGGCTATGGGAGCGACTGGCCCGGCCGCGCCGCTGGTCGCTGCGGGTTCAGCCCGCGACGTTGCGAGCGGTCGAATTCCCGCTGTGGCTGGGGTATTCGCCAGGGCGTCGCCATGCCCGGCTGATCGTTCTCAGCGGCCTCTCCGGCGAGGCGCTGGGAGCACTCAAGCCGGCGGTGCTGGCCGGGCTTCGCCACCGAGCGCGCGCCGAGGCCGCCAGCGGTCCGGCGGCGCGGGACGACGAGCGCGTTTCCGGCTAGCGGGCGTCGCCGCCGCGCTCCATGGCGACCAGCTGCTCCCGGTTGGGCAGGCCCTCCATGTCGCCGATCACCTGAACCTGGCGGGCGCCGATCAGGTTGCCGCGATGCAGCGCCGCGTGCCAGTCCAGCCCGTCCAGATAGGCGCTGACGATGCCCACCGCGAAGCCGTCGCCGGCACCGACGGTGTCGACGACCTGCTCGACGGGTGAGCCGTCGACGGTGCCCTCGCTGTCGGCGGTGCGGAAGTAGCTACCCTCCGGGCCGAGCTTGATCACCACCGCCCTGGCGCCGCGGTCGAGGTAGTCGCCGGCGATGTCGTAGGCCGTCTCGCGGCCGGTCAGCAGCCGACCCTCGCTGAGTCCCGGCATCACGATGTCGGCCTCCGCGGCCAGCGCATTGAGGGTTTCGATCATGATCGTTTCGCTGGGCCACAGGCTGGGGCGCAGATTGGGATCGAACGAGACCGACAACCCGTCGCGGCGGGCCTGCCGCAGCAGATGAAAGGAGAGTTCGCGCGCCGACTCGGAAATGGCAGGCGGGATGCCGGTGGCGTGGAGATGGCGGGCCGCTTCCAGCTCGACATCGCCGGCGTCGGCGAGACTCAGGTGGCTGGCGGCGCTACCCCGGCGGACGTACTCGACGTGAGGGTCGGCGCCGTCGACGGCACGCTCCTTGAAGATCAGTCCGGTGGCGTTCGCTGCATCACGCCGGACATGCCGGCAGTCGAGACCTTCGGCCTCCAGTGCCCGCTGCAGGAAGGTGCCGTTGTGATCCGCGCCGACCCGGCTGAGCCAGCGCACGTCGAAGCCCAGCCTCGAGAGTCCGATCGCGACATTGGTATCGGCGCCGGCGGTGCGGCGATGAAATCTCGTCACCTGGTCGAGCGGACCTTGATCGTCGGCGATGAACATCGCCATCGCCTCGCCAAAGGTCAGGACATCGTAGGCGGTGCGGGAATCGGAACGGGGCATGGCGTCTCCTGTTGGGTGCAAGCACGCTTCGTCAAGAACGTGATGTGGAAAAAGAGTGGGAAGATGGCGTCCGGGAAGCCGGCGCGAAACGTCGCCCCGGCGATGTCACTGGCTCGGGGGCTTGTTCACGCCGCACTGGTGGCGCCGGTTCAGGATCTCCACCAGGTGCTGGCGCTGGGCGTCGTCGATCGCTTCGCCCTGGGCCGTACCCAACTGGGTGGCAAGATCGACGCCATCGACCACCCGGACGTCGCGGCTGTCGCCGAGATGCTCGGTTTCGTCATCGATCTCCCAGCCGGGCAGCACCAGTATGCCACTCACCGGCACGCTCAACTTGGCGTGACGAGCCAGCCACTGACGCAGCCAGACCGTCGAAAGCCGCACCTTGCGCAGGACCTGGCGCTCGCTCCAGCCGCGAAAACGCAGGCGTTCGCTCTCCACCGATACGGTATTGATGGGGCGGCCTTCGAGATCGAGCGGGAAGTCGCGGGCCACTGTCTGGATCACGAATACGCCCTGCGGCGTCACCAGCACGTTGTCGATGGTATAGGAGTCGGCGGGAAAATCGTGGAACACGAAATAGGGCTTGGCCAGCGGGCGAATCAGGTGGTCCAGCGCCTGGCCTACCGCCAGCTCACAGGCGAGACTGCGCGTCAGCCGGCGCACGCGCTGCACGTCGCGCAGAATCAGGAAGCAGAACAGCATCGCCAGCAGGGTGCTGACCACCCCGTACAGTGACCACTCCAGCCAGCTCTGCTCCTTGGCGAACAGCATGCGGCCCATGCCGTAGACCAGCGGCATCAGGGTGAGCGTCGGCGCCAGCGTGGCATCGAGGAAGAACACCATGCGTGCCTTTTCCAGCCGGTCCCGGTGGGCCTGGGCAATTTCACGAATCGGCTTGCCGTCGTGCGGAGAGCGAAGGCCGACGGTCTGCACGTCGCGAAGGGTGATCGCCACCAGCGCGGCGGCGCCCAGCGGGGCGAGAAAGATCAGCGGCAGCACGTACTCCAACCAGGCCATGAGCGGTTGTCCTTGCAGTGGCGTGGGCGGGAAGAGCCTCCATTCTAGCCGAGGTCGAGCGTGGTCTGCGATGTTGGAACGCCGTCGACGCAGATCCGGTTGCGTCCGGCATGCTTGGCCGCGTAGAGCGCCTGATCTGCCTGCAGTAGCCACTGCTCGTGGTTCATCATCAGCGGGCTCTTGGCGGCCACGCCGATGCTGCAGGTGGGCATCCTGAGAAGTGGGCGCGGTGGCGGGTAGCGCCCCAGTCGTTGCTGGAAGTGCTGAAGCCTGGCCATGGCCTGTTCCAGGGTAGTCGACGGCATCAGCAGGCCGAACTCCTCGCCACCGTACCGGCCGAGCAGCACGTCATCGCCGAACGACTGGCGCAGCAGAGCCGCCAGCGTGCGCAGCGTCTGGTCGCCGATACCGTGGCCATGCTCGTCGTTGATGCGCTTGAAGTGGTCGAGGTCGAGCAGTGCGATCGTGGCGGGAGACTCGGTTGGCAGGTGGGTCGCCACCTGGTCCTCCCAGAAGCGGCGGTTAAACAGCCCGGTCAACCCATCGGCGCGGCTCAACTCCATCAGCGTCGTCTTCTGGCGGCTGAGCTTGCGGGCCTGGAGATAGGTGAGGTAGCCGATCGCGAGCGGGTAGACGATGATCATCGGCAGGCTGCAGAGCAGCACGGTCGACGACGGCACGACGTTGGGAAATCCCGGAACGATCAACCACATGCCGATCACCGCACCGGCGGCCAGCAGACCGAGCCCCCGCAGCAGCATGCGAATCCCGCCAACCGCGATATTATCGAGGCTGATCATGGTCAGCACTACCACGGAGGGAAGTGCATTGAAATGCATGGCTGCCGTCCAGAAACCGCCCAGCAGACTGTCGGCGCCGAGGTTCCAGCGTTCGGCATGATAGGGTGAGGCGTGATACCTCGCCCGCCAGTAGGCGAGATGGGACCAGAACAGGATCTGCAGGGCCCACAGCGTCCAGACCCAGGGCGGGGTCGGCAATTCGTGGAGCGCGCTGCCAATACACAGCCCGCCAATCAGGAGGCCCAGGGTCCGTGGTGCGTAGATCCGTCTAGCGAGACGGATGCCTCTCAAACGCTTTTCGGCCACAGGATCCAGAGGCGTATCGGGCATAGCGGGAGCCACCAGCGTTCAGGACGCCTATGTTGGGTGGATGAATTGTAGCTTTCATATCTAACATCGATCGGTGGAAAACAGTATGTCCAAAGACGCAATTCCGGACGTCGCGACGCTGGCCGATTTCGTCGAGCGCCATCCGCGGCTGTTCGTGCTGACAGGTGCCGGTGTCAGCACCGACTCCGGTATTCCCGACTATCGCGATGCGCTGGGCGACTGGAAACGGCCACCGCCGGTCACTCATCAGGCGTTCATGGCGAGTCATGGCGTTCGCCAGCGCTACTGGGCGCGTAGCCTGGTCGGATTCCGTGCCCTCGCCGGCGCTCAGCCGGGCCAGGCGCACCAGGCGTTGGCGGTGCTGGAGCGACAGTCGCGGATCACCTCGCTGGTGACGCAGAACGTCGATGGTCTGCATCAGCGTGCCGGTGCCCGTCGCGTCATCGATCTGCACGGCCAGGCCGATGTGGTGAAGTGCATGCGCTGTGACGCGACGATGATGCGCCACGCGCTCCATGATGAGCTGGCCCGTCTCAATCCGCAGTGGTTGTCGCTGACCGCGGAGGTCGGGCCGGACGGCGACGCCGATCTCGGCGGCCACGATTTTTCGACCTTCCAGGTACCCAGTTGCCATCGTTGTCATGTCGGCATTCTCAAGCCGGACGTGGTGTTCTTCGGCGACAACGTCCCCAAGCCACGGGTCGAACGGGCCTTGGCTGCCCTCGAGGCGGCGGCGGGGATGCTGGTGATCGGATCGTCGTTGATGGTCTATTCCGGGTTCCGCTTCGCCCGGCGGGCGGCCAGGGACGGCAAGCCGATGGCCTGCGTCAATCTCGGCACTACCCGGGCCGACGAGCTGTTCGCGCTCAAGGTCGTGGCGCCGATCGGGCCGACGCTGATGGCACTGGTCGATGAGCTGGAACGGCGGCGGGGTGGCATGGTTCTGGAACGAGAGAACCCGGCCTCGGCCGGGTTCTGATGTCGCAGGTGGTGTCGGACGTTTACTGGCGCGTCGGTGGCGCCATGAACTCCGGGCCCACCGGCTCCTTCACCTGTTTCGACAGAATCGCGTCGATATCCGCCATGTCCTCCTCACTCAGTTGCCAACCGGTAATGTCGCCCAGCGGATCGACCTGGTCCGGCTTGCGTGCGCCCCACAGCGCGACGATGTTGGGCGAACGATCCAGGATCCAGCGCACCGCCAGTGCCAGTACGCTCTTGTCGTGGCGGGTGCGAGCCAGCTCGGCCAGCGCGTCGACGGCGGCCAGATACTGGGCAAAGCGCGGTTGCTGGAACTTGGGATCCTTGTTGCGCAGATCGTCGCCACTGAAGCTGTAGTCCGAGTGCATCTTGCCGGTGAGCAGCCCCCGACAGAGCGCGCCGTAGGTCAGCAGCGTCAGGTCGTTGTTCTCGGCGTAAGGCAGGATCTCGCCGTCGATATCGCGCTCGAACAGATTGTAGGGCGGTTGCAGCGTATGTAGTGGCGCCGAGCGACGAAAGGTGTCGCACTGCTCGGGGGAGAAGTTGCTCACGCCGATCGCCCGGATCTTGCCTTCGCGGTGGAAGCGCGCCATCGCCGTGGCGGTCTCCTCGAGGTCGACCAGTGGATCCGGCCAGTGAATCTGGTAGAGATCGATATGATCGGTTCGCAGTCGCCGCAGCGAGTCGTCGAGCTCCTTCTCCAGGCGTTTGGCGGTGGCGTTGCGTGCCAGGGTGTTGTCGTCGTACCACTCGAGACCGGCCTTGGTCGCCAGCACCAGCTTGTCGCGCTGGTCCGACTGGGCAATCGCCTTGCCGACGACTTCCTCCGAATGGCCGAAGCCATAGGCCGGAGCGGTATCGATCAGGTTGACGCCCCGGTCGATGGCGGCGTGGATGGTGCGAATCGCGTTGGGGTCGTCGGTGCCGCCCCACATGCGTCCACCCATGGCCCAGGTGCCGAGGCCGATGCGCGAGGTGACGATGTCCGTGCCCGGTAATGTCAGTGTTTCCATCCTGCCCTCCTTGGTGGCGAAGCGAAGCCCTACAGGGTGAGGCGCTAGCCCGACCGCCACAAGCCGTACCTTCGGTGGGTGGTCTCTTCAGTGCGTCGGCGCCGCGCCGGTGGTCGTGACCGGGATGTCGGGTTCGGCGGCGTCACCGTCACCGAATACCGAGACCGGTTCGGGATTCAGGTAGAGAATACGGTCGTCGTCGCGAATCTGCGCGCTGAGACGATAGAGATCGTCGTGATCGATCGCCTCGGCTGCGTACTGCAGCGTGACCGGAATCGGCAGTCGCCCCAGTTGTTCGTAGCGGCTGCTGGCCAGGACGTCGCCGGTGGAAATGTCCTTCAGCTGAACCTCGAGTACCGCGGATTCGGGCAGCGTGACCGGCTTGTCGGCAACCACGCGAGCCGCCAGCGTGTCGAACTGGGGGCCGCTGGCGCAGCCTGCCAGCATCCCGAGTGCCAGTGCGGCAGTGCCGAGTCGGAGCGACCGTGAAGCGTTGGACGAGAACATCGAATCCCCTCGAAGGTTGAGCGTTGAAGCGCGCGATAAGGATGGGACAAGGGAACACGGCCTAAATTCCACGCGCCGGACAAGGCGCGGGAGTCCCTCGGGCTCACCCCCCGGCGAGCTTGACCTTGTAGCCTCGCGATTCCAGCTCGCGCTTGAGTACGTCGCGATGGTCGCCCTGGATCTCGATCACCCCATCTTTGATCGCACCGCCCGTCCCGCAGCGTTTCTTGAGCGTCTTGGCCAGCATCTTCAGCGCTTCGCTGTCCAGCGGCACGCCTTGAATCGTCGTCACACCCTTGCCCTTGCGGCCGCTGGTCTCGCGCCGGATACGAACGATACCGTCGAGCGCGGCGATCCGTTCGGCCTCCTCCCGGGCCCGGCATTCACACTCGGCGACAGGCCGACGGCAGTCGGGGCAGGTCTCGCCATGTTCGGTCGAATAGACCAGGCCGCGCAGTTGATCCTGTAACGAAGGCATGGGAACTCCGATAAAACGTGAAGGACACATGATAACGCGGCCATCCGGCCGGTAACGAGCGATCCAAAACGATCGCGGCCCGAGCNNGCTCGGGCCGCGATCATCGCCTTGAGCGGTGGAACCTCGGTCAGTGGCCGTCGCCGAGCGTGCTCGGTCGAGCCACTAGAGGTTGCCGACGGCGAGGGCCGGGATCAGCTTGTCGATCACTGCCGGCAATTCGCGCATGTCGCGAATTTCGATGGCCTCTGACGGGGAGGGCTCGAGGTCGGGGAAGCGATTGATATGGACGACCCGCATGCCCGCGGCCAGCGCGGCGCGGACGCCCACCTGGGCATCGTCGATCACGATGCATTCGGCGGGTTCGAAGCCCATGTCGCGGCCGGCGTGCAGGAACAGGCCCGGCGCCGGTTTCCAGCTGCCCACGGTGTAGGCGCTGTAGATATGATCGCCGAAGAAGCCACGCAATCCGGTGCTGTCCAGCGCTCGCCGAATCTTGGCCTCGGGCCCGTTGGACGCGACGCAGCGCGGCAGGGCTCCGAGCGCGTCGAGCGCTTCCGGTACGCCAGCGATGGGCTCGAGCTCGTCGACCATGCGCTCGTGCATCTCCTGGCGCATCGCCGTCTCGATTCGCTGGCGAACGGAATCCTCGAGGCGTCCGTGCAGTCGTTCCAGATGGGAGACGATGCTGGCGAAACGCGCGCCACGAAATTCCGTTAGATAGTCATTGGGCTGGAAGGGCAGGCCCGCCTGATTGAGATACTTCGCCATGATCTCGGCGAGGAGAGGTTCGCTATCGACCAGAGTGCCGTCGCAATCGAAAAGCAGGCAGAGGGGATCGGGCATGGTGGGTCGCCTCGAGGGCGCTGTCAGTGGATGTGACGCCGGCCTTTAGTGAAGCTGGCCGCTGCGGTTGACTCCAGTTCTCTGATTATCGGCCCCGTGATCGAAGACTGTAGGATTACGGAACACTGTTTTTAATCTATCCTGCAACTTTAGTCGCCCCGGCTGGAAATCACAAGCCGGAGCGAACGAGTCCCCAGAAATTGCACACTTTTTGATCGCCCTGTCTCAGCCCGCGTCCGGGCCGAAAGTCTGGGGTAGGTAGAGGACCAGGTCTGGGAAGGCGATCAACAGGCCGATCACCACCAGCATCACCAGCAGATAGACCATCGTGGTACCCAGTGCCTTGAGCAGGGGGATGCCGCCGATCTTGGCCGAGATCATCAGGCACAGGCCGTAAGGCGGGGTAATCAGGCCAAGGCCGAGCGCCATGACGCTGATCACGCCGAACTGCAGCGGATCGACGCCCGCCTGGGCCGCCAGCGGTTGGAAGATCGGGGCCAGAATCGCCATTGCCGGCAACGAATCCATGAAGGTGCCGACCAGCAGCATGACGATGGTGGCAATGATCAGCAGGGTGGTCGGGTCGGTGATCTCGACGCCAGCCATCAGTTGCGGTGGGATGCGGTAGAAGCTGATCAGGTAGCCGAAGATCGCGGCGCCCACCAGGCTGAACAGCGACAGCGAGCAGAGCCGAACGGTGTCGGTCGAGGCGTCCAGCACGCTCCTGAAGGTCAGCTCGCGGTAGACGATGGAACCCAGCAGCAGTGCATAGAGCACCGCCATCACCGCCGCTTCGGTTGGCGTGACGATACCGAGGGTAATGCCACCGATGATCAGCACCGGTATGCCGGCGGCGAGCAGGCCATCCTTGCCCGAACTGGCCAGTTGCTTGAGCGTGGCCCGCTTGCGCGTCGGCACGTCGTAGCGGCGCACATAGCCCAGGTTGAGCAGCAGTTGTGCCACCGCGATCAGGACCCCGGGAACGATGCCCCCCAGGAACAGGCCGGCGATCGAGGTGCTGGTCAGCGCGCCCCAGACGATCATGTTGATCGACGGTGGAATGATGATGCCCATCACCGACGAGGCCGCGGTGACCGCGACACTGAAATGGGTCGGGTAGCCCTCTTTCTTCATCGCCGGGATCAGCACCGTGCCGATGCCGGCACTGTCCGCCGTCGAGGATCCCGAAACTCCGGCGAACAGCATGCTCACCAGCACGTTGACATGGGCCAGTGCTCCTTTGACGTGGCCGACCAGATTGAGACACAGCGTGATCAGGCGATCGGTGATCCGGGCCGCATTCATCAGGTTGCCGGCGAGCAGGAACAGCGGGACCGCCAGCAGCACGAAAGAATCCATGCCGTAGTACATGCGCTGGAACATGATCCAGGGGACGAGTCGTGGGTCGAGCACGATGATCGAGAATGACGTCAGCACCAGCGACATGGCGATGGGTACGCCGAGAATGATGAATACGCCGAGCAGCACGAACAGGAGCCACGGCAGCAGGGGTAACCAGTCGGTGGGCATCATGATCGGTTCTCCGGGGTATCGAGTGTCTGCGTCGGGGGGGCGGCCCCCAGCTCATCTATCTCGGAAGGGGTGTCCAGCTCGCGTTCCATGGCGTCGACGCCGTGGCGCATCGTCAACAGCAGGCGCTGCAGACTGAACAGCACGATCAGCACGCCGCTGACGAAGAAGGTCGAATAGGTCACCACCATCGGCAACTGCGAGGCGCTGGCGATGCGGTCGAAGCCGGAGAGCAGGAAGCCGAAGCCGAAGACGACGAAGATCATGCCCACCAGCAGACAGGCGACGTCTCGAATCACTCGCGTTACCCGGTCCGGTCGGGAACCGCGCGGAAATGCCTCGAGCACGAAGTGGTCGGCATGCAGCACCCCGATCGAGGTGCCCAGCATGATCATCCACTGGAAGGCGAAACGGCTCATCTCCTCGGTCCAGTAGAGTCGCGGCATGAAGCCCAGATTGCGGCTCGCGATCTGATAGACGATCAGCACGATGAAGCTGGCCAGCAACAGCAGCAACACGCCATTGAGGAAGCGCTCCAACTGACGGTTGACGCGGCCCAGGGTCATTGCGAATGCCATGAGGTGCTCCTCAATCCGTGTTGATGATGAGTTCGTAAAGATCGCGTAGCCCCATGTCGTCGATGACCCGCCCCAGCGGTTCGGCGACGATCTGCTGCATGCGCTGGCGGTCCATGGGATAGAAAGTGGCACCTTCCTCTTTCAGCTTGTCGCGAGACTCCTTGTCGAGCCGGATCTGCAGGTTGCGTGCGTACTGCTCGCTCTCGTCGGCAGCCGCCTGCACCGCCTGCCGTTGGTCCGGTGTCAGCGAGTCCCAGGTGTCGTCGGAGATCGTCAGCAGGCGTACGGTGATGTCGTGCTCGGAGAGCCCGATATAGGGCGCGACCTCGTGGAAGCGCATGCGGTAGATCCACTCCGCTTCGTTGAGCAGGCCGTCGATGGCGCCGAGCTGCAGGCCGGTGTAGATCTCCTTGTAGGCCATCACCGTCGGCTGGGTGCCCAGCGCCGCCCAGGCGGTGATGACCGGACGGGTCGGATTGGTGCGCAGCTTCATGCCCTGGAGCGCATCGAGATTCTCGAGCGGTCGCGTGCTGACGATCTGGCGCGTGCTCCCGCCGTAGTAGGCAAGCACCTTGACCCCGGTCTCCTCTTCGATACGCCGGGCGATTTCCCGGCCAGGCTCGCCATCCAGCACGTGACGCCAGTGGTCGAGATCGCGATACAGGAAGGGAATCGAGAAGATGGTGGCGGTGTGCGAGAACTCCGAGATCAGGCCCGGATTGACGATCGAGAGGTCCAGCGCGCCCGCGGTCTGCTGCTCGAACATCTCGGTTTCGTGACCCAGCACCGAGTTGCTGTAGATACTGACCGTCAGGTCACCGCCGGTCTTCTCCTCCAGCAGCTGCTTGAAGCGCTCCGCACTGAGGTGATAGGCGGTATCCTCGGTGGCGCCATGGCCGAAGATCAGCTCGCGAGCCTGGGCGGCGGGAACGATGGCGACGAGCGCCGTCAGCGCCATTGTCGTCAGCAGAACGGTGGCTAACCCGCGAAAGGCCGGGGGGCGATGGTTCATGTCGACTCCTGCGTGACAGCGGATGAAATTCGGGAACTGGCGCGAATCACCAGGGGGGCCTCGAGCACGATGCGCTGTCGCTCGCCTTCGGGATGCGCTATTCGCTGTATGGCCAGTTCGGCAGCGTTCCGGCCGATCGCGCGAGGATGCGTCGCGATGCTGCTCAGCGCGGGCTCGGCGAGGGCGGCTTCTTCGATGTCGTCGACGCCGATCACCGCGCAATCCCGTCCCGCGTGAAGCCCGAGATGCGACAGCGCCAGCAGGGCGCCGAGCGCGACCAGGTCGTTGTGGCAGATCAGTGCGGTAGGCGCAGTGTCGCCGCGCAGCAGCGCCAGGGTTCGCTCGCGTCCCGCGCAACGGGTCAAGGGTCCGCGGTCGACGCTCGCCAGCTCGTCGAGACCGGCTTCGTGCATGGCGTGTCGATAGCCCGCGAGGCGCTCCCGATCAGCGGAGTGATCGGCAATGCCCGCGAGCAGCGTGATGCGGCGGTGTCCCTGAGTGACGAGATGACGGACGGCATTGATGACGCCGGCGCGGAGGTCGGCACCGACATAGTCTCCGAGCGGCGATTGGCCGACGTGGCGCATGACCTCGATACAAGGCATGCCCCAGTCGGCGATCGCCTCGATCGAAGACGCCGGCGTCTCCTCCGCCGGGCATAACAGCAAGGCGTCGACGCGATGCTCACGCATGCGAGCGAGAAAACGCGCCTGACGATCCAGGCTGTCGCCGCTGCTGGCCAGGAAGGGGATGTAGTCGGCGGCCTGCAGGGTTTCGTCGATCCCCGCCATCAAGGCACCGAAGAACGGGTTGGCGATATCGTGGACAACGACGCCGACGGTGGCGGTGCGCGAGCTTCTCAAGGTCGCCGCGCCGCGATTGTAGACGTAGCCCAGCGCGGCGGCGGCTTCCTGCACCCGCTTGCGGGTTGGCCCCGCCACCAGTTCACTCTCTTGCATCACCAGCGATACGGTCGAGCGAGACACGCCAGCATGGGCAGCGATGTCCTTGAGCGTCACGCGAGTTCGAGCAGTGGATACCATCGTGGCCCCGTTTTTGGATCGATCCAAAAGTGTCGGAAAGACTAGTGCGCCACGACGATGTCGCCTATCCCCCTTTGGTGGTATATCGCCTTACCGGCAATCGGGATCCCCGATGGAAAGCCCCGGTCGAATAGTCGAGGCGCCATCGAGAACGCGGTCGTGAGGTCAGTCGAAGCGGCCTGCCCAGGCTTCCTCGTTGAACGGGCTGAGCGGACGCTTGCCGTCCAGCGCCAGCATGATGTTGTCCACGGCACGCTGCGCCATCGCCGTACGCGTCTCATGGGTGGCGGAGCCGATATGCGGCAGGGCGACGACATTGGGCATCCTGGGTAGCGGGGAGTCCGCCTGCAGCGGTTCCTGCTCGAACACGTCGAGACCGGCGCCGCGAATCTGGCCACTGGTCAGGGCATCGATCAGCGCCGCTTCGTCGACCACCTGGCCGCGGGAGATATTGATGAAAATGGCGCTTTCGCGCATCAGCCCGAACTCGCGGGCGCCGATGAGCTGGCGGGTCTCCGGGGTCAGCGGGACGATCGCGCAGACGAAATCGGATTGCTGCAGCAGTTCGTCCAGCTCGCAGTGGCGGGCGCCCAGTTCCGCCTCAAGCGCCGGCTTGGGCGAAGCGTTGGAGTAGAGGATCTTCATGCCGAAGCCGAGGGCGCCCCGGCGAGCCACGGCCTGGCCGATGCGACCGAAACCGACCATGCCCAGCGTCTTGCCATGGACGTCGCTGCCGAACTGCTCGGGCCCGATGCTCGCTTTCCAGTCACCGCGCTTGACGAATTCGGCCAGCTCCACCACCCGCCGAGCGGTCGACATGATCAGTGAGAAGCCGGTATCGGCAGTGGTCTCGGTGAGCACGTCCGGGGTATTGCAGAGCAGAATGCCGCGCCGGGTCAGTTCATCGACCGGGTAGTTGTCCACGCCCACCGAGATACTGGCGACCGCCTCCAGGTTGGGGGCGGCGTCGAGCAGTGCCGGCGTCAGCGTGACCCCGGCACCGATCAGGCCGTGGGCCTCGCCCAGGGCTTCGCGAAACGCCGGATCGTCGGGCGACTCGAGCTTGCCGAAGTAGTCGACGTGAAAGCGTTCGCGTAGCTGCTCGAGTTGCTGGTCGTTGAGGCGGCGGTACGCCAGGATGCGCTTGCTCATGAAAGACTCTCCGGCTGAGGGATGGATGATGTCCACGGGCGACGATGTCGATGTCTGCCACGGTGGGGGACGGACGAGCTTACCGACAAATCCGGCTCCCCGAGGCGGCGCTTCGACGAAAGTCTAGACCAGTGAGCCAGGGGAAGCGGGATCGGGGACGTGGCCGAAAGCCTGGAGCGACGTCACCTGGAGGCATCGAAGTTGGGCTGACCGGGTGGCGCTGGCGACGGAAAGTTGTAATGTGGAAGATCTGTTGATGATGGCGCGAGGCGTGGTGATGCAAGCGGATGTTCTGGTGCTGGGGGCTGGCATGATCGGCGTGTCGACGGCGCTGCAGTTGCAGCGGCGTGGCAGGCAGGTGGCGCTGATCGACCGGCGGGCGCCGGGGGAAGAGACTTCCTACGGCAACGCCGGGTTGATTCAGCGCGAGGCCGTCGAGCCCTACCCGTTCCCCCATGACAGCCGCATGATCTTCAAGGTCATGCGCAAGGGCGGCATCGACGTCAACTATCACCCGCTGGCGCTGCCCAGGCTGGCTTCGCCGCTGGCGCAGTACTGGTGGTGGTCGTCGCCGTCGCGCTATGCCCGGGTCGCACGTGAATACAGCCGGCTGATCGAGCACTGCCTGAGCGAGCACGATAGCCTGATTCGAGAGGCGGGTGCCGACGCGCTGGTGCGCCAGACCGGCTGGCGGACGGCGTTTCGGACACCGAGCGCCATGGCCCAGGGCATCGCGCATGCCGAGCGGCTGCAGCGGGAATATGGCGTCGAGCATACGGTCGTCGACGGCGCCGAGCTCGGTCGATTGGAACCGGGGCTGAGACATCCCATGGCCGGGGCGGTGCACTGGACCCAACCCTGGTCCGTACGCGATCCCGGTGCCCTCGTCGCCAGTTATGCCGATCTTTTCCGGCAGCGTGGCGGCCATTTCGTCAACGGTGACGCAACGACGCTGGCGCAACACGGTAAGGCCTGGCGCGTTACCACCCAGGACGGTGTGATCGATGCCGAACAGGCCGTCATTGCGCTCGGCCCCTGGGCGGATACGCTGACCCGGCGGCTGGGCTATCGCCTGCCGCTGTTCGTCAAGCGCGGTTATCATCGCCACTACACGATGCGGAAGCCGCTCAGCATGGCGATGCTGGATGCGGAAAACGGCATCATGCTGGCGCCGATGAACCGCGGGCTGCGCATCACCACGGGCGCCGAATTCGCACGTCTGGATGCCCGCGCCACCCCGCTGCAGTCCGGCAGGGCCGAGGTCGCGGCGCGCCAGATTCTCGAGCTCGGCGAGGCGGTCGAAGCCGCCTCCTGGTTGGGTGCACGCCCCTGCACCAGCGACATGAAACCGATCATCGGCCCGGCGCCGCGACACCCGGGGCTGTGGCTGCACTTCGGGCACGCCCATCAGGGCTTCACCCTGGGGCCGGCGTCCGGGCGGCTGCTGGCGGAAATGATCTGCGGCGAGACACCCTATGTCGACCCCGCGCCCTACGCCGCGACGCGGTTCTGAGCGCAAGCCGCAAGCGCGTACCCAAAAGGTCAGGCGTGCGCGCGGTGGGGTCGCTTGATCAACTGGCGGAATTTCGGCAACTGCCGGGCGATGGGCGGAATGCGCAGAATCATCAGCAGCGCGCCGACGGCGGCATAGAGGCTCCACTGCTCCAGGTCGGCCCGAACCACCCACAGGAAGTGCAAAAGCCCCAGGCCTAGCACCAGATAGACGATCTTGTGGAGGGTCTTCCAGCGCTTGCCGAGCTTGCGCATCGACCATTTGTTGGAGGTCACGCCCATCACGATCAGCCCGGCGAGGGCGAGCATGCCGACGATGATGTAGGGACGGCGAACGATCTCGCTGCCGAGGCGGGACAGATCCAGGCCGAGAATGAAGACGGCATAGCAGAACAGGTGGAGCACGGCGTAGGCGAGCGTCCACAGGCCGAGCTGGCGCCGGATCAGGGTGAAGCCTTTCCAGCGCGTCAACTTGGTCAGCGGCGTCAGGGAAAGAGTCAGCAGCAGCATCCATAGAATGCCCTGACCGATATTGAGCAACAGGTACCTCCCCGGCTCCGGCCCGGCCGCATTGATCGCGACCTGGTAACTCCACCAGACCAGCGGCGCCAGCGCGGCGATGAACACCACGATGCGCCAGAGCGTCAGCGTATAGCGCGGCATCGCCATCAGAAGTTCTTCCTCAGATCCATGCCCTGATAGAGGCTCGCGACCTCGTCGGCGTAGCCGTTGAACATGCGGGTATCGATGATGTTGGGATTGAACAGGCTGTTGGGCAGCCGGCGCTCGGTGGCCTGGCTCCAGCGCGGGTGATCCACCTGCGGATTGACGTTGGCATAGAAGCCGTATTCGTTCGGGGCGATCGCCTGCCAGGAGTTGACCGGCTGCTCCTCCACCAGCGAGATGCGCACGATCGACTTGATGCTCTTGAAGCCGTACTTCCACGGCACGATCAGCCGGAAGGGCGCGCCATTCTGGTTGGGCAGCTCGCGGCCATACATGCCGAGGCCGAGAATCGCCAGCGGATGCATCGCCTCGTCCATGCGCAGACCTTCGGTGTAGGGCCAGTCGATCAGCGCGAACGAGGAGTTCTGCCCCGGCATCTGCTCCGGTGCGACCAGGGTCTCGAACTTGACGTACTTGGCTTTCGAGGTCGGCTCGGCACGCTGGATCACGTCACCCAGCGGAATGCCCAGCCACGGGATCACCATCGACCACGCCTCGACGCAGCGCAGCCGGTAGATGCGCTCCTGCAGTCGAGAGGGCTTGACGATATCCTCGAGGGCGAAGCGCCCGCCGTTGTTGACCTCGCCGTCGATCACCACGCTCCACGGCTGGGTCTCGAGCGAGTCGGCATTGCGGGCAGGGTCGCTCTTGCCGGTGCCGAACTCGTAGAAATTGTTGTAGTGGGTGGCGTCTTCGAAGGGTGTCAGCTTGTCCAGTTTCTGGTCGGCGGGGACCACGCTGTCCCATTCGGCACTCTCGAGCTTGGGGCCGAACCAGTCCGGCGGATTGCCGGCAGGTACGTCCTGGTAGTCGGAAGCGGCGGCCTGGGCACGGCCGGCCAGTGCCAGCCCCGCACCGACGCCGATCACGCCGCCCATGAAGCGGCGACGCGAGAGATAGACCGATTCCGGGGTGACGTCCGATTCGCGCAGGTCGCCGGGCTTGGCAATCTTGATCAACATGATGAGTCTCCAACCGCCAACAGTGGCATGTCGTGGATACGCTGGCAGCGCGCGGCTGGATGCGTATCGCTTCACTCGCCGCGCGCCGAGAGTTGCAGCTCGCGTCTCGTATGACGTTCAGTCTAGGTGATCTATTCCCGGCTCCGGGGCAAAAAAATCGCGGCCCGCTCAGATCACGCCCAGCCAGCGCCACCAGACGAAATCGAGCGGCCACAGCAGCACGATGGTGATCAGCGCCAGCGGCACCGTGATCCGCATGGCCTGACGAATGGTCACGCCGGAGGTGAGCAAACCGATGATCAGGGGTGGCGACTGATAGGGAAATACCACGGTCGAGAAGCCGATCACCTGGGACATCACCACGGCCGACGGCGACCATCCGGTGACGTCGGCCAGCTGCGGCGCCAGTGGTGTCATTACCGCGGGCACGCCGGGCAGTGTGACCAGCATGCCCAGCACCGTGGCGATCACGGCGAGCCAGGTGAAGTTACCGGCGGTCGATTGCGGTGACAGCGGCAGCACGTCGAGCAGCCGACCGGCGATCGCCTCGCCCAGCCCGCTCTGATGCGCCAGCGCGCCCAGGCTGACGATGCCGGCCACGTAGATGAATGGCTCGAGATTCATCTGCTGCAATGGCCGGGCCGGCAGCAGGCCACTGCCGGGGAACAGGCAGGCCAGGGCCACCAGCATGCCGATCCAGGCCGGAGAAATGCCGTGCCAGGCATCGGTCATCCACATCAGCACGGCAAAGCCCAGCAGCACGCCCATCAGGTTGCCGCCGCGCCCCAACCGGGACGGTGCCTCGGCCGTGAACGGTGACGGTGGCGCCGCGCGGAACTGCCACAGGATCAACGCCATGATCAGTGCCCACTTGAGCAGCCCCAGCACGGGAAAGTGCAGCAGCAGGTATTCGCCGTAGCTGGGCGAATACCCGAGAACCGCTTCGCTGGCGCCCATCAGCACATTGTTGGGCACGTTGGCCGGCAGGATCGTGAAGGTGGGCAGAAAGCTCGACATGATGCCGCTGAGCAGGATGCCGATGCGGCCTGGATCGCCCGGCGCGTAGCCGAAGCGGTCGACCAGCATCAGCAGGATCGGCACCAGCAGCACGATCCGGCCCATCGCCGACGGCATGAAGAACGACGCGATCAATCCTAGCAGACCGATCCCCACGACCGCCTGTGGATAACCCGAGGCGAGGTGGGGGCCGATCCTCGCAGCGACGCGTTCGCCCAGGCCGGTGTGATTGATCGCGGCGCCGATCACCATGCCCGAGAACACCAGCCAGGTCGCAGCCGACTCGAAACCGGCGAATGCCGTCGAGGCCGGGGCCACCTTGGCCACGGTGCACAGGGTGAAGAAGATCAGTGCGGTCAGCCATTGCGGTAGCCAGCCGGTGGCCCACAGGCCGATGCAGAGCACCACGACGATACCGGCCTGCAGTACCGAGCCGTCGGCGCTACCCAGCAACAGCCAGCCCAGGGCGCCCAGCAGGGCCAGTAACGACACGCCCTGACGCCAGGGAGGAGCGGTAACCGAGGAGGAGATCATGGCGGTTCCAGAAACGAGCGAGGCGGCAGTATACCAGCGCCTCGGGAGGGTGGCGGATCGACTACGCTAAGCGGGGTGCCGTCTGACAATGATCGGGAGGTGAGATGACGACGGAAGCGATGGCGACGCTCTGCCTGAGTGGCGGGTTGATGGACAAGCTCGAGGCGATCGCGCGGGCCGGGTTCGATGGCGTGGAGATCTTCGTCGACGACCTGTGGTCGAGCGGGCTGTCGCCGCGGGCCGTCGGCGATCGCTGCCGCGAACTCGGCTTGACGGTCGTGGCGCTGCAGCCCTTTCGCGATGTCGAGGCGCTGCCGCCCGAGCTGCATCGAAAGAGGCTGGACGAGGCCAAGCGCCACTTCGATACCCTGGCCGAACTCGGTGGGGACTTTCTGCTTGCCTGCAGCAACACGCGGGAGGAGGCCGCTCACGACCATGGCCGGGCAGCCGAAACCCTGCACGAACTGGCCGAGGTGGCTGCCGCAGGAGAGATGCGGATCGGGTTCGAGGCGCTGGCCTGGGGGCGCCATCTCTTCGATTATCGCGATGCCTGGAAGATCGTCCGACAGACGGATCATCCGGCGCTCTCCATCGTGCTCGATAGCTATCACATTCTTGCCCGGGAGCTGGAGCTGGAAACCCTCGGCACGATCCCGGGCGACCGGATCGGCCTGGTGCAACTGGCCGACTCGCCGTGGCCGCGAGGGCAGGATCTGCAAGCGTTGAGTCGCCATCGACGAGCGTTCCCCGGCGACGGCGAGCTGCCCATCGGCGCCTTCATGACCGCACTGGAGCGGACCGGTTACTCGGGGCCGCTGTCACTGGAAATCTTCAGCGACAGGCTCGATGTCATGCCGACGGGCATGGCTGCCCTGCAGGGAAAGCAGGCGCTGGAGTCGCTGCGCTCCCCGAAGGGTTAGACGACCGGGCTCGAGTTAGACGAACCACAGATGGCTCAGCCAGATGCCCAGCGCCAGGGTCAGCGCAGAGAGTATCGTCGCCATCACCATCGCCGCCGTACCCAGCTCGCCGAAGCCGTAGCGCTGGCCAAGCAGCGGGTACATCGAGAGCATCGGCGCGCAGGCGAAGACGATGGCGGCGGTGGCGAAGACCGGATCGAGCCCCGGGACCAGAAGTATCATCAGCAGCACGCAGAGCGGATGCAGGGTGAGCTTGGCGAGCGCGATTCGGGTCACGCGCTTGACCATGCCGCGCACGCGCAGGCCGCACAGCGTGCCGCCGATCACGAATAGCGCCACCGGTGACGATGACGCGGCGAGCATCTCCAGCACCCGGGCGATCGGGGCCGGCGGATGCAGGTCCAGCGCGGCGAGCAGCGTGCCCACGGCGATGGCGATGATCAGGGGGTGGCGCAGGATGCGCACGGCCACCGGTTTCACCGTCTCCCAGACGCCGCCCCGGGCCTGACGGCCGAGCTCGGCGAGCACCAGCGCCGTGGGAATCACCAGCAGGTTCTCGATCAGCATGTTGAGCGCCAGGGCGATACCTGCCGCGGGGCCGATGACCAGCACCGCCACCGGGTAACCGATGAAACCGCTGTTGGAGGCCGAAGTGCCGAGTGCATACATCGCCCGGCGCTCCAGCGGCGCGTCGCCGCGCAGCGTCACCAGCAGGAAGGTGATGGCGAAGGCGAGCCCGGAACCGAGCCCGTAGACGAGCAGGTAGGGTACGTTGAAGACTTCGCCCAGCGGACGTTCCAGCAGCGCCTGGATGACCAGCGCCGGCAGGGCGATATTGATGACGTAGCGTCCCATGCCCTGAATATGGGCCTTGTCGACGACACGTTTGAGCACCGCCAGATAGCCGATGCCCAGCAGGATGAAGATGGGGATGATGGCGCCGAGGATGGTATTCACGAAGCTCTGATCACTGCGAATTAGACTTATGCCTAATAGCATGAGCGCCGGGCGAGCCACCAGCAAGTGGATTCACTCCAACGGCGCCCGCCCTCCGCGATCAGCGGGTGTCCCCGGTCAGCGCTGCCAGCCGATCACCTCCAGTGCCCGCTGCCGGTTTGCCTCGGTGGCCTGGCTGAGCAGGCTCCCGCCCACGCACACGATCAGATTGAGCAGCAATCCCCACAGGCCACTGTAGACGCCCAGCGGACGGTAGCCGGCGAAGGTGAAGACGGCGGCCAGGATGGTGCCGGCGAGCATGCCGGTGAAGACGGCCTGGGTGTTGAGTCGGCTCCAATAGAGGCCGAGGATCAGCGCCGGCGCGGTCTGGATCAGTACCTCGAACTTGAGCACGAAGATCTGATAGAGCGTTCCCGGTGGATACCAGGCGATCAGCACCAGTACGACGACGGCGGCCACGCCCACCAGCTTGCCTACCAGGATCTTGCGCGACTCATCGGCGCCGGGCGCGATGTAGCGTCCGTAGAGGTCGTTGGAGACGATCGACGAGAACGTCAGCAGTACCGAGTCGGCCGTCGACACGATGGCCGCGATCACGCCGCCGAACAGCAGCACCATCGCCCAATAGAAGAAGGCGTTCTGATTGGCCAGCGCGTTGGCCATCATACCCACCAGTTGCTCGGACTCCGCGGTGGTCAGGTCGGGAAAGGCGGAGATGCCGATGATCCCGACCATGAACACCACCCCGGCGGTCAGAAACGGCATGTAGGCCATGCGGATGAAGGAGCGCTTGAGCGTCCGCTCGCTGCGAGCCGCGAAAATCCGCTGGAAAGCGTGCGGGTAGATCGCCGCGCCGATACCCACCAGCACCAGCAGACAGAACCAGGTGGTGAGGCTGCCCCCGCTTGGCGCACCCAGTTTCTCCGGCGCCTCGGCGATCATTGTCTCGGCTGCCGTCGGCAACCCGCCGAGGTAGATCAATGAGCCGATCAGCAGCGTGAACACCCCGAACAGCAGGGCGATGCCCTGGATCGTGTCGGTGTAGGCCACCGAGCGCATGCCACCCAGCCAGCTATAGGCGACCATGATCACGATGAAGAACACCACGCCGACCTGATAGGGAATCGTGCCGCCGGTCAGGCCGGATACGCCCTGGCCGATGGCGACGAACTGCTCCAGCAGATAGTTGCCGAGACCGTAGAGCATCAGGATCGCGGCCAGGATCGTGACCTTCTTCGAACGGAAACGCAGATCGATCCAGTCCACCGGCGTCAGCAGGTTGAAGCGTCGGCCCAGTGCATAGAGCCTGGGTGCGAACAGCAGGTAGACCATGATGATCATGATGAAGAACGGTACGGAAACCAGGTATTGGTAGCCGAGCCGGTAGGCCGTGGGCGGGTAGCCGACCACTGTGTTGCCGCTGTACTGAGTGGCGAAAAAGGTGAAGAACAGCACCATGACCCCGAGGCCACGTCCGCCCAGATAGTACTCGTCGAGGCTTTCACGAACCTTGCGATTGCGCAGGAAAGCGTAGATGCCCACGGCCAGCATCAAGCCGCCGTAGAGCATCAGAACCAGAATGCCGGACCATCCGCTGAAGGCCAGTTCCACTTCCATCGTCAGGGCTCCTCGTCTTCGTCAGCGCCAGTCTCCCATTGCGTCTTCACCACCCAGGTGATGAAGATCGACAACGCCAGCGAGGCGAGCAGGATGATCAGGGCCCAGTAGGGGACGCCGAAGAATAGCGGCGACCAGGAGCCGGCGGGGAAATACCAGGGATTGATCAGGGCGAACAGAATGACGAAGCCGATCCAGACCAGCGGCTTCTTGACCGGTTCACTGATTCTTCTTTTCATCAAGGCACCTCGATGGCGTGCACGATGGCGACACGAATTCGGCGCGGCACGGCCGACATGGCGCGGCAGCAAACGAAGGACTATAGCCAGCCGCGGCGACGGCTGGCCATTACCGGTTGGCAAAGCGAGGCTTCGTCTATGGCGAAGCAGTGCGACGTTGGTCGTAAGGGGTTTCGGGGCAGGCGATAGTCAGCGGCCGGGGCTCGATCGCGTCATGCCCCTCGCTTTCGCAGCATCCACGCCGCGCCCACGGCGGAGAGCAGGCAGCCGGCGGCCAGGTAGATCGCGACCGGCGTCCAGCTGCCAGCGTAGAAATCCACCAGCGCGGCGGCGATGAACGGCGTGAACCCCCCGCCGACCACGCTGGCGACCTGGTAGCCGACCCCGGCGCCGCTGTAGCGGTAGGCGGTGCCGAACAGCTCGGCGAAGATCGGCTGCTGCACGCTGACCACCATGTCGTGGGCGAGGTTGGCGAGCGCCACGGCGAATACCACGATCCACAGGATCGAACCGGCCTGCAGCGCCATGAAGAACGGGAACGCGGCCAGCACGCCGACGATGGCGCCGGTGATGTAGACGCGCCGACGCCCCAGCGTGTCGGCGAGGAACGCGAACAGCGGAATGGTGACGCAGCTGATCGCGCCGACCAGCAGCCCGATGTGGAGAAACAGATCCCGCGACAGGTCGAGATAGCCGGTGGAGTAGCTCAGCGCGAAGGTGGTGACGATGTACATCGTGAACAGTTCGGCCAGGCGCATGGCGATGATGGTGACGAAAGCGCTGGGGTGGCGTCTAAGCGCCTCGAGGATCGGCGGTCTGGCCGGCGTCTGGTCGTTGTGCTCGACCGCTTCGACGAACTCCGGCGACTCTTCCAGGCTCGAACGGATCTTCAACGCCACCAGTACCAGCACCACGCTGAACAGAAACGGCAGGCGCCAGCCCCAGGCGGTGAAATCGGCATCGCTCAGCCAGTAGCTGAGCAGCGAGACACTGCCGGTGGCCAGGATCAGGCCCACGCCGTAACCGACCTGGACGCCACTGGAGTAGAACGCGCGGCGACCGCGTGGCGCGCTCTCCACTGCCATCAAGGCGGCGCCGCCCCACTCCCCGCCGACGGCGAAACCCTGCACCGCGCGCAGCGTCACCAGCAGGATCGGCGCCCACACGCCGATCTGGGCATAGGTCGGCAGCAGACCGATCAGCGCCGTCGCACCGCCCATCAGGATGACGGTAAGAATCAGCATGCGCTTGCGACCCAGGCGGTCGCCGTAATGACCGAATACCAGGCCGCCGAGCGGACGAAACAGAAAGCCGACGCCGAAGGTGGCCAGTGCCGCCAGGGTGCCGGCGGCCGGACTGACGTTGGGAAAGAACTGCGAATTGAAGACCAGCGCAGCGACGATGCCGTAGAGCAGGAAGTCATACCAGTCGACCACGGCGCCGACGAAACTGCCGATGGCGGCGCGTCGGGCCTGGCTTGTCGAGTGGGCGGTGGCGGTGGTCGTGGCTGGCGTGCTCATCCGGAACTCTCGGTGATCTATGTCTTTGATCGCAGCGCTGGCAGGCGCTGCGACGTCGCGGCGGCATATCTTACGGCATTGCGCTGCCGGACACAGACCTCGGCGGGTGGATCGCGCCCCTTGGCGCGAGACGACTACTGTTCCGGCGGTTCCAGGATCTGAAGTTCGCGATCCCAGCGGCGCAGAAAGGCCTGGCGGCGCAGCGGATCGACGAACGCCAGCAGCGTGGCGTTGATCGGGATCGGATAGAGGTGATCGCCCACCTGATCGCGCAGCCGCTGCGCGGTGTAGGGGCCGACGACATCATCGCGCACGCTGAACAGCGGCGTCTGGCCGGCCAGGATGTGCTGGCCCCGTTGGCTCAGCAGGAAGCTGACGAAGCGCTTGGCCGCTGCCGGATGAGGGGCATCGCGATGGACGAACGCCATCCGCATCATTACCAGCGAGTAGTCGTTGGGGACCTGGACGATGATATCGGGATGGCTCTGGGCCCAGACCATGGCATAGGAGCCCAGCAGGTTGTAGCCGAGCCAGTAGCGACCGTCGCTGAGTCCCTCCAGCATGCGCTGGGTGGTGGCTTCGAAGTCGACATTGGCGGCGCCCATGGCGGCGATCAGGTCCCAGGCGCGGGGCGTGTAGCGGGCATCCTGCTGAAACAGGGTGTAGCCCACGCCGCTCTCGCGCGGCGAATAGCTGACCACGCGGCCGTCGAGCCACTGGCGATAGTGGGTCAGCAGGTCGAGCAGGTCGCGGTGGGTCTCCGGCGGCGGCATGTGCGAGGCGAGCTCGAGCCGGTAGGCCATCACCACCGGTTCGAAGGTGAAGCCGAACACCTCGTCGCGCCATTTGGCCCACGCCGGCCATTGATCGGCCTCCGGGGCGTCGAGGGGCTGGGCCATCCCGTCGTTGCTGAGCGCCAGCTGCCACGGCATGGCCGAGCTGATCACCACGTCCGGTGGCGATTCTGGATCCCGAGCCCGGCGGTCGACCTCCAGCGTGGAGCGATCGCGGTAGTCGAGGTCGATCTGCGGGTTCTCGGCAGCGAAGGCGGCCAGCACCGGCTCGACGATCTGTCGATCCAGGGCCGCTTCGATGATCAGCCTTTCGGCCCCGCGGGCCGTGCCACTGCCGCCGACACCGAGACAGAGCGACAGCATTAGACCCAGGCCAAGGTGGAGCTGTCTGGTCATCCCTCGCTCCCCTCGGGCGGCTGACAGCGAGGCAGCGTCAGGCAGACTCTGAGCCCTCGAGGGGCGCGGTTGGACACCTCCAGCCGACTGCCGTGACGCCCGGCGATGGAGTCGGCGATGGCCAGGCCGAGCCCGGACCCGTGGGTGTCCTGGCGATGTCCGCGCTCGAAGGGTCGCGTCAGGCGGTCGAGGGATTCGGCGTCGACGCCGGGGCCGTCGTCCTCGATGGCCAGCGTCACCCACGCATCATCGCCGCGGAGCGCCAGCGTGATCTCGCTGCCGGGTGGCGTGTAGCGAAAGGCATTGTCGATCAGGTTGTTGAGCAGTTCGCGCAGGGCCCAGCTCTCGCCCTCGACCCAGACCGGAGCCAGTGCCTCGATGGCGAGCCCGAGGTCGTGATCGCGGCTGTCCTGGCGATCGGCCCAATCGACGGTGATCTCGCGCATCAACTGATCCAGTGCCAGCGGCTGACATTCATGCAATGGCCCCAGATGCTGCAGGCGGGTCAGGCTCAGCATCTGTCCGGCCAGGCGGCTGGTACGCCCGGCGCTGTCGTGGACGGTGACCAGGGCCTGGTGCCAGACCCCGGGCTCGTGGCTGGTCAGAGCCAGCTCGCTGGTGCTCTGAAGCCCCGCCAGCGGGGTCTTGAGCTGGTGCGAAGCGTCGGCGATGAAGCGCAATAGCGCGTCTCGATGATGGCGCTGGTCAGCGAACAAGCGGTTGAGCGTTTCGACCAGCTCCTGCATCTCCCGCGGCACGTCGAGCATCAACGGGCTGTTCTCCTCGGCGCGACGATCGCGCAGCGCCTGGCGCAGGCGTCGCAACGGCGCCAGCATGGTGTGCATCGCGATCCCCACCAGGGCCGCGGTGATCAGCACCATCGCGGCGAAGCGGGTCGCGCTCTTCCGGAATAGCTCCCGCGCCAGCAGGTCGCGCCCATGGCGAGTGTGGCCCACCCACAACTGCACCGGCTCCTGGGTATCCCAGCCGGCGGAGTCCACCTCGCGGCCGCTGAGACGAATCGGCTGGCCGTCGTAGCGGGCATCGAGATAGACCGGTCCTTGCCGGGCTTCGGCCCGCATCGCCTCGGTGATCGGCAGGTCGGCATTCTGGGTGATCGTGGTGCCGTTATCCGCCTGCAACCAGTAGAAGACCCTCTCCTGCCAGCGGGTGGCAAGGATCTGCAGCGCCGAGGCGGGCATCTCCAGGGTGGGATTGCCCTCCGGCCACTGCAGCGACTCGGCGATGGTCAGGCTGGCAGCCTCGAGCTGGCCATCCATGGCCCGGTCCGCCGCCTTGCGGGCGCTGGTGTAGGCCTCGATCAGCAGCAGCGTCCCCAGCCCGGCGACGATCACCACGAGCCATAGCGTCAGTCGCCGCTTGAGCGAGGTGCGAGGTGGCATCACTCGGGCCGACCCTTCCCGAAGGGCTCCCGCGGCTCCTCGAGCCGATACCCCAGGCCGCGGAGCGTTCGAATCGACAGGCCGGAGCCGGCCAGGCGCTTGCGCAGCCGGCTGACATAGACGTCCAGGGCGTTGGCGCCCACCGCTTCGAAGCCGAACAGGCGGTTCTCCAGGGCTTCGCGCTGCACGATGCGTCCCGCATTGAGCATCAGCGCTTCCAGCAGGCTGAACTCGCGCCTCGGCAGATCGAGCGCCGTCCCGTCCAGCCAGGCGCTGGCCGAGCGGGTATCCAGTACCAGACCACCGAAGCGAACGTTGTTGTCGAGCCGTTGCTGGCTGCGGCGCAGCAGGGCCCGCACCCGGGCTTCGAGTTCGGTGATCGAGAACGGCTTGGCCAGATAGTCGTCGGCGCCGAGGTCCAGCCCGCGTACCCGATCCGCCAGTGCATCCCGCGCGGTGAGAATCATCACCGGCGTCGAGTCGGTGTGGGCGCGCATCCACTCCAGCACTTCGAGGCCGCTGCCGTCGGGCAGGCCGAGGTCGAGTAGTACCAGATCGAAACGACCCTGGCGCAACGCCTGGATGGCATCGTCGATGCGGGCCAGGGCATCGACGGTATAGCCATGGCGGGTCATCGCTTGGGTCAGCGAGCGCGACAGCAGCGGGTCATCCTCGATCACGAGCAGATGCATGACGGTGTCTCGCGTCATCGGACCCCCATGCCTTATGCGACTAATGTCCTATAAGACAAAGGTTTAGATGACAGGTTGATGAAAGGTTAGCGCTCTAGCATCGCGCTGTCGGTGGGCAAAACCGGCCCGAGTCCGGTGCCCGCCATGAGCTTTGCGAGCATAACAACCCAGGTAGGAGACGCACAGCATGCCTCACAATCACGTGTCCAAAGCGAAAGGTTTTCATCGCTGGCTGGTCGCCGCCGTTACCGGTGGTGCGCTACTGGCCGGTGCCGTCCAGGCCCAGGCCAAGCCGCCGGAGTGTATCGCGCCGGCCAAACCGGGTGGCGGTTATGATCTGACCTGCCGGCTGGCAGCCAATGGCCTGCAGGAAGCCAAGTTGATCGACGAGCCGATGATGGTCAGCTACATGCCGGGCGGTATCGGTGCCGTCGCCTACAACCACGTTACCGGCGTACGCGACGACGATCCCAACCTGATCGTGGCCGCCAGCACCGGTGCCGCGCTAAACCTGGCGCTGGGCAAGTTCGGGCAGCAGCACACTGTCGACGACGTGCGCTGGGTCGGTGCGCTGGGCGTGGACTACGGCGCGGTCGTCGTCCGCCAGGATGCGCCGTGGAGCAACCTTGACGAACTGATGAAAGCGCTGAAGAAGGACCCCTCCAGCGTGGTCATCGGTGCCGGTGGTACGGTCGGCAGCCAGGACTGGATGAAGGCGGCGCTGATGGCCAAGTCCGACGACGTCGATCCACGCAAGCTGCGCTACGTCTCCTTCGAGGGTGGCGGTGAAGCGCTGGCCGCACTGCTGGGTGAGCACATTCAGGTCTTCACCGGCGACCTGGCCGAGCTGAAACCACAGCTCGACAGCGGTGAGATCCGGATTCTGGCGTCCCTCTCCGAAGAGCGCATGGGTGGGCCCTACGCGGACATCCCCACCGCCAAGGAGCAGGGCTACGACGTCGAATGGCCGATCTGGCGCGGTTATTACATGGGGCCGGATGTCAGCGACGAAGACTATCAGGCGTGGGCCGACCGTCTGAAAGCGCTGAGCGAGACGGAAAGCTTCGCCAAGCTGCGTGAAGGGCGCGGTCTGTTCCCGATGGCCAAGTTCGGTGAAGACTTCCATCAGTACGTGAAAGACCAGGTTGCCGACTTCCAGCAACTGGCCAAAGAAGTGGGTCTGACCCAATGAAACTCGCCGCCGACCGAATCCTGAGTTTGCTGTTGCTCGGTCTGGCGGCGTTCGTCGCCGTCCAGGCCTGGCAGTTGGAAGTGCCGTTCAGTTACGACCCGGTCGGGCCGAAAGCCTTTCCGCTGATACTGTCGGGTCTGCTGGCGGTATTGGCTGTCGTGCTGTTCGTGCGCCCGGGCGCCAGCGGTGAGTGGCCGACCGGCGCGCTGTTGCTGCGCCTGCTCTTCACCATGGCGGTGCTGGGTGTCTATGCGGCGCTGTTCATCAACCTCGGTTTCCTGGTGACGACCGCCCTGGTCAGCATCATCATCGCCTGGCTGTTCGGTGCCGCGCCGTTGAAAGCGGTCGTCGGCGGCCTGCTGCTGGCGGTGGGCAGTTATCTGCTATTCACCTACGGACTGGGAATCTCGCTGCCGACCGGTAGCTGGATCGAGCCGCTGCTGGGGAGCAACTAACCATGTTCGATTTTCTGATCCAGGGCTTCGGTGTCGCGCTGACGCCGCTCAATCTCGGGCTCGCTTTCCTCGGCGCGCTGCTCGGCACCCTGTTCGGTGCCTTGCCGGGTATCGGCCCGATCAACGGTATCGCCATTCTGATGCCGTTGGCCTATACGTTGGGCCTGCCGGCGGAATCCGCACTCATCCTGCTGGCGGGCATCTACACCGGTTCCGAGTACGGCGGGCGCATGTCGAGCATTCTGCTCAACGTGCCCGGCGATGCCGGCGCGGTCATGACCACGCTGGACGGCCATCCGTTGGCCAAAAAGGGGTTGGCTGGGCCGGCCCTGGGACTCTCCGCCGTTAGCTCGTTCATCGGAGCGACCATCGCGATCATCGGCCTGACCCTGTTTGCGCCGCTGCTGGCGATCGTGGCGGTCAAATTTGGCCCCGCCGAATTCTTCGGCCTGATGATCTTTGCCTTCGCTTCCATGTCCGCGATGATGGGCAAGGATCCGATCAAGACGCTGATCGGCGCCGTGCTCGGCGTGTTGATCTCGACCGTCGGCGTCGATTCCGGCACCGGCGTGCTGCGCTTCACCTTCGATATGCCCGAACTCTACGATGGCATCGATTTCGTGGTGATGATCATCGGCCTGTTCGCGGTCAGCGAGATTTTGCTGATGCTCGAGCACGCCTTCCGCCACGACCAGGATGGCGAGATGGCGCCGATCGGCCGCGTGATGGTCAAGATGAGCGAGGTCCTCTACTGCAAGTGGGCGATCCTGCGCTCCAGCGTGATCGGCTTCGTCATCGGCGTGTTGCCGGGCACCGGCGCTTCGGTCGCCAGCGCCGTGGCCTACACCACCGAAAAACGCATCAGTGACCGTGACAATACCTTTGGAACCGGTGACATGCGCGGCCTGGCGGCGCCGGAAGCGGCCAACAACGCTTCCGCCGCCGGTTCCTTCGTGCCGATGCTGACGCTGGGCATTCCCGGTTCCGGCACCACCGCGATCCTGCTGGGCGCGCTGATGCTCTACAACATCAACCCCGGTCCGATGATGTTCCGCGAACAGCCGGTGGTGGTAGGTGGCCTGATCGCCTCGCTCTATATCGGCAACGTCATGCTGCTGCTGCTCAACCTGCCGCTGGCCGGCGTGTTCGCCCGCGTACTGCAGGTGCCGCGCTGGCTGCTGGTACCGAGCGTGGCGATTCTCGCCTTCGTCGGCGTCTATCAGCTGCACTCCGACCTGATGGCGATCTACCTGATGCTGGTCATCGGCGTGTTCGGCTATCTGCTGCGCAAGTTCGGCTTCTCGCTGGCACCGGTGGTGCTGGGCTTCGTACTGGGCGGCCTGATGGAAGAGAACCTGCGCCGGGCGCTGTCGATCAGCGGTGGCGATGTCGCCATCCTGTTCCAGTCCAACCTGTCGATCGGGCTATGGATCGCCGCCGCCCTGGTGGTGCTGGTGCCGATGTTCGCGGGTAAGCTCAAGGCGAAGTTCCTGCCGGCGAGGGCTTCCTGACGCCACCGGCTTTTTCGATATCGTCAGCACTCGACGGCCCCGCTCTGACGGGGCCGTTCTCGTTGAACGGAAGTTCATGATCGTGTTCAGCGGCCGCGCACCGTTAGTGGAATCTCTGGCTATAGTGCGAATAGATATCTAGCGGTGATATCAACGGGAGAGATTCATGAGCGATGAAAAATCGGCGGTCATCGAGGCGCTGGCGCCGCAGGGGCGACTGCGCGTGGCGATCAACTACGGTAATACCGTCCTGGCCCAGCGTGGCGAGAACGGTGAGCCTGCCGGGGTCTCGGCGGTGCTGGCACGGGCGTTGGCGGACGAGCTCGGGGTGGAAGCGGAATTCGCCACCTTCGACGGCGCCGGCGACGTGTTCGCCGCCATCGACGACGATGCCTGGCGGGTCGGCTTTGTCGCCCGCGACCCGGTGCGAGCCGAGAAGATCCATTTCACTGACCCCTACGTGATCATCGAAGGCACTTACCTGGTGCCGGAGGCGGCGCCGTTTCAGGAGGTCGACGAGCTGGATCGGGGCGATGTCCGCATCGCCGTGGGCAAGGGCGCGGCCTACGACCTCTACCTGACACGGGCGTTGAAGCATGCCAGCCTGGTCCGCGCCGCCACGTCCGCCGCGGCGATCGAGCTGTTCGTCGAACGTCAGTTGGACGCTGCCGCCGGCGTGCGCCAGCCGTTGGCGAGCTACGCCGCCGAGCATCCGGGGTATCGTGTCCTGGCGGGACGCTTTACCGCCATCGAGCAGTGCATGGCGGTGACGAAGGCGCAGGCGTCGGATGAGGTCACGCGCTACGTCGAGGATTTCCTCTCCCGCATGAAGCAGAGCGGGCTGGTGAAACGGGCGTTGGCGGAGAGCGGACAGGACGAGACCCAGGCGGCGCCGTGAACCAGAAAGCGGTGTGAAATGGCAGATCGTTGCCCAGAGACGACGACACCGACTCTCGAGTCGGTGTCGTCGTCTGTCATCAGACCATGGCCGGCGCTATTTGGCAGCCGCTTCCAGCGCCGCGACCGCCGGGAGTGTCTTGCCTTCGACGTACTCGAGGAAGGCGCCGCCACCGGTTGAGATGTAGGAGACCTGGTCGGCGATGCCGTACTTGTCGATGGCGGCCAGGGTGTCGCCACCGCCGGCGATTGAGAAGGCGGGGCTGGCGGCGATCGCCTTCGACAGCACTTCGGTGCCCTTGCCGAACTGGTCGATCTCGAACACCCCGACCGGGCCGTTCCACAGGATCGTGCCGGCATTTTCGAGCAGGCTGGCGAGGTGCTTGGCGGTCTCCGGCCCGATATCCAGGATCATCTCGTCGTCGCCGACCTGGTCGACGGGTTTGACGGTCGCCGTGGCGGATTCGGAAAACTCGGTGGCAACGACGACATCGGTGGGCAGCGGGATCTCGACCTTGGCCATCAGCTCCTTGGCCTTGTCGATCAGGTCCGCTTCATGGAGCGACTTGCCCACGCCGTAACCGGCCGCGGCGATGAAGGTGTTGGCGATGCCGCCACCGACGATCAACTGATCGCACTTCTCCGACAGCGAATAGAGCACGTCGAGCTTGGTCGACACCTTGGACCCGCCCACGATGGCGGCCATCGGGCGCTTGGGCGCGCTGAGGGCTTGCTCCAGCGCGTCGAGCTCGTTGGCCAGCAGCGGGCCGGCACAGGATTGCGGTGCGAACCGGATCACGCCATGGGTGGACGCCTGGGCGCGGTGGGCGGTGCCGAAGGCGTCCATCACGTAGATATCGCAGAGGGCGGCATACGCCTTGGCCAGCGCTTCGTCGTCCTTTTTCTCGCCCTCGTTGTAGCGCACGTTCTCGAGCAGCACGACTTCACCGGTGGCGATCTCGACGTTGCCCTCGAGGTACTCCTTCTCCAGCCGTACCGGCTTGCCCAGCAGCTCGGAGAGATGCTCGGCCACCGGGGCCAGCGTGAACTCGTCGGCGGGCTCGCCCTCGGTGGGCCGACCCAGGTGACTCATCAGCATCACGCTGGCGCCGGCGTCGAGCGCAGCCCGGATCGTCGGCAGGCAGGCGCGGATGCGGGCATCGCTGGTCACCTTGCCGCCCTTGACCGGGACGTTGAGATCCTCGCGGATCAACACGCGCTTCCCGGAGAGATCCAGTTCAGACATCTTGAGTACGGTCATGAAATCCTTTCCTTAGAGGGTGTTCAATAAAGGGCTGCACTCGCCGATACGGCGTTGAAACCTTCTTCAACATGCTCATTTACTGCTCGTAAACTCCGCTGTTTCATCCGGTTTCGCCTTGCCTCGTCTTCGTTCGCCTGTTTCTTGAATACCCTCTCCTGAGGAGGTGGCGGGTTCGGAGACGGGAGATGAGAGTTCGAGCCAGTGGCGGGCGACATCGAGCATTCTGTTGGCGAAACCCCATTCGTTGTCGAACCAGCACAGCGCCTTCAGCAGGCGGCCGCCGGCCACGCGGGTCTGAGTGGCATCCACGATACCCGAGCGGGGATCGTGGTTGAAGTCGACCGAGGCCATCGGCTCGTAGGTCATGCCGAGCAGGCCCAGGTAGCGCTCGCGACTGGCGGCGGCTAGGCAGGCGTTGACCGCGTCGGCATCGGTGTCGCGCTCGAGCGAGATCGCCAGATCCATGGCCGAGACGTTGATGGTCGGCACCCGCACGTGAAGGCACTCGAAACGATCCGCCAGATGCGGCATCAGTCGGCCGATGCCGCGCGCCAGACCGGAATCGACCGGAATGATGGAGTGCATCGCCGAGCGGGTCAGGCGCAGGTCGCTGTTGTGATAGGCGTCGATCACCGGCTGGTCGTTCATCGCCGAGTGAATGGTGGTGGTGACGCCGTGGGAGACGCCGAAGCTGGCTTCCAGCACGTCGAGGATCGGTATCAGGCAGTTGGTGGTACATGACGCTGCCGAGACGATTCGCATTCCGGGGGCGATTGCCGTCTGGTTGACGCCGTAGACCACGGTGGCATCGACATCCGCTTCCGCCGGCTGGGAAAACAGCAGCCGCGACGCGCCGGCCTGGAGGTGGCGCTCGGCGGTGGCGCGATCCTTGAAACTGCCGGAGCACTCCAGCAACAGGTCGACGCCGAGTTCTCCCCACGGCAACGTCTCCGGTGCCTCGGCGTTGAGGACTCGAATGGATCTGCCGTTGACGATCAGGCAGCCATCACCCGCTTCGACATGACCGGGGAAGCGCCCGTGGGTGGTGTCGTAGCGGGTCAGGTAGGCGATCGTCTCGAGATCGGAGCGCTCGTTGATGGCGACGATCTCCAGCGGCAGATCGGGGCGCTCGATCAGTGCCCGCAGGACGCTCTGGCCGATACGGCCGTATCCGTTGATGGCGACGCGGTAGGTCATGGGCGAGTCCGATAACCCGAGGTTGAGGGCGAGGTTCGAGGCCGTCCATCTTAGCGCATTCGTGTCGGGCCAGCCGAGTCTGAGCCGGATGTCAGGTCAAAGCACTGGACGCGGGAGCGCTCGGCTCATAATTTGAGACGATCTCTCTCATGTTGGGAAGCTGCTTTGATCGTCGTTGCCATCGCCACTGCCTTGGTTCTCGCGCCCTCGCCGCTCTTCGAGGCGACAGCGTCGTGATGCGCCGCCTCGAGTCGCTGTCGTTCTACCTCTCCGCCACCGACTGCCTGGTCGAGGGCGAGGCCAGTGGCGTGGTCCTGACCCGCTCGATGCCCTGCCGGTTATGGGAGGGCCCGCCGGAACGGGACGAGCCGGGGGGCGAGCCCGTCACCGGGCGAGCGCTGGTCGTTTCCTGCAGGTCGGGTTCGAGCGGCGCCGGCGCGGGACTGCTGGAAGCCATCCATGCCGACCAGGGGCCGGCACTGGTCGTGCTCGATCGTCCCGACCAGGCCGTTGCCCTGGAAGCCATCGCCGCTGAAGAGGTACTGTCACGCTCGCTGCCGCTGGTGGTGCTGGACGATGCCCGCTTCGCCCTGGCCCAGGCGGCGCATCTCATCACGCTCCATCGCGGCAGGCGGCTGGTCCTGAGCGGCCCGCGTCTGGCGGGGTTGGCCAGCGTCACCGCCGGCGGCGAACTGGGACACGAGCCGGCCCCCGTCGTCGCCGCCAACGATGGCTTCGCGCTATCGCCGGAGGACCGGCGCTGTCTCGATGGCGGCGCCGGCCCGGCCGCCCAGGCCGCGATGCGGGTCGTCGTGCGCATGGCTCGCCTGCGCGGCGCCCGGGCGCTGCTCGACGTGGATCGCATGCATGTCGGCAGCGATATCGATATCGGCCCGGCGGGCCTGGCCCTCGTCGCCCGCCTGGTCGAGTGGGGCGATGGGTTTCGCGTGCCGACGACGATCGGGGCGTCCGGCAAGGCGACGACGCGCTTCGTCGAGGCTTGCCGAGCGCTCGGTGCCATGCCGCTCAGCGACCCGGCGTCACTGCGAGCGAGCGCCGAGATGCCCTGGCCGCTCGCGCTCTGCGTGGCGATGGTCGGCCGGGCGCCCGCACCCTCCACCCACTGAGGTCGTCACGGGGTCTCCGCGGCGATGGTGTTGAGCCGCTCCGCCAGCGTCTCCGGCATCTCCATGGGCAGGAGATGCCCGTAGCCGGGAAAGACTTCCAGCTTGCCTTGGGGGAGGTGGGGCATCACCTCGGAGCGCTGGATGTCCGGTGGCAGCGACGGGTCCCTGTCACCGACCAGCACCCAGGCCGGGTAGGGGAGCTTGCCGACGGTCTCGCGCCAGTCCTCGGCGTACGTCGCTGTCGGCCAGGCCCGCCATGCCGATGGATTGGCGTTGATGGCGTCCTCCACCGCCTGCTGGTAGAGCGCCGGGGGAAGAGACACTTCGCTGGCACCGTCGATGAACTGGCGTGCCTGGGCCTCGCTGAAATCGAAGCCGAGCTGGAACCGGTGTTCCTCCTCGCTGATCGACTGTGGCCCGGGTGGAGAGGGCGCGATCAAAATCATGGCGCGCAGCCAGGCGGGGTGGTCGGCGGCGACGGTCATCGCGATCCGGCCGGAGAACGAGTGACCGACCAGGATGACGTCGTCGAGATCGGCGTCGTCGACACACTGCTTCACATGGCGGGTCATCGAGGCGACATCGAATCCCGCCACGTCACTGGCGCGGCCGAAGCCCGGCATGTCCAGCGTGATCACCCGGTACCGCTCGTCGAGAAGCGGAAGGACCGCCTCCCACTCATGATGGGAACTGCCGAAGAAGTGCATGAGCACCAGCGTCGGGCTTCCCTGACCGCTGTCACTGGCTATCGTCATCGGATCTCTCCTGTCGAGGCCTTGCCGTGTCCGGCTTTCCTTGCCCGACCGTCGCAGCAGGCGACGGCCTGACTAACAGCGTAGCGGGATGTGCGTCGCTGTCAGGCATCGATTGGGGGCACGAAGCGAGGCTCAGTCGAACAGATGCCAGACGAGAGGCAGCACGATGGCGGTGAAGGCACCCGTCAGGCTCATGCCCAGCGAAGCGAACGCGCCGGCGACGCTGCTGATCTCGAACGCGCGTACCGTACCCAGGGCGTGTCCGTTGATGCCCAGTGCCAGGCCGATCAGCCGGGGGTCGCGAATGCGCAGGACCCGGCTGAGCCACTCCACGCCGAAAATGGCGGTGACGCCGGTCGTCAGCAGTGCCCCCATCAGCAGTGCCCGGGAGCCGCCCAGCTCCTCGGCCAGCCCGAGCGCGATGGGGGAGGTCACCGACTTGGGCGCCAGCGAGGCGAGCACCTCCGCCGGCGCGCCCATGGCGGCGGCGATGATCACGGCGTAGCAGGCCGCCAGGGTCGCTGACAGCGGCAGCGTCAGCATGATGGGCTTCCACAGCGCGCGAATCTGCGGCAGTTGCTGGTAGAGCGGCACCGCCAGCGCGACGGTGGCCGGACCCAGCAGCAGCATGAGCCAGCCGGCGCCGCGGTTGTAGTCGTCGATGCCGATGGGCAACAACGCGATGACTGCGGCGATCAGGAGCGCTGCGATCAGCATCGGCGGGCACCAGGTGGGCCGATGCATCAGCTTGAACAGGCGGATACCGAGGAAATAGGCGCCGAGCGTGAGCGCGATGGCGGCGACCGGGGAGTCGAACCACTGTTGCGGCAGCTGCGAAAGCCGCTCGAGCCACTCATTCATCGCCGGCATTCCCCGGGACGTCGCTCGCGGGCAGATAGCGCCGCATCAGCAGCAGGCTCGACAGCACGCTGAGCAGCGTGCCCACGATCAGCGCGGTCACGATGGCGATCCACTGGTCCGCGAACCGGCCGGCGACAAAGAATATCTCGACGACACCGGGCATGATCAACAGCGCCAGCATCGCGATCAGCGGCTGACTGACGTGGACGACATGCGGGTTCATGCCACCCCGGTAGCCGAAGAAGAGCGTCAACAACAGCATCCCGATGACGCCGCTGGGCATCGGGAGGTGGAACAGCTCCACCGCGGCCTGTCCCAGTAGCAGAAAGACCAGCAGCCACAAAAAGCCGCGCAGAACGGACATCCTGACAATCTCGCATCGCGTGAGGGACGAGCATCATAGCAAATGCCTGGCGTCGTCCCGACGACCATGACCCACCGGTCTGACCCCGGCCGGCGCTCAAGACTTTCCCATGACGATTTTCAGCCGCCGTCGGGATACGAAACGTGACAATCTGGGACAGCCCCCGTCAGGGCGTCCGATCGAGCAGACAGGCGATGCAGAAATGGTGCATGGGCGTGAACTGCGGCGCATAGTCGCTTATTCTTGGCGGTGATCTCTGGAAGCGCGGACAATTTTGCGGTGCTTCCTTAGCGGGGTTTCACGAATTCGGCGAGCGGAGGCAAGACCCGGCAGGGTCGGCGTAGACGGAGCGGGCAGGCGTACTTGTCTGCCCGAGGGAAAATGCTCCTTTTGAAGCCGATTTCAACGCCGTATTGTCGAGCGCGGCCACTGTTTGAAAACGCTCTCAACGGCGAGTCGATGATCGCCGCGATAGAGAGGGAAGTTGGCGCCACGGGCAGCGGGTCGAGACCATGCCACGCAGCCATTATCGGTTAGCCATCTTTGGTAGACAGGGAAGCGGCCCAAGTCGAGATTTCCCGGATGATCCATCTTGAGGACAGAGGAAAAGCAACATGACCGATATTGCCAAGCTGCTGGGCAAGGAAGCAGACAGCCTACTCAGCTATACCTGCACGGGCTTCAAGAAAGAAGACCTGTATCTGCCGGGCCCCGACTTCGTCGATCGCGTCTTCTCCGACACCGATCGCAGTCCGCACGTGATGCGTAACCTGCAGACGCTGTTCAATACCGGTCGCCTGGGCGGTACCGGTTACCTCAGCATCCTGCCGGTCGACCAGGGCATCGAGCACTCGGCTGGTGCGTCGTTTGCCCCCAACCCGATGTACTTCGATCCCAAGAACATCGTCGAGCTGGCCCTGCAGGGCGGCTGCAACTGCGTCTGCTCGACGCTGGGGGTGCTCTCTTCGGTGGCGCGGCGCTATGCGCACAAGATCCCGATGATGCTCAAGCTCAACCACAACGAGAGCCTGACGCTGCCGGCGATGTACGAACAGACCATGTTCGCGCAGATCGAGCAGGCCCATGACATGGGCTGCATCGCGGTCGGCGCCACCATCTACTTCGGTTCCGAGGACTGCCGTCGCCAGATCCAGGAAGTCAGCGAAGCCTTCGAGCGCGCCCACGAGCTGGGCATGGTCACCGTGCTGTGGTCCTACCTGCGCAACCCGGAGTTCAAGAAGGATGGGGTCGACTACCACGTCTCCTCCGACCTCACCAGTCAGGCGGTGCACCTGGCGGCGACCATCAAGGCCGACATCGTCAAGCAGAAGCTGCCCGAGAACAACGGCGGCTACAAGGCGATCGGCTTCGGCCATACCCACGACAAGGTCTACAGCGAACTGACCAGCGATCACCCGATCGATCTGGCCCGCTATCAGGTGGCCAACTCGTTCATGGGGCGCGCCGGACTGATCAACTCCGGTGGTGGCTCCAAGGGGCACTCCGACCTGGGCGAAGCGGTACGCACGGCGGTCATCAACAAGCGTGCCGGCGGCATGGGCCTGATCTCCGGGCGCAAGGCGTTCCAGAAGCCGCTGAACGAGGGTATCGAACTGCTCAATGCGGTTCAGGATGTCTACCTTTCCAAGGATGTCACCGTCGCCTGATCCCGGTTCCGGGATCGACGCTCGACGCAGGACGCCATGGAATCTCCGAAGCCCGGCCATCGCCGGGCTTTTTTCTGCCTCGATTTCAGGGAGTTGCACCGAACGACGGCATGCGACCTTGGTCTAGGGACTTAAGTTGAATTGTCTGACAAAGTCGCCTTCATTACCGTGCAAGACGTGTTGGATGATAACGCTATCATTTTGTCACCGCCGGGGTAGGGCGTCGCGAGTCGCGCCACTCGAGTGGGCAACGGTATGAGGGAGACGTGTCATGAAAGCGATTTGGAACAAGACCTGTCTGGCGATCGTCGCCAGTGCCGCCATCGGGATATCGGCCTCGGCACAGGCCGCCGACGACTGTCCGCTGCCGGGCAACCTGCGCGTGGTGATCGGCTCGACCTCGACCGGGGGCGACACTTACCAGAACTCGAGCATCGTGGTGGATCAACTGGCGGACAAGCTCGATATCAATGCCAAGGTCGATGCCGTCGGGGTGATGCCGGGTTTCCAGGCGCTGGAGCGCAGCCGTCACGGCAACACCGTGATGATCTTTCATGATGGCGCCTATCTGGGCAACCTCTACGGGGTGAACGGCTATCCCGATATCTTCGACAAGTTCATCGTCGGGCCGACCATCGCCATCAACCCGGGCAACGCCTATCTGGTGCCCAAGGATTCCCCTTATCAGTCGATGAGCGACATCATCGAGGCCGCGGGCGACGGCAAGGAGATCAAGGTCGCGATCCAGCCGGGCAGCGTCTCGGAGATCGGGTTCTCGGCGCTCAAGAATGCCGTGCGCATGAAGTCTCCCGGCAAGGAAGGCAATATCGTCGCCGTCAATACCGGCTCCCAGGCGGACAAGAATCAGTTGCTGTTCGACGGGGCGGTGGACGTGATCAACGGCTCGGTGCAGGCCAACGAGCAGTACACCCAGCTGCCGGCGGATGATCAGAAGGCGATGCGCTTCGTCTGGATCACCGCGCGCGAGCAGACCATCGCCGAAACCGACGAAGCGGGCATGGGCGACACCACGCGCGAGCAGCTGCTGCAGTACGTGACGCCGAATGTCAGCGTGCCGATGACCGCCGACCAGGACTTCACTTTCGACAAGGAATTTTTCTTCCTCTACAACAAGGACATGGATCCCGCCGCGATCCAGTGTATCGACGACGCGCTGGCGGAGATCTACGACGAGGGCGAGATCCAGCAGCAGCAGAAGCGCTCGTTCTTCGTGCCGGACTTCAAGCCTTCCCAGGAAGCGGCCAGCTACCTGAAAGAGAAAAACGACCAGTACAAGACCATCATCAACGACCTGGAAGGTTGATCCTGTCGCGTACCGGCCGACCGACGTCGGCCGGTACGGCTCGTTTCCACCACTGAGGCCGCCGGTAATGACCCGGCGCAGGAGCCGCTTTCCATGGAAAGCCAATGGCTGTCGCTGCTCGATGTGACCATCGATTTCGACCAATCGCATCTCTTCTTCCCGCGAATCGTCACCTGGATTCTGGTCGTACTGCTGGCGATCATCCTGATCACCCGCTACCGGCGGCTGGTGCCGGGGCTCAAGCACGCGGGGCGCGTTCTGGCCGGACGCGAGGGCGATTTCGACCACCGGCGCTTCTTCGGCACGCTGGCGCTGACCACGGCCTACTTCTACCTGATGGGCGTGTTGAGCGATGTGTTTCCCAACACCGGCTACAGCTTTCTGATCATGTCGGTGCTGTTCGTGTTTCTGCTCTCGCTGTTGTACGTGGATCGGCCGACGCGGCGCCTGTGGGTCATCCTGGTGCTGAATGCGCTGATCGCACCGACGCTGGCCTGGTACGTGCTGGCACAGCTTTTCCGCATCACCCTGCCCTGAGCCGCTGGCCCCCAACTCCTTCGCCCTGACTGCCGGAGACGTCTTTCATGGATATCCTGTCTCATCTCACGCCGATGTTCTTCGCGCTGATCGCCGCGGGGACCGCGATCGGCATCATCTTCGGCGCGATCCCCGGCATGACCGCCACCATGGCGGTGGCGGTCTGTCTGCCGCTGACCTACGCCTTCGGCCTCGAGAACGGCATCGCGCTGTTGCTGGGGCTCTACGTCGGCGGCATTTCCGGCGGGATGGTGCCGGCCGTACTGATCAACATCCCCGGCACGCCATCGTCGATCACCACCACTTTCGACGGCTATCCGATGGCCAAGCGGGGCGAGGGAGAACGCGCGCTCAAGATCGGGATCGTCGCCTCGGTCTTCGGCGGGCTGTTCAGCGCCGCGGTACTGTTCTTCTTCGCGCCGTTGCTGGCGGACTTCGCTATCAAGTTCTCCTACGTCGAGAAATTCCTGATCATCCTGCTGGCGCTGACGGTCATCGCCTCGCTCTGTTCCAACATGCTGATGGGCGTGTTCAGCGGCGTGCTGGGGGTGTGGCTGAGCCTGATCGGCACCTACTCGATCACCGAGGGTGGCAACGGCGAGCCGCGGCTGATGTTCGACTTCATGCAGTACTACCTGATCGACGGCTTCTCGCTGCTGCCGGTGCTGATCGGTATCTTCGGCCTGACCACCGTGCTGCTGGATGCCGAAAAGGGGTTCAGGGACGAGACCGGCCAGGGGCCGATTTCGCTTAAGAACGGTGCCAAGTTCCGGTTCGGCGTGTTCAAGGGCCAGCTAACCAACCTGATACGCTCCTCGAGCATCGGCACCTTCGTCGGGATCCTGCCGGGCGTGGGGGGCAGTGCCGCTTCGGTACTGGCCTACAGCCAGGAGAAGAATTTCTCGCGGGACTCCTCCCAGATGGGCAAGGGCGCCCCGCAGGGGATCGTCTCGTCGGAGTCCTCCAACAACGCGCTGACCGGTGGCGCGCTGGTGCCGCTGCTGTCGCTGGGTATCCCCGGGGACTCCACCACCGCGATCCTGATCGGCGCGTTCACGCTGCAGGGCATCCAGGTCGGCCCGCTGTTCATCGGCAACAACCTCGATACCTGGTACCTGATGATCATCGCGCTGCTGGCGGCCAATGTGCTGATGTTCGGCATCATGTACTTCGCGATCCGCCATATCGCCAGGGTGATCGAGGTGCCGAAGTACATTCTCTATCCGCTGATCATCATGATGTGCGTCGTCGGTGCCTACGCCATCAACTACGGCATCATGTTCGATGTCTGGACGCTGCTGATCTTCGGCGTGTTCGGCTGGGTCGCCCACAAGATCGGACTGGAGACGGTGCCGCTGATCATCGGCTTCATTCTCGGCAAGTCGGCAGAGGTCTATTTCGTCAAGAGCCTGGAGTCATACGGCAACTATTCGATCTTCTTCACCAAGAGTCCGATCGCCGTGTGCCTGTGGGTATTGATCGCCGTGTCGCTGGCGTTCGCGATCTATCTGCGGGTGAGGAGTCGGCGCCAGGCCGCCGTCGAGAGCTGACCTGATCCCCCGTCGAACGGGTGAAACGGAACGAAAAAGCCCACGCCATCGGGGATGGCGTGGGCTTATCGGCATGATGCCGGCAGGCGATCAGTCGACGCTCAGCTTACGTACCTGACTGAGGTTTTCCATCGTCGTCAGGCACGCCTCGGCGGCCTCGCGCCCCTTGGTGAGGAAGTGCTGCTGGAAGAACGACAGATGCGCCTCGTGCTCATGGAAGTGGTGCGGCGTCAGCACCGCGGAGAGCACCGGCACTTCCTGTTCGACCTGCAGTGACATCAGTGCGTCGATCACGGCGGTGGAGACGAAGTCGTGGCGATAGATGCCGCCGTCGACGACGAAGCCGGAGGCGACGATCGCGGCGTAGCGGCCGCTCTTGGCCAGCAGCTTGGCCTGGAGCGGGATCTCGAACACGCCTGGGACGGTGAAGGTATCGACTTGCTCGGTGGCAAAGCCGCGTTCGGCGACCGCTTCGAGGAAGGCAGCGTGGCAGTTGCCGACGATATCGCCGTGCCAGTCGGCACGAATGAAGGCGATGCGTTGCGACAGCGTCTGCGGCGAGAGCTGCGGCGGATAGGGCTGATTCATGGTCGTTTCCTGTTGATCGGTGACCGAAGTCACGTTAACCAGAATCAGGGCTTCGGATCCGCTTGGGCGTCACGGGAGGCGGTTGGCGTAGGCGCGAACGGTGAACATCACCGATCGCCGCGCGGCTGACCGAATCGTCGTTGCAAGGGAGCCGTTCTCTTTCATCCGGACTATCACCGTCGGCTTCGGAATCTCACCGAATCTGCTGACCTCGAAGGCGGTGCCATCGAGCGCTCGCGGGCTGAGAGACTGGCGTTCGTGTCACGCCGCCTCATTACCGCCGGTGGGGACTTGCACCCCGCCCTGAGAACCGATCGCGGCGAACCGCAATCCGCCGATAGTCTACGCCGATCCCGGCGCGCGAGAAAGTCGAACGCGGTGGACCCTGTGGTATCGTGAGCCGGTCGAAGCGGCCGGCTGGGCGAGGGTGGGACGCCGCCCGTCTCGGGCCGTTCAAGACCGATCTTCTCAACACTCGATCTTCTCAAACTATGGAAGCGTGCATGAACGAGCGCAACGAGAACGCCGATATCGCTCTGATGACGGAAATCGCCACCCTCTACTACACCGAGGGGGAGACCCAGGAGGTCATCGCCAATCGATTGGGGATCTCGCGGGTCAAGGCGGGGCGCCTGCTCAAGCGCGCGCAGGCGGAAGGCATCGTCGACGTTCGTGTGCGCCAGCATCCCGCCGTCAGTGCAGAGATCGAGCAGGCCCTGAAGCGGCGCTTCGGGGTCAAGCGCGCCCTGATCGCGCTCGATCACGCCGATGCCGACGTTCAGCGCGCCAACGTGGCCAGCCTGGTCGCCGATCATCTCTCGCGGCAGCTGAGCGAGGGGGCGATCGTCGCCGTCGGCATGGGGCGCAACGTCGGTGCGGTGGCGGACAACGTGTTCGAGCAGGGGCAGCGCCAATGCTCGTTCGTCTGCGCTATCGGCGGCTCGGTGCGGGCGGGGGAGTACATGAACCCGGACCATATCTGTCGTCGCCTGGCGATCAAGTTCGGCGGCGACAGCGAGACGCTCTACGCGCCAGCGCTGGTGCAGAACCTCGAACTGCGCGACGCCATGTACGAGAACCCGACCATTCGCCAGACCCTGGATCGCGCCCGGCGCGCCGACCTCGCCCTGATCGGCATCGGCGATCTCAGCGAGAACAGCAACATGGTGCGGATGGGCTGGTTCACCCCCCAGGAGACTGCCGAGGCGCGGCTCTCCGGCACGGTCGGCGACATGATGGGCTACGACTTCATCGACATCTACGGCCGGCCGTCGATGACGCCGATGCAGGGCCGCGTGATCGGCTTGACCATCACCGATCTGGCGCGGATCCCCGACGTGATCGCCATCGCCGCCGAGAACACCAAGGCGGCCGGTATCCTCGGCGCGCTGCGCACCGGGGTGATCGACACCCTCGCCACCAGCGTCACCAACGCCCACACCATTCTGCGCCTGGACGAGGCGACCCGGGTCGACGACAAGTCCGATTGAGCGCTGGCCGAGACCGGAGCGTTCCTCGGCGGCCGAGCCGCCTCGTCGCGAACCCTCCAACGAAAAACGCCCGGCCAATAGGCCGGGCGTCTGGTTTGACGCTATCGGATGTGACGATCAGCCCAGCAGCTTCTCGGCGCGGGCGACGACCTTGTCGACCGTGAAACCGAAGTGCTTGAACAGATCGCCGGCCTTGGCGGACTCGCCATAGGTGGTCATGCCGATGACGTCGCCGTCGAGGCCCACGTACTTGTACCAGGTCGACGGGATGGCGGCCTCGACCGCCAGACGCTTGCGCACGTCGCTCGGCAGCACCGACTCGCGATAGCTCTCGTCCTGCTCGTCGAAGGCGCTGGTGCAGGGCATGGAGACCACGCGGACTTTCTTGCCCTTGCCCTCGAGTTCGGTGGCGGCGTCCATTGCCAGGCCCACTTCGGAACCGGTGGCGATCAGGATCAGCTCCGGCTTGCCACCCTCGGCTTCCTTGAGCACGTAGCCGCCGCGACGAATCTGCTTGAGCTGCTCGTCGTCGCGCGGCTGGGCCGGCAGATCCTGGCGCGAGAAGATCAGCGCCGTGGGGCCTTTCTCCCGCTTCAGGCCCTCGACCCAGGCCGCCGTCGTCTCGGTGGCGTCACACGGCCGCCACGTCGCCAGACCGGGCAGATTGCGCAGGTCGGCCAGTTGCTCGATCGGCTGGTGGGTCGGGCCATCTTCGCCGAGACCAATGGAGTCGTGGGTGAAGACGTGAATGATGCGGGTATGCGACAGCGCCGACATGCGCACGGCGTTGTGCATGTACTCCATGAACACCAGGAAGGTCGCGTCGTAGGGAATGAAGCCGCCGTGGGTGGCGATGCCGTTGGCGATCGCGCCCATGCCGAACTCGCGCACGCCGTAGTGCAGGTAGCCGCCGTCGAAGTCTTCCTTGCTGATCGCCTTGGCGCCTTTCCACAGGGTCAGGTTGGACGGTGCCAGGTCGGCGCTGCCGCCGAACAGCTCGGGCAGGTCCGGTCCCAGCTCGTTGAGGACGCCCAGCGAGGCCTTGCGCGAGGCGGTGGTCTCGGATTTCTCCTGCGCCGTCTTGATCAGGGCATCGCCGTCGAAGTTGGCCGGCAGTTCGCCGTTGTAGCGACGTTTCAGCTCCTTGGCCAGTTCCGGGTAGGCTTTCTCGTAAGCCGCCAGCTTGGCGTCGTACTCGGCTTCGCGTTTCTGGCCCTGCTCGCGGGCGTCCCACGCCGCGTAGTAGTCGTCGGGAATCTCGAACGCCGGATATTCCCAACCCAGCTCCTTGCGCGCGGCCGCGACTTCGTCTTCGCCCAGGGCGGCACCGTGGCTTTCTTCCTTGCCCGCCTTGTTGGGCGAACCGAAGCCGATCACGGTCTTGCAGATGATCAGGGTCGGCTTGTCGGTGACACGCTTGGCTTCCTCGATGGCGGCGTTGATCTGTTCGGCGTCGTGGCCGTCGACGTCGCGCACCACGTGCCAGTGGTAGGCCTCGAAGCGCTTGGCGGTGTCGTCGGTGAACCAGCCCTCGACCTCGCCATCGATGGAGATGCCGTTGTCGTCGTAGAACACGGTCAGGTTGCCCAGACCCAGGGTGCCGGCCAGCGAGCACGCCTCGTGGCTGATCCCCTCCATCAGGCAGCCGTCGCCGGCGAAGACCCAGATGCGGTGGTCGACGATCTCGTGGCCGTCACGGTTGAACTGCGCCGCCAGGGTGCGCTCGGCGATGGCCATGCCGATACCGTTGGCCAGGCCCTGGCCCAGCGGCCCGGTGGTGGTCTCGATACCGGGCGTGTAACCGTGTTCCGGGTGACCGGGGGTCTTCGAACCCAACTGGCGGAAGTTCTCGAGCTCCTTCATCGGCAGGTCGTAACCGGTCAGATGAAGCAGCGAGTAGTGCAGCATCGAGCCGTGACCGTTGGAGAGAATGAAACGGTCGCGATCTTCCCAGTCCGGGTTGGCGGGGTTGTGCTTGAGATGGTCGTTCCACAGCACTTCCGCGATATCGGCCATGCCCATCGGCATGCCGGGGTGGCCGGAGTTGGCCTTCTGCACGGCGTCCATGGAAAGCGCGCGGATGGCGTTGGCTAGCTGACGACGAGATGGCATTGGCTTTCGGATCCCCTAGATCGTAAATGGATGATGTCGCGAGACGCGATCTGGCACTCGGTTCGACACGGCAATCAAGTCTAACGTGGCATCAAGTCTAACGTGGCTGTTCAGTTTAGCGCGGATGGTCAATCCGGTGCGGAGGATTCGCTCCCCGCGGCTGATCCGTTTGACGCGAGCAGCGAGGCTTCGTTCACGATCGCCTCGAACGCGGCCGGATCGTGGGCGAAACGCCCCAGGAACAGACCATCGACCTTTCCCGCCAGGCGGGTCAACAGGTCGGGGCCGGCGCTGCCACCATAGATCACCCTAGCAGACGGGTGCGTGGAGAGGTGATCCTGCAACCCCTGGCAGACCGCTGCAATGTGCGCGAGTGATGCCGGTTCCGAGGCACCGATCGCCCAGTGCGGTTCATAGGCGACCACCAGCGGCTGCGAGCGCTGCGCCGGCGTCGCCAGCGCCAGCGCCGAGTCGATCTGATGCCGGCAGTCGGCAATGGCATCGCGCGGCTCGCCATGGTCGGCTTCACCGATACAGAGCACCGGAATCAGCCCCTGCGCCAGCGCGATCCGTGTCTTGGTGGCGACGACAGCGTCATCTTCCGCGAACAGGCGCCGACGTTCGGCATGGCCGATCTCGACATAACGACAGCCCATCTCGGCCAGCATGGCCCCGCTCACCTCGCCAGTATAAGCGCCGGGTGGTGCCTGATACAGGTTCTGGCCACCCACGCCGACTGGCGTGTCGGCGAAGCAGTCGAGCACCGGGGCGAGCGCCGGGAAGCTGGGCAGCACGAATAGCGACACCCGGCCGTCGACGACGGCCGGGTGATGGGCGAGAAGGGTGGCGATCCGGCGACACCACTCCAGGGTCTGGGCATAGCCGAAGTACATCTTGAAGCTGATGCCCAGGGTGATCGGGGCTTGAGCCATGGCGTCCTCGCGGTTGTCTAGCCTTGGGCCATCGAGAACGGGGTCACCGGTCGATGACGGGTTGAATGGCGGCGACGATCAGGGAGAGCGAGACCGCGCCGGGATCCGGCGTGCCGAGGCTCTTCTCGGCCAGCGGGCGGGCGCGCCCCATCTTCGGCCGGAGCTCGGAGGTGGCGGTCGCCGCCGCTTCGCAGGCCTCGACGGCCTTGCGCCATGCCGTCGCCAGATCGTCGCCGGCATTCACCGCCTGCTCGAGCGCCTCGCTGAACGGCGCCAGCGCATCGACCAGCGTCTTGTCGCCCAGCTTGGCCTTGCCGAACGCCATCACGTCATTCTTGGCCTTGGTGATGCCTTCGGCATAGTGCGCCGGGGTTGGCGCGTCGTCGTCGCCGAGCGTCACACCGAGGGCATTGAGCATGACGCCCCAGATCGCGCCGGAGGTGCCGCCAGCGCGATCCGACCACGCCTCGGCGGCCATGCGCAGCAGCGTGCCGGCCCCGGCACTGCGGCTCACCGCGTCTTCCGCGGCCAGTTCCGCGGCGACCACCCCGCGCTGCATGCCGATGCCATGATCGCCATCCCCGGCAATGGCATCGAGTCGCCCCAGCTCCTCCACCTCCTGATCGATGATCTTGCGCGTCGCGCTCAAGGCCTGATAGAGGCAGCGCGCGGTAGCGATCGACGCTTCGCTGGCGGGTGGAATGGCATCGGCATCCGGGATGTCCAGCTGGGAGGCGTCGATGGGCGGGGCGGCCTCGAGACTGCCCTTGCGATAGGCCGGTGCATCAGCGGGGGCCTTCCACAGTCGCTCCAGTTCGTCGTCGAGCCAGAACAGTGTCAACGAGGCGCCCGCCATGTCGAGACTGGTGACCAGTTCTCCCACTTCCGGCTCGACGATCTCCAGGCCGGCCTCCGTCAGTAACTGATTGACCCGCCGATAGACCACGAACAGCTCTTCGTACTTGATTGAGCCCAGGCCGTTGAGCAGCACCGAGGCCTTGGCCCCTCCGACACTGCCGACCCCGTCCGGGATCTCCTCCATCAGGTGAGAGACAAGCAGCTCGGCGAGAGCGTCGGCGCTGGGAACGTTCTGCTCGCTGATCCCCGGCTCGCCGTGGATGCCCAGGCCCACCGCCATCTTGCCGGCGGGAACGTGGAACAGCGCATCCTTCGCACCCGGCAGCGTGCAGCCGTCGAACGCCACGCCCATGGAGCGGGTGCGCAGGTTGGCCGCGCGGGAGACGCGTACGACCTCTTCCAGCGAATAGCCGGCCTCGGCCGCTGCCGCTGCGATCTTGAAGACGGTCAGGTCGCCGGCGATGCCGCGACGCTTGTGCAGCTCGTCCTGCCCGGCACTGGAGACATCGTCGATGACCGCGACGATCTCGCAGGGGATGCCCTCGCGGATCAGGCGCTCCCGGGCCTGGCCGAAATGCAGCACGTCGCCGGCGTAGTTGCCGAAGCTGAGCAGCACGCCGGCACCATTGTTGGCTGCCTTGCAGACGTTGTAGACCTGCTGCGCCGAAGGCGAGGCGAACAGATTGCCCATCACCGCGCCATGAGCCAGGCCCTGGCCGACCAGCCCCGCGAAGGCGGGATAGTGGCCGGAGCCTCCACCGATGACGACGGCGACGGTACCCGGCTCGCTGCGGGTGCTGCGAATGACCCCGCCGGGCACCTGGCAGACCCGCTGCGCATGCGCGGCGACGAACCCTTCGGTCGCTTCGTCGACGAAATTCACAGGATCGTTGTAAAGACGTGTCATGGCCGACGCTCCCGGCGATTGAGATGTGTGCCAGGCCATGGACGATCGCTGTCCGGATCTGGCCTGCTGAAAATATGATCCAATGCTGCACATTTGGTTGTCTGTGGCGCTTGGGACCATCATAGCGACCGGAAAAGACGCGGATATGCGACTTTGGTGGTGATATCGCTTCGTTCTATCTCGTTACTTGAGCATGATTATCGCGGCTCACTAGCGGCTTTGGCGCCGATTCGTGCGTCGTTTCCCCCGTTTGATACACGACTTTTTGCTCATATGAGATGTTATTGTTCATATGAACAATGTGTGGCTATGATGACGCCGTCGACGTTCGACGCCATTGAGAGCATGGGAGGTGAGTGATGGCAAAGCAGTGGCGAGTGGCGCTGGGGTGTGACGAGGCGGCGTATGAGATGAAGCAGGCGATGATCGAGCATGTCCGGGCGCTGGGGCACGAAGTCGAGGACTTCGGCACGCACGAGGCGAAGCCGGTGCTCTACCCGGATATCGCGATCGAGATCGCGGAGGCGATTGCCGAGGGGCGCTACGATCGCGGCGTCCTGATGTGTGGCACCGGCATTGGCGTGGCGATATCCGCCAACAAGGTGGCCGGCATTCGTGCCGCCCAGGCTCACGACACCTACTCCGCCGAGCGCGCTCGGAAGAGCAATGATGCCCAGATCGTCACCATGGGCGCGCGCGTCATTGGTATCGAGTTGGCCAAGACGATCGTCGAGAGCTTCCTGAGTAACGAGTATGAGCCCGGCGGCCGCTCGCAGCCCAAGGTGGATCGGATCGAGGCTTACGAGCGTGAGCATCGCTGAGTCGGGCTGATGGCTCGGCACCTGCTGGGAGTTCTCATCGGGAAGGTTGGGTGATCGACGGCCCCGGCGTGCCGCGGGAGGTAGAGGTGCTATCTACTGATCATGTGATCATCCGGAAATGACTGGCCGGTTAGTCTCGGGTCTGAGGCGATGCTTCTCGGTAGACCGATAAGACAATGAAATCAAAGTGCAAAATAAATAACTTTCATCGTGGCCACTAAAGGCTGCCTTGTTCATTTTGCAAGCCAAGCGGCAAATGATGGTGGGAAAAGCTGTTCATATGAATTCCATATGCCTCATATGAATGATGGTTTGGGTCATTGCGGAGGGTTCCTCATGAAAATCGTCAAGGCAAGTGTGGTACTGGCACTCGGCATTCTGGCATCCGCGGGAGTGGCTTCATCGACCCTCGCCGCCGAGGGGCCGGGGACCGAAAAGCACGATAGCTATCGTTTCGTGGTGGTGCCGAAGGTGGTCCACCCCTGGTTCGACAAGGTCAACCAGGGTGCGCAGCAGGCTGCCGCTGCCATCAAGGCGCAGACCGGGTCCGAGGTGGAGATCCAGTACTCGGCTCCCCAGAGCGCCAACGTCGCCCAGCAGAACGAGATCATCGAGCGTGCCATCTCGACGCGTCCCGACGGGATCATCGTCGATCTTCTCGATCCCAGCGGCAATCGTACCGTGCTGCAGGAGGCCCAGGAGCAGGGGATTCCGATCACGCTGTTCGATTCGATCAACCCCGAGGGGATGAATCTGACCACCGTGGGCAGCGATTTCTGCGAGCAGGCCGAGATGGCGGCCAATCGCTTGATCGAACTGCTGGATGGACAGGGCAAGGTGGCAATCATGATGGGCGTGCCCACGGCCCCCAACCACGCCGAGCGGGCACGCTGTGCGCAGGCCGTGTTTGATGCGCACGAGGGTATCGAGGTTGTCGCGACCGGCGTCGACAACGATGACATCAATACCGCGCAGCAGCAGGCCTCCGCGATCATGCAGGCCAACCCCGACCTCGATGGCTGGGTGGCGTCGGACGCCGCCGGACCGGTCGGTATCGGTCAGGCGATCAAGGAGGCCGACAAGGTCGGCAAGGTCCAACTGGTCGGTCTCGATGACCTCAGCCAGATGCTGGTGTTGATCAAGGAGGGCGTGGCGGACTCCTCGTCGGCTTCGCGCCCGACCATGCAGGGCTACTGGTCGGTGATCAACATGTGGCAACTGGCTACCGGGGCGATCACGCCCAATCACATCGATACCGGTAACGTCATGATCACGCCCGATAACGTCGACTCCTTCATGGAGTGAGGCCCAAGACGCCCCCGTCGGCAGCGATATCTCCGGCGGGTCGGTTGCGGTGATTCAACGCGAGAGTCCACGGGAGACGACGATGGCTTACTTGCACGTCGACCATGTCAGCAAGCGCTTTCCGGGCGTCAAGGCGCTGGATGACATCGTGCTCGAGATCGAGATGGGCCGGGTGCATACGCTGGCGGGGGAAAATGGCGCGGGGAAGTCGACACTGGTCAAGATCCTGACCGGCACCGAGAAGCCATCCCAGGGGCGCGTGATGATCGACGGTCAGGATGCGTCGAGTCACGACCACCTGCACAAGACCATTGCCTATGTCCCCCAGGAGATCAACCTGTTCGGCAACATGACCGTGGCCGAGAACCTCTTCATGCCGTTTTCGCGCTCCCGACGCGGCGGCTGGCTGTTCAGGCGTCGCGAGCTGGAGCGTGCGGCGCAGACCTGGCTCGATCGATTCAAGATCGCGGCCAGCCCTGGCGACAAGGTTCGCCACATCTCGATCTCCGATCAGCAGCTGCTGCAGATCGCGCGAGCCTGCACCAACGAGTCGATGAAGATCCTGATCCTCGACGAGCCGACCTCTTCGCTGACGGAGACCGAGGTCGAGCGCGTCTTTCGCGTGGTGCGGGATGTGGTGGCCTCGGGGTGCGGTGTCGTCTTCATTTCGCACAAGTTCGACGAGATGTTCGCCATCAGCGACACCATCAGCGTGTTGCGTAACGGTCGCAAGATCGAGACGCGGCCGGCGTCGCAACTGGACGACCGCCAACTGGTCTCGTTGATGTCGGGGCAGGAGGTCAAGACGGACAGTCGCCTGCAGCCGGAGGGCGGGAGCGGGGAGGTGATGCTGCGAGTCGAGGGGCTCTGCGGGAAACGATTCGAGGATGTCTCGTTCACCTTGCGGCGCGGGGAGATTCTGGGATTTGCCGGCCTGGTCGGAGCTGGCCGCTCCGAAGTGATGCAGACGCTGTTCGGCTTTCTGCCGGCCCGGTCCGGGACGGTCCAGCTGGAGGGGGAGGCGTGGCGGCTGGGGGATACGCACTATTCCATTCGCCACGGTCTCTTCTATCTCTCCGAGGAGCGCAAGTATCACGGCATCTTTCCCGGCCAGAGCGTGCGCCGCAATATCGGCATGGCATTGCTGCGCGCCACCGCCCGCCACGGGGTGATCGATGCCCGCCAGGAGCGGGCGCGGGTCGGCGACATCGTGCGTGACTACGACATTAAGACGCCGACCATGAACAAGAACATCGCTTTCCTGTCGGGCGGCAATCAGCAGAAGGCGATCATCGGGCGCGCCATGGCCTGTGACCCTCGCGTACTGATCTTCGACGAGCCGACCAAGGGGATCGATATCCGCACCAAGATGGAGATCTACCGGTTGATGAAGGTGCTGGCGGAGCGTGGCGTGGGAATCATCCTGGTGTCTTCGGAGATGGATGAGCTGCGGCGCTGCGCCAATCGCATCATCACGCTCTACGAAGGGAAGGTCAGCGGAGAGTTTCATATCGATCAGGCCAGCGGGGACGCGCTGGTCGGAGCCATCCACGGTCACGGGGGAAGCGGGCATGCTGCGTAAGGCAATGGGGTTCATGGTCAGCAACCCCCTGAGTGGCGTGGTGGGGGTGTTGGCGCTCATCGTGGTGGTGGCGTCGCTGCTGTCGGAAAACTTCCTGAACAGCTACAACCTGGTCATCATCGCCAGGTCGCTGGCCTTCATCGGCATGATCACCATCGCGCAGTCGATGCTGATGATCCTGGGGGAGCTGGACCTGTCGCTCGGCGCCATCGGGGGATTCTGCGGCGTGATCGGCGGCATCCTCATGGTCAAGCTGGGGCTGAATCCGTGGTTGGCATTCGCGCTCTGCCTGGTGGTCGGGGCGCTGTTCGGGCTGCTCAACGGCCTGCTGGTGACGCTGCTCCGGCTGCCCTCGCTGGTGCTGACGATCGGTATGGCGGGTGTCTACGGCGGACTCAATCTGGTCATCACCAAGGGGGTGGCGATCACAGGCATTCCCGCCGACATCGGATTTCTCGGCAGCGGCAAGTGGGCCGGCCTGCCGGTGCCGTTCTGGATCATGCTGCTGTTCCTGGTCGTGGCCTGTTTCATCACGCTGAAGACTCCGTTCGGACGCTACATGTATGCCGTCGGCAGCAACCTGTCGGCCGCCAGGATGCTGGGCATTCGCGCCGATCGTGTTCGTCTGGGCGTGTTCGCCTTCGCGGGCTTCCTGGCGGCGCTGGCCGGCATGCTGATGGTCGCCCGGCTCGGCTCGGCACAGCCCTCCATCGGAGATTCGTGGGTGCTGGGGCCTATCGCCGCCTCGGTGATCGGCGGGGTGCCGACCACGGGCGGCATCGGTACGCCGCTGGGGGCGATCTTCGGCGCGGCGATCATCGGAGTGATCGAGAACGTGATCGTGCTGCTGGGCATCTCCCCGTACTGGCAGTCTATGGTGAGCGGCGCCATCGTGGTGATCGCGATCTCGCTGGACTCCATTTCCCGGCGCTATTTCAAGCGCGATTGACCGGCCCGGCAGCCGGGCCGCTGTCGCGGTCCGGCTGTGGCACGGCCCCCGGCTGGATGCCCGGCGCCGACCTCCTCCTTTCTCATGGGTAATGACTTCTTTCATGGGTAGTGGCTCCACCCGAGCCCCTTCGTAGCCGTCGGCCACGATCACGATCGTGCGTTTCGATCCTCGTGGTGATCATATGATCTGTTTTAGATCATTCTAACGCATTCTGCTTCTGATCGATTTCTCGAATCTTGCCGCCAACCCGACGATAACTTTAGTCGTACGGAGTCAAATGAATTCATTTTAAATCGATATTTATCAATACGATAAAAATCATTTGGCTAAAGTCTTAGGGTGTGTTCCCGCTCTGCGTATTGATGTCTTTTCCGCTGCTGGGCTAAAAACATATGACCAAATATTGATCATGTGTTTAAGCGCAGGAGATCTTCCATGAGCGACGCCACTGCGACATCCACCCAAGCGACTTCCCACGACGACATCCCCCGCACGATGAAAGCGGTGGTCGCCTACGCACCCAACGACTATCGCTACGAAGAGGTACCGGTCCCCGAGATCGACGACCAGGAGATCCTGGTCAAGGTCGAGGGTTGCGGCATCTGCGCCGGGGACATCAAGTCCTACGACGGCGCGCCCAGCTTCTGGGGTGACGAGACCCAGCCCGCCTATATCAAGGCACCGATGATTCCGGGGCACGAGTTCATCGGCCGGGTGGTCAAGGTCGGTTCCCAGGTCGAAGGCTACGCCGTCGGCGACCGGGTGATCTCCGAGCAGATCGTGCCGTGCTGGAACTGTCGCTTCTGCGGTCGGGGCCAGTACTGGATGTGCGAAAAGCATGACCTGTACGGCTTCCAGAACAACGTCAACGGCGGCATGGCCGAGTACATGAAGTTCACCAAGGAGGCGATCAACTACCACGTCCCCGAGGAGCTGCCGCTGGAGAAGGCGATCCTGATCGAACCTTACGCCTGTTCGCTGCATGCGGTGCAGCGCGCCAAGATCGAACTGGGCGACGTGGTGGTGCTCTCCGGCGCCGGCACCCTGGGGCTCGGCATGGTCGGTGCGGCCAAGAAAGCGGGCGCCGAGAAATTGATCGTGCTCGACCTGTTCGATGACCGCCTGGAACTGGCCAGGAAATTCGGCGCCGACCTGACCCTAAACCCCAAGCGCGACGATGTGGTCTCGATCATCAAGGAGATGACCGAGGGCTACGGCTGCGACGTCTACATCGAGGCGACCGGGCATCCCAAGTCGGTCGAGCAGGGGCTGTCGATGATTCGCAAGCTGGGGCGTTTCGTCGAGTTCAGCGTGTTCAAGGATCCTGTCAGCGTCGACTGGAGCATCATCTCCGACCGCAAGGAGCTCGACGTGCTGGGTTCCCACCTCGGTCCGTACTGCTATCCGCTGGTCATCGAGGGGATCCGCAATGGCGACTTCCCGACCGAAGGCGTGGTCACCCACAAGCTGCCGCTGGAGAAATACGAGGAAGGCTTCGAGCTGATGAAGAGCGGATCGAAGTCACTGAAGATCGTGCTGATCCCTTGATTTCAGCGTGGCGGCGACAGCTACCTCGGCGCCGTGCAGACGAAGACAGCGGTATCAGGAAAGAGGGCTCGAAGCGATGAGTACAACAGTTGCCAGTCGGCCAGCAGCGCCGGGCAAGCTGAAAGGGCGCCTGATCATCGGCGCCTGCGTGGTCGTGGTGCTGGCGGCAATGGCCTGGGATACCACGGTGGTCGAGATCGGCCACGAGGCGGAGTTGGCCGGCGGCTTCTCTGCCGAGACCTATGGCGGGGAGCATTTCCCGGCGATTCAGGCGAGCGTCGAGGAGCGCGCCGTCGATGCCGCTGAACTGGCGTCGGCGGTACTCGCGGATTCGACGGCGGCGGGTCAGAAGTACGGTGTCGGCGACGGCTTCGGCCCGGTGGTGCCGGTCACTTTCAGCGGGACATTCGGTGAGGCGCGTTCAGGCATCTATACCGTCGACGCCAAGGGCGTGCCCGACGAGATCACGCTGCGCGTGCAGACCGGCCCGGCGATCAATGGTACCGACCTGCGCGATGCCACCGGCGAGATCTCGTTCGGCGAGTTTGCCAACCAGATCGAGTATCAGAACGCCGGCGCCTCGATCAACGACGCCATGAAGAAAGCCGTGCTGGCGGACATCGATACCGCCGATCTGAGCGGCAAGACCGTCAGCGTGACCGGTGTGTTCAAGCTGATCAATCCCAAGAACTGGCTGGTGACACCCGTCAGCATGGAGGTGCAGTGATGGCTTCCTCCTCGAATCGGCCTGCTCCTGCCGGTGAACCGGTCGACGATGTGGTGCTGTCGGCGCGGGATGTCGCCAAATCGTTCGGCAGCGTGCATGCGCTCAAGACGGTCAATTTCGACGTCTATCGCGGCCAGGTGACCACGCTTTTCGGCGAGAACGGGGCCGGCAAATCGACGCTGATGAAGATCCTGTCCGGGGTGATCCAGCCGACCTCCGGCGAGATCGTGCTGGAGGGTGAGCCGGTACGGTTCGCCTCGACCACCGATGCCCAGCGCCTGGGCATTTCGATCATCCATCAGGAGTTGAGCCTGGCGCCCAATCTCAGCGTTCGCGACAACATCTTCATGGGCCGCGAGATCAAGGGGCCTGCCGGTATCGACTATGCCGAGGAGGCGCGTCAGACCCGGGCGTTGATGGAGGAGCTCGACGAACCGATCGATCCGCTGACGCCGGTGGAGGACCTGCGCCTGGGCCAGCAGCAGATCGTCGAGATCGCCCGCGCGCTGTCGGTGAATTCGCGCATCCTGATCATGGACGAGCCGACCTCGGCGCTGTCGGCGACCGAGGTCGAGGTGCTGTTCCGGGTGATTCGCGACCTCAAGAGCCGCGGCGTCTCGATCGTCTACATCTCCCACCACCTGGAGGAAGCGCTTCTCATCACCGACCACGCCGTGGTGCTGCGTGACGGCGTGATGACGGCCTATGCCCGGCGAGCGGACATCGACCTGGAGTGGATCGTGCGCAACATGGTCGGCGAGAACTTCGATCTCGGCTCGCCGCCGACCGGTCACGTCATGGGCGACGTGGCGCTGTCGCTCGAGGATGTCAGTGTCGCCGATACCGCGGTGCCGGATCGCTCGGTGGTCGACCATCTGTCGCTGGAGGTGCGCGCCGGCGAGATCGTCTGCATCTATGGCCTGATGGGCGCCGGGCGCACCGAGCTGCTCGAGTGCGTGGCTGGCCGCGTGCCGCTGAGCGGAGGCCGGGTGGTGCTGGAAGGCGAGGACGTCTCGCACCTGAGCATCGCCGAGCGCATCGCCAAGGGCCTGGTGCTGGTGCCGGAAGACCGGCAGCGCGATGGCCTGGTGCAGACCATGTCGGTGGGCGAGAACCTGTCGCTGGCCAGCATCAAGGCGTTCACCCGCTGGCTGCTGACCTCGGGCAGCCGCGAGCGCGGCGTGGTCGACGAGTCGATCGCCAATGTCCATATCAAGACCGACGGGCCCAGGGCCGAGATCGGCTCACTCTCCGGCGGCAACCAGCAGAAGGTAGTAATCGGCAAGATGCTGGCGACCCATCCTCGGGTAGTGGTGCTCGACGAGCCGAGCCGCGGTATCGACATCGGGGCCAAGGCAGAGGTGTTCAAGCTGCTGGCGGAAGGGGCCGCCAAGCAGGGGCTGGCGGTGATCTTTTCCACTTCCGAAGTCGGTGAATGCCTGAGCATCGCCCACCGCATCGTGGTGATGAGCCGCGGACACATCGCGGCGGAGTTCGGCGCCGATGCCTCCAAGGAGCAGATCATGGCCGCCTCGGGCGAGGCCGTGGTCGCGTGAGCGCTTTTACTCGAAGGGAGTTTTGATTATGTCCAAGCACAGCCAAGCGCCAGCGCGCCAGGGTGGTGGCTTCGATCTGGGGCGAATGCTGCTCGAAGGTCGCGCCTTCTTCGCCCTGATCGCGATCATCATCATCTTCTCGGCGCTGTCGCCGGTCTATTTCTCGACCAACAATTTCCTGACCATGTCGTCCCATGTGGCGATCTTCGGGCTGCTCTCCATCGGCATGCTGCTGGTGATCCTGACCGGCGGCATCGATCTGTCGGTGGGCTCGACCCTGGGCCTGTGCGGGGTGGTCGCCGGCTTTCTGATGCAGGGCGTGACGCTGGATGCGTTCGGTGTGACCCTCTATCCGCCGGTCTGGGTGGTGGTGCTCCTCACCTGTGGGGTGGGAGCCTTCATCGGGGCCATCAACGGCGTGCTGATCGCCTACTTCAAGGTGCCGGCGTTCGTCGCCACCCTGGGCCTGCTCTATGTGGCCCGCGGCGTGGCGCTGCTGATGACCGACGGCCTGACCTACAACAACCTCGGCGGCGATCCGGCGCTGGGCAATACCGGTTTCGACTGGCTCGGCTTCAACCGCCTGTTCGGTGTGCCGGTGGGGGTCTGGGTGCTGGCGATCGTCGCGGTCGTCACCCTGCTGGCGCTGGCGCGCACGCCGTTCGGGCGCTGGGTCTACTCCACCGGCGGCAACGCCCGCGCCGCGGAGCTCTCCGGGGTGCCGGTCAAGCGGGTCCAGGTTTCGGTCTATGTGCTCTCCGGCATCTGTGCGGCGATCGCCGGGCTGGTGCTGTCGTCGCAGCTCACCTCCGCCGGCCCCACCGCCGGCACCACCTACGAGCTGACCGCCATCGCCGGCGTGGTCATCGGCGGGGCGGCGCTGACCGGTGGCCGCGGTACCGTGCGCGGCACGCTGCTGGGGGCTTTCGTGATCGGCTTTTTGTCCGATGGCCTGGTCATCATCGGCGTCTCCTCATACTGGCAGACCGTCTTCACCGGTGCGGTGATCGTGCTGGCGGTGCTGCTCAACAGCATTCAGTACGGCGGGCGCCGGAAGCGCGTGGCCACGCCCGCGGAACCGAAGGCACCCGACAATCCCTCTTCTCCGGCCTCGAGCGGCAACGCCGCGCGCGTGACCTCCGAGGCGGAAAGTACGGCCGGTAAACCGGCAACACAGCACTAGCCTCACCGCTGCACGCTAGTCATCACAATCGCAAAAGAAGGGTGATCCATCATGTTCAAGACAGGAAAACGCCTGCTGATCGCAGCCCTCGCCGTCAGCGCGCCGTTGCTCGCCGGGACCGCCATGGCGCAGGACAAGGGGCTGATCTCGGTCATCGTCAACGATACCTCCAACCCCTACTGGTTCACCGAAGGCAAGATCGCCCGGGAAACGGCCGAGGGGTTGGGGTATCGCGCCAACGTCAGCGCCCACAAGGGGGATACCAATACCGAAAGCCGCCAGATCGACACCGCGATCACCAACCAGGCCAAGGCGATCATTCTCGATCCCGCCAATGCCGATGGTTCCGTCGGTGCAGTACGCAAGGCCGTCGACGCCGGCATCCCGGTATTCCTGGTCAACGCGGAAATCAACGAGCAGGGGCTGGCCAAGGCGCAACTGGTCTCCAACAACGCCCAGGGTGCCGCCCTCGGTGCCCAGCAGTGGGTACAGGCGGTCGGCGACTCGGCCAACTACGTCGAGCTAAAGGGCGCGCCGTCGGACAACAACGCCGCGACCCGCTCCAACGGTTACGAGACGGTGTTGAGCCAGTACCCGGATCTCAAGAAGGTCGGCGAGGATGTCGCCAACTGGGACCGTACCCAGGGATTCAACAAAATGCAGAGCCTGTTGCAGGCCAACCCTGACATCCAAGGGGTGATCAGCGGCAACGACGAGATGGCGCTGGGCGCGATCGCCGCACTCAAGGAAGCCGGCAAGCTGGACGATGTCGTGGTCGGTGGCTTCGACGGTTCGCCCGACGCGGTCGACGCGGTCAAGTCCGGCGAGCTCGCCTATACCGTGCTACAGCCGGTGGCGATCTTCTCCAAGGCGGCGGTGCAGATGGCCGACAAGTTCATCACCACCGGTGAAACCGGTGTCCAGGGTGAGAAGCACCTCTTCGATTGCATCCTGATCACGCCGGATAACGTCGACAAGTACGTCTCCCCGTTCGTGCTCAAGCAGTAAGACGCAAGGCCGTTCCCCCGAAACACCGCCGCGGCGGTGTTTTTCGTCTCGATTGAGGCCAGGTCCGAGCGTTGGCGTTGGCGGTGAAAGAGTAGGAACACCGTCAAATGCCCGGTCTGTAAAATCTCGGTGACCTGCTCAGCGGTGACAGAGCCATCTCCGGAACAAGGGTGGCAAGACGATGGAGAGCCAGCGTGGCTTGGGTGGTGCCCCGGCGAGAGACAATGTCACCGCACATCACACAGGCCCGCGGTGGGTAATTTCCCAAGCACGTTAGTGAATAGTCCTAAGAGCCGTGGAAATTGAAGTCCTGTTTAGGTACTTCGTGTAGTCATTTGCACTATGTGAAATGTTTTTAACCTCTCTGACTCTGTAGCATAACCATCACGGCATTGAGTGATCAGGGCTTTCTCGAGCATAAAGAGGTTGTTTGATTCCTGTCCACGAGTGGCGTGGCCATCAGCCGGGTCAGGAACTGGTCATTATCCCGGCATGTCTGTATTTAGTGTAATTTTGGGCAAGTTGAATGCGGGAAAGGCGACGAAATTATCCTCTCCGCAGGCACCCATCACAAACTCACTTCTTCGAATGATAGCGCATCTGTGCGATATATTTTCGGGGCATCAGTCATCTTCTAGAAGAGCTTCAGGAGTCGTCTCATGGCTGAACTACAAAAAACCCTTACCGCCTGGAGGGGGGCAGCGCTATTCATCAATATAGTTCTGGGTGCAGGGCTGCTCGTTTTACCCGGTCTCACGGTGCAAAGAGTTGGAGATCTCTCGTTGGTCTCATGGATCATTTGTGCCGTGCTGGCCACTCCTCTGTTCGTCATCTTCATTATCCTGGGCTGCCGACACCCCGGACCAGGAGGGTTGGCCGCATACGTGCAACAAGCTTACGGCAGGTTCGCTTATGTCGTTGCCTCATTGATGTTTCTGGGCGCCGTCGTTCTGGGCCTCCCTGCGATTGCTTTGACGGGAGGCTACTACGCCAGTACGACATTTGGCGGCTCCGCACACATTTATGGATTGTTGATCATGGGGGCCGTGCTGCTGCTCAATCTGCAGTCAGTCGAGGCCGCGGGCAAGCTCAATCAGGTTCTATCATGGGTGCTGGTGGTTTTCTTGACTGGCCTGGCACTGCTGTCGCTCTACCTGGTCTCGAATGAGCCTGCATACCATGCCATCGCAGCTCCAGGTTCTATTGACGAATTCCGCACCATTTGGTTGGCGGTTCCGATGATCTTCTTTGCCTTTACCGGGTGGGAAGTGGGAGCCAGCATCACCGGCGAGTTCAAGAACCCCAGAAAAGATCTCCCCATCGCCATGTGGATATCCTTCTTCGTAGCCATTGCGCTATATCTGATCATGGCCTATGTGGCTCAGCGTGCGAATTTGCAGAACGGTTACGCAGCGCCCTTCGCGACTATCATCAATAATCACCTTGGCGCCTATGGAAGCGTGATTGTCGGTCTCATCGCTATCACCTTGATCTTTGCGAATCTCAGTGCTGCCGGGTGGGGAGTGTCAAGGATGGTCTACTCTCTGGCGCAGGAAGGGGTCGCGCCCTCCTATCTGCTTAATCTCACCAAAGGCCAGCCATATCATGCATTGATAACGATCATTCTCATCTTCAGCACCGTTATCGTCTTTGACTGGATTGGGCTTTTGGGTATCGATAATCTTCTCAAGTTGGCGGGCCAGAATTTTCTGATCCTGTATGGGTTTTCGGCGCTGGTGCTTTTCAAGTTGGCGCAAGGAATGGCTGAGAAAATGATTGCCTGTCTTGGCGCTGGCGTGTGCTTGATAATCGTGCTTTTGCAGGGGTTAAGCGTTATTTATCCGATCCTGATCGTTGCGGTTTCCATTTTCGTGTACTCCTGGAAAGGCGAGATTAAGAGTGTGCCTTAGCAGTAAGATGTCAAGGAGACCTAGTCCCACATTTTGATCACTGGGGAGATTGACGAGCTTTTCACTTTTGGATGTTCAGTCAAGAAGTATTTGAGTTTCATCATCTCCTCAAGTGAGTCATAAGATATTTCTAAAATCAGGTCAAGGTCGCCATAAACGGAGTATTTGCTTTTGATGATATCGAAAGTTTCGAGTTCTTTCAGCAGCTGTTCGCATTGCGAGCCATCGACATGATTGACGATGACGAAGCCTCTCAGCTTTTTTGAGCTTCTCTCCTTGTCTGTATTTAATATTACGTTGTAACCTTGAATGGTTCCGTCTGCCTCGAGTCTTTCGATTCTCTTCTCTACCGAAGTCCTGGAGCGGTTCACCAACCTGGCGATGTTCGAGAGCTTCTCTCTCGCATTCTTTTTCAATAGCTCTATGATCTGCGAGTCAACGTTGTCTTTGATGCCCATGCTCTTACTTCGCCTCATCAAAAATGCCAGCTATTTTAGCGTTCAACCTTTGCGGAGGCCTTGACACTGTCATTGCCAATCAATTTTCAGGCGCGGCCTGAAGTGGTTTCAGTCTCTGTATCTTAGCAACAAGTCACGATCGAGGAGAATACCCCGCTCACGAGTCCTGCGGATGACTTAATATCAGACATAACGAATGCACTGTCATGGACGATAAACCCGATGGGGCGTGTCGACTTATGGGAGTTCTCGACCCTGGCATTTTCCACCGTGGCCTCGCCCGATTGACGCCGGCATTGGCACCATCTCGAGATAATTGGTCCTCCTCGTTCGATCGGTGGCCGCCATGCCTATCAGCAGTTCGATGTCCATCAGCGGATCCGTAGCCGTTGACGCTTCGAGCTGAGCCGGGAGTTTCCCGCCGCTGCTCTCGCAAGAACGGTCTTCGGTGACTCCCAGCGCTGCTCGAAGTTGACCTTCGCCTACTCAGGTCGAGCCCGTCATAGCCGAATCAGTCGATAGGGAATCCCGGCCTCGTCCAGCGTGGTGCGATGCTCGGCGGCAAGGCTTTCATCGATCAGTACGAGGTCGAACTCGTCGAGATCGGCGAGCCGGTGCAGCGCGCCATGGCCGAACTTGGCGCTGTGGACGAGCAGTATCCGGCGCTCTGCCGCCGCCATCTGGGCGCGCTTGATCTGGGTCACCGTCGGGTCCTGCACGTAGGCGGTAGTGCCGAGGATCGCCGAGGCGGAAAGCACCGCGACATTGGCACGCAGGTTGGCGAGCGTCTGTTCGCAGAGCAGGCCGAAGGTGGCATTGAAACGGGGCTGGTAGTCGCCGCCCAGGGTGATCAGCTTGATGCCGCTGGCGGTCTTGAGCCGGTCGATGCTCTCCAGGCCATTGGTGATCACGGTCAGCGGCTCCCGCGCCGGCAGTAGCAGGGCGAGTTCGGCGGCAGTGGTGGAGTCGTCCAGCATCACCGCTTCGCCGGGGGCGATCTCCTCCAGCGCCGCGCGGGCCAGGGCCTGCTTTTCTCGCGTGGCGATATGCGAGCGCAGCGCGAAGTTGCTTTCGAACACGCTGGAAGAGCGCGTGGTGACTCCGCCGTGCTGTTTGTTGACCATGCCCTGCTCGGAGAGCGCGTCGAGATCGCGGTGCACCGTCATCCGGCTGACGCCGAAGCGCTCGGCCAGTTCGTCGACCTGGGCCGAGCCGGCCTGGATGATGTAGTCCAGCATCGCCTGGCGGCGCGCTGGCGCCCCCCGGGTCACGGCACGCGTCGTCATGTCTGGTGGAGAGGTCATGACGCTCCCGTCGTCAACACGACCTTGATCGAGTCGCGCCGGGCGGCGATCTCGAAGCCGCGTTCGAAGTCGGTCAGCGCAACACGGTGGGTGACGATGCCGCGAGTCGTCACCAGCCCGCGGGCCAGCAGGTCGATCGCCACCGGGTAGGTATGCGGAGAGAGGTGAGAGCCGCGGATATCCAGCTCCTTGCGGTCGCCGATAGTGGACCAGTCGACGCTGGTGGGCTCCTTGAAGACGCTGAACTCGACGAAGCGGCCGAGCTTGCGTAGCGACTCCAGGCCCTGGGCCACGCCGCTCGACGAGCCCGTGGCGTCGATATAGACCTCGCAGCCGTAACCGCCGGTGAGTGCCCGAATCTCCTTGGCGATATCGTCGCGATGCGGATTGAAGCCGTGATCGGCACCGTAGTCGTAGGCCATTGCGAGGCGATCGTCGTGGGTGTCGACCAGAATCAACTGCCTGGGCGTCTTGAGCTTGGCGAGCTGCACCATGGCCAGGCCGATCGGGCCGCCACCGGCGATCACTACGGTGTCGTCGAACTGAATCTCGGCGCGGTTGACGGCGTGGATGCCGCAGGCCAGCGGTTCGAGAAAGGCGGCTTCCTCGACGCTCAGGCGCGGGTCGACCGGGTGCAGTACCGCATTGGCCGGCACGCGCAGGTACTCGGCCATGCCGCCATCGGCGACACCGCCTTGGAAGCCGAAGATATGATGCACTTCACACATCCAGTAGTGCCCGCGCTGGCAGTAGAGGCATTTGCCGCAGGGAAGAATCTGTTCCGGCACGACGCGATCACCGAGCGAGACGCCGAAGTGTTCCCCGGCACCCTCGCCCAGTGCGACGACTTCCCCCGCGAATTCGTGGCCGACGATCATCGGTGGTTTGACGAAAGGGGCGAAGCGGTCGCCGTCGCCCCAGTACATGGCGGCGCCGTCGCGGCACTTGAGATCGCTGGAGCAGATGCCGCAGGCCTGGATTCCGAGAATCAGCTCGTTGGGGCCGGGTCGGGGCGTGGGCACGCGCTCCAGCCGGTAGTCGCCGGGGCCACGACAGACCACGGCTTGCATGTCATCGGGTAGCGGCGTTGGTTCCGGACGGGCGGGTTGGGTGGCGGACATCGGAGACTCCGGCGATAGCTAAATGAAAGCCTGGCAAGGGCATGGCTGAACACAGCGATGACAGCGGTGAGTGGTGAAGAAATAACATCAAAACGTGACGATGTGCCCTATGACTTTGGTCTCGATATAATTCTTTCGTCATCGATATCTTATTAAGGTCATGAAATTAAATATATTTTTAGTTTTTAAGTTTTGATTTAACACCATCGTCTAACGCCCAATTATAACAAGGTGGTGTTAGAAATGGCGCTCATGGAGCTCTCGCAGCGATAGGCAAGTGTGCCGGCGGAGCCAATACACGGGAGGCAGCCATGTCACGCGGTTATCTACTGGGGCTGGATGGTGGCTCCAGCTCCACCAAGGCGGTGATTTTCGATACCCAGGGCAACGTCGTGGGAATCGGGCGGGAAGCGTCCCGGCTCGAGCATCCCCAGGCGCACTGGGTCGAGCGTGACATGAACGTCGCCTGGGCGAGCGCCGCCGAATCGATACGCGCCGCCCTGGCGGCTGCCGGTCTCGAGGGCGGTGAGATTCTGGCGGTGGGGGTCACGGCTCACGGCGATGGGCTTTACCCACTCGATCGCAAGGGTGAGCCGCTTGGCCACGCCATCACCTCACTTGATAGCCGTGCGGCGGGTATCGTCGAGCGGTGGTGCGAGCAGGGCCTGCGCGAGGAGGCGCTGGCGCGGATCGGGCAGACGCCTTTCGCCTTTTCACCGGTGACCCTGCTGGCGTGGCTGCAGGCCAATCAGCCCGAGCGCTACGCCGCTCTCGGCCACGTCTTGACCTGCAAGGACTGGCTGCGATTCAAGCTGACCGGCGAGATCGCCACCGACTTCACCGAGGCCAGCACCGGCTATACCGACGTCAACACCCAGCGCTACAGCCGCGACGCGCTGTCGATGCTGGGTATCGCCTCGGTCTTCGAGGCCCTGCCCGACGTTCGACTGCCCGAGGAGGTCGCCGGCCAGGTCTGCGAGTCCGCCGCGCGCGTCACCGGCCTCAAAGTCGGTACACCGGTTGCCACGGGGCTGCATGACGTTACCGCCAGCGCGGTGGGGCTGGGCAATATCGCATCGGACACGCTGACCATCGCGGCCGGGACGTTCAGCATCAACGAAGTCTTTTCCGACGCGCCCAAGCCCGATCCGCGTTGGGCGACACGCAACGGGCTGCGCCCTGGCCAGTGGCTCAACATGGCGATTTCACCGGCTTCGTCGAGCAATCTCGAGTGGTTTCATCGTCAGTGGGGGCAGCCTGGAGATGGCGGCACCGGGGCCTTCCTCGCCGACATGGAGGTGGCACTCGACGCCGCTTTCCGCAGTCCGTCGCGGCTGGTCTATCACCCGTTCCTTTACGGTTCGCCCTACGACGAGCCGGCCAGTGCCGGGCTGTTCGGTCTCCAGGGCTGGCACGACCGTGGCCATGTCCTGCGCGCGATCCTGGAAGGGGTGGTGTTCAATCACCGGGTGCATGTCGATGCGCTGGCGTCGACGTTCCCAATCGATCGCATCCGGATCACCGGGGGCGGCAGTCACTCGCCGCGGCTGGCCCAACTGTTCGCCGACTCGCTGGGGCGACCGCTGGAAACGTCGCGAATCCAGGAGGCCGCGGCCTGGGGCGCTGCGATCTGCGCCGGGGTGGCAGCCGAAGTGTTTCCCTCCATCGAGTCGGCCACGTCGCTTTGCGAGGTCGACCACCGTTATACCCCCGATTCGGAGCGTCAGGCAGTGTGTCAGCAGGGCTTCGAGCGCTACCAGCGGTTGATCGAAGGGATGAGAACGCTATGGGCGACGCTGGACGTCGAGGCGTCGCCCCCGGATTCATCCGACACTTCGGCGGAATCCACGCCGACGATGGGAGCAGGACAATGACGGAACCCGCCAATGCCGCGCCGCTGACGCGTCGGCAGACCCTGGATCGCCTGCGCGCGGATCCCTCGGTGTCAGTACTGATTATCGGTGCCGGAATCAACGGTGCCGGGCTGTTCCGCGACCTGGCGCTGCAGGGCGTCGATACGCTGATCGTCGACAAGCAGGACTTCTGTGCCGGCGCCAGCGCCGCACCGTCGCGACTGATCCACGGCGGACTCAAATATCTCGAGACCGGAGAGTTTCGGCTGGTGGCGCAGTCGACCCGCGAGCGCAACCTGCTGCTGCGCAACGCGCCGCACGTGGTGCATCCGTTGCGCACGGCAATGCCGGCGCACAGCTGGTGGGGCGGGATCTGGCCGTCGCTCCAGCGGTTCCTGCGTCGTCCGGCAAAGATCGACGATCGCGGCATCCTGATCAGCGAAGTTGGGCTGACGCTCTACGATTTCCTCGGGCGCCATTTCCGCAGCATGCCACGTCACTCGGTGACGCTGGGGCGCCGGGTACGCGAGTCGCTGCCGGACGTGCGCCACGACGTCAAGGCGCTGCACACCTACTACGATGCCGCGATCAGCCAGGCCGAGCGGCTCGGGTTCGAGCTGATCGACGACGGCTGCCGTGCCCATCGCGGCGCGATGGCGCTCAATCACGTCACCCTGACCGGGAGTGACGGTGAAGCGATAACCTTTGTCGATGAAGAGGGCAGCGCCTTCAAGGTTTGCCCGCGGATCATCGTCAATGCCGGCGGCGCCTGGATCGACGAGATCAACCGCCAGCTGGGCCAGGAAACGCGGCATATCGGCGGCACCAAGGGTGGGCACCTGGTCGTCGACGTGCCACGGATCCGCGATCAGCTCGATGGGCGCATGATCTATTTCGGCACGCCCGATGGCCGCATCTGCCTGATCTATCCGTTCATGAGCCATGTGCTGGTCGGCGCCACCGACATCCGCTGCACCGACCCGGACCAGGCCGTCTGCGACGATGACGAGCGCGACTACCTGCTCGAAGCGGTGCATTACCTGTTTCCCGAGGTGACGATCGGTCCGGATCAGGTTCGCTACCGCTATAGCGGCGTGCGGCCATTACCGCGCAGCGATGCCGACGATCCGGGCCAGATCAGCCGCGATCACGCCATCGTCGAGGATCGCATCCACGCCTGGCCGGTGTTGTCCCTGGTGGGTGGCAAGTGGACCACGTTTCGCGGGTTCGCCGAAGAGGCGGCCGACGACCTGCTGGCGAGGCTGGGGCGTCGGCGCGAGATCGATACCCGGCAGTTGGCCATCGGCGGTGGGCGGGACTTTCCCCGCGATGCGGCCTCGCGGGAGGCGTGGCTCGCCCGGGTGACGGCCCTCTGCGAGGGCGACCGGCATCGGGCCATTATCCTGCTGGATCGCTATGGCACGCGGGGAGAAGCGGTGGCACGGCACTGCACGGGGATGAACGCCGGCGGTGCCTGCCGCCAGCGGCCGCTGGATTCGCTGGCCGGTTATCGGGTCGGGGAGATCGATTTCGTCTGCCGCTTCGAGCGCGTCGAGCATCTGGCGGACGTGCTGTTCCGGCGCCTGCCGATCGCGCTGGCCGGCCTGCTCGACAGTGCGGTGATCGAGGAGGTCGCGACACTGTGCGGCGGGGCCTTGGCGTGGTCGGAGGCCCGTTGTCGGGATGAGGCCGACAGGGTGCGAGAGATTGCCGTGCGCACGCACGGTGTCTCGCTCGCCCCGGCTGCCGACGACACCACGGGCAGCGCCACCGAACCGTCCCCTTCCACATCGGCAAGCGTCCCGCGAGAGGGGCCTTCCTTCACCCAGGAGCCAGCATCATGACCCACAGGCTTTCCGCCGCCGGATTGAGAACGGGGCGGCTGTTCCGCCGCGAGACCGGCCTGACCTGCATGGTGGCGTTCGACCGCACGCTGCTGGCGGGCCCGGTGGCGCATGCGATCGATGCGCGCCGCACCTGCGAAGCCATCGTCAGGTCGCGCCCGGACGCGGTACTGCTATCGCCGGGTGTGCTCAAGTCCTGCGGGGGTCTGTTCGCCGACAGCCGCGCCCCTAGAATCGTGCTGCGAATCGACTATCCGATGGTGGGCGACTTCACCCTGGCGGGGGAGGAGCACCACCGCATGATCGCCACCCCCGCTCAGGCCCAGGCGATGGGCGCGGATGCCGTGGTGATGTGCCTGATCTCCGGCTACGACGACCCTCGGCGTGAGGCCGACAATCTCGAGGCGGTAGCGGAGGCGGCGCGTCAGTGCGAGGCGATCGGGTTGCCGCTTATCGTCGAGGCGGTGGTGTGGGGGGCCAGGGAGGAAGGGCTGCTCGATGGCGAGCGTATCGCGCGAGTCGCGAGGATCGCCGCCGAGCTGGGGGCCGACCTGATCAAGGCGCAGTACACCGGCGATCCCGACGATATGCGGGCTCTGACGGAGAGCTGTCCGGTGCCGGTGCTCGTGCTGGGTGGGGCCGCGATGAACGATGACGAGGCGCTGACGCGATTTACCCAGGGCGCGCTGGACAATGGCGCCAGCGGGGTGATCTTCGGCCGCAACGCCTGGCAGCGCGAGGGCGTGACCGGGGGCATCGAGCGGCTGGTCTCCATCGTTCACGGGCGTGTCGTCGACGGAGACGACGCGGCGTGCGGCGAAAGCGATGGCTGCGGTGGCAAAACGTAGGCAGCTAGCTATTCTGTGTGTAGACTTTTGGACCCTGCCCTGACCCGCTCGGGGCAGCGATGTCGTGCGTCGTTTCATCCGTCCTTCCGACCGGCGGCGCTGCGTTTTGTCAGGCGGGCCGCGCGCGCGGGCCGCAACCAGTGAACGAAGGGATCCCCGTACGCCATGAGTGAATACTCTCTGTTTACCTCTGAATCCGTGTCCGAGGGGCACCCGGACAAGATCGCCGACCAGATTTCCGATGCCGTGCTGGACGCCATTATCGCCCGCGACAAGCAGGCCCGCGTCGCCTGCGAGACGCTGGTCAAGACGGGGGTGGCCATCGTCGCCGGTGAGATATCCACCACCGCCTGGGTCGATCTGGAAGAGCTAGTGCGCAAGGTGATCATGGATATCGGGTATACCTCGTCGGAGGTCGGCTTCGATGGTGAAACCTGCGGCGTGATCAATCTGATCGGCAAGCAGAGTGTCGATATCGCCCAGGGTGTCGACCGCAGCAAGCCCGAGGACCAGGGCGCGGGGGATCAGGGCCTGATGTTCGGCTACGCCACCAACGAGACCGAGTCGTTCATGCCGGCGCCGATCCACTACTCGCATCGTCTCGTCGAGCGCCAGGCGGAGCTGCGCAAGAACGGCACGCTCTCGTGGCTGCGCCCGGACGCCAAGAGCCAGATCACCTTCAGCTACGACGACCAGGGCCAGCCCAACGGGGTCGATGCCGTGGTGCTCTCGACCCAGCACGATCCGGACATCTCCCAGGATGACCTGCGCAAGGCGGTAGAGGATCTGATCATCCGCGATGTGCTGCCGGCGAAGTGGATTCACGACAACACCCGGTTCCATATCAATCCGACCGGCAAGTTCGTTATCGGTGGCCCGGTGGGCGATTGCGGTCTGACCGGGCGCAAGATCATCGTCGACACCTACGGCGGCATGGCACGTCACGGCGGCGGCGCGTTCTCCGGCAAAGATCCCTCCAAGGTCGACCGCAGCGCGGCCTACGCCGGGCGTTACGTGGCCAAGAACATCGTCGCCGCGGGGCTGGCCGACAAGTGCGAGATTCAGGTCTCCTACGCCATCGGTGTCGCCGAGCCGACCTCTGTGTCGATCAATACCTTCGGTACCGCCCGGGTCAGTGAGGCCAAGATCATCGAACTGGTGCGCGAGCATTTCGACCTGCGCCCGCACGCGATCACGCGGATGCTCGACCTGCTCCATCCGATGTATCAACTGACCGCGTCCTATGGCCACTTCGGCCGTGAGCCGTTCGAGTCCAGCTATACCTGGACCGACGTCAACGGTGAAACGCAGACCGAGACCTTCACCGCCTTCCCGTGGGAGAAGACGGACAGGGCAGAGACCCTGAGGGCCGCCGCCGGGCTGTGACGAGTCCGGACCGGCCAGCGGTACAGGACAAAGCGGACCCGCCCACCGGGTCCGCTTTTTTGATGGAGCGGCGACGACAGGGAAGGGGACGATGCTGGAAATTGCAGCCATCTTCATCACGATCACCGCGCTGTTCGCGTGGTTCAACTATCGGTTCATCAAGCTGCCCGCGACGATCGGCGTGATGTTCATCTCGCTGGTGACATCGGTGCTGCTGATCGCCTCGAGCCATCTCGGGTTCGACGTAATCACCGACTGGGCCGAAGCCTGGCTGGGACAGATCAACTTCAACGCCCTGCTGATGGACGGGATGCTCTCCTTTCTGCTGTTCGCGGGCGCGCTGCATGTCGATTTTCATCAGTTGAAGCGCTACCGCTACTCGATCGGCCTGCTCGCCACCGCCGGGGTGTTGATCTCGACGGTGGCGATCGGCAGCGCCGCCTGGTGGCTCTTCCGCACCTTCCATATCGGTGTGCCCTATCTCTACTGCCTGGTCTTCGGCGCCTTGATCTCGCCGACGGATCCGATCGCCGTTCTCGGCATCATGCGCAGTGCCGGTGCGCCGGAGGACATGGAGATCAAGATCGTCGGCGAGTCGCTGTTCAACGATGGGGTCGCGGTGGTGGTGTTCACCATGCTGCTGGGAGCAGCGACCGCGACGGAGGCGCTGACGGTGACCCACTCCGCGATGCTGTTTCTGGAAGAGGCCGGGGGCGGGATGCTGCTCGGGCTGGTGATGGGGTATGTCGCCTACCGGTTGATGAAGAGCATCGACCAGTATCAGATCGAAGTGCTGGTGACCCTGGCCCTGGTACTGGGTGGCTACACGCTGGCGACGCATCTGCAGGTCTCGGGGCCCATCTCGATGGTCATCGCCGGGCTGTTCATCGGCAATCGCGGGCGCGAATACGCCATGTCGGACACCACCCGCCGCTACGTCGATGGCTTCTGGGAACTGATCGACGAAATCCTGAACGCGGTACTGTTCGTGCTGATCGGCCTCGAGTTACTGCTGATTCCCTTCGAATGGTCGTACTTGATCGTCGCGGGCCCGGTGATCGGCGTGATCCTGCTGACGCGCCTGGCCACCATCGGCCTGCCCATCGTCGTCTTGAGTCGCTGGGTCCACTTCCGCCACGGAACCACGCGGGTGCTCACCTGGGGCGGGTTGCGGGGCGGAATCTCGGTAGCGCTGGCGCTGGGCCTTCCCGAGAGCGATTACCGCAATACGCTGGTGATGGTGACCTACCTTATCGTGCTGTTCTCGATTCTGGTCCAGGGCTTGACCATTGGAGGCGTCGTGCAGCGGGTATTGGCACAGGGATCCGACCCGTCTTAGACTTTAGTGGTATATGACGGCTCAGGCATGGTATCGGCGCCGGGCGTTCCTTACTCTTGTGTCATCGTGTTGTATCTTCTTCTTCGGCCGACCGGCCGATGGTATTCAAAAATGACGGGGTGAACCATGATGTTACGCACAGGGATGCTGGTCGCGGCACTAGGCCTGTCCGGCGCGCTGCTGGTGGGCTGCGGCGATGACAGCGATGATCAGGCGAAGAGCGAGACTCAGGAACCGTCATCCTCCCAGCAGGAAACCCAGTCTTCCGGCTCCGATTCCCAGGAGATGGCCGCTTCCGACTCCTCCGGCAGCGAAGGCAGCAGTGGCGGCGAGCCGGTGAACCTGATCTTCGGCACCGGCGGTACCGGCGGCTCCTACTATCCGATCGGCGGCGCGCTGAAGAGCGTGTTCGAGCAGAGCGATCTGGTCAATGGCGTGCAGGTGGTCTCGACCGGCGCCTCGGTGCAGAACATCAACAACATCACCGACGGCCTCAACCAGGTCGCCATCGTGATGAGCGACGTGGCCTATGACGCGGTCAAGGGCCAGAACCAGTTCGACGGCCAGCCCGCCGATATCGAGACCATCGCCGGGATGTATCCGAACGTGGTGCAGGTCGTCGCCACCGCCGACAGCGATATCCACAGCATTGCCGATCTGAAAGGCAAGCGCGTCGGCGTCGGCAAGGTCGGCTCCGGGGTCGAGCAGAGCGCCGCCAAGGTGCTGGAGTCTGCCGGTCTGAGCTACGACGATCTGGCCCAGGTCAGCCATACCGGTTACGCCGACAGCGTCACCGAGATGAGCAACGGCAATCTCGATGCCGCGTTCTTCACCTCCGGCGTTCCCAACTCCAGCATCACCGGTCTGATGCAGAGCACCGACATCACCTTCGTACCGGTCAGCGGTGACGTCGCCTCCAAGCTACTGGAGAAATACCCGTACTACGAGAACTACGAGATCCCGGCCGGTGCCCCCGAGCGCTACAACCTGGGCGATGCCGTGGACACGGTGGCGATCCGCAACATCCTGATCGTACCCTCCTCGATGCGCGATGATGTCGCCGAGGACCTGGCCAAACGCTTCCACGACTATCTGGAATCCGGCAACGTTTCCGTCGGCGCACTCAAGCAGTTCGACCCTGCGACCATGGACCAGAATCTGGTCGTGCCGTTGCATCCGGGCGCCGAGGCGTATTACGAGACGCTGGCTGGCTCCGCGGATGCGAAGTCCGGCGACGCCGCCGCGACCACTGGCGACAACAGCGATCTCTCGGAAGAGACCGCCTCCATGCCGGCCAACGAGCAGGCGGCCACGACCGAAGCCGATGGCGCCGAATCCGAACCGGCCAAGCAGACCAGCGCCGAGACGCCAGAAGACAATATCGACACGACCGAAGGTAGCGACACCAGCGGCAGCGAGAACGCCCAGGACAAAGAACCGCAGTCCTGAGCGTCGGCGGGCGTCACCGGCAAGCATTGCGATGACGTGTGATTCCGATGCGTAAAACCTGGTTGAGTCTGGCAGCGGTGGCGATCCTCTTGATCGCCACCGCTTCGGTTCCGCTGCCGTGGTTGGTCATCCGCGAAGGGCCACAGTGGCGGTTCGCGTTTCCCGGTTGGCAGGGGACGACCTTCACCATTCGCTGGATGCATTCGGTCGAGAAAGAGGACTGGGAAGAGTGGTTCAGGGTGACCGATGCCGACACCATCGAGATCACCGGGACGCGCTTCAAGACCTTCGGCGCCGGTGTGCCGTCGGATGCCGGCACCGAAACCCATCTCGAGGACGGTTGGGTGGTGATGACCGGGATCGATCGCGACGTCGATCCTTTGGCCGTCCAGGCTGCGGCAGAGGAGCACTACAGGCTGATCTTCGCCGGCCACACCATCGCGTTGTCTCAGGGTGACCCGCCGCCGATTCTCAACTTTTCCATCATCAGGGTGCCGTTGTGGCAAGCACTGCCGGCACTGTTGCGTCCCTGGTTATCGTAGATTCCCGCCTGGCGAGGAAGAAGTATGTCCGAACAAAAAGTCACGGTTTCCGCCGATGCTCCCGAGGATCCGTCGGTCAAGGAGGCGCTGGAGAAATTCGATCGCGAGAGCCTGGTCCGGGATCGACTGCCGCACAGAGTGATCCAGTTCGTTACCGCGGTGTCGGTACTGCTGGCGCTGTTCCATCTCTACACCTCGTTTTCCGGGCCGCTGGTGGACGTCGCCCAGCGCAGTATTCATCTCTATACGCTGCTGGGGCTGGCGTTCATCCTCTACCCGTTGACTCGCAAGGGCGCGCGGGACCACGTGCCGTGGGGTGACGCCATCCTCGCGCTGGTCGCCTTCGGCATCGGCGTCTACATGCTGACGGTGTCGGATCGGGTCATCGCCTCCGCCGGGCGCATCAACAATGTCGACATGGTGATTGGCTTCGTGGCAATCGGGCTGGTGCTGGATGCCACGCGTCGAGTGACCGGCTGGGGGCTGACGATCCTGGCCTCGCTGTTTCTGCTCTACGGCTTCTACGCCAAGCTTTCGTTCTATCCGCAATTGAACGAGGCGATCGTTCTCGCGACGTGCAAGCAGATCGTCTCGCATCTGGTATATATCACCGAGGGCTTGCTGGGCACCGCGATCGGGGTCTCGGCGAGCTACATCATCCTGTTCATCCTGTTCGGTGCCTTCCTCGGCAAGTCCGGCCTGGGGCAGCTGTTCAACGACCTGGCGCTGGCCATCGCCGGGCATACCCGGGGCGGTCCTGCCAAGGTGGCGGTCATCGCCAGCGGCTTTCTGGGGTCGATCAACGGCTCCGCCATCGCCAACGTGGTGACCACCGGCGCCTTCACCATTCCGCTGATGAAAAAGACCGGCTACAAGCCCAATTTCGCCGGCGCGGTGGAGGCCGCGGCCAGCGTCGGTGGGCAGATCCTGCCGCCGATCATGGGCGCGGCGGCGTTCATCATGGCCGAGGTGCTCGCGGTGCCCTATACCCAGGTGATCCTGGCCGGCATCATCCCGGCCCTGCTCTACTACCTCGGGGTACTGTTCCAGGTGCACCTGCGGGCCATGCGCAATGGGCTGGAGGGGATCCCCCGTTCGCAGTTGACCCCGCTCAAGGAGGTGATGCTCAAGCGCGGTCATCTGTTGATACCGATGGCGGTGCTGCTGTGGCTGCTGTTCGAGGGCCGTGCGCCGTTCTTCGCCGCCTTCTGGTCGATCGCCGCGACGGTGCTGATCTGCGGTACGCGTCGCGTGACCATCGGCCTGAGCCTGATCCTGGCGCTGTTGATCTTCGAGCCGCAACTGCGGGCGCTGATCGGTGGTCATGCGCTGCCCAATTTCCCGGCCAGTCGCTGGATGCTGTTCCTGATCATCGCGGTTCCGGTGGCGATCAATGCGCTCCGGGCCAGGCTCGGGATGGTGGCCGAGAAGATGGATGTCGGGGATTGCCGCGATGCCATGCACGACGGCGTGCGCAACGCGATTCCCGTTGCGGTGGCCTGCGGCGCGGTGGGGGTCATCGTGGGGATTGCCACGCTCACCGGCATTGCGCTGGAAGCGGCGGATGCCGTGGTGACACTGGGCCAGCAGATTCCCATTCCGATGATTCAACTGCTGGTCACGCTGGTGCTGACCATGATCGCCTCGATCGTGCTGGGCATGGGACTGCCCAGTATCCCGACCTACATCATCACCAGCACCATGGCGGCGCCGATTCTGCTCAACCTGCCGCTGTTCCGCGAGCTGGCCGGCAGCAACGAGACGGCGATCTTCGTCGCTCACATGTTCGTATTCTACTTCGGGCTGTTCGCCAACCTGACGCCCCCCGTGGCGCTGGCCGCTTATGCGGGCGCCGGCATCAGCGGCGGTTCACCCAACGCCACCGGCTTCCAGGCGATGAAGCTGGCGATCGCCGGGTTCGTGGTGCCGTACATGTTCGTGTTCGCCCACAGCATGCTGATGATCGATGCGACGCTGTGGAACACGCTGTGGGTCATCGTGACCGGTGTGGTCGGCGTGCTGCTGCTGGCGGTGGCGGTGGAGGGCTACCTGCGCCGGCCGCTCAATCCCTTCTGGCGGATACTGGCGGCGGTCGGCGCGCTGGCGCTGATCTTCCCGGGGCTGGCCAGCGATGTCGTCGGTGCGGGGATTACCGTGGTGCTGTTCCTGCTGGCCAAGGCCAAGCCGCCCCAGCAGGCACCGGTCGGCAACTGACGGCTACCCGACAGCGGCCTGCTTCTGGCCGTCGAGCTCTACGGCAACGCCCGCGCTCCCGCCAGGGAGGGCGGGCGTTTTCGATGGTGGGCGGTCGGCTGGGCCTGGCGCTAGCGGGCACGTCGCCGGCGGCGGCAACGATCCATCGAGTGGCGTCGGCGGGCATTTCTGGCCGAGGTTTGCTATAAGGAATTCAAGGCACCCGTCCGGCAGCAGAGGTGTCAGTCAACGACCGATGAGGACAACTGATGGCTATCAACGTCACTCGGCGCCAGTTTTTCAAACTGGGCGGGGCGGGGTTGGCGAGTTCGAGCCTGGCGATGATGGGGTTCGCCCCGGAGCCCGCCGAGGCGTCGATTCGTCAATTCAAGCTGACCCACGCCAAAGAGACTCGCAACACCTGCACCTACTGCTCCGTCGGCTGCGGCATCCTGATCTACAGCAAGGGTGACGGTTCCAAGAACGTCGAGCAGAACGTGTTCCATATCGAAGGCGACCCGGACCATCCGGTATCCCGCGGTTCGCTCTGCCCCAAGGGGGCGGGTCTGCTGGACTTCGTGCACAGCAAGGGGCGGCTGGCCTACCCGCAGGTGCGTGAGGCCGGCAGCGACGAGTGGAAGCGGATCAGCTGGGACGAGGCGCTCGGGCGTATCGCCCGGCACATGAAGGATGACCGCGACGCCAACTTCGTCCAGCGCAACGCCCAGGGGCAGACGGTCAATCACTGGACGACGACGGGTTTCCTGGCGGCGTCCGGTTCCTCCAACGAAGCCGGCTACATCACCCACAAGGTGGTGCGCAATCTCGGCATGGTGGCGTTCGACAACCAGGCACGCGTCTGACACGGACCGACGGTGGCAGGTCTTGCCCCTTCATTCGGTCGCGGTGCCATGACCAATCACTGGGTCGACATCCGCAATGCCAATCTGATTCTGTCGATGGGCGGCAACTCGGCCGAGGCACACCCCGTGGGCTTCCGTTGGGTCACCGAGGCCATCGAGCACAACCACGCCGAGCTGATCACCATCGATCCTCGTTTCACCCGCACCGGCGCCGTGGCGCAGGACAAGGCGTTCATCCGAACCGGCACCGATATCGCCTTTCTCGGCGGGCTGATCAGCTATCTGATCGAGACTGACCAGATCCAGCGCGAATACGTGTTGAACTACACCGACGCGGCGTTGATCGTGCGCCCGGATTACGGTTTCGAGGATGGCCTGTTTTCAGGCTACGACGAGTCGACTCGCAGCTACGACAAGCAGTCGTGGATGTACGAGATGGGCGACGATGGTTTCGTGCGCCGCGACGAGTCACTGAGCGATCCCCGCTGCGTCTACCAGCTGCTGCGCGAGCACTACTCGCGCTACACGCCGGATATGGTCTCGAGCATCTCCGGGATTCCGGTCGAGACCATCCAGCGAATCTGGAAGAAGATCGCGGCGATGGCGGTGCCCGACAAGACCATGACCATCCTCTACGCGCTGGGTTGGACGCAGCACTCGATCGGCTCCCAGATCATCCGCACCGCGGCCATGGTCCAACTGCTGCTGGGCAACATGGGTATGCCTGGCGGCGGCGTCAACGCCCTGCGCGGGCACTCCAACATCCAGGGGCTGACCGACCTGGGGCTGCTTTCCCAACTGCTGCCGGGCTACATGACGCTGGCCAATGCCAAGGAGCAGGTGTACCGCGCCTACATCGACAAGCGAACCAAGCAGCCGACGGTGGAGGGGCAGGTCTCCTACTGGAAGAACTACGAGAAATTCCACGTCAGTCTGATGAAGTCATGGTTCGGCGAGGCCGCCAACGAGGGCAACAACTGGTGCTTCGACTGGCTGCCCAAGCTCGAGCGGCCGCTCTACGACATTCTCGATACCTTCGAGCGCATGTCGAAGGGGGAGCTCAATGGCTACTTCTGCCAGGGCTTCAACCCGCTGGCCTCCTTCCCCGACCGGGCCAAGGTGACCCGGGCGCTGGCGTCACTGAAGTATCTGGTGGTGATGGACCCGCTCAATACCGAGACCAGCGAGTTCTGGAAGAACTACGGCGAATACAACGATGTCGACCCGAGCCAGATCGATACCGAGGTGTTCCGTCTGCCGACCTGCTGCTTCGCCGAGGACGACGGGTCGATCGTCAACAGCGCGCGCTGGCTGCAGTGGCACTGGGCGGCCGCGCCGCCGCCCGGTGACGCCCGGCCGGACACCCGGATCATGGGTGAGCTGTTTCTCAAGCTGAAGCAGCTCTATCTCGATGAGGGCGGTGTCTTTCCCGATCCGATCCTCAACCTGACCTGGGATTACAAGATCCCCGCGGAGCCCAAGGCGGAGGAGCTCGCGCGGGAGTACAACGGTCGCGCGCTGGAGGATCTCACCGACGAACAGGGCAACGTGACCCGGCGTGCCGGCGAGCAGCTTGCCGGATTCGCGGAACTGACCAACGACGGTCGCACGGCGGCCGGCTGCTGGATATTCACCGGCTGCTGGACCGAAGATGGCAACCAGATGGCGAATCGCGACAACTCGGACCCCTACGGCACCGGCAATACCCTGGGCTGGGCCTGGGCCTGGCCGATGAATCGCCGCATCCTCTACAACCGCGCCAGTGCCGATCTGCAGGGCCGGCCGTGGGGCGCCGACAAGGCGTTCATCTGGTGGGACAGCAAGAAGGGGGCCTGGGTCGGCGCGGACGTGCCGGACTTCCCGACCAACTCGCCGCCGTCCCAGGGGCAGATGCCGTTCATCATGCAACCAGAGGGGGTCGGCCATCTGTTCGCCGGGCAGAGCATGGTCGATGGACCCTTCCCCGAGCACTACGAACCGTTCGAGTCGCCGGTGCCGCAGAATCTGTTGCACCCGGGCAAGGAGAAAGCGCGCAACAATCCGGCCGCCCGGATATTCGACGAGGACCGCGAAGCGCTGGGCAAACCGGAGGAGTTCCCGCACGCGGCGACGACCTATCGTCTGACCGAGCATTTCCACTTCTGGACCAAGCACGCCGAGCTCAATGCCATCGTGCAGCCGCAGCAGTTCGTCGAGATCGGCGAAGCGCTGGCCGGCGAGATCGGCATCGTCGCCGGGGATTGGGTCAAGGTGTCGTCCAATCGTGGGTTCATCAAGGCGGTGGCGGTAGTGACCAAACGGCTGCGGCCGATGATGATCGGCGACAAGCAGGTCCACCACGTGGGCATTCCGCTGCACTGGGGCTTCACCGGCGTGGCCAAGAAAGGCTACCTGGTCAATGCCCTGACGCCGTTCGTCGGTGACGCCAACACGCAGACGCCGGAATACAAGTCGTTCACCGTCCGCGTCGAGAAGGCATAGGGAGCTCGCCATGATCAATTCGCAAAACATCATCGCCCGCTCCGCCACGACCACCGAGCCTCCCCAGGTGCGCAGCCATGTGGAGGAGGTGGCCAAGCTGATCGATGTCTCCAAGTGCATCGGCTGCAAGGCGTGCCAGGTGGCGTGCATGGAGTGGAACGACCTGCGCGACGACGTCGGCGAGTGCCACGGCACTTACGACAACCCCACCGACCTCACCGCCGAGTCCTGGACGGTGATGCGCTTCAGCGAGCATGAAAGCGCCGACGGCAATCTCGAGTGGCTGATTCGCAAGGATGGCTGCATGCACTGTGCCGAGCCGGGCTGCCTCAAGGCCTGCCCGGCCCCCGGCGCGATCGTGCAGTACGCCAACGGCATCGTCGACTTCGACTCCAACCACTGCATCGGCTGCGGTTACTGCATCACCGGTTGCCCGTTCGACATTCCGCGCATCTCGCCCAAGGACCAGAAGTCCTACAAGTGCACGCTCTGTTCGGACCGGGTCAATGCGGGGATGGAGCCGGCCTGCGTCAAGACCTGCCCGACCAACTGCATCGAGTTCGGCACCAAGACGGACATGCTGGCACGGGCGGAGAAGCGGGTCGGCGATCTCAAGGCATTGGGTTTCCGCGACGCTGGCATCTACGATCCGGCCGGGGTCGGCGGTACCCACGTCATGTACGTGCTGCATCACGCCGACGATCCCAATCGCTACAGCGGACTGCCCAAGGATCCCCGCATCTCGCCGCTGGTTGGGGCGTGGAAGGGCGTGACCAAGCCGATCATGTCCGCGATCATCGGCATCACCGCCTTTGCCGGCGTGATCCACTACATGACCAAGGGGCCCAAGGAGGAACCGGAAGATTCGCCCGAAGAGGAGCATCGAGCGACGCGCGACGGCAGCGTTCCGCCTTCCTCACTGGGCTATGACGCTACCCGGCGGCGTCCCGGAGCCGGTCGGAATGCGGACGATCGTTCGCAGGGAGAAGATCGATGAAGATGCCTCGGGATCGCCTGATTCGCTACTCGCCGCTGGATCGCGCCAATCACTGGACCATGGCCATGGTTTTCGTGCTGCTGGCACTCTCCGGACTGGCGTTCTTCCACCCGGCATTCTTCTTCCTCAGCCACACGCTGGGCGGGCCGGTATGGGCGCGGATTCTCCACCCGTTTCTCGGTGTGGTGCTGGTTCTGCTGTTCTACGCCATGGCAGCGCGACACGTGCGTCGCAATCTGCTCGGCGAGAACGACGTGCAGTGGATGCGCCAGATCGGTGACGTGCTCGACAATCGCGACGAGAAGTTGCCACCCATCGGCAAGTACAACCCCGGTCAGAAGCTGGTCTACTGGTCGCTGGTGGTATCGATCGCGCTGCTGCTGATCAGCGGCGTAATCATGTGGCGGCCGTGGTTCGCCGGCTACTTCCCGATTCCGCTGATTCGGTTCGCCAGCCTGCTCCATGCGGTGTCGGCCTTCGTTGCCATCGTCACCATCGTGGTTCACGTCTATGCCGCGATCTGGGTCAAGGGCTCGGTCCGCTCGATGACGCGAGGCTGGGTGACCCGCGCCTGGGCGCGTCATCACCATGGCCTGTGGGCCCGCGAACAGGAGGAGGCGCAGCGCCGTGAACAGCAACCCTGACGATTCGACGCCAGGCGCGAACGGCGACCACGCCTTCGGTCAGGCGCCCCCTTCCCCGGGGGCGCCGCCGATGGTGACGCTGCCTTCGCGCAAGGTCTTCGCCGAGCGTGCCCAGCGGCTGCGGCAGTTGGCCGACCGGCTGCCGACGATGACCGCCTACCTGCGCTTCATGGCGATGATCGTCGAGGCCCAGCATCGCGTCATCCAGTTGCCCCGGCCCTCATTGGTGGGAGGAGCACAGCTGGCGATGACCCATGGCATTCCGCCCCTCTCCCTGGATGGGCTGTGGCGGGACATGTCCTGGGCGGAAGACCTCGATGCACTGCTGGCGGAACTGGACGGCCAGGTCGTAGCGCCCCAGCGGGCGTGGTTCGACGCGCTCTGCGATCTCTCCGCCGCCGAACGTGTCGAACTGGCCCGGGCCATACTGGCCGGCCAGCCGCTGGCGTTGGAGCAACGCGGGATGGCGCCGCTGATGGGCGCGGCACTGCAGGTGGCCTGGACGCGCCAGGCACGCTCGCTCCCCGTGCCGCCGCCGCGTCCGGCGGGCGCCGCTGGCACCTTGTGTCCTTGCTGTGGTGCCCCGGCGGTGGGGAGTCTGGTCCAGATCGGCATGGCCCGCTCCCGGGTGCGCTATCTGCAGTGCGGGCTGTGCGCCAGCGAATGGTACGCCGAGCGTGCCAGATGCGCGCAGTGTGGTAACAGTAAAGACCTGGATTACTGCGGCTTGGAGGATGAGCAGGGCGAGCGGGTGTTGCCCATCCAGGCCGAGACCTGCGATCACTGCCACAGCTATCTGAAACGGGTCAACCGGGAGTGGGAGGCCGCAGCCGACCCCTTGGCCGACGACCTCGCCAGCCTGGCGCTCGACATGTTGATCGCCGACCGCGATCTGGCGCGACGCGCCTTCAATCCACTACTGGTGCTGGGCGAACCGGCCTGAATCCGCGCAGTTCGTGAGGTGGCGGTGCCTATGGCGATCCACGGCGTACCCTTGCCGTGGCTCGCCAGGTGTCATTGCTTTCGTCACCCTTGTTCCCGCTCGCCGGTAACGATTAAATCGAGACTCCTCCCGCCGGTTACCGCGAGCCGTTCATGTCCGATAGTGCTGCCAATCCGAATGACCTGCGTCGCCAGTTGCCGGCGGTCGACCAACTGCTGAATCACCCCCGCTTCGAAGCCTCGCGCCGCGAGCATGGCGATGGTCTCGTGATTCGCGCCATCCGCGCGACTCTGGCCGAATGGCGACGCCGCTTGGGCGATCCGGCGATGTCGCCGCTCCCGACGATCGATGAAGCGGCGCTGCTCGCGGCCGTGGAGCGCGCGCTGGCCGCCGAGGCACGGCTCAACGTTCGCGCCGTCTTCAATCTTACCGGCACCGTCATCCACACGAATCTGGGCCGCTCACCGCTCTCCGAAGCGGCCATCGATGCCGTGGTTCAGGCGGCACGCCATCCGGTGGCGCTGGAATACGATCTCGACAAGGGGCGGCGCGGGGATCGCGATCGCCTGGTCGAGGGACTGCTGATCGAGCTCACCGGCGCCGAGGCGGCGACGGTGGTCAACAACAATGCCGCTGCCGTACTGCTGGCCCTGACGGCGCTCGGCGCCGGCCGCGAGGCAGTGATATCCCGCGGCGAGATGATCGAGATCGGCGGCGCCTTCCGGATGCCGGACGTGATGACCGCGGCTGGCTGTCGGTTGGTCGAGGTCGGTGCCACCAACCGTACCCACGGGCGGGATTTTCGTCAGGCTCTCGGTGACGACAGTGGCTTGATCGTCAAGGCGCACACCTCCAACTATGCCGTCACCGGCTTCACCAGCAGCGTGCCCGAGGCGGAGCTGGCCACGATCGCCCACGACCACGGCATCCCCTTCATGATCGATCTCGGCAGCGGAGCGCTGACCGATTTTCGCGAGCTTGGCCTGCCCCACGAAGCGCGGCCGGGCGAGGCGATTGCCGCCGGGGCGGATCTGGTCACCTTCAGCGGCGACAAACTGCTCGGCGGCCCCCAGGCCGGTATCGTCGTCGGCAAGCGCGAGTTGATCGAGCGTCTCAAGCAGCATCCGCTAAAGCGGGCACTGCGCTGTGACAAGCTCACCCTCGCGGCCTTGGAAGCCACGCTCCGGTGTTATCGCGATAGTGCCGAGCCGGCCCGGCATCTGCCGACGCTGGCGATGCTCTCGCGTGGCGTCGACGAGATCGATGCTCAGGCGGCGCGACTGCTGCCTCGGATGCAGGCGGCGCTGGACGGCATCGCCGAGGTCGTCACTCGCGCTTGCCGAAGTCAGCTCGGTAGCGGTTCGCTGCCCGTCGATCGGCTCGACAGCCGGGCGCTGGTCATGCGTTGCACCGAGGGCCCGGCGCTCGCCCGGCTCGAGCGCACCCTGCGCGCGCTACCGCGACCGGTGATCGGTCGCCTGCACGAAGGTGCGCTGTGGCTCGATCTTCGTTGCCTGTGCCGTGAGGCGGACGAGCGGTCGTTCCTGGCGCAGCTCTCGGGCATTCAGCCGCTGTGGCGCGCCACTCCATGATCGTCGGTACCGCCGGTCACGTCGACCACGGCAAGACGTCCCTGATCCACGCGCTGACCGGCGTGGCGACGGATCGCCTGAAGGAGGAGCAGGCTCGGGGACTCACCATCGAGGCCGGCTATGCCTATCCCGAGTCACCACCGGGACAGGCCGGGGCCGTGCTGGGGTTCATCGACGTGCCGGGGCACGAGCGTTTCGTTGCCAATATGCTCTCCGGCGCCGTGGGTATCCAGGCGATGTTGCTGGTGATCGCGGCAGACGACGGCATCATGCCGCAGACGCTCGAACATGCCCGCATCCTCGAGCTGCTGGGCGTGACCCAGGCCTGGGTCGCGCTGACCAAGATCGATCGGGTGACGCCGGCGCGCATCGACGAAGTACGCCGCGAGATTGCCGCCTGGCTCGACACGACAGCTTTCGCCGAGGCGCCGATCTTTCCGCTCTCCAGCGTTACGGGGGCCGGGTTGCAACCGCTCGAGAGCACGCTCTGGGCGCAGGCGGCGCAGCCCTTGCCCATTCATGAGGCGGGGCGTTTCCGGCTCGCCGTCGATCGTGTCTTCGTCAAGCAGGGCGCTGGCGTCGTGGTGACCGGCACGGTGCGCAGCGGCCGCGTCGCCCTCGGCGACACGGTACGTCTGTTGCCTGCCGACATGGATGCGCGAGTGCGCGGGCTGCGCGCGCAGGATCGTGAGGTCGACCTGGCGCGGCCGGGCGAGCGCTGCGCCATCAATCTGAGCGGGCCGGGCATCGAGCGGAGCCGGCTCGCCCGAGGGAACTGGGTCGTGGCGGCGGCCTCCCGCGCAGCCGATCGGACACGACTCGACGTCGCCCTGGACTGGCTGCCGGAAGCGCCAGCGCTCAGGCACTGGACGCCGGTCCATCTGCATCACGGCAGCGCCCATGTGACGGGGCGGGCTGCACTGCTGGAGGCGGATACGCTGGACGCCGGCGGCTCGGCGCTGGCGCAGCTGGTGCTGGATTCGCCGCTGCAGGCGATCCACGGCGACCGCATCGTGATCCGCGATCATGGCGCCAGCCGTACCCTGGGAGGCGCCAGGGTGCTGGACGTCGATCCGCCACGCCGCGGTGCCCGGAAACCGGATCGGCTGACCTGGTTGAGCCGACTGCGAGAGGTGCTGTCGGATGGGGCCGGGCCGCCGGATTGGCAGCCGCTGTTTTCCCCACGGCGGGAGCTCGCGAACCTCGAGATGACCAGCGTGGATCTCGCGGCGCTGGCGGTGAATCTCGATGTGCCGGTCGACGATGTGCAGCGGAGCGCGTCAGCGGCGCATTGGCTCGTGCTGTCAAACCCGACGCAACAGCATGCCCTGGCGCCGATCCATGAGCGATCGCTGTATGACGACGCGATCGAACGTCTGGCGTCGATCCACGAGCAGGAGCCGGCAATGCGAGGCGTCGATATCGATCGTCTGCGTCGCATGGTGGCGCCGCGACTTCCCGCCGACCTGTTTCGGCCGCTGCTCGAACACTGGAAAGCGCGTGGAGATCTCGCCCAGCACGGCCCCTTCGTGGCGCTGGCATCGCATACGGCGTCGCTGTCGGCGCAGGACGAAAAGCGCTGGGATGCGGTACGCCCGCTGCTCATGGCGCTGCCCTACGATCCACCTCGGGTGCGCGATATCGCCGGGCAGCTCGGCTGGGCCGAAACCGACGTGCGCCAGCTCCTGCATGACTGCGCGCTACTGGGTAATGTCTATCAGTTGCGACATGATCACTTCTTCCTGGCGAGCCGAGTGTCCGAACTGGCAGCATTGATTCGCCAAATCGATGGCGAGTCGCCAGCCGGGGCGACAGCGGCGGTATTTCGCGATCGGATCGGCTGTGGCCGGAAGCTGGCGGTGGCGATTCTCGAGTTTTTCGACCGGATCGGATTCACCCGGCGGGTTGGGGATGGTCACAAGGTCATTCGGGAAGATATGCTGTTCGAGTGATTGGGCTCGAACCTCGGCGGTCGAGCGCCCGAGGGGGTTGCAAGGTCGGCCGGTGAGGGCATTTTACGAATCCTTTTTCAGGAAGAGAATCGTTCCCCGGTGGGGCGCCAGGACTTCAACTCCTGTAGGGGCTGCCAGCAGTCTCTGGTGGGTTCGACTCCCACTCTCTTCCGCCATCATCTTTCCTGAAGACGCGCAGGCTTACCGGTGTCGGCGGCTGCCGGGTTCCAGTGCTTTGCCTGGTACCGGCGACACGAAAATGGCCATTTTCCGGGTGTTGCAAAAATTTACGTGTTTTATTGAATAGTCAGTTACTTATAAACGCATGATTAAGAACACTTAAGTTTTGTTATTAGCAAAAACGATCAAGATATCACGAGAAAAACGTTGGCGTGGCGACGATGAAGGTCCACTCTGACACTGCCCACTTAGCCAAGTGGCTCTCACCGCGAAGGAACGTGGGAGTGGGTTCTTCTCTCTTCTTACCCGTCTATCGGTTACCACGATTCGGTGGCATCGATATCTTGCTTCTCACCTCGTATTTCGGTGTATTCGACGCTCAGCCACGCTGATGTCTGCTTTTCCCTGTCGCCGGCCTCGCCCGTTGCGTAACCCCCTGCGTGATCGTGATTCCCGCTTCCGTGCAAGTCGTGACTACAATGATGCCCTGACGACAACGTCGCCATCGATGGAGACACCATGCAGGGTTCGCTGATCGGTATCGTGGTAGGGCTGGTGGTCTGGATGGCCTCTGCCGAATGGGGGTGGGGGATTGGTGCAGGCATCGCCTCGGGAATTGCCTGGGATTTCTGGCGCCAACGTTCGCGGCATGACGACTGAGGCGTTGGCGGCTCGGGCCAGTTCGATGGGTCGAAATGGCCCGATGGCGATATCAGTTGCGGGTCTTCACTCCCTCGAGTAGCGCCGCCATGTCGTCGGCATGCTCCTCTTCCTGCGCCAGGATGTCCTCCATCACTCGGCGAGAGGTCGGATCCTTGTCACCAAGGTAGGTGATGATCTCGCGGTAGCTGTCGATCGCGATCCGCTCGGCAATGAGATCCTCCTTGATCATCTCTTCGAGCGTTTCCCCCTCGGCGTACTCCGAGTGCGAGCGGCTCAGCAGACCCTCCGGCGAGAAATTGGGGGCACCGCCCAACTGGGTAATGCGTTCGGCGAGCTGGTCGGCGTGCTGCTGCTCTTCCTGGGCATGCTCCAGAAATTCGTCCTTGGCAATGCTCGCGCTGAGACCGTCGGCCATGTAGTAATGACGCTTGTAACGCAGGACACAGACGATCTCGGTTGCCAGTGCCTCGTTGAGAATCTTGATGACGGTCTCGCGGTCGGCGCTATATCCCTCGGTGACGGCGCCATTCTCGATATGCTGGCGGGCCCGTTCGCGAATCGTCTTGATGTCGGTCAAAAAGGTCTGCTCGCTCATGACTTCCTCCTTGATGGTGATGGTGCGATGGGTGGCGGCCAGGCACCGGCACGCCCCGGTCGTGATCTCAACGTAGTCGATCGAACCCCGTTGTCCCAGGGATATCTCGGGAGCCGAGTGCGCTCGCCGCGCCAGCAGCGTGTAATACAATAGCGTCGGGGTCGTGAGCTAAGATCCGGGGACACACCCGTCAGGATCCATGACATGGCCTCGCACGACCACTCGCATCACGACCCTCATGATCACGCCGGGCAGGGGCATTCTCACGACCACGACCATGGTCACTCCCACGATCATGCGCCAACGGTGACGGCAGACAGCGTCCGGCGCGTCAGGCTGGCGATGATCCTGACCGCCGGCTTCATGCTGGCGGAGGTGGTGGGCGGCTGGATCTCCGGCTCGCTGGCGCTGCTGGCCGACGCCGGCCACATGTTCAGCGACAGCTTTTCGCTCGGCCTGGCGCTGTTCGCCTTCTATATGGGCGACAAGGCACCGGACAGGTTTCGCACTTTCGGTTATCAGCGCTTCCAGGTGCTGGCCGCCTTCGTCAACGGGCTGACGCTGCTGGCGATCGCGGTATGGATCGTGATCGCTGCGATCCAGCGATTCACCCAGCCGGTCGAGGTCCTGGCAGGCCCGATGATGGTGGTGGCCGTGCTGGGGCTGCTGGTGAACATCGTGGTCTTCAGAATTCTTCACGGGGGCGACCAGGAAAACCTCAACCTGCGCGGCGCCTTGCTGCATGTGATCGGCGACCTGCTGGGATCGGTGGCGGCCATCGTGGCATCCGTGGTGATCCTGATCACGGGCTGGACGCCGATCGACCCCCTGCTGTCGATGCTGGCCGCGACATTGATTCTGCGCGCCGCCTGGAAGATCCTGGGGCGCTCGGCGCATACCCTGCTCGAGGGCACGCCCGAGGGTGTCGATGTCGGCCAGATCCGGCAGGCGCTACTCGACGTCGAGGGCGTCAAGAGCCTGCACGACATTCATGTATGGGGCCTGACGCCGCAGGACCCGCTGCTCAGCGCGCACCTGGTGATCGAGTCTCCCGCCTTACACGACGGTGTCATCGAGCGTGCCTACGCCATGCTCCAGTCCCGCTTCGGGATCCAGCACGCCACGTTGCAGGTCGAGACGCGAGACTGCCTCACCGGGGGCGAGTGCAACCACGGCATGATCGTGCATCCCTGAGCCCGTCGCGCGGGATGTCGCTTCGTGATGAGCCTTGTTCATGAGAAGGGCAGGAAGGTTTCATTGGCCGTGATCGCCCCGGAAAGGCAGAATCGCCATCATACGGTCGTCAATCCATCGTCGGTCGTCGCTACCGGGACATCGGCGCTCGAGAGCGAGACCTCGCCCAGCGTGTGATCGCGCGGGCCCGCATCGAAGAGAGCACTGTCATGAGCACGCAGCCTCCACTGGGGTTCAGTTTCGAATTCTTCCCTCCCAATACCGACGCGGGGCGCGAGAAGCTCGGCGGGGTCCGCGATGCGCTGGCTGCTCGCAAGCCGCGGTTTTTCTCCGTGACCTATGGGGCCGGTGGCTCCACCCAGGCGCGCACGTTCGACACTGTCAAGACGGTCCGTCGCAGCGGCGTCACCACGGCGCCACACCTCTCCTGTGTCGGTAGCGACAAGTCGTCGCTGCGTGATCTGCTGCACACCTACCGGGAGGATGGCGTGGATAGCCTGGTGGCGTTGCGTGGTGACTTGCCATCTGGCATGGGGGGCGCAGGCGAATTGCGTTACGCCAACGAGCTGGTCGAGTTCATTCGCGACGAGACCGGCGATCATTTCGAGATCGCGGTGGCCGCCTACCCGGAAGCTCATCCCCAGGCAGCCAGCTTCGAACGTGACCTGGAAAACTTCGCCCGCAAGGCCAAGGCGGGCGCGGATCTCGCGATCACCCAGTACTTCTTCACCGCCGACGCCTATTTCCACTTCGTGGACCGGGTTCGCGCCATGGGGGTGGAGACGCCGATCATTCCCGGCATCATGCCGATCACCAATTACACCAAGCTGGCTCGTTTCTCCGATACCTGCGGCGCCGACATCCCGCGCTGGATCCGCAAGCAGCTCGAGGCCTACGGCGATGACAGCGACAGTATCCAGGCCTTCGGCACCGAGGTGATCTCGAAGCTATGCCGGCGGTTACTGGAGGGCGGGGCCCCTGGCCTGCATTTCTATACGCTGAATCAATCCGTGCCGGTGCTCAAGGTGCTCGACAACCTGAGCTGAATCTGGCCGCCGAGTTCGCCTCGCCGAAGCCCTGCCGTTCGCGTTAGGGCCGCCGGTTGGCTACGTTGAAACCAGTCCCGATCAAGCAAGTCGTCGATCGGGACCCGTCACTCACGTAGAGGAGAACGCCATGCAACGCAATGGATTGATCGGTCTGACCGCGGGGGTCGCTCTAGCCCTGTCGGGGTGGGCACAGGCGGAAACCACGGTGGAGATGCATACGGTGTCCGCCGACGGGGTCGGCGATAGCGTTGGTACGGTGGTCGCCAAGGACACCGAATATGGTTTGCTGCTGACGCCGGACCTGTCGGGGCTGAAGGCCGGACTTCACGGTTTCCACCTGCATACCAATGCCAGCTGCGAGACCCGCGAGACCGATGGCGAAGTCACGCCCGGTGGCGCTGCCGGGGGCCATTTCGACCCTGACGAGACCGGCACACACCAAGGGCCCTACAGCGACGAGGGCCATCTCGGGGATCTGCCGGTCCTCACGGTCGGGGACGACGGCAAAGCGACGACGCCAGTGCTGGCGCCTCGACTCACCGAAGCCGATCTCGACGGTCACTCGCTGATGATTCATCAAGGTGGCGACAACTACAGCGACGAGCCCAAGTTGGGTGGGGGCGGGAGCCGAGTGGCCTGCGGCGTCATCGACGGTAGCTAGCGAACATTGAGCGGCACGCAACTCGACGGCTCCACCAAAGGTGGAGTCGTTTCGTTTCGTTGCGGAGCCGGTTCGTCTTGAGGCTGTTTTCTTAAGCTATTGTTTTCTGGTTGGCTGGCGCGCCATAATCTGTTCATTTATCCAGTGTGGGGCGCCCGGCCAATGGCCAATTTTCGAACGCATCTCGGCGTGGCGACCGTCGGGGGAGTCGCGGTCGCTCAGGCCGGATGGCAGGCGGGACAGTGGAGCGGCTGGCAGTCGCTGGCGGTCGCGATGCTGGTGGCGTTCGGCGGGATTCTTCCGGATATCGATGCCGATCAGTCCCAGGCCATTCGTCTGATCTTCAATATCCTGGCCGTCGTCGCGGTCGTGCTGGCAGTGCTGGTTCTGCAGCATCGAGTCACGCCGGCCTATCTTTTTGCGGCCTGCGGCGGTATCTATCTCGGCGTGCGCTACCTGGCCGGTGCGATTTTCGCACGCTTCACGGTTCATCGCGGGGTGTGGCATTCGCTGCTGGCAGCGTCGATCAGCGGGCTGTCGACGGCAGCGATCAGCTTCTCCCTGCTGGGTCAGCCTGAACGCCTGGCCTGGATCCACGGGTTGGCGATGACACTGGGCTTCGTCATCCATCTGACGCTGGACGAGCTGTACAGCGTCGATCTCACCGGGGCGCGCTTCAAGCGTTCGTTCGGCACGGCCCTCAAGCCGTTCAGTTGGCAGTCTCCGGGCAGTGCGCTGATGCTGGCGCTGATATCGGCGCACCTGTTGAGCTGGCTACCGTCCTTCTCGGTGCTGCGGCAACTGGTGATGCAGGGTGTGGCGCTGTGGCACTGAGGCGCTGGTGCGGGGCCGCCAATCGATGACGCCGAATCGAGAACCTTGCGAGCGTTAGGCGTTATCCCTCGCTACGCTTTTCCTATCCGATCTGAATCATCAGCCCCAATGATGGCATGGAGTCCGCGATGCATCTGGTATTCGACGTCAATGAAACACTGCTCGACACGGGGGCGCTCGATCCGCTGTTCAAGCGCTGGTTCGGCACCGACGCCGCGCGCTCTGAATGGTTCCTGACGCTTCAGGAGACCTGGATGACGACCAATCTGGTGGGGGAGTTCGAGCCCTTTGCAGATCTCGCCAGAAGTGCGCTGCGCCAACTCGGTGCCAAACATGGCGTCGCGATCGCTGTGGGTGACGAGCAGGCACTGGTCGAGGCGATTCTCTCGATGCCGGCCCACGCCGATTCGGCGCCGGCGCTGGCGCAGTTGCGCGAGCAGGGGCATACGCTGACGGCGCTGACCAATAGCGCGCTGAAGGCAGCGCATCGGCAGCTCGACAACGCCGGACTGAGCGGTTATTTCGATGCCATTCTAAGTGTCGAGAGCGTGGGGCGATACAAGCCGTCTCCAGAGCCTTATCGGCATGCGGCGAGCCACTGGGGCGTCGCCACCGCCGAGCTGATCATGATCGCCGCTCACGGGTGGGATTTGATCGGTGCCAATGCGGCCGGGCTGCGAACCGGGTTCATCGCACGGCCAGGCAAGGCAATGGACCCACAGCTCGGCAGCGTGCCTGACTGGCAGGATGACGACCTTGCCCGTCTGGTTCAGCGCGCTGTCGCGCAGTGACGACTCTTGCCGGTGACGTCAATGCAGTTTGCCGGGGTCGATGATCCGCACCGGGCGGACCTCGTCGCTGGCTGGCCGCTGTTTGTCACGCGGTTGATTGACGCGAGTCGGAATTTCCTGCGGCGTGTCGTCCTCGATCGGTAATTGCTCGAAGAAGTCGCAGCTGACGCAGTCGCGGTAGCGAATGCCGTTCTGCTCCCACGAACGTATGCGGTCCATGGCGGCACAGCGAGGGCAGATTGCGCCGGCAATGAAGCGTTTCGGCGTCTGGGACATGCATTACCTCGAAAGCAGTGGGCGGGCGCTGACTGGCGCCCGCCCGGTTCACTGTGGGATCAGACACCGCCCAGGATCAGGCAGCGTCCTTGGCGTCGATACCGGAGTGGCGCAATAGCGCATCGATGCTCGGTTCACGGCCACGGAAGGCTTCGAACAGTTCTGCCGCTTCCCGTGAGCCACCCTGTTCGAGAATCGTCTCGCGGAAGCGTCGGCCGGTCTCGTGATCGAAAATCCCGGCTTCCTCGAAGGCGCTGTAGGCATCCGCCGACAGTACTTCGGCCCATTTATAGCTGTAGTAACCAGCAGCGTAGCCACCGGCGAAAATGTGTGCGAAACCGTTCTGGAAGCGGTTGAAGTCGACGGTCGGCACGACCGAGACCTTGGCTCTCACGTCATCGAGCAGATGCTGGACGTCACTGGCGCTCGGCTTCTCGAGTTCGTGATGGAGACGGAAGTCGAATAGCGAGAACTCGAGCTGGCGCATCATCTGCATCGCCGACTGGAAATTGCGCGCCGCCTGCAGCTTGTCCAGCAGCTCGTCCGGCAATTTGTCGCCGGTGTCGACGTGGCCGGCGATCAGGTCGAGACCCTCGCGCTCCCAGCAGAAATTCTCCATGAACTGGCTCGGCAGCTCGACGGCATCCCAGGCGACGCCGCTGATGCCGGAAACGTCGGCGACCGTCTGCTGCGTCAGCATGTGGTGCAGGCCATGGCCGAACTCGTGGAACAGCGTCAGCACCTCCTCGTGGGTCAGCAGTGCCGGCTTGCCTGCCACCGGGGGCGTGAAGTTGCAGGTGAGATAGGCCACCGGCAGCTGCAGTTCGCCATTCTCGCGCTGGAGACGCGTGCGGCAGACGTCCATCCAGGCGCCGCCACGCTTGCCTTCTCGGGCGTACAGGTCCAGGTAGAAGCCGGCGATGGGGCGATCGCCATCGAGCACGTCGAAGTATTTCACGTCCGGGTGATAGCAGGGCGCTTCCGGATTCTCCGCCATCCGGATGCCGTAGAGCTTGTTGGTGACGCGGAATAGGCCCTCGATGGCACGCGGCGCGGGGAAGTAGGGCCGCAACTGCTCCTGAGAAATATCGTAGCGCGCCTGGCGCAGCTTCTCGCTGGCGAAGCCGGTGTCCCACGGCTTCAATGCATCGAGGCCGAGGGTCTCCTTGGCGAAGGCTTCGAGCTCGTTGAATTCGCGCTGCGCCTGCGGATGTGCGCGTTCGGCGAGGTCGTCAAGGAAGCCGAGCACCTGTTCGGGCGTTTCGGCCATCTTGGTGGCCAGCGAGTAGTCGGCGTAGGTGTCGAAACCGAGCAGGCGGGCCAGCTCCTGACGCAGCCGCAGCGTCTCCTCTATCACCGGTGCATTGTCGTTCTCGCCGGCCTTGGGGCCCTGGTCGGAAGCTCGCGTGACATAGGCGGTATAGACCTCCCGGCGCAGCTCGCGATCTTCGGCGAAAGTCATGACCGGCAGGAAGCTGGGCACGTCCAGGGTAATCCGGTAACCGGTAACGCCCTTGGCTTCGGCATTGGCCTTCAATGTCTCCAGGGCGCTCTCGGGCAGGCCGCCCAGGCGGTCGGCGTCGGCAAGATCGAGATGCCAGGATTGGGTCGCATCCAGCAACTGGTTGGAGAAGGTGTTGCCGAGTTCCGATAGGCGAGCCTGGATTTCGCCGTAGCGCTTCTTGTCCTCGGCTGGTAGATCGACGCCGGCAAGGCGAAAGTTACGCAGGGTGTTGTCGATCGCCTTGCGCTGAGCGGTCTCGAGTGAGGCGAACTCGTCGCTCTGCCGCAGACGTTCGAATGCCTGGAAAAGCGCGGTGTGCTGGCCGACCCAGGTACCGTACTCGGAAAGCATGGCCAGGCACTGCTGATAGGCGTCGCGCAGCGCGTCGCTGTTCATCGTCGAATTGAGATGGGACACCGGAGACCATGCCTGGGACAGGCGGTCGTCGAGCGATTCCAGCGGCGCGGCGAGGGTCTGCCAGCTCACGTCCTGCTGCCGGGCCAGGGTCTCGGTGGCCTGCCGGTTGTCGGCAATGATCTTTTCGATGGCCGGTACGACGTGTTCGGGACGGATCGCCTCGAACGGTGGCAGAGTATGATGCTCGAGCAGCGGGTTATTCGACATGGTCACCTCGGACGATGGAATCAGTGTCATTCTATATGGGGGAAGCCGAGGCAGCTTTCAATCCGGGCTCCAGTTGGTAGCGCCCGCTGTTGGACGCTGGCCCGGGCCAGATTGGCGAGCCGCCCCGGTGCTGATAGGCTCTTCGCGTTTTCGCGCCAGCCCTGCCTGTCCCGGGTGGGTCGTCCGCGGCCGCAATCCGTTCGCTAAAGGTCCCGAATGATGAGTGAAACTCTGGAGCGCTGGCAGTCCCGCCGTGCCTTTATCCTGGCGGTCACCGGCGCCGCCGTGGGGCTGGGCAACATCTGGCGCTTCCCCTACATGACGGGCGAGAACGGCGGCTCGGCGTTCCTGCTGCTCTACATCGTCTTCGTACTGCTGCTGGGGCTGCCGATGATGATGGCCGAGATCATGATCGGTCGCGCCGGTCGGCGCAGCCCGATGCAGGCGCTGGCGTTCCTGGCCGACGAGGCCGATGTCAGTCGTCACTGGAAATGGCTGGGGCTGTTCGGCGCGATCACGGTCTTCTTCATCCTGTCGTTCTACTCGGTTGTCTCCGGCTGGTCGATCGAGTACCTGGTCAGTGCCGTGAATGGCAACTTCGTCGGTCTCTCTCCCCAGCAGGTCGGTGCGAGCTTCAATGCCTTCCTGGCAGACCCGTTGCGCATGACCTTCAACCATACCCTGTTCATGCTGCTGACCATGTCGGTGGTGGCGGCCGGTATCGTCAACGGGATCGAAAAGCTCAACAACGTGATGATGCCGCTGCTTTACGGCATCCTGATCGTTCTCGCGGGCTACGCCGTGACCACCCCGGGCTTCGGGGCCGCCATGCACTGGCTGTTCACGCCGAACGTCGCTGCCATTACGTGGAGTGTCGTGCTCAATGCCATGGGACACGCCTTCTTTACTCTGGCGGTGGGGGCGTGTGCCCTGATGGCCTATGGCGCCTACATGCCCGAGGAGCAGAGCTTGCCCAAGGCCGTCTTCGCCGTGGCTCTGCTCGATATCACGGTGGCGCTGCTCTCCGGTATCGCCATCTTCTCCGTGGTCTTCACCCATGGTCTCGATCCCAGCGAAGGGCCCGGGCTGATGTTCGTCACGCTGCCGATCGCCTTCAGCGATTTGCCGGGCGGACAGGTCTGGCTGGGCGCCTTCTTTCTGCTGCTGCTGGTGGCGACCTGGACGTCGTCGATCAATCTTGCCGAGCCGATGGTGTCGATGCTGGTCGGTTCCGGGTGGCGTCGCAGCCGCGCTGCTATTCTGATCGGGTCGCTGGTGTGGCTGGTGGGGCTGTTATCGGTGCTCTCGTTCTCCACCCTGGCAGACGTGCACTGGGTCGGCGAGATGAACTTCTTCACGCTGGTGTCGACCATTCCGCCCGATATATTCCTGCCGGTCGGTGGTCTGCTGATCGCCATCTTCGCGGCCTGGGTGATGTCGAGGGAGGCCGCCGTGGCGGCGCTGGGCGTCGGCGCCGGCAGCTTCCGACTATGGCAATGGCTGGTGCGTTACGTGTCGATCCCGCTGACGGTGGTGGTGCTGGCGTCCAGCCTTCTCTAGGCCGTGCTGCGAGGGACAAGCCGATTCTGGATAGCGACAGGAGTAGAACTCATGGCAATTCGAACATTTCAGGGTGTGACGCCCAGCCTCGGTCAACGAGTGTTCATCGATGATACCAGCGTCGTGCTGGGGGACGTGGCGCTGGGTGACGACTGCTCGGTATGGCCGATGGCGGTCATTCGGGGTGATGTCCATCGCATTCGCATCGGCGCGCGCACCAGTGTGCAGGATGGCTGCGTGCTGCATTGTACCCACGCAAGCGACTACAACCCCGGCGGCCATCCCTTGATCATCGGGGACGAGGTCACGATCGGCCACCAGGCCACGCTGCACGGCTGCCGGATCGGAGATCGGGTTCTCATCGGGATGGGCGCCGTGGTGCTGGACGGGGTCGTGATCGAAGATGAGGTGATCGTCGCCGCGGGCGCCATGGTTCCGCCGGGCAAAGTGCTGGAGAGCGGCCATGTCTACGCCGGTAACCCGGCCAAGCCGCTACGCGAGCTCAAGGCCGCCGAGCGGACGTTTTTCAGTTACTCCGCGGGAAATTACGTCAAGCTGAAGGACCAGCACCTGAGCGGTGAATGATCGGAGGCTGGCGCGCTCAGGGCTCGAGGCGGTCGCTCAGCAGCTGCGAGCGCCTTTCGGCGCGCCGGGCCCTCGATTCGGCACGCTGCATGTCGATCAGCCCCGCCTTGACGTAGTCGAGATGCTCGTGGGCCAACGTGCGAGCATCCTCGGCTCTCCCTTCCTGAATCGCCTCGAGCAGCGCGCGGTGCTGTGCCATCAGACGCTGGCGGGCATTGGGACGCTCGAACAGATGTGCCAGGTTGCCGACGATACTCTTCTCCAGCAAATGGAAGAGGCCGCGAATGGTATGCAGCATCAGGACATTGTGGGCGGCCTCGGCAATGGCGAGATGAAAGGCGGCATCGGCCTTGGCCTCGCGTAGTGGGTCGCCCTGCTGAACGGGATCCCGATAACTTCTGTCCAGCGCCTCGAACCGTTGCTGCAGCATCTCCTTGTCGGCCGGGGTTGCCCGCATCGCCGCGTGGTAGGCCGTGATCCCCTCCATTGCATCGCGGAACTCCAGCACATCCAGGTGAAACTCGTCGTGACGCGACAGCATCTCCAGCATGGGATCGCCGTAGCTGGCGGCGAGACGCTCACTGACGTAGGTGCCACCACCCTGCCGGCTGATCAACAGGCCTCGAGCGGCCAGCTTTTGAATGGCTTCACGTAGCGAGGGGCGCGACACGCCAAAGCGTTCGGCCAGTTGCCTCTCGGCCGGCAGGCGGTGGCCCGGTTTGAGGCTGCCCTCGAGGATCATCGTCTCGAGGCGTTCGGTGATGACATCGGCAAGACGAGGCTGCCTGACGGTTGGGTAGTTCACGCGATGAAGCTCCCGATAACGATTGCAGTCATTGGTTTTACCAATGTTCTGGCATCGCTCAAAGCGCTGCCTGCCGTGGTAGCGGTTGACGGGCCTCGATTCGGACCAAAGTATGAAGCGGCCAGGCTTCAATCGTGCGCTGCCACGCCAGGGACGACGCTGACAATCGGCCCGGATTGTCCTGAGATGTATCGGACCTCCGATGTCGGACGTCATCGATTTCAGTTTTTTTGACTCGAGGGCTTGCCAACGCGGC
>NZ_PZJL01000011.1:0-345601 GCF_003206585.1 Salinicola sp. CR57
CATCATCATCGGCGCGGGTTCGGCGGGCAACGTGCTCGCCACCCGCCTGACCGAGGACCCGGCCATCAGCGTGCTGCTGCTGGAAGCCGGCGGTCCGGACTATCGCGCCGACTTCCGCACCCAGATGCCGGCGGCACTGGCCTACCCGCTCCAGGGCAAACGCTACAACTGGGCGTTCGAGACCGATCCGGAACCGCACATGGACAACCGTCGCATGGAGTGCGGCCGCGGCAAGGGGCTCGGCGGCTCGTCGCTGATCAACGGGATGTGCTACATCCGCGGCAACGCCCTGGACCTGGACAACTGGGCCAAGCAGCCGGGCCTGGAGGATTGGCGCTACCGCGACTGCCTGCCCTATTACCGCAAGGCGGAAAGCCGCGATATCGGCCCCAACGACTATCACGGCGGCGACGGACCGCTGAGCGTGGCGACGCCGAAACCCGACAACAACCCGCTCTACCAGGCGTTCATCGAGGCGGGTGTCGAGGCGGGCTACCCGCGCACCGAGGATCTCAACGGCTACCAGCAGGAGGGCTTCGGCCCGATGGACCGTTCGACGACGCCCAACGGCCGCCGCTCTTCCACCGCGCGCGGCTATCTGGACATCGCCAAGCAGCGCGAGAACCTGACCATCGTCACCCATGCGACCACGGACCGGATCCTGTTCGAGGATCAGCGGGCCGTCGGCGTCAACTACCTGCACGACCGTCTCAACAACAGCCAACCGCACCAGGCCCTGGCCCGTCGCGAGGTGCTGCTGTGCGGTGGCGCGATCGCTTCGCCGCAGATCCTGCAGCGCTCCGGGGTCGGCAGCCCGGCCCTGCTGGAAAAGCTCGGCATTCCCGTCGTGCATCCGCTCAAGGGCGTCGGCGAGAACCTGCAGGACCACCTGGAGATGTACATTCAGTACGAGTGCAAGCAACCGGTCTCGCTCTATCCGGCACTCAAGTGGTACAACCAGCCCAAGATCGGCGCGGAGTGGATGTTCCTGGGCAGGGGCATCGGCGCCAGCAACCAGTTCGAGGCCGGCGGCTTCATCCGCAGCGACGACGGCGAGGCGTGGCCCAACCTGCAGTATCACTTCCTGCCGATCGCGATCAGCTACAACGGCAAGAGCGCGGTCCAGGCCCACGGTTTCCAGGCACACGTCGGCTCGATGCGCTCCGAGAGCCGTGGGCGGGTGCAGCTGCGCGACCGGAATCCGCGCAGCGCGCCCAGTATCCTGTTCAACTACATGGCCACCGAGCGCGACTGGGAGGAGTTTCGCGCCGCGATCCGCCTGACCCGCGAGATCATCGCGCAGCCGGCCATGGATGCCTACCGTGGCCGGGAGATTTCGCCGGGGCCGGATGTGCAGTCGGATGAGGAGCTGGACGCCTTCGTCCGCCAGCATGCCGAAACGGCCTACCACCCCTGCGGCACCTGCCGCATGGGCAGCGACGACGACGCCGTGGTCGATGGCGAGGGTCGCGTTCACGGCATCGAGGGGCTGCGCGTGATCGATGCCTCGATCATGCCGCAGATCGTGACCGGCAATCTCAACGCCACCACCATCATGATCGCGGAGAAGCTCGCCGATCGCGTACGCGGGCGCGAGCCGCTGCCGGCCTCGGAGGCGCCCTACTACGTCGCCGATGGCGCGCCGGCTCGCCAGGCGCCCGCCAGAAGCGTGTGATGTCGCTCGAGCGCTTCCCGGTCGGCGGTTGGCGTTCGACGATCCAGTGTCGAGCGACGCTGGCTGCCTACCCTGCCTCTTCCCCTGGCCCGGCCCCGACGCCGGGCTTTTTTCGTCGACCCTGTTCATCGGTGCCATCATCGGCCTGGCGCCGCTAATTTATTTGCGCGCTAATTGCGCATTGTGCGAACAGTGTTCCGTTACACTGGGTTCGGCTTTAGGCTAGTCCGATTCCAAGCTCGTTCGAGCCGTGTAACGCGCACGTCACAAAGTCCGTACAAGGAACGTCTTTCGTCATGTCATCCTCCTCCACGTCGTCTCGCCCCCGCCGGCCGCTACGCTGGCTATGGTGGTTGCTGCTGATCCTCGTCGCGGTCAGCGTCGCCTACTACTTTGTCGGCAGGAACGACGCGCCCGAGGGTAACGACGGATCCCCTGGGCAGCCAGGCGCCGGCGGCATGCCCGCCACGGCCATCTCCGCCGTGGCCGCCAGCCGCGGGGACCTGCCGATCGAGCTGACGGCGCTGGGGACGGTGCGACCGCTCTCGAGCGTCGCCGTGCGGCCACGGGTGGAGGGCGAGCTGATTTCGGTCGACTTCGAGGAGGGCCAAACGGTCCAGAAAGGTCAGCGGATCGCCCAGATAGACCCGCGGGACTACCAGGCGCAACTGGACCAGGCCAAGGGGCAACTGGCCCAGGATCAGGCCCAACTGGCCTCGGCAAAAGAAGATCTGGCCCGCTACGAGAAGCTGATCGAGACCAACTATGTCTCGCGCCAGGAGTTGGAGCAGCAGCGCCAGCTCGTGCGTCAGTACCAGGGCACGGTCGCCAGCGACCAGGCCAGCGTCAAGAGCGCCCAGGTCCAGCTCGACTATACCGACATCACCGCGCCGATCGCCGGCGTGGTGGGGATTCGCAACGTGGACCCCGGCAATATCGTCCAGCTCGGCGACGACGAGCCGATCGTCACCATCACCCAGTTGGATCCGATCTCAGTGATCTTTTCGCTGCCCAGTCGCTTTGTCGATATCGTCCGTGGCCGCCTGGTCGCCGGCGACCACCCGGCGGTGAACGTGACCGATACCGACGGCGAAACCCACTCGGGCCAGTTGAGCAGCATCGACAGCAACGTCAACAGCGCTACCGGCACGATCCGCCTGCGCGCCATCCTCGACAACCCGACCGGCGGGCTCTATCCCAACGCCTACGTCGACGTCAGCCTGGTGTCGCAGATCCTCCGCGACCAGGTGATCGTCCCCGAACCGGCGGTGCAGACCGGCCAGGAGGGCAACTACGTCTACGTGGTGAAGGATGACGACACCGTGACCCGGCGCGACGTGACCCTGGCCGCGACACAGAACTCCCAGAGCGCGCTGTCGTCCGGCGTCGAAGCCGGAGAGCGGGTCGTGGTGGACGGCGTCGACAGCCTGCGCGAAGGCGCCAGGGTTCGCGTGGTCAGCGATGCCCTGCCGGGCGAATCGAGCGACGAGGTGATGGACGCCGCCGACGGTGGTGACGGCCGGGCCTCATGAATCCGTCTCGCCTGTTCATCCTGCGCCCGGTCGCCACCTCGCTGGTGATGCTGGCGATCCTGATCGCCGGCGCCATGGCCTACCGGTTGCTGACGATCTCGTCGCTGCCGGAGGTGGACTTCCCCACCATCCAGGTCACCACGCTCTACCCCGGCGCCGGGCCCGACGTGATGCTCTCCCACGTCACTTCCCCGCTGGAGGATCAGCTGGGCGAGATTTCGGGACTGGAGGACATGAGCTCGACCAGCACCGGCGGCGCCTCGCTGATCACGCTGCGTTTCTCGCTCGACTCCGACCTGGGCGTCGCCGAGCAGGAGGTCCAGGCGGCGCTGAGCCAGGCCGAGACACTGCTGCCCGACGATTTGCCCCGCCCCCCCAGCTACAGCAAGGTGAACCCGGCGGATACCCCGATCATGACCCTGGCGGTCAGCTCGGACACCTTGCCATTGACGAAGGTCTACGATCTGGTCGATACGCGCATGGCGCAGAAGATCGCCCAGATCACCGGCGTGGGCCAAGTCAAGCTGGCCGGCGGCCACCAGCCCGCCGTGCGCATCACCGTCGACTCGCGCCAGCTCGCCGCCTACGGCCTCGATCTCGCCGCCGTGCGCAGCGCCGTCGATGCCGCCAACGTCAACCGGGCCAAGGGCACGCTCTACGGGCCCTATCGCGCCTACAGCATCGATGCCAACGATCAACTGCTGTCGGCGGACGGTTACCGCGACCTGATCCTCAAGAACGACGAAGGTTCGGTGCTGCGGCTGTCGGACGTGGCCAGGGTCGAGGACGGTTCCGAGAACGCCTACCTCTCGGCCTGGGCCGATCGCGAGGGCGCGATCCTGATCGATGTGCTGCGCCAGCCCGGCGCCAACGTGGTCGGCGTGGCGGACAGCATCAAGCGGAGCCTGCCGGCGCTGGAGAAAACGCTGCCGGCCAATGTCGACGTCAGGATCCTCACCGATCGCACCACCACCATCCGCGCCGCGGTGGAGGACGTGCAGTTCGAACTGATGCTCGCCATCGGGCTGGTGGTGATGGTGACCTTCCTGTTCCTGCGCAACATCCCGGCCACACTGATTCCCAGCCTGGCGGTGCCACTGTCGCTGGTGGGCACCTTCGGCGCTATGTATCTGGCGGGATTCAGCCTCAACAACCTGACCCTGATGGCGCTGACCATTGCCACCGGCTTCGTCATCGACGACGCCATCGTGGTGCTGGAGAACATCACCCGCTACGTGGAGAAGGGCGAGAGACCGCTCGCCGCCGCGCTCAAGGGCTCGCGCCAGATCGCCTTTACCATACTCTCGCTGACGGTCTCGTTGCTCGCCGTGCTGATACCGCTGGTGTTCATGAGTGGCGTGGTCGGTGTCCTGTTCCGCGAATTCGCGCTGACCCTGGCGATCTCGATCCTGATCTCCGCCTTCGTCTCGCTGACGCTGACGCCGATGCTCTGCGCACGCTGGCTGAAGCCGCGTCCGGAGACCGCCGGCCGCAGCGGCGACGAGATGGACGACGAAGCCATGGTGCGCAGCCGGCAAGGCTTGTTCGGTCGTCTCACCCGCGGCTACGAACACGCGCTGAACTGGGTGCTCGGTCACCAGACGCTGACGCTGCTGGTGGCGGTCGCCACCCTGGGCGTCACCGCCCTGCTGTTCATCGCCACGCCCAAGGGGCTGTTCCCGGTGCAGGATACCGGGGTCATCCGCGGTATCACCACGGCGACCCAGTCGACCTCGTTCGAGGCGATGTCGGCGCGCCAGCAGCGACTGGTCGAGCGCCTGCTCGAGGACCCCGCCGTCGAGAGCGTCTCGTCCAGCGTCGGCATCGACGGTACCAACACCACGCTCAATAGCGGCCGCCTCTCGATCAATCTCAAGCCGCTGGACGAACGCGGCGACCTGGACGGCATCCTGGCGCGACTGCGCGCCCAAAGCCGCGACATTCCCGGGCTGACCCTGTCGCTGCAGCCGGTGCAGGACCTGACACTGGAAGATACGATCAGTCGCTACCCCTATCAGTTCGCCCTGACCCAGGGCGACCGCGCGGCGTTGAACGACGACGCCGCCAGGCTGCTCGCGGCCCTCGGGCGCTCCCCCGCCATCGCCAGCGTCAGCAGCGACGTCCAGAACGAAGGACGCAAGCTCGAGGTGACCATCGACCGCGGCCGCGCCGGCCGGCTCGGGATCAGCGTCGCCGATATCGACGACGCGCTCTACGACGCCTTCGGCCAGCGCCTGATCTCGACCATCTTCACCCAGGCCAGCCAGTATCGGGTGGTGCTGGCCGCCAGCGCCACCGACGGCGAAGGCCCGCAGGCGCTGTCGCGTCTCTACGTGGCCAACGACGACGGCGAGCTGGTGCCGCTGTCGACCCTGGTGACCCTGACCGAACGCACCACCCCGCTCTCGCTGCAGCGCCAGAACCAGTTCCCCTCGGCGCTGATGTCGTTCGCCGTCGCCGACGGTCACTCGCTGTCGGAGGCCTTCACGGCCGTCGATCAGGCGGCGGCGGACACGCTCAGCGACCAGACCACCCTCACCTATCGCGGCTCGGCACTGGCCTATACCGACTCCACCGGCGACACCCTGTGGCTGATCCTGGCCGCCATCGTCACCATGTATATCGTGCTGGGGGTGCTCTACGAGAGCTACATCCACCCGCTGACGATCCTGTCGACGCTGCCCTCCGCCGCCATCGGGGCCCTGCTGGCGCTGCAGATCGGCGGTTACTCGCTCGGCCTGGTAGCGGTCATCGGCATCATCCTGCTGATCGGCATCGTCAAGAAGAACGCCATCATGATGATCGACTTCGCGCTGGAGGCGCAGCGCGAGCGCGGCATGTCGGCGGCGCAGGCGATCCATACCGCGGCGCTGCTGCGCTTCCGGCCGATCATGATGACCACCTTCGCCGCGCTGCTCGGCGCCATGCCGCTGATGTTCGCCAGCGGCTACGGCGCCGAGCTGCGCCAGCCACTGGGTGTCACCATGGTCGGCGGGCTGCTGTTCAGCCAGTTGCTGACGCTGTTCACCACGCCGGTGATCTACCTGTTCTTCGACCGCCTCGCGGGACGCTTCGGCCGGGCCCAGCGCCATGACGACGAGCGCGATGCGCCGGGTCGTGATGAAGCGCGTCGTGACGGAGTGTCGCCGTGAGCCTGTCGGCGCCCTTCGTCCGCCGGCCCGTCGCCACCATCCTGCTGGCGCTGGCCATCGTGCTGCTGGGCTCGCTCGCCTACGAGCGGCTGCCGGTGGCACCGCTGCCCAACGTGTCGTTCCCGACCATCCTGGTCTCGGCGAGCCTGAGCGGCGCCAACCCGGAAACCATGGCATCGACGGTGGCGACGCCGCTGGAGCGCTCGCTGGGGCGCATTCCCGGAATCACCCAGATGACCTCGTCGAGTTCCGACGGCTCCACCAGCGTGATCATCCAGTTCGATCTCGACAAGGACATCAACGTGGCCGCCCAGGAGGTCCAGGCCGCGATCAACGATGCCCAGCCGCTGCTCCCCAGCGCCATGACCAGCCGGCCGCACTATCGCAAGCTCAATCCGGCCTCGGCGCCGGTGATGATCCTGTCACTGACCTCCGACACCCTCCCCACCAGCGAGCTCTATCGCCTCGCCGACAGCAAGATCGCGCCACCCATCGCCCAGGTGCCCGGCGTCGGCGACGTCAACGTCGGCGGCAGCTCCTCCCCGGCGGTCAGGGTGTCGATCGATCCGCGCAAGCTAAACCACGCCGGTATCGCGCTGGATGCCGTGGCCGGGGCCCTGCGCGCGGCGACGACCCAGTCGCCCACCGGGTTCGTGCAGACCGTCGAGCACCGCTGGGAGGTCCAGACCGACTCCCAGCTGCTGAAGGCGAGCGACTACAGCCAGATCGTGATCGCCAAGGGCGACGACGGCTCGCTGATGCGACTCGGCGACGTCGCCAGGATCGTCGACGGGGTGGAAGATCGCTACAACGTCGGCTTCCAGAACGATCTCCCTGCCGTGCTGCTGGTGATCAGCAGTGCCAGCGGCGCCAATATCATCGATACCATCGCCGGCGTCAGGGAGCGTCTCGACGAGGTGCGCAGCCTGCTGCCGCAGAACGTCAACCTCAGCGTGCAGCTCGACCGGGCACCCGGCATCCAGGCATCGCTGCACGAGACGCAACTGACGTTGCTGCTGGCCGTCGTGCTGGTGGTACTGGTGGTATTTCTGTTCCTGCGCAATGCCCGCGCCACCATCATCCCCAGTGTCGCGATTCCGGTGTCGCTGATCGGCACCTTCGCGATGATGTGGGCGTTCGACTTCTCGCTGGATACCCTGTCGCTGATGGCGCTGATCGTCTCGATCGGCTTCCTGGTCGACGACGCCATCGTGGTGGTGGAGAACATCGCTCGGCATATCGAGCGGGGCGTCAAGCCGTTCGAGGCTGCGCTGCTCGGCGCCAGGGAGGTCGGCTTCACGGTCACCGCGATGAGCGTGTCGCTGGTGGCGGTGTTCATCCCGCTGCTGCTGCTGGGCGGCTTCATCGGACGGATGTTCCACGAGTTCGCGGTGACACTGTCGCTGGCCATCGGGGTGTCGCTGCTGGTGTCACTGACGCTGACACCGATGCTGTGCGCCCGCTGGCTGAAGCCGCATCCGGAACGCCAGCGGCAGCCCCGCTGGGAGCGCTTCCTGACCGCCATCGGTCACGCCTTCGTGCGTGGCTACGCCAGGACCCTGGACATCGCCCTCAAGCACCGCCGTCTGACACTGCTGTCACTGGTCGCCGTGATCGTGCTCAACGGTTATCTCTACACCGCCGTCGACAAGGGATTCATCCCGGATCAGGACACCGGACGCCTGCTCGGCACCATGCGCGGTGACCAGGCGCTGTCGTTCGACGCCGTCTCGGACAAGCTCGGCCAGGTACGCGAGCGGCTGCAGGCCGATCCCGCCGTCGCCAGCGTGCTGGGGTTCATGGGTAGCGGCGGCCCGGGCCGCGGCGGCTCCTCGGCGACGCTGTTCATCACCCTCAAGTCCGACCGCCAGGCTTCGACCCAGGCGATCGGCAATCGCCTGATGGCCAGTCTGCAGGGGCTGACCGGGGTCAGCACCTTCATGTTCCCGCTGCAGGATATCCGCATCGGCGGACGCTCCAGCAGCGCTTCCCAGTACGAGATCACGCTCAAGAGCGACGACCTCGAGCTGCTGGGCGACTGGTCGAGGAAGATCCAGCAGGCGATGCAGCAGGTCGACGGCATCACCGGGGTCGACAGCGACAACCGCGGCGACGGCCTGGCCGCCAGACTGGTCGTGGATCGGGACACCGCCTCGCGTCTCGGCGTGGACATGAGCACCATCGACACAGCCCTGGGCAACGCCTTCGCCCAGCGCAAGGTGGTGAGCCTCTACGACGCCGATGAGCAGCGCTACGTGGTGATGGAGGTGGAAGCCCCCTACCGCCAGGCCCCCGATGCCATCGGCGACCTCCATGTCAGCGCCAGCGATGGCGAGATGATCCCGATCTCGGCGTTCAGCCATGTCGAGCGCAGCACCACCCCGGTGACGGTCAACCACCAGGGTCAGTTCGCCGCCTCGACGGTCTCGTTCAACCTGGAGGAGGGCGTGTCGCTGGGAGAAGCGACCGCGCGCATTCGCCAGGCCGTCGATGCGCTGCACCCGCCCACGGCCCTCCAGGTCGACTTCGAGGGCAGCGCCGGCACCTTCCAGAGCGGTATCGAAGCGATGCCGTGGCTGATCCTCGCCGCTCTGGTGACGGTCTATCTGGTACTGGGCATTCTCTACGAGAGCTACATCCACCCGCTGACCATCCTGTCGACGCTGCCCTCCGCCGGGGTCGGCGCGCTGCTGGCGCTGATGGCGCTGGACACGCCATTCACCCTGATCGCGCTGATCGGCATCATCCTGCTGATCGGCGTGGTCAAGAAGAACGCGATCATGCTGGTGGACTTCGCCGTCGTCTGCGAACGCGACCAGGGCATGACGCCCCAGGAGGCGATTCGCCACGCGGCGCTGGTCCGTTTCCGGCCGATCATGATGACCACCCTCGCCGCGCTGCTCGGCGCCCTGCCGCTGCTGCTCGGCACCGACGAGAATGCCGGCCTGCGCGCGCCACTGGGGATCACCATCATCGGCGGACTGATCGTCAGCCAGATCCTCACGCTCTACACCACCCCGGTGGTCTATCTTTACCTCGACAGGCTTCATCGCCGACTGCGCCCAAGCCAGATCGGCTCGGAGCGTGCCAGCGAAGCGTGAGCCTCGGGCTACGGGGCGCCATTGACGGGGCTCCGGCCCGCAAGCCCTTCTCGTCGCTCGTCGCTCGTCGCTCGTGGCTCGTGGCTCGTAGCTCGTAGCTCGTAGCTCGTGGCTCGTGGCTCGCAGCTCGTGGCTCGTGGCTCTAGCCCAAAGGATAAGCACGCCGGCCTAGTCAGCCGCCGTGCGATCCGCTAGTCTGAAAACCAAATTCAAACGATCGTCTGAATTCTTCGTTTTCCCCTCTCGGAGTTCGTCATGATCACACTGCTGCTCATCGTCCTGGCCGTCATTGGCTGTCTGGTCGTCATGCGTCGCGAGGCCGGCGCACTCGCGGCACTGGCCGTACTCGCCGTGCTGGGTGTCGTCGGGCTGGCGCTGGGCGCCGGCGTCATCGGTACGCTGCTGCTGATCGCAGCGATCGGCGTCGCCGCCTGCGGCCTCAAGCCGATTCGTCGGCTGTGGCTGTCGCCGCGCCTGTTCGCGCTGTTCAAGAAGATCGCCCCGCGGGTCTCCGAGACCGAGCGGGTCGCCCTCGATGCCGGTACCGTTGCCTGGGACGGCGAGCTGTTCAGCGGCCGGCCCGACTGGCAGCGCCTGCTCGACTTCGACAATGCCGGGCTGAGCGAGGAGGAGCAGGCTTTCGTCGACCACCAGTGTTCCGTCGCCGCCGGCATGTGCAACGCCTGGGAGATCGCCCGCGAGCGCGCCGACATGCCCGAGGCGCTGTGGGAGTATCTGAAGAACGAGCGCTTCTTCGGCATGATCATCCCGAAGGCCTACGGCGGCCTGGGATTCTCTGCCAAGGCGCAGTCCGCCGTGCTGCAGAAGCTCGCCTTCAACGAAACCCTGATGAGCACCGTCGGCGTGCCCAACTCGCTCGGGCCAGGCGAGCTGCTGCTGAAATACGGTACCGAAGCGCAGAAGGATCACTACCTGCCGCGCCTCGCCGACGGCCGCGACATCCCCTGCTTCGCCCTGACCGGTCCCCGGGCCGGCAGTGACGCCACCTCGATCCCGGATGTCGGCATCGTCTGCCGCGGCATGCACGACGGCAAGGAGGTCCTGGGGCTGAAGCTGACCTTCGAGAAACGCTGGATCACCCTGGCGCCGATCGCCACCGTGGTCGGCCTGGCCTTCCGCATGTTCGACCCGGACAACCTGCTGGAGCGCGGCGAGAGCGACATCGGCATCAGCTGTGCACTGATCCCGCGTGACACCGAGGGCATGGAGATCGGCCGCCGCCACCATCCGATCGGCAGTCCGTTCATGAACGGGCCGATTCGTGGCAAGGAGGTGTTCATCCCCCTCGATTACCTGATCGGCGGGCTCGACATGGCCGGCCAGGGCTGGCGCATGCTGGTCGAGTGCCTCTCGGTGGGCCGCTGCATCACCCTGCCCTCCGGCGCCGCGGGGATCGGGCGCTATGCGGTGGGCTGGAGCGGCGGCTTCACCCGCATTCGTCGCCAGTTCAACATCGCCGTGGCGGACATGGAGGGCGTGCAGGAGCCACTGGCGCGTATCGCCGCCAAGGCCTACATCTCCCAGGCCGCGGTGATGCAGACTGCCAACACCATCGATCACGGCGTCAAGCCGGCGGTGCCGTCGGCGATTCTCAAGAGCCAGTTGACCGAGTTCCAGCGCGACGTGCTGGCCGACGCCATGGATGTCCACGGCGGCCGCACGGTGACGCTGGGCCCGCGCAACTATCTCGGTATCGGCTACAGTGCCAACCCGGTCTCGATCACCGTCGAGGGCGCCAATATCATGACCCGCAACCTGATGATCTTCGGTCAGGGCGCGATCCGCTGCCATCCCTACGTCCTCGAGGAGCTGGCGGCCAAGGATGCCAACGATTTCGAGGCCTTCGATCGGCTGTTCTTCCGCCACATCGGGCTGATCTTCGGCAACGGCGCCCGCGCCTTCACCCAGGCCCTGGGTCTCGGCAAGCCGAACGTCCCGTTCGATGCCATTGCGGCGCCCTATGCCCAGGATGCCGCGCGACTCTCTTCCGCCTTCAGCCTGTGTGCCGACGCCGCCATGGCCAGCCTCGGCTCCAAACTCAAGCAGCGCGAGATGATCTCGGCGCGTCTCGGCGACGTGCTCTCCAATCTCTACCTGCTGTCGATGGTGCTGAAGCAGTGGCACGAAACCGACCGCGTCGACAACGAGGCGGCGCTGTTCCACTACAGCTGCCGGCTGTTGTTGAATCGTGCCGAGCAGGCGCTGGTCGACCTGTTCGACAATCTACCCAACCGCGCCCTGGGCAACACGCTGTCGTTCGTCACCCAGCCGCTGGGGCGCCGCTGGCACAAGCCGCAGGATACGCTGACGCGCGAGATCGCCAGGGCGATCTCCACCGACAGTGCGCTGCGCCACAAGCTGACGAGCAATACCTGGGACAGCTGGGAGGAGGGTCAGAAGGAGAATGCGCTGGCGCGCTACAACGCCCTGCTGGCCAACGCCGAACGGGCCGAGACGATCTATCGCACGCTCAACAAGGCGCGGGTCAAGAAAGCGCTGCCCGAGGTCGCGCTGCATCCCGAGCAGTGGATCGATGCCGCCCACGAAACCGGGCTGCTCAACGACGAGGACGCCGCCTTCATGCGCGCCCACGAGGCGGAAGTCCTGGAGATGCTGACGGTGGACGATTTTGCCTTCGATGCCTTCGTCACGCGTCGAGAGACGAGAGAGACTTCAGGAATCGAGGACGAGGCCACCGCCTAGCAGCGCGGTCGGCGCGACAGGCAAGACGAAGAAGCCCCCGTCCTAGGACGGGGGCTTCTTCGTCTGATCGCCACCCTGGCGATTACTGCTCCAGGATCTGCAGTTGCACGTCGGCGGCACCGTCCTGGATCATGCCGAGCTGCTCGGCGGCCTTTCGCGAGAGGTCGATGATGCGGCCATCGACGAAGGGGCCGCGATCGTTGATACGCACCACCGTGCTTTCGCCGGAGTCCAGCGCGGTCACTTTCACCCGAGTGCCGAAGGGCAACGTCTTGTGGGCCGCCGTCATCGCCTGGCTGTCGTAGGGCTCGCCACTGGCCGTCAGCCGCCCTTCGAAGTAGGAGGCATAGAACGTCGCCTCGCCCAGCCGCTTCTTTCCCGTGGGCTGCGTCGAGCGAGCCTGCTCGTCACCAGAGACCGCGCCGGGGTCGTTGCCCACCGCCTTCTTCGACTTGGCACCGGATTTCGCGCCCGCCTTGGCGCTGGTCGCTGCCGATGCGGGCTGCCCGGATGAGGGGGAGTCCCACCCCGGCGGATGCGGGTTCGTTGCACAGCCCGCCAGCAGGATCGACGTCAGCGCGGCGGCGAGAAGCCTCTTTCGGGACCGGGGTCGGTTGGGCGACCCAGTCACGGCGTCGGCGGAATCGGTCGTCATCATTCGGATACCTGACGTCATCTGAACATGGCGTATTGCGGAATTCGACAATCATAATCGAAGATCGGCTCACGATAGCGGCCAAATGAGCAAAATCAAGGGAATTGCCGTTACCATGACGACCAGTGACAGCGGCAGCCCGAGCTTCCAGTAGTCTCGGAAGTGGTAACCGCCAGGGCCCATGACCAGCGTATTCGACTGGTGACCGATCGGCGTCAGGAAGGCGCACGACGCACTGACCGCCACCGCCATCAGGAACGGGTCGAGGGAGACCCCGAGGCCACTGGCGAGACTGGCGGCGATCGGCGCCATCAGCAGTGCCGCGGCGGCGTTGTTGATCACGTTGGAGAGCAGCAGCGTGATCGAAAATAGCGCCACCAGCGTGACCACCGGCGGCCAACCGCTGCCCAGCGCCATCATCCCATCCGCGACCATCTGGGCGCCCCCGCTGGTTTCCAGCGCCGTTCCCACCGGCAACATCGCCGCCAGCAGCACGATCACCGGCCCCTCGATGGCGTCGTAGCCTTCACGCAGCGGCAGCACGCCCAGCGCCAGCGTGACCAGCGCCGCCAGCGCCAGCGCGATCGCCGCCGGCAGCAGATCGAACATCATCGCCCCGATCGCGACCGCGAAGATCGCGACCGACAGCAGCAGTTGACGCGGGCGCCCCAACGACAGCTTGCGGCTGGCCAGCGGCAGGCAACCCAGCGCCGCCAGGCTCTCGCTGAGCCCGTTCTCGTCACCCTGCAGCAGCAATACGTCTCCTGGCTGGAAGCGCACCTCCCGCAGCCGTTGCTTCAGCCGTGTCCCATCCCTCGATACCGCGACCAGGTGAAGCCCATGCTGATCGAGCAGTCGCAGTTGCGACACCGTTCGCCGCGTCATCATCGAATCGGTGCGCACCACGGCCTCGACCAGCTGCAGGTCTTCCGTATTCAGCTTGGGCGCTTCGGTGGCGTCGGTTCCGTCGGCGTCCCGATCCTGGGCACCGATGGTCAGCCCCGCCTTGTCCTCCAGCTGCTTGAGATCGTCGGGGTCCGCCTCGAGCAGCACGATGTCGCCGGCCCGCAGGGTGCCGAAGAAACGGCTGCCGGAAAGCTGTTCGCCGTCCCGGACGACGCCAAGGACCGGTACCGGCTCGTCGCAGACCTCGCGCAGCTGGCGCAGCGTCCAGCCTGCCGCCTTGGACTCCTCCCCGACCGTCAGTTCGCTCAGGTAGGCCGAGGTCTCGAACAGCTCGTCGGCGGAGGCCTGCCCTTGCCGCCGCGGCGTCAGGCGCCAGCCCAGCAGCACCATGAACGCCAGGCCGGCCAGCGCGACGCCACCGCCCACGGGGGCGAAGTCGAACATTCGGAACGCGCCTTCCCCCTGGCTGGCACGGAAGGCGCTGATGATGATGTTGGGCGGCGTACCAATCAGCGTGATCAGGCCGCCCAGCAGCGACCCGAAAGCCAGCGGCATCAACAGCAGCGACGGCGAGGTGCCGTGTTCGCGGGCGACGCGAACCGCCACCGGCAGCAACAGCGCCAGCGCACCGACGTTGTTCATGACGGCGGAGAGCAGGATGACCGTGGTGGTCAGCACCGCCAGCTGCCAGATCGGCTGGCTCCCCGCCTTGAGGGTCTTCTCCGCGATCCAGTCGACGACGCCGGAGTGCTCGAAACCGCGACTGAGCACGAGTACCGCCGCCACCGTGATGATCGCCGGATGTCCGAAGCCCGAGAACGCCTCGTCGGCGGGAACGACCCCCAGCAGCACGCAGGCCAGCAGCGCGGCCATCGCCACCAGATCGTAGCGGAACCGACCCCAGACGAAGGCCGCCAGCGTCAACGCCAGTACGAGGAAGACCCAATATGCATCCTGCATCGACACACTCCTTGTGCGAACGAAGGCCACCCGGACCGAAAAAGCCGACGCCGCGTGATCGCGGCGTCGGCTTCGATATCATACGACAAAGCGCGCGGGCTTTACGGAATCAGAATCGTCGATCCCGTGGTCCGGCGGGACGCCAGCGCCTCCTGCGCCTTGCCGGCCTCGTCCAGCGTGAAGCGCTGGGCGATGTCGACCTTGACCTTGCCGCTTTCGAGCATGTCGAACAGGTCGAGACACATCTCCTCGAAGCGCTCGCGCGTGTCGGCGTAGCCGTTGAGGCTGGGGCGGGTCAGATAGAGCGAGCCTTTCTGGTTGAGAATGCCCACGTTGACGCCGTCGACGGCGCCGGACGCATTGCCGAAGCTGACCATCAGCCCCCGGGGCGCCAGGCAGTCGAGCGAGGTCGTCCAGGTGTCCTTGCCGACGGAGTCGTACACCACCGGCACCATCGCACCGCCGGTCAGCTCGCGAACGCGTTCGACCACGTTCTCCTCGCGATAGTTGATCGTCGCCCAGGCGCCGTTCTTCTTCGCCAGCTCGGCCTTCTCGGCGGAGCCGACCGTGCCGATCACCTTGACGCCCAGCGCCTTCGCCCACTGGCAGGCGATCGAACCGACGCCGCCCGCGGCAGCGTGGAAGAGGATGGTCTCCCCCCCTTCCAGCGGGAACGTCTGGCGCAGCAGATACTGGGTGGTCAGCCCCTTGAGCATGGCGGCCGCGGCGGTCTCGAAGGGAATGTCCTCCGGCAACTGCACGACCTTGTCCGCCGGCAGCACGTGGTATTGCGAATAGGCGCCAAGGGGGCCCTGGGCATAGGCGACGCGATCGCCCTTCTCGAGGTGGGTCACGCCCTCGCCGACGGCGTCGACGATCCCGGCACCTTCTGTCCCCAGCCCGGACGGCATGGCCGGCGCCGGATAGAGCCCGGTGCGGAAATAGATATCGATGAAGTTGAGACCGATGGCGTGGTTCTGGACCCTGACTTCTCCCGCCTTGGGTTCGGCCGGCTCGACCTCGACGGTCTCGAGGACTTCGGGGCCGCCGGTGCGGGCGAACTGAATGCGCTTGGCCATGACGTTTCCTTGTTGGGCTGGTGACTCTCGGTCTGTCATCCAAGCGCCATTCCCGGAGCGGGTCAAGTCGACGGGCGAGGCCACGTCAGGGTCGATCGATGTCAGGCGATGTTGGAATAGCGCTCCAGGGCCGCGACGAAGCGTGACTTGTAGGCCTCGAAGGTCTCGGGCTCCTGCTTGAAGGTGCGTACGATACCGTCGCCATTGAAGCGCACCACGCTGGGCAGTACACCGTTCACCGGCGCCGGATGGAGCGGGCCCAGACCGATACGCAGGCCCCCCTCTCCGTCGATCCAGCGCTCGATGCCGCAGCGTCGGAAGAACGCCTCGCCCGCCTCGTCGGCGGCCGTCACGCGTAACGGGGCCTTCTCCGCCAGGGTCTTGACCAGATGGCGGCTGTGTCGGGTGTCGCCCTTGCCCTCCGGCGTCGACAGCATGTCCACCTCCATGGTCCCGCCGTCCACATCGGACGAGATCAGGGCCAGACACAGCACGCTGCCGTCATCCTCGGTCAACGCAAACAGTCGCGCCGCCTCCTGCTCGAACAGCACGCTCTGGGTACCGGCGAAGATCACCAGCGGTGCCAGACCCGCCTCCTGGCCGTAGACGCTGGCACAGAGTTTGGCGAGACAGGCCTCGCGGGTCTCGGGATTCTTGACGTGAACGACCTTCATCATGCTTCTCCTGACTGGTTGCCTTGTGGCGCGCCGCCGGCGGCTCCGGGCCGGTGTAGTAAGCCGCGCAGCCTAGCATACTCTCCCCCAGCGGGCCCGCCGCGACGCCAGCCGAGATCCGCATCGGCGTTCATCCAGGCTTTCACGGCTTGATCAGCGGGCAGGCCCGACAGTATTCCCGTGGACAGGTGGCCTTGAAATAGAGACAGCAGGTCCGGCGGAAGCGAACCTCGTCGCCATCGCTCATAGCGGTATGGGCGTGGAAGAATCGCGCCAGGGGATTGAAATCGAGTCCGAAAAGCGACGGCTCGGCGGTGAGCAGGAAATCGTAATCCGCCTCGCGGCGCTCTCTCGCCCTGGCATTCCCGATGTCGCTCAGGCGGCGTTCGTAGAGCGAATAGATCCTGACCGCCAGGTTCTCCCACAGGATACGCTCCGGCACGCCCCCCGCTTCGCGAAGCGTGCGCCATAGCGGGGCGATCGTCTGCGCAAACAGCGTGTGCAGGATCTCCCGGCGGGCACTGTGGCGTCGCGAGGCCGTCAGCGCCTCGCTCTCCAGCGTCCACAGCGGCAACGACGACGTCCACACGCCCTGGTCGTGCGCATACTCGATGACGCAATTAGCGGCGGAGAGATCGAGCCCACGATCGCAGATCGACAGGGCGTACAGCGGCGCACCGGTAAGCAGGAAGCCCAAGCGTTTCGACAGCAACGATGCCGTCGTGCGCCGTTCGGGGGAGCCGATCGTCGGGCCCAGGTGGTCGAGCAGTTCGCGACAGCGCCTGGCATCGAGGAAATCGGCGACGTTCATCGAGCGCGTGTCCGCCCGTTCGGCCGGCTTCAAGCGCAGCGTGTCCGACAGATAGCGCCAGTGCGCGGGGTCGAAACCGTGGGTACGGGGCGCGTCGCTCATGCCTTCTGCCTGGCGAACGGAATGCACAGCGGCGTATGGAAATAGGGATCGTCGATCACTTGGCAATCGAGCTGGAAGATCGCCTTGACCCGCTCCCGCGTGATGACCTCCCGAGGCGTCCCCTGAGCCAGGATCGCGCCGTCGCGCAGGGCGACGATATGATCGGCGTAGCGGCAAGCCAGGTTGAGATCGTGCAGCACCAAGACAATCGTCTTGCCCGACTCGCGGTTGAGGCTGGCGAGCAACTCCAGTACCTCCATCTGATGGGCGAGGTCGAGAAAGGAGGTCGGCTCGTCGAGCAGCATCAGGGGCGTATCCTGGGCCACCGCCATGGCGATCCAGGCACGCTGGCGCTGCCCCCCGGAGAGCGTCTCCACGCTGCGGTGGGCAGCCCCAAGCAGGTCGGTGCGTGACAGCGCTCGCTCCACCTGCCGCTCATCCTCTTCGGACCATTGGGCGCGCCAGCTCTGGTGCGGATGGCGTCCCAGACTCACCAGTTGGCGGACCGTGATCCCTTCCGGGGCCACCGGGTGCTGCGGCAGCAGCGATAGCGTCCGTGCCACGATCCGGGTGGGCTGGCGATGAATATTCTTGCCATCCAGCGCGACACCGCCCTGCCAAGGCGTCAACAGTCGGGCCAGAGCTTTCAGCAACGTGCTCTTGCCGCAGCCATTGCTGCCCACCAGCACCGATATCTTGCTCTCAGGCAGTTCCAGCGAGAGATGACGCAGAATGGCCTGACGCTGGTAGCCCAGCGTGAGATCGTTCGCGGAGAGCATCGCCATGGATCAACGCACCTGTCGGATCAGCAACATCAGAAAGAATGGCGCGCCAATGGCCGCCACGAAAATCCCCGCCGGTAGATCCAGCGGCAGAAATAGCGTCCGCCCTACCAGGTCCGCCAGCATGACCACGATCGCGCCAGCGGCGATCGCCATCACGATCTGCGCCGCGCCCGGCACGGGCACCAGACGTCTGGCAAGGTGCGGGGCAATGAGACCCACGAACGCGATCGCCCCGCCCCAGGCCACGGCCAGGCCGGCAAGCACCGCCGCCAGCAGCGTGAGCGCACCCCGCATCCGCTGCACGCGTACCCCGATGCCGACCGCCAGGGCGTCGTCGACGGCCGCCAGCAACGCGTACCGTACCAGTGGTGCCATCGCGACGAGCGCCAGGGCGAGACCGATCGAGAGGCGCGCGACCTCGGACCAGTTGCCGCCGTATACGCTCCCGGTCAGCCACACGTAGGCCGACAGCGTGGTCGAAAACGGACTGGAGACCAGCAGAAACGTGGTGGCGGCGGTCAGCAGTGCGGAGAGCCCGATTCCCATCAGCACCAGCCGTAACGGCGTCACACCCTGCTGCCAGGCCAGCCAGTACACGATGCCGACCGCCATCAAGGCGCCCCCGGCCGCCGCCAACGGAAGCCAGGCATGGCCCAGGTCGGCGGCCAACAGCGAGAAATAAGCCACGGCGGCGGCGCTGGCACCGCTGGTCACGCCCAGGGTATCGGGCGATGCCAGGGGGTTGCGCATGACCTGCTGCAGCAGCCAGCCGGAAAGCGCCAGCGCCCCGCCCACCAGCGCCGCCAGCAGGGTCCGCGGCAAACGCAGTTGCCAGACGATCAGTCCCGTGTCGCTGAGCGGCGCCGACAGCGCGGCTAGCAATTCACGCGGCGTCAACGCCATCTTGCCCAGCGACAGGCAGCCCGCCAGCGCCACACCCACCACTCCCCAGGCCATCACCACGCGCCACCATGGACGCCATACGATAGCTCGCGAGAATCGGCCCAACCTCAGCGCCTGGATCTCAGCCATGGCGAACGCCCTGTCGTCTTACCAGCAGCATGAAAAACGGGGCACCGACCAACGCGGTCATCACACCCAGCGGTACCTCACCGGGCGGGATCAACGTCCGCGCGGCGATATCGGCACACAGCAGCAGGACGGCGCCGATCAATGCGGCCAGCGGGAGCCAATGGCGATGATCCGGCGTCGCCAGACGCCGCGCGATGTGAGGCACGATCAGACCGACGAAGGCAATATTGCCCGCCATGCTGACCGAGGCCCCCGCCAGCAACACGATCAGCGTGATCGATGCCAACTGCAGACGCCTCACGGATACCCCGGCGCCCACGGCGACGGCCTCCCCGGCCGCCAGCACGTCCCATTGGCGTAGCCAGGGCACGCAAGCCAGTAGTGCCACCAGCGCCAGTATCAGCATCGGCCAGGTGTCCGTGAGCGGCCGGCCGGCGACCGAGCCGGCAAGCCAGAAGAGCACCGAATCCAGGCCCTGCTGATCGACCACCAGAAGCGCCTGACTGAAAGCATGGAACAGCGCTGTCAATGCCGCGCCGGCCAGCAGCAGCCGCAGCGGCCCGGCGGTTGGACCTCGACGCATGGCAAGGCTCCATACCAGCGCGACCGCCAGCGCCGCGCCGGCAAACGCTCCCAGGTTGGCCACCGCTGCCGGCAAGCCACCTCCCATCGTGGCAAGGGCGACGACGGCGAACAGCGCGCCGGCGTTGACCCCCAGCAGGCCGGGTGCGGCCAGGGGGTTGCGTGTCAACGTCTGCATGATGCCACCCGCCACCCCGAGGCTGGCCCCGACCACCGCGGCCAGCAGCGTCCGCGGCAGCCGTGTGGTACGAATCAGCAGATCATCGACATTGGTCGGCGACGGCGACCAGAGCGCGTGCCAGAGCTTGCCGAAGCCAAGCCACTGCGGCCCGGCCATCAGGCTGACCGACATCACCAGCACGAGCGACAGTACGAGTAGACCCGGCGCGACCCAGGACCGTGCGGGCGTCGATTCCAGACCGATATCGCCACTCATGCACGCCCCCGCCGCTCAGCGTCCGTCAACCAGGCGTCGATGTCGTCGAGCATGGCGAAAACGCCCAGGATGCCTCCGGAAAGGCTCCAGTCGATGGCATCGATTTCCCAGACTTCGCCCTGACTCGGCGCGGCCATCCGCTGCCATAGCAGGTGGGCCCTCAATCGTCGGTAGTGGTCCGCCACGGCGGCACCGCGACCGTGACGCATGACGAAGAACACGTCGGCGTCCAGCGCCGGCAGGCCCTCGACGCCGCTCAGCTTGAGCGAGACGCCGGAAAGATCACGCTGCACATCGTTCCAGCGAAAACCCAATGCGGCCAGAACCGATCCGCCGAAGCTCTCGGCGAGATAGCTGCGCACCTCATTGGCCCGGATGTCGAGCAGGGATACCGTCACCGGCCAGCGCGCCCCGAAATGCTCGCGCAGGCGCCGACGCAACCGCGACAGCCGCCGCGTGAGTCGGGTCGACAACGCCGCCGCGTTCGCCTGCCTGGACAGTGCCTCCCCCATCACCGTCAGCGTCTCCCGATAGCGGTAGATTTCATCGAACATCACCACCGGCGCCAATTGGGAGAGCAGCGGTTCGATGCGCTGGTGACGAAAGCGCGACGCCACGATCAGGTCGGGCCCGAGCAGCGCGATGTCCTCGAGACTCGGCTGGGTCTCAAGGCCAACCAGGGTGGCCCCCGACAGCGCCGAGCGCAGGTAAGGATAGATCGGCTTGTCGAGCCAAGACTCGACGACCCCGACCGGTAACACCCCCAGCGCGACCGCCGTATCCGTAGCGCCCTGAAATAGCGTCACTATGCGTGGCGCGGACGCGTCGCGCTTGCCGCCTGCGGCGAATGCCACACCGGGCGCCACCCCCAGGGCCAGTGCCATGACCAATAACTCGCGCCGCGTCATCGGGCCCTTGCCTGCCACCGATCCCCAGGACCAGGTCGCTTGCCGCGCCATTGATTAAAAGTCGACACTGTAGCCCACGGACAGCGTCCGTCCGCGCCCCGCGAAATAGCGATCGTTCATGTAGTCGGCATTGGGGCTGTCGAGCGCGCTCTGGGAGTAGTAGGTGATGTACTGCTTGTCGAACAGGTTGGCGATGCCGACGTTCAGTTCGCCCACCGGCAGTTGGTAACCGACGGCGGCGTCGACCAGGGTGTAGCCATCGAAATCACGATCCCAGCCGTTGTCGCTGTCGTCGAAGTCCTTGTCGAAGGCGTGGTTGAGCTGCACGAAAGTCGTCCACAGTGGCGACCACTGGGCCGACCAGCTGGCGACGAGACGATCGGGAGAGACGTTCAGGCCATCCAGCTTGGCATCCAGCGTGCCATTGTTGTCGCTGTCATAGCGGCCCCGCATGTGGGAGTACGCCAGCTTGCCGGAATGCGCTTCGTTGAACTGGTAGCCCACCGAAGCCTCGATGCCATCGATCCGTGTCTCTTCACGCTGCATGACGAAGGCGTCGCCCTGCGTCGCGATTCGCGAACCGAAGTCGGAAGAGGAGACGTAGTAGCTCAACTCGGCGTTTAGTCGCCCGTCGTCGTAGCGCACGCCGGTCTCCACGTTGTCGGTCACGATGGGCCGCAGGTTCGAGAAGTTGTCGACCGACTGCCCGGGCGTGCGGATGCCACGCAGCACGCGCCCCACGTCGGGGATCACGAAGCCTTCGGAATAGTTGGCGAACAGGCTCCAGTGCTGAATCGGGCGCCATACCACACCGGCGTTGTAGAGCGTCTCCTCGAAGTCGGGCGAACCGCCCTCGACCTCGACACCGTTGTTCGCGGCAACGGTCCGGTAGCCGTCGATATCGAGCTTGGCATACTCGTAGCGCGCACCGGCCGAGAGCGTCAGCGAATCGATGGGACTGAAATCCACCTGCACGAATGGCGACAGATCGGTGTATTTCACCTTGGGTACATAGGTGCGACCCGTGCCCCACAGATACTGCTCGGTATCGTCACGCATGAGATCCAGACCGAGCGTGAGCTTGATGCGATCGTCCCAGAGGCCATCCTTGGTCAGCGACGTCTTGAGCCCGTATTTCTGCGTCTCCGCCATCGTCTGGTCGTAGAGCGTTCCCACCGGCGCGATGGCAGGATCCTGGAACGACCCCGAATCGGTGGCACCGAACAGCGACTCGTAATCCTGGTAGAAGCCCAGCACGTTCAAGTGCATTCCCGCCAGATCGTAGTCGTCCCAGGTGACGCCCGTGGTCCAGACCCTGTTGTACTGGCTGTGGCCCTCGGGGTCACCACGCGCCGAAGTGGTGGGCACCCCTGCTTCACGATCGCCCGCGACGCTGACGTAGTGGTTCTGCCCCTCGAGGCGATAGTGATTGACGCTCAACTGCAACCGGCGGTCATCGTCGAACCAGTAGGCGACCTTGCCGAACACGTCGTAGGCGTCGGAGTCCATCAGATCGCCCTGGGTATTGTCGACGCCGATGGGATCGCCGTCCCCATCCACGTAGCGCCCCTGGTCCTCGTAGCTCAGCGAGAAGAGATAGTCGAGGGCGTCCTTGTTACCACTGAAACCATAGTTGGTGCGATAGCTGATGGTGTCCCCGTTCAGCTCCGACGTCGGCGTGGTCACCTCGGCTTCGAAGTGCTGATTGAACGCGCCCGGCTCGGGTCGCTTGGTGATCAGGTTGATGACGCCACCGGCAGCGCCCAGGCCATTGGTGGCGTTCGCCCCCTTGATGACCTCGATATGGTCGATCATCGAGAAGTCGATGGTGTGCAGCTCGCGCCCGGTGGGGCGCAACGGGTTGGATTGCGGAATACCGTCGATCATGACCAGTGGCGCACGCCCGCGCAGCGTCTCGCCACTGCCACTCATCTTCTGGCGCGGGGGCGAATAGTCCGGCAGCAGGTTGCTGAGCACCTCCGACGAGTCAGAGGTGATCCGCTGCTGCTGTTCGAGCTCCTCGCGCGTGATCACGCGAATCACCTGCGGCGAGTCCTGTCGCTCGGCACCGGAGCGCGTCGCCGTGATGACCATCGTTTCGTTCGAGACGTCCGCCGTGGTGGAAGCGGCATCGGCCGCCAAGACTTGCGCCGCCGCGCCCCACCCCGCCGATATCAGCAACGTTCCCAGTAATACCCTCTCGCCGTTCATCCGCATGATCCGCCTCTCGCCGATTTTCTCGTCGTTATTTTTCAACCTCGCCTCGCCTCGCGCCGACTGGCCGGAGAGACTGGCGGCGCATTATTGCAAACAATATGCAAACGCAACAACTAACGATAAACATTCTCATATGAAAATCGATGGCGGGATCACGCAATCGTCATCTTGCTGCGCTATTTTTTCCGCCTGACGCCCCGGCACCGCTACGCTTGAACGTTTGCGGTCCTCATCCGACGGTTCAGCTTGACGACGGCCCCCGCGTAGCCGAAGGTCAACCCTTGGCACGGCGCCCCATGGCCGCGCCTGCATTTCCCCGGTGTGATCCGCAGCGCCTCGGTGCGCCAGCGCCGCGACAGGGGAGCTCTCTATCACTGGAACATGGATTGTTGGCGAGTGCCGCAGACGGTAGTCGCCGGAGACCTCGACGCAATGACTCAGAGTGTGACCGCGCCAGCCAGCGACGCCCCCCGTTACATCGCGCATCGCGGCCTGTCCGCACGCGCCCCCGAAAATACCCTGGCGGCCGTGCAGGCGGCGTACGACGCCGGTTGCGAGTGGGTCGAGCTGGACGTCCAGTTGCTTGGCGACGGCACCCCCGTGATCTGGCACGACGCGGGGATCAAGCGCTGTTCCGATGGCCGTGGCAAGCTGGTGAAGCTGGATGCCGAGAGCGCCGCCAAGCTGGATGCCGGCAGCTGGTTCGGCGCGCAGTATCGGGGCGAGGCCATGGCGACCCTGGAAGCGATGCTGGCATTGATCACGCGACTCGGCCTGGGCCTCAATCTGGAACTCAAGGTCTGTCGCGGCCGCAACGCCATCGAGCTCGTGCAGGCCGCCCTGCCGCCGACGCTGGAAGCGCTGCCGGCGGAGAAACTGATCGTTTCCTCGTTCGATCGTCACGCCCTCACGGCGGCACGGGCACTGGAGTCCGATCCCGACCGGCTGCGCCTCGGCGTGCTCGACGACAAGGCCCCCAAGCGCTGGTGGCTGGAAACCGAGCGGCTCTCGGCCTACAGCCTGCACCTGGACTGGCGCAAGCTGAAGATCAAGCGGGCCCAGGAGATCGCCGACGAGGAGATCAAGCTGTTCTGCTATACCGCCAACGACCCGGTCACCTTCGAAAAGCTCTGGGACTGGGGCGTCGATGGCGTGATCAGCGATGATCCCACGCGTTTCGTCGTCCACGCGGGAGAGGCCGCCGCCCGCGCGTCGGAGACAAAAAGCGCCTGATACACCCGTCATTTAGAACCTTTGACGGCGCCTTCCTGGGCATAAGATGGGCACCATGCCCGTTTTCCAGGTCGCGAGCCGTTCATGAACCCATCCACGCTCATCGGCATCATCGCCAGCGCACTGCTGCTGGCGACCGTCGTGCTATTCACCGCTCAGGCCCCGAGCAGTTTCTTCAACTTGCCGGGGCTCGCGATCGTGCTCACCGGCACGCTGGCGGCCAGCTTCATCAGCTACCCGCTTCGGGAGATGCAGCGGCTGTGCCGCCAGATCGCCGTCGTGTTTCGACGCGAGCCCCAGGCCAGCGAGCTGGAGAGCGACCTCGAGCAGTTGATCGAAATGTCGCGCCACTGGAGCCGTGGCAATATCCGCGCCATCGAAGGCGCACTGGAGAGCACCACCAACCCCTTCCTGCGGACCGGCATACAGATGGTGATCGCCAACACCCGGGAGGAGGAGATCCGTGAAATGCTGCGCTGGCGCATGGTGCGGGTGAAGGCCAAGGAGCGCACCGAGGCGCAGATCCTGCGAACCATGGCGGTCTATGCGCCGGCATTCGGGATGCTGGGCACGCTGGTCGGACTGATCAACATGCTCGAGGTGATCCAGGCCGGCGACCTGGCGGTGATCGGCCCACGCCTGGCGGTGGCACTGATGTCGACCTTCTACGGCATTCTGCTGGCCAACCTGTTGTTCAAGCCGATCGCGGTCAAGCTCGAACGCCGCACCGAGGCCCGGCTGATGGCCATGACGCTGCTTCTCGAAGGGATCATGATGGTCAGCAAGCGTCGTCTGCCGGCGTTCATCGAGGAGGCGCTGAACACCTACCGTGCCGAACATCGCGACGAGATGCGCGACGCGCGACGCCCGCAGCCCGCCGACGCCGCGGCCGAATCCGCATGAGCCTGGCCGCAATCTCCCCCGGCGGCCCCTTCTCCGACCCGCTGTTCGACGACGGCCCCTTCGACGACGCCGGCCGCAGCAGCGAGAGCGACTCCTGGCTGATGAGCTATCTCGACATGCTCATGCTGCTGATCACCTTCTTCGTGCTGATGCTGGCGCTCTACGGCGGCCAGCTCGTCGATCGCGACCTCGAGACGTCCGCGGTCACGGCCCTGCCGCTGCACGTGCCGGCGGTTCGCCCCCCGGCGCCTCTCCCCGCCGCGACCGTCGGCGACTTCTATCGCCCACCGCGACAGCTCGCCCCGGCGCCGCTGGCAAGTGATGTCGGCTTCTATTCGCCCGGCCCGGTCGCGGTCCCAGAAGAAAGGGTGGCCGAGGCACCGATGGTGTTCAGCGTGCCGCTGTTCGACCTGCCCGACGCCACGCCCGCAGCCGCACTGCCGCAGATCGACGGCGTCGAGGTCACCGCGATTCCCCACGGATTCAACCTGCGGATCCAGGATCACCTGCTCTTCGACAGCAGCGCCGTGGGGCTCAGCGACAGCGGCCGACAACTGGTCGAACGGCTGATTCCGACACTGCAGGCTTTCAACGGCACCATCTCGGTCGAAGGCCATACCGACAGCGTCCCGATCTCGACCCCGCGCTTCCCCTCCAACTGGGAGCTCTCGGCGGCGCGGGCCTCGGCGGTGGTGCGCGTGCTGCGGTTGGCCGGCATCGACGGCGATCGGCTACGAGCGATCGGCTACGCCTCGACCCACCCTCTGGCCAGCAACCACACCCCCACCGGTCGCGCCAGCAATCGCCGCGTGGAGCTGGTGCTTCAGGAATCGAACTCGCCGACGCCGTGACGACTGCCCCGGATCGCGGCGCCGCGAGCGCCGCCCCGCGCAGGAATGCCATCGGCCATCCCTGCCGATCCTGAATTCACTTGTGGGAAGGAAGCTGCGACAATCCGCCCCGTCGAGAGACGTATGCACGGGAAGCGGGTGAGAACCCCGCACTGCCCCCGCAACGGTAATCGCGTTGGGAATGTTGCATTTCCCTGGATACCACCGGGATGCGCCATCGAGCCATCCAGCCACTGTGATCCACCGGATATCGATTCGAAAGCGTTCGTGTCAAGGGAACGTCCGGGGTCATGGGAAGGCGTGTGTATCGGATGACCCGAGGGTCACCCCGCGAGAGTCCGGAGACCGGCGCGTTTCTCCTCACTGGTTGATGCGGAGGGCTCATCCAGTGACGACCCCACCTGCCCGAGGGCTCCGACGCCTGGGGCGGGTCTCGTCACGTCCGTCCTCCCATTGCGTTCTCGTCAGGATTCAGCCCCATCGGCCTCGCCCCACCAGCGGCGGTAGTCGATGGCGCCACGCAGTTGGGGATCACATCACATGCGTTACAAGAAAAGCGCCGTTACCTCGGGCGTAGCGCTCGCGGTGGCCATGGCCACGCTGCCGGCCCATGCCCAGCAGGTCTCGGCCCGACAGCAGCAGCTCGACGACGTCCAGGTCACCGCCAATCGCCTGCCGCAATCGCAGGCCGACGTGCTGGCCAGCACCACCATCATCGACCGCGCCGAGATCGAGCGCAGCCAGGCCGACAGCGTGATCGAACTGCTGCAGGGTCGCGCCGGCATCGAACTCACCCAGAGTGGGCCGGCAGGAACTGTTTCCAGCCTATTCATGCGCGGCACGAATTCGAATCACACGCTCGTACTGGTCGATGGCGTCAGAATCAACTCGGCAGCCTCTTCCAATGGAGCGACCAGCCTCGAATTTCTCGATCCGGCGACCATTGAGCGTATCGAGATCGTGCGCGGCCCACGAGCAGCCGCCTACGGGGCCGATGCCATCGGTGGTGTCATCCAGATTTTCACTCGTCAAGGTGGCGAAGGCACCCATGGTGAGCTGAACCTGCGAGCGGGCGAGAACAGTCTCGGCAAGCAGAGCGCCCACCTGTCGACAGGCAATACGGATACGCGCTTGAATGCAACGCTCTTTCACCGCGATGGCGATGGGTTCAATGCCACCGAAGCCGATACCAGCGGCGAAAGAGATGGCTACCAAGCCAGAGGCGCCCAGGTCGGCCTGTCGCATCGGTTCAGCGATACCGTCGATGGCAGTGTCCAAGCTCTGCGTCAGGACTTCGACAGTGAGTACGACAGCTTCGGCGCGAGTGACTACACCAGCGAGGGCTATCAACAGAACTTCAGCGGCGACTTGAATATCGCCTTGGAGCCGACCTGGAACATGCAGCTGACAGCCGGTCATTTCGATGAACGACGCGATGATCGCAATGCCGGAATTCGTCAGACCCTGGCCAAGACGAAGCGTGACGAACTGGGCCTGCAGCACACCTTCATCCACGATAACGGCGTCGAGAGCCTGGGTATCGACTATCGCCACGATGCTATCGACTACGACAGCACATTTGACACGATCGATCGCGATAGCCGCGACAATTATGGCGTTTACGGTTTGATTCAGCGTCAATACGGCCGCCACCAGTTGAGCGGCTCGCTGCGATACGATGACGACTCCCTCTTCGGTGACGAAACGACCGGCAACGTGGCCTACGCCTATCAGCTCACCGCTTACCAGCAGCTAGGGGCGAGCTATGGCACGGCCTACAAGGCGCCCACGCTCTACCAGCTCTACAGCGCCTATGGCAATACCGACCTCGATGCCGAGAAGTCCAAAAGCACTGAGCTCTTCTGGGCCTACGATCGCGATGGCTGGCGCGCCCGGGTCAGCGTATTCGAAAACCGTATCGATGACCTACTTAACACCGAGCTCGGCTCGGACGGTCTCTACCGCTACTACAATGTCGACGAAGCCCGAGTTCGCGGTGTAGAACTCTCGGGCGGCTGGACCTCTGGCGGCCTGACGTTAAGCGCGGCGCTAACCCGGCAAGATCCTGAAAATCGTGAAACCGGCGATCAGCTAGCAAGACGAGCCGAACTTTACGGTCGTATCGATGCCGACTACAGCTATCAGGCCGTCAGTGTCGGGATGACGCTTCGCGGATCCCAGGAGCGTCCCGACAGCGACTACAGCGATACCATCAACGCTGGCTACGGCGTGGTCGACCTGCGCACCGCCTGGCAGGTCACGCCGACCGTCGAACTGTCAGCCAAGCTGGAAAACGCCTTCGACAAGGATTATCAGCTGGTGGATGGCTACAACACCCAGGACCGCTATCTCGAAGGTGGCGTGAAGCTCAGCTTCTGACTGCCTTTCACATCCAGCGGCGCCGACTCCCCGGCGCCGCTGCCTCTTCCCTCTTCCCTCTTCCCTCTTCCCTCTTCCCTCTTCCCTCTTCCCTCTTCCCTCTTCCCTCTTGAAACAGCTTCTCCCTCTTCGCGCCCGGTGATACTGTATATATAAACAGTCACCACAGGAGTCGCTGGCATGACGTCTCCCTCCAGGCCCATGAAAGGCCGCGGCGCGACCTACAACCCCGACAACCGTTTTCAGCCGACCCACAGCACCCGTGAAGACGACGGCTGGTGGCAGGAGGAGCTGCCGCCGCGAATCGCTACCCAGGTCCAGTTCGAGGCGCCTCGCACGGCGCTCTCCTGGAATCAATCGCCGGATCTGGGGTTCGATCGCTCGCTCAACCCCTATCGCGGCTGCGAGCACGGCTGTATCTACTGCTACGCCCGGCCCAGCCACGCCTATTGGGATCTCTCTCCCGGCATCGATTTCGAGACCCGGCTGATCGCCAAGTCCGGCATGGTGGACCGGCTGCGCGAGGAGCTGTGCAAGCCCGGTTACGTCTGCCGCCCCATCAATCTCTCCGGCAACACCGACTGCTACCAGCCGATCGAGGCCCAGCATGGGACGACGCGCTCGCTGCTCGAGCTGCTGCTGGCGTGTCGCCACCCGGTCACGCTGGTGACCAAAAGCGCGCTCGTTCTGCGCGACCGTGAACTGCTGGCCGAGATGGCGCGCCAGCGTCTGGTCAGGGTCTTCGTCAGTCTGACCTCGCTCGACAATGAGTTGAAACGCACCCTGGAGCCGCGTACCGCCTCTCCGGCGGCGCGCATCAAGGTCATCCGGGAGCTGCACCAGGCGGGAATACCGGTCGGCGTGCTGGTGGCGCCGGTCATTCCTGCCATCAACGATAACGAGATCGAGACCCTTCTGGCCCGGGCCGCCGACGCCGGCGCCCGAACCACCAACTGGACGCTGCTGCGCCTGCCGCGCGAGGTGTCGCCGCTGTTCGAGGCCTGGCTAGAGGAGCACTACCCGGAGCGTGCGGGCAAGGTGATGAGCCTGATCCGCCAGTCCCGCGGTGGCCACGCCAACGACAGTCGCTTCGGCCATCGCATGCGTGGCGAGGGCCTGTTCGTGGACATGATCGGTCAGCGCTTCCGCCGCGCGGCCAAGCGGTTAGGGATGGGTCGACGGGCGGACATGGGTCTCGATACCACCCGCTTCCGCGCGCCTCACGCCCAGCAGGACCTGTTCGGCTGATTCTCGGGAACCGGCCAGCACCTGCCGACGACGTTCCATGGTAGGAATGTCATTGTCGCGTTTATCGCTTAAGCTTCCGTTAAGTCTGTCCCGCGACCATGGCGGCACGCCGCTCGCGCGCTCCGCGACACGATTCAACCGCGCCAGACCGAACCGCTTGGGCCATCAGTCCAGAGAGGCGGGTTTCATCCATTGCCCAGGCCATCGGTCAACTCGCCAGGAAATTGCCATCAATGCATTCATCCCTTCGCTCTCCCCTGCTCTCGATCCTGATCCCGGCCAAGGACGAGGCCGGCAATCTGCCAAGCCTGCTCGATGAGATCGAGCAGGCACTGGCGGATATCGATCACGAAGTCATCGTGGTCGACGACGCCTCGACCGACGGCACCTGGGATCTGTTGGAACGTCGGGCCGCGCGGAACCCTCGCCTGCGCCCGATGCGTCACGCCCGGAGTGCGGGGCAGAGCACCTCGGTCTGGCAGGCGGCCAGGGCCGCACGAGGTGTCTGGCTCGGCACGCTCGATGGCGACGGCCAGAATGACCCGGCCGATCTCCCCAGGCTGTTCGAACGCGCCCGGCGCGGGGATGTTGCGCTGGTCTCGGGACACCGCACCAATCGCCGTGACGACTGGATCAAGCGCCTGTCCTCCAAGGTGGCCAATCGCGTGCGCTCGGCGCTGCTGAACGACGCCACGCCGGATACCGGCTGCGGGCTGAAGGTGGTGCACCGTGATGCCTTCGTGTCACTCCCCTACTTTGACCACATGCACCGCTTTCTGCCGGCGCTGATCCGCGCCCAGGGCGGCCAGTGCGTCTCCGTTCCGGTCAACCACCGCCCTCGGGGGACCGGAACGTCGCACTACGGGCTCAACAATCGCCTGTGGGTCGGGCTGGTGGATATGGTCGGCGTCATGTGGTTGCGCCGCCGTAGCCGGCTGCCCGCGGCGTGCCTCGAGCTGACGGGCACGATGACGGCGCCGGGTGACGCGGCCGATCACCGGCACCCCGACGGTGAGGAGGCGACATCATGAGCCAAGAGTGGATATGGGTGATCATCGGCTTTATCGGCCAGACCCTGTTTTCGGCCCGTTTCATCATTCAGTGGCTCGCCAGCGAGCGCGCCAGGCGCAGCATCATTCCCGTCGCCTTCTGGTTCTTCAGCATCGGCGGCGGTGCCACCCTGCTGGCCTACGCGATCTACCGTCGCGACCCGGTGTTCATCGCCGGTCAGGGTGCCGGTCTGGTCATCTACGTTCGCAATCTGATGCTGATCCGGCGGGAGAAGCACCAGGCTAGCGTCCCGGAAACCCCCTCGAATTCCTGAACGAGATCTCGCTCATGCGGCGCTTCCTGTCCGATCCCTCACAGGCCCACTATCGGCGCGCCTGGCTGCTGTTGCTGCTGTTCACCACCGTGCTGCTGGGCATCGGTATCGGCCTGCGGGACCCCTGGCCGGCCGACGAACCGCGTTTCGCCCTCAACGCGCTGGAGATGTTGCGCACCGGCCAGTTCTGGTTTCCCCATCGCGGTGGCGAACTCTATCCCGACAAACCGCCGGTGTTCATGTGGGCGTCGGCGCTGAGCATCTGGCTGACCGGCTCCGTGCGCTGGGGATTCTTGATCCCCACCACGCTCGCGGGTATCGGCACCCTGCTGCTGACGGTCGATCTGTGTCGCCGCCTGTACGGCCGTCGCATCGCGCTGATGTCGGGGCTGGCGCTGCTGAGCGCGTTCCAGTTCGTGCTGCAGGCCAAGACCGCACAGATCGACATGATGCTGACCTTCTGTACCACGCTCGCCACCTATGGCCTGCTCCGCCACGCCCTGCTGGGCCCGGCCCGGCGCTGGTGGCTGGTGGGCTGGGCAGCGATGGGGCTGGGCATCATCACCAAAGGTGTCGGCATCCTGCCACTGACGCTGCTTCCGGCCTGGCTATGGCTGGCCTACTCCAGGCGTGCTCGGGGACGAATCGCCCCCATTACGCTCAAGGCTGCCCTCCAGGGGGTGGCCGTCATGGTGGCCTGCATCGCGGCCTGGGCCGTGCCGATGATCGTGATGGCGACCTGGGGAGACGATCCCTCGCTGGCAGCCTACCGAGACAACATTCTGTTCAAGCAGACCGGCCAGCGGTATGCCGACTCCTGGACCCACCTCGAACCCTGGTATTACTACCTGGTCAGCGTGCTGCCCTGGGCATGGATGCCATTGGTCCTGGCCTTTCCGTGGGCACTCCCCGCCTGGTGGCGTCGGCTGCGACGCTCCGATCCGCGAATCCTGCTGCCGCTCAGTTCGGTGATACTGATCGTGACCTTCTTTTCCCTCTCGCCCGGCAAGCGCGGCGTCTACATGCTGCCGACCTTGCCGTTGCTGGTATTGGCGATGGCACCGCTGCTGCCGGGGCTCGTCACCCGAAAGGGCCTGCAGTGGCTGGGTTTCGGCCTGCTGGCATTGCTGGGCGGGCTGCTGCTGGCCGCGGGCATTCTCGGCGCTGCCGGTCTGCCCGCGCTGACCAAGGTCGCCGAGCGTCACGCCGTCTCCCCGTGGGCCTGGTGGATCGTGATCGGCGCCATCGCCGTGGGGCTGCTAGTCGCCCTGCGGCCTCGCCGCGGACTCTGGGCACTGGCCAGTTGGCTGGTGGTGTTCTGGGTGAGCTGGTCGACCTGGGGCTACGCGCTGCAGGATCATGCGCGCTCGCCGCGTGACATGATGGCGCAGGTGCGGTCGATCACTGGCGCCGACGCCTGGTTGGCCATGCCGGACTTCGACGAGGAATTCCTGCTCCAGTCCCGCCAGCCCAGCATCCAGTTCGGCGACCGCACCCCCGCCAGCGCCCAGTTCCGGCGGGCGTTCGCCTGGCTGCAGCAGGATCGAAGCCGCTGGATGTTCGCGATGCAGCGCCAGGCCGAGGATTACGACTGCATCGACCGGGACCAGATTCATGACCTGGGCATTCAGAACGGCGACGACTGGTGGCTCATCCCGGCAACCGCCGTCGATCGGTGCCAGGGCGACGCCAACGCAGCACCGGTGTTCGTGGCACCCACCACGCTGCCGGATCACACCGGCAGCGCGCCCAGGGTCTGACGACAACGGGTTTCTCGCCCCAGGGAGGGCTCCACTGGGATCCGGGCACCTTGCGAGGCGTTGAATCTGGCGCCCCGAAACCGGGGCCAGACTCATGGCTCGAGGCAGGGACTCAGGCCACGGTATCCAACCAGTCGAGCCGCACCCTCAGTCCGCCGTCGTCGCGGTTGGCGAGAGACAGGCTCAGACGCTGGCGCTCGGCGATCTCGACGGCGATCGACAGCCCCAGACCGCTGCCGCTGATGCGCTGGTCGGAAGCCCGCTGGAAGCGTTGGGTCACGGCTTCCAGCATCGATTCGGGGATTCCCGGCCCGGAGTCTTCGATGCTCAACCACGGTCGCTGGCCGTCGATCCCCACGGTAACGACGACCCGCCCTCCCGGCGGGGTGTAACGCAGCGCGTTGTCCATCAGGTTGCGGATCAGGATCCCCAGCTCGGTGGCGTTGCCCATCACGGTGACGGGCTTGCCCTCGATGATTTCCAGCGCCTGTTGCTGCGACTCGGCCAGCGGCCATAGATCGGCAGCCAGATCCATGACCAGCGCCGGTAACGCGACCGGTTCGGGAGCCGGTCGCGGCTGATCGATATCGAGCCGGGCCAGCAGCAGTAGCTGTTCGACCACTCGCTGCAACCGCTCGATGCCGTTGTAGGCCTTGTCCAGCGCACTGGGCTCACCGAAGCGGGCGTTGTCCAGATGAATCTTCATCGCGGCCAGTGGCGTGCGCAGCTCGTGGGCGGCATCGGCGGTGAAGCGGCGTTCGCGCTCCAGCGTCTGCCCGAGTCGATCGATGAAGTCATTGAGCGCGCCACGCAGGGTCTGCAACTCCCTAGGTACCGCCACCCGGATCGGGCTGAGGTCTTTTTCGTCCCGTGATCTGACCTGGCGCGACAGATGATCGATGGGCCCCAGACCACGTCGGATCAGCCGCGCGATCAGCCAGATCAGAACAGGCAATGCCAGCAGTAACGGCACGAAATTGCCCAGCGCGACCTTGTTGGAGAGCTCGTCCTGAAAAGACTCTCTCAAACCGACGCTGATCCAGCGACCACCGTCTACCGGCATGCTGAAGACCCGCCACCGGTGCCCCTCGTAGGTGACCCAGCGATGTCCGGTCTTACGTGGGGGAGGAAATCCCTCGTCATTTTCGCCCCAGCGGGAACCCAGCAGGATGGGGTGAAGCTCGTCGTCCCAGAAGCCCACTGACAGCATCCGCTCCTCGTGATCGTAAAGCTTCGGATCGGTATCCGGAGAAAGCTGCGGCTCGGCCTGGCCATACCAGTGGGCGAAATGGCCCGGCTGAGAGAGCTGCTCCGCGATGGCGGCATAGGCTTGCGGCGTGGTGTCGGTATCGACGAGCCCCGACACCACGCGCGCCTGCAGGCTCAACTGGGCGTCGAATATCTCTTCCATCTCATGACGGGTGATCAGGTAGGCGGCGGTCACGGCCAGGGCCATGACCAGAAGTAGAACACCAGCGAGGGTAAAATTGAGATAGCGGCGAATCGATGTCATGCCACGCGGCTATCCAGGCGATAACCGATCCCTCTGACGGTGGTGATCAGGTGCTTGTCGAGCTTGCGCCGCAAGTGATGGACATGGACTTCGAGCGCGTTGGAGCCGACCTCCTCGCCCCAGCCATAGAGCAGGCTTTCCAGCTTGGGCCGGGACATCACCTTGTCGCTGTTTCTGGCCAGTTCCAGCAGCAACGCGAACTCACGGCGCCCGAGGGTGATCGTGTCGCCTCGCCAACTGACCACATGCTGCGACTCATCGATCGTCAACTGTCCAATCGAGAGCAGTTGGGTCGAACGCCCCTCGGCGCGCCGGGTCACTACCCGCATCCGCGCCAGCAGCTCCTGCAGATCGAACGGCTTGAGGACGTAGTCGTCGGCCCCCGCATCCAGCCCCTGGATGCGCTGTTCGACGGCGTCGCGTGCGGTCAGGATCAGGACTGGGATCGAATGCTGCCGACGCATCTCCTTCAATACCATCAACCCATCGATATCCGGCAGCCCCAGGTCGAGAATGACCAGCGAGAACGGTTCGACGCGCACCGCTTCCAGTGCGTCGCGACCTTTCAGCAGCCAATCGACGACGTAGCCCTCTCGGATCAGGGCAGTGCGGATGCCGTCACCCAGCAAGGGGTCATCTTCCACCAACAATACGCGCATTGCGGTTTCCGTCTTGGTTTACCCGTGGAGATCCAGGGGATCTCGCTCTTCTTCCATATTGAGGCACACCTGGCTTAACGATTTCTTATCACATCCTGCCTCGATATTCCTGTGGGTGGGCTACCCGGCCGGATGCCGACCGTCTTGCCTGCCGGATAATGTTTCGTTAAGCCAGCGGCGCCAAAGTGGCCTCTCAAAGCCACCTCGGGACGTCATCGCGTGATCAGCATCCAGAAATTTTCGCCCTTATCGTACACGCTACGGTTGCAGGCCAGGCATCGAGACGCCCTCGTCATCCTCGTGCTGTGGGCGATGTCGCTGGCCTGCGCGCTGTTCAGGCCATTGATGCCGATCGACGAGACGCGTTACGTCTCGGTGGCCTGGGAGATGTGGCACAACCACTCGTTCTGGCTGCCGCTCATGAATGGCGAAGCCTACGCCGACAAGCCTCCGCTGCTGTTCTGGCTGATCCAGTCAGGCTGGACGCTGTTCGGCGTCAATGACTGGTGGCCCAAGTCGATCTCGCCGCTGGCCTCGCTGATCGCGATGATCCATCTCTATCGAATCGCACGCCGACTGGGGTACGCCGGTAGTCAGGCGCGCCTGGCGCCGATGGTGCTTGGCGCCATGCTGATGTGGAATCTCTACGCTGGCGCATTGATGTTCGACGTACTGCTGAGTGCCTGCCTGCTGGGCGCCATCTCGCCATTGATAGCGGGTCAGTTCACCTCACGCAAGGCCATCATCAGTGGACTGTGGCTAGGCTTGGCGCTGCTGGCCAAGGGGCCGGCGGCCTTCGTGACGCTGGCGCCGATTCTGCTGTCGATTCCGCTCTGGCGCGCCTCTCCGTTGGGCGGGCCCGGCCGGCGGCGCCTGGCCTTCGCCTTGGTGCTCGGGATCTCGATGCTATTGGCCTGGGCGCTATCCGCCGCCTGGCTGGGCGGTGCCGCTTACGCCAAGGACCTGCTCTGGGGTCAGAGTGTCGACCGCCTGCAGCACGCCATGGCCCATGCGCGCCCGGCGTGGTGGTACCTGCCGTGGCTGCCATTGCTGACCTTCCCGTGGTCGCTGTGGCCCGCCGGGTGGCCACGCCTCCCACGGCAGCGCCATCAGCGACTGGCCTGGATCTGGCTGATCGCACCGTTACTGGTCTTCTCGTTGATCAGCGGCAAGCAGATCCACTATCTGATGCCGCTGCTGCCTGCACTGGCGCTGCTGGTCATGGACCGCCTGGGTCAGGTCGCCCCGGACAAGCCATTCCGCCTACGGTCGGCGGCAACGGCGATGATGCTGCTGGGCGTGGCGGCGCTCGGCCTGGCGGGGTTCGGCCGCGCCGAGGTCGTCGGCTCGATGATTTCGCCTTTCGGCGCACTGGTGCTGCTCGCGTTCGCCGCCATCGTATGGCGGCAACGCTGGCGAAGCAGCGCCCAGGCTACCCGCGGCCTCGCGCTGGGCACGGCTGTCGCCACGCTGATAACGGCTCAGCTGGTGCTGGCCCCGCTCTGGAGCCACTACGACATCGGCGCGCCGAGCAGGCTGTTGGCCAGGCTCGAAGCCAGCGGTGTTCCCGTCGCCTTCAATGGCGACAACTATCAGGCCACCTTCCAGTTTGCCGGACGCCTGGAAAGGCCACTGGTCACGCTTTCCGGCAATCCCGCAGACCTCTGCCGGTTCGGGCAACAGTCTCCAACCGGCTGGATCGTGGGTCGAGATCGCGACCTGGGCCCGCTGATCGCCCAGGATGGCGCCGCCCACGTATTCGACTATCGTGGCGGAAAGCTGGACATCGTGCCTGTCACTGCGCTGTCATTTAGTCCCCGACGACCCGCTTGCGACTGGTAGAATTCGGTCGCGGCTCACCGGCCCGAGCGGTGAAGATTCTTTCAATACAGGAACCAGCATGAAAATTCTCGTCACCGGCGCGGCCGGATTCATCGGCTTTCACCTTGCCGACCGCCTCGCTCGCGAGGGCCACAGCGTCGTCGCGCTGGACAATCTCAACGACTACTACGCCGTGTCGCTCAAGCAGGCGCGCAGGGAACGATTGACGGGCATTCCCTTCCATCGCATGGATATCGCGGACCTCGAATCGCTGGAGACGCTTTTCGCACGCGAACGCTTCACCCATGTCGTCAATCTCGCGGCGCAGGCCGGGGTACGCCACTCCGTGGAGCATCCCCACGAGTACGGTCGCAGCAATCTGACGGGATTTCTCAACCTGCTCGACGTGTGCAAGCGACACGACATCGAACATCTTCTCTACGCCTCCTCCAGCTCGGTCTACGGGCGCCAGAAGACGCTGCCCTTCCGGGAAACCGACCCGGTGGACCAGCCCGCGTCGATCTACGCCGCCACCAAGCGCGCCAACGAGATGATGGCCTACAGCTACGCCGACCTTCACCGGCTGCCCGCCACCGGGATGCGATTCTTCACGGTCTATGGCCCGTGGGGACGCCCGGACATGGCACCTTGCCTGTTCGCGTCGAGCCTGTTGCGGGGAGAGCCTATCGAGATCTTCAATCACGGTCGCATGGCAAGGGACTTTACCTATATCGACGACGTGGTCGAATGCATCGTGCGGCTGCTGCCTCATGCACCACACCCCGATGCTGACCGGCCCGCGCCCCACGAAATCTACAACCTGGGCCGCGGCAAGCCGGTCGCCCTGCTCGACTTCGTCGACACGCTGGAAAAGCGTCTGGGAGTTGATGCCACGAGACATTTCAAGCAGATGCAGCCGGGTGATGTCGAGCGAACCTGGGCGGATACTCACAAGTTGCGATCGGTCATCGACTACACCCCTCGAGTCTCCCTCGAGGAAGGAATCGACCAGTTCGTCACCTGGCTGCTCGACTACCGCGAGCTGATGCTGGATGCCATGGCCGCTTGATAGCCGTCACCACCGCAAGTTCGGTGGTCGTCGAACGGGAAGCGTTGGCGTAGCATCTGGCACAACTCCCCGAACGACGAGTCCAAGCATGCCGTTGAGCAAGACCCGAACCAGTTTCTATCGCCGCCTCTACGTCGCCCACCTGATCGATGCCGGCCTCGCCGCCAGCGTTCCGGCCATCGTCGAGCTCAGTGGCATGCCGCGCCGCACGGCCCAGGACACCCTGGCGGCGCTCGCGGAACTCGATATCCGCTGCGAGTTCGAGCAGTCCCGCGGCGAACGCCACCAGATCGGCCGCTACGTGATCCGTGACTGGGGCCCCATTTCCTCGACTTGGGTGAACGACCATGTCGAGCAGATCGCCAGTGCCCTGGGCTATCCGCTGCCCAGGCCCTGAGTTCGCCACGCCGCCGCCCTCCCGACCATCAGCAACCGGAGTCGCCCATGAGCGATCGCCAGCAGCGTCATCAGCAAGCCATGCAGAAGCTCAAATCCCATGTCGACGAGAAGGTCGCCGCCGCTACCGAGCAGCGCGGCCTGCTGCTGGTCTTCACCGGCAACGGCAAGGGCAAGACCACGGCGGCGTGGGGCACGGTGACCCGGGCGCTGGGCTACGGTTACCGTATCGGCGTGATCCAGTTCATCAAGGGACTTTGGGAGTGCGGCGAACGCGAGCGGCTGATCGAGGACTCCCATCTCGAGGTCCACGTCATGGCGACGGGTTTCACCTGGGATACCCAGAACCGCGCCAGCGATACCGCCGCCTGCCTCGAGGTCTGGCGCGAAGCCGAGCGGCTGCTCGCCGACCCCGAGGTCTATCTGGTGGTACTCGACGAGATCACCTACATGCTCAAGTTCGGCTATCTCGACATCGACACGGTCAAGCGCGCCATCGCCAATCGCCCACCGGAGCAGAGCGTCATCGTCACCGGGCGCAACGCCCATCGCGAGCTGGTCGAAATGGCGGACACGGTCACCGACATGCACGACACCAAGCACGCCTTCGATGCGGGAGTGCAGGCGCGCCGCGGCATCGACTACTGAGAAAAGCGATCTCCGCCCAATGCCCTGCACACCTCTCGCACCGCCTGGATCATGCGCGGCCCGGGGCGGCTGATCGTATCCGGGTCCAGGGTGTACAACGCGCCGTTACGCACCGCCGGCAGCTCGTCATGGCCGGTCCAGAACGCTTTCCAGCGGTCGTCGGCACCGGCTGCCAGGATGATCTCCGGCTGCGCTTCGAGCAGCGATTCCCAGCCAATCTGCGGCACCAGCACCGAGGCCTCTTCGAACAGCGGTACGCCACCGCAGTGACGAATGACCTGAGTCACGATCTGCCCGCCGGCCAGCGTGGTCAATGGCGACTGCCCCAACTGGTAGAAGACCCGCGGTGCCGGCGACAACGTCTGTGAACTGCGTCTCAGCCCGTCCTCGAACCGCGAGGCGGCCTGTTCTCCGGCAGCGTCGTGCCCCGTCAGTCGGCCGATATCGCGCAGATCGCCGGCGATCTGTTCGAGGCGCCGCGGTTCGCTGCGGTAGACGGGGATGCCCAGCCGGTCCAGTTGCTCGACCAGCGATGCCGGGGTGCCACTGCCCCAGGACAGCACCAGATCCGGCTGCTTGGCGACGATCGCTTCGAGGGGAATGCCACGGTAGCTGCCGACCCGGTCGATCTCTCTCGCCGCCGATGGATAGTCGCTGCCCTCGATGACGCCGATCAGTTGGCCGCCGGCACCCACGGCGTAACTCATCTCCACCAGATGCGGCGCCAGCGCCACGATCCGCTGGGCGGGTCGGGCCAGCGCGACGGTACGTCCGCTGTCGTCCACGACGCTGATGGCATCGCTCGCCGCCGGCGCATGCAGCGGCAACAACAGCGCGCCGATGACAGCGAGCGCCGGCCACCACCGGAAGCACGACATCGCGGCGTGCCGCAATGGGGAAAGAGAGCGCATCATCGGTTCTGCGAGTTGGGCTGAAGGTGTCGGCGAGCATAGCATGGGAACCGAATGACGCCGGAGGCGTCTATGCAGCGCCCACATCTTGCACGACATCCGTTTTTCGATAGAGGAAGTTCCATGTCTCGAGACGCTCTGTTCAATCGTTCGGCCCACACTCACACCTCATCCCGCCGCAGTCGCCTGGCCCGTCACCTGGGCCTGGGGCTCGCCGGGATGATGGCGACCGTGGCATTGGCCACGCCGGCGCTCGCCGACAAGACGCCACACCAGCTCCATGTCCAGGCCAATGCCACGATCGATGTCGCGCCGGATCAGGCAACGCTGAATGCGCGGTTGTGGGAGCTGACGCCGGCCCAGGTTCAGGGAGAAGAGTCCTCGGGCGACAGTGACGCCATCAAGACCGCGCGTGACCGGCTGGAGAGCCGCACCGGCGAGTTGATCCGTACCCTGGAGAGTGCCGGCATCGACAGCCAGCAGATCCGTGCCGGCTCCCTCAGCGTGCGCCCGGATATCGTCCAGACCGGCAGCCGGGGCGACGGCGACTCGCCGTCGAAGGTGCGCACCCGGATCGAGCGGTCGGTGTCGTTGACGCTGAACGACCTCGACCGGCTGCCACGGGTGCTCGATGCCCTGACCACCGCTGGCGTCGACTCCCTCGACGGTGTCAGCTACGGCCTGCAGGACAGCAACGCGGCCGACGACCGTGCCCTCAAGCAGGCGCTGGAGCGCGCGCGCCAGAAGGCCGAGATGATGGCCGACACCCTGAATGTCGACCTGGGCGACGTCGTCAATATCGAGGAGACCACGGCGCCCCGCTATCAACCGCAGATGATGATGCGCGCCGCCGAGGCCGACAGCGCCAGCTCGGCCGAATATCGCAGCGGCGAGATCAGTATCGACGCCGGCGTCAGCGTGACCTGGGAAATCGACGACTGACGATGTCGGGCGGGCCGCAAGGCTCGCCCATGGCGTGACACCAGGCTCACGCCCGACGTGTCAGGCGAGCGAGGGCTACCTCCGCCAGCACCGCCAGCACCAGCACCATTGCCAGCCAACGCCAGTCGAAACCTGAGTTCAGCACCCCCAGAGCATCCAGGAACACCATCACGATCGCCACCGGACAGACGTAGCGGACGGTGAACCGCCACAGGGCGTAGAGGGCCGATGGCAGCCCCAACTCCTCCTCGAGGCTCTCTCGACGTAGCACGAAGCCGGCCAGCAGCGCCGTCCCCAGGCCGCCCAGCGGCATCAGGAATCGCGAGGTCAGGAAATCCAGCCAGTCGAAGAAGTGGCGCCCCGCCAGCTTCCAGTCCGCCCCGACATTGAATGACAGCATCGCCAGCGTGCTCACGATCCACAGCAGGATGCCGACGCCCCAGGCCGCCCTGACCCGCGACAGACCATGACTTTCGTTCAGCCACGCGACCGTGGCTTCGATCATCGAGATGGCGGAGGTCAGCGCGGCCACGGTCAGCATCAAAAAGAAGATCGTCTCGATCACCCCGCCCAGCGGCATCTGCTGGAATGCCAGCGGCAGGCTCATGAAGATGAGACCAGGACCGGAAGCCGGGTCCATGCCGTTGGCGAAGATCACGGGAAAGATCGCCAACCCAGCCATCAGTGCCACCAGCGTGTCGCAGAGAGCGACCACCAGCGTGGTGCGGCCGATGGATTGATCCGCCGGCAGGTAGGCGCCGTAGGTGAGAATCGCGCCGGAGGCCAGCGACAGGGTGAAGAAGGCGTGCCCCATTGCCGCCAGAATGGCCTGCCCGGTGAGCTTGCCGGGGTCGAAGGCGAACAGGAACTGCACGCCGGCACCGAAGCTGCCGGAGAAGACCGCGTACACGATCATCACCACCAGCATGACCACCAGCCCAGGCATCATCCAGCGCACACTGCGCTCGATGCCCGCCTGGACACCCAGCCCGACGATCGCCATCGTCGCCACGGTGACGAGCGTACTCCAGAAGCCGAGATTCCACGGGTTGGCGTTGTTGGCACCGAAGATGGCCGCCATGCCCTCGACGCTGTCGGCCGTCAGGCCGCCGCTGAGCGACTTCCACAGATAGGAGACGGCCCAGCCGGCAACCACGACGTAGAACGACAGGATCATGAAACCGCACAGCATCGCCATCCAGCCAAGTCCCGACCACAGGCCGCTGCGCCCGGACTCCCGCACCACCCGCCGGATCGCATCCACCGGGCTGCCCCGGCCTCTGCGTCCCAGCGCGATCTCGGTCATCATCACCGGCACGCCGATGGCCGCGATACAGACCAGGTAGACCATGACGAAGGCGCCGCCACCGTATTCGCCGGTCATGTACGGGAATTTCCAGATATTGCCCAGGCCCACGGACGAGCCAGTCGCCGCCAGGACGAAGCCCCAGCGTCCCAGCCACAGGTTCTTGGGTCGTGCGATTGCGGTCATGCTTCCTCTTTCGTTCCAGTGGACGGCCTGAATGGGCCAGCCCGTATCGAAGCCGGGTGCGGCGCAAGGCGTCGCCCGATGGCGGACGATGCGGCGGAGGATTGTAGCGTCGGCGCATGACATGCGCGACCGGGTCGTGATTGTTAGGATGCCGGGGCTTGTGCAAAGCTTGGCCCACAGCGATGATCCCGCCCACTCGCCGGTCGGCATTACCGGCATCGATCGACAAGGAGATTCCGATGTCCCGGCACTTCGCCATTCTGGGGTTGGGCTACTTCGGCAGCACCGTTGCACGCGAACTGAAACGTCATCAGAACCAGGTGCTAGGGGTCGACGCCGACGAGACGCGGGTCGACGCGCTGTCGGACATACTCGATCATGCGGTGATCGCCGACCTCACCGACGAGAAGGCGCTCGGCGAGCTCTCCCTGGACGCCTACGATGTCGTGGTGATCGATGTCGACGACAATGTCGAGGCCAGCGTCACCTGCACGCTCCACGTCAAGGAGCTGGGCGCCAAGGAGATCTGGGCCAAGGCGCACTCCGATGCCCACTACAAGTTGCTCAAGCGGCTGGGCGCCGATCGGGTCGTCTACCCGGAATACGACGTCGGCGTGCGGGTCGCGGAGAGCCTCAACTATCACGCCATGGTCGACTTCATCCGGCTGGGCGAGCGCCAGTTCATCGTCGAGATCGAGACCACCGACCGCTTGGTAGAGAACTGCGCCAGCGTCGCCAACCTGTCGATCGACCCCGAGGCGCTGTTCCTGGTCGCGATCAAGCGGGGCGAAGAGGTGATTCGCAATCCGGATGACGACACGCCACTCCGCTCCGGCGACAGCCTGATCCTGATGGGCGACCTGCAAGCGCTGCGCGAAATCGGCAAGCAGATATGAGCGGGTCGTCTTCATCCGCCGACCGAGACGGTCTCGAGGCGCTCGCCAATTGCCCCAATGGGGATGCTGGAGCTCGCACGTGAGACGTTGGCAACGACTCAAGCAGCCCTTCCGCCGCGCCCCGCACGGCGGTGTGATCAGGCTCTCGCCGCCGGAAATACTGCTGCTCGGGTTCGCCCTGCTTTGCGCCGCCGGCGCCTTGCTGCTGTGGCTTCCCGGCAGTGCGACGCATCCCCTGGCCTGGCACGAGGCCCTGTTCACGGCGACTTCCGCGGTCACCGTCACCGGTCTCAGCGTGATCGACGTGGGCAAGGACCTGACATTCATCGGCCAACTGGTGGTCCTGGTCCTGATCCAGGTCGGCGGCCTGGGCTTCATGACCTTCGCCGCGCTGACGGTGCTGCTGCTGGGCACGCGACTACCGCTGAGCCAGCAGAACCTGGTCCGCGAGGCGCTGGGGGAGATCGCCTTCAGCGACATCCGCGACCTGGTCAAGCTGGTGATCGCCTTCGCCTTCATCACCGAGACCATCGGCACGCTGCTGCTGGCCTGCCACTGGGTGCCGGAACAGGGGCTGGCGATGGGCCTGTGGCACAGCCTCTTCCACGCCGTCTCGGCGTTCAACAACGCCGGCTTCTCGACCTTTTCCGACAGCCTGATCCAGGAGGTCGGCAACCCGCTCGTCAATGCCACGGTGACGTTGATGTTCATCGTCGGCGGCTTGGGTTTCGTGGTCGTCAGCGATCTCTATCGTCATCGTCGCTGGTCGCGCCTGGCGATGCAGACCAAGGTCGTCCTGCTGGCCACGTTCTGGCTCAACGTGATCGCCACCGCGATCCTGCTCGGCCTGGAGTGGTCCAACCCGGGCACCCTGGGCGGTCTGGAAGATGGCTTCGCCAAGCTGCAGGCAGCCTGGTTCCAGGCCGTCACCCCGCGTACGGCCGGCTTCAACACCTTGGAGACCGGTGCGTTGACCGACGCCTCGACACTGCTGGTGATGGTGCTGATGTTCATCGGCGCCGGCTCCAGTTCCACCGCCAGCGGCATCAAGATCACCACCTTCGTGGTACTGCTGCTGACGGCCCGCGCGTTCTACCGCAATACCGAACACCCGACGGCCTTCGGCCGTTCGATCCCCCAGGAGACGGTGATCAAGGCAATCACGGTGGCGCTGGCCGGGGTGCTGCTGGTAGTGCTGACGCTGTTCGGGCTCACCATCACCGACGGCGAGCAGTCGTTTCTCGACCTGGCGTTCGAGACCGTATCTGCCTTCGGCACCGTGGGACTCTCCCGGGGCATCACCAGCGATCTCTCGCTGCCGGGACAGTTCCTGCTGGGGCTGACCATGCTGCTGGGCCGTGTGGGCCCGCTCTCCGTCGGCTACTTCCTGGCGACGCGGCAGGCAAGGGGCGTGCGCTACGCCAGGGGCGAAATTCAGATTGGCTAGCCCCTGTTCACAGCGTACGGGTCGCGAGCTGCCAGGCGACCAGCAGCATGATCGCACCGACGGCGATATCGATGCCCTGCCACCATCGCGGGTCCTGAAGTCTGGGCGACAGCCAGTGGGCCATTCCGACCAGGCCGAAGAACCAGACCAGCGACGCCAGCGAGGCGCCGGCCACGAACCCGGCCGGACTCGGCTGCTGGCCACCGATGATGCCTAGCATCACCACCGTGTCCAGATAGACATGGGGATTGAGCAGCGTGACCGCCAGGGTGGCCAGGATCACCGGCCTTGCTGCCATCGCGGGGAGGCCGTTCGCGGTCGCTGCCACCTCCAGGTGCCGGGGGCGCATTGCACGACGGCACGCTATCGACGCCTGCCACACGAGCCAGCCGACGCCACCCCACCGAGCCAATTGCAGCGCGGTAGCGCTCGAGGTGATCAGCGGTGCGAGGCCCGCCACCCCGGCGGCTACCAGCGCCAAGTCGCAACAGGCGCAGATCCCGGCCACCAGCCAGCCGTGTTCGCGACGTAGCCCCTGCCTCAGAACGAACGCATTCTGCGCCCCGATGGCCACGATCAGCGTGAAGCCGATCAGCAACCCCTGGATGATGGACGTGATCATGGCGGTGTCTCGTATGACGGCGTGAAAGCACGGGGATTCGCATCATGCGGCGACATCGGCTATTAATAAAAATGAATCAGCTAATGAGGCATTAGAAAACTTGATGCTGGATTACAAACTCCTCGAAGCGCTCTCTGCCATCGTCGATCAAGGTGGCTTCGATCGTGGCGCCCAACAGCTCAACCTGACCCAATCGGCAGTTTCCCAACGCATCAAGCTGCTGGAAGCGCGTCTGGGCCAGCCGGTGGTCGTTCGCACGCCGCGCCTGCTGCCGACCCCGCTGGGCCAGCGACTCCTCAATCACGCCCAACAGGTGCGACTGCTGGAGCATGACCTGCTCGATCGAATTCCGGCGCTGGGCGAGGGAACGCAACGGCTCAGGCTAGCGATCAACGCCGACAGTCTCGCAACCTGGTGGGCACCGACCCTCGGCGATTTCTGCCATCGTCGCGGAGTGCTGCTGGACCTGGTGGTGGACGATCAGGAGGTGGCGCTGCGCCGCATGCGCGATGGCGAGGTGGCCGGCTGCATCTGTGCAACCGCGCGGCCGGTCCAGGGTGCACGGTCCCGCGCCCTCGGCGCCATGCGCTATCGCGTCATGGCCAGCCCCGGATTCGCCGAGCGTCATTTCGCGGAAGGCATCTCCCAGCAGGCGCTGGAGCGGGCGCCAGCGATTCTCTACGGACCGGAAGATCGTCTGCATCAGCGCTATCTCGACCTGCACGGGTTCAAGGATCCGTTTCCGCACCACCTCTGCCCATCGTCGGAAGGCGTGCTGCACATGGCTCTCGCCGGTATCGGCTATGCCATGATTCCCGAGTGCCAGGGCAGCGACGGGCTATCTAGCGGCGACCTGGTCGATCTCGACCCGCAACGCCCGTTGGATGTGCCGCTCTACTGGCACTTCTGGCGTCACGGCGGCGAGCTGCTCGATGCCCTGACCGCGCACCTGCTGTCCGCCGGCGATACGTGGCTGAGAGCGCCGGAAGCGACGCCGACTGCCTCGGCCTGATCGGCAACGCGTCGCATAAAGGCGACATTTTCCCGGCCATAGAAAGACTTACGTCATTCACGGACTTGCGAATGGCGGCCCAGATTCTAAACTGAAATGATCATCCGGCATTGCAGTGCATCATGGCGAGCCGATGGAACACCGTGACACAAGGAGTAGTGACATGAGCAAGAAGACGATGGCAACGACACCGACCTGGATGGCCTTGGTCGGCCTGCTGGCGCTGGGCACTCTCGCGGGTTGCGCCAGCGACAGCAGCTCGATCGAGAAAGAGGCGACTCGCTATGTCGTGACCGGGCTGGGCGACGATCAGGACGAGGCGATGAGCAACGCCAAGGAGCGCGCCCTAGAACAGTGCGAGGCGCAGGACTACGACAAGTTCGTGATCGTGAAACAGCAGACGATGGGGCCCGGCGAGGAGTCGAGCAAGGCCGCCAGCACCGATCAGCAACTCGAGGGTGCGACGGTAGACGAGGATACCGAACTCCAGGCCGCTACCCAGGAAGGCGATGGCTATAAGGTGACCTGGACCATCCGCTGCGGCTGATCCCCTCTCGCCGGCCGTCACGGCCGGCGACTACCCTCCTGGCCTTGACCATCCGTCGACGCGGTCAAGGCTCCATTCTAAAAAACCGCCAGCAAGGGAGAGACCGGGCCGTTCCGAACGTGGTTCGGTGGGCCGGTTCTGACGCGACAAGGGTGAGCGTAGGCGTTCTTCAGACGGCGTAATTGTCAGGTAGCGCTAGCGGCGCAGCGCCTCGACACTTTCGACCTTGTCGTCCATGCGTTGCTCGCGATCCGTCCGCGTCCCCATCTTCAACGTCGTGGTGATACGCGGCGCTCCCATCGCATGAACCCCTTCGTGGCACGCCTTGACCACTGTCATCACCTCGTCCCATGGCCCCTCGATGTTGGTGCCATAGGCGTGCATCCGGTGATGGAGACCGGACGCCTCGATGATTCGCTGACACTCCGCCACATGGGTCGACACCGAGACCCCGACCCCCAGCGGCACGACGCATAGATCGACGATGACGTGCATGATTTCGCTCCTCTGATCGATTTTTCCGTTGCGCGATACTGTGCCGTTCGCATCCCGACCCCGCCGGTGGGTGGATTCGACCGGGGCCGATCCAGTGTATCGATGCAACGGATCCTCTGTAAAAAGCGCAATCCGGTCTGGACTATCGTGACAATAGCGCTAGGCTTATTGACGGCAAAGACGTTAGCACGCAATGTAAATACGGCTAATACCACCAGGCTGGGCTGTGTCTGAAACGTCGGCGAACACGGCGGCTTCGGGTACCGCATGGCCAGTAGGGAACAGGGACCGTGGCGCACCACGCCTCCGCCGCCATAGCTTGATCCTTCGGACCGTTTCAAGCGAGTGGAAAATGACCGAAAAAACGCGTCAGCGCGGTCGAATCCGCAAGTCACATGGTTATTTTTCGTCGTTCGAACGAAACGATGTTTTCAGGCGGCCGGGGGACGCATTGCGCCCCTTGCTAGGAAACAATATGACCAGTAATACGCCTATCGCCCCCGTCGCGTTGCCCGATACCCGCGCCCGCCAGACCCTCGCAAGAATGCTCGAGGGCTCCGGCGTCACCCTCAACGGCAATCAACCCTGGGATATCCGCGTCCACCACCCCGATCTCTTCTCGAGAGTCATCCGCCAGGGTTCCATCGGCTTCGGCGAGGCCTACATGGATGGCTGGTGGGAGTGCGATCGTATCGACGAGATGATTCATCGCCTGCTGCGCCACGGCCTCGGCAGCATCGCGCATACCACCGCCGAGCGCATCGTCTACAAACTGCAGTCGAGCCTGATGAACCTGCAGAGCAAGGCAAGGGCCTATATCGTCGGCAAGGAGCACTACGACTTCGGCAACGATCTTTTCACTCGCATGCTGGACGAGACGCTCTGCTACTCCTGCGGCTACTGGAAGGAAGCCCGAACGCTGCACGAGGCCCAAGTCGCCAAGCTCGATCTCGCCTGCCGCAAGCTCGATCTCGAGCCCGGCATGCGGGTGCTCGACATCGGCTGCGGCTGGGCCAGCTTCGCCGAGCACGCCGCCCGCCAGTACGGCGTCGAAGTCACCGGTATCACAATCTCCGAGGAGCAGGCAAAGCTGGGCCGTGAGCGCTGCGCCGGGCTGCCGGTAGAGATATTGCTCGAGGATTATCGCGAGCTCAGCGGCGAATTCGACCGTATCGTGTCGATCGGCATGTTCGAACACGTCGGTCAGCGCAATTACGCCACCTACTTCGATACCGTCAAACGGCTGTTGAAGCCCGGTGGCCTGTTCGTGTTGCACACGATCGGCTCCAACACCAACGATGTCAGCGTCGACCCCTGGATCAACAAGTACATCTTCCCCAACGGCATCCTGCCTTCGGTCCAGCAAGTCGCCGACGCCAGCGAAGGCAAGTTGGTGATGGAGGACTGGCAGAACTTCGGTGCCGACTACGACACCACGCTGATGGCGTGGCAGGAGAATCTGCTCGCCCACTGGCACGAGATCGCCGACAACTACGGGGAGCGGGTCAAGCGGATGTTCCTCTACTATCTCGGCTCCTGCGCCGGCGCCTTCCGGGCGCGGGATCTCCAGCTCTGGCAGGTGGTCTACTCCAACGGTCGCGGCGGACGTTACGACTCGCCGCGCTGATCTGGACCACGAGCGACGAAGAGTGTTGAAGGCTGCAACTCACGTGAGAGAAAAAGGGCCTGCCACAGCGGCAAGCCCTTTTTCTTTACCTTACTTCATCGCCGCGAGTGTCATGAGACTGGGCCATTTTCCGGGCCTTGCCGATCACTCCACCGGAGCCGGGGTCACGTGGATACCGAACAGGCTGGCTTCGCCGCTGCCCCGACCGGTCTCCTCGGGAGCCACTGCCTGTCCCTCACGCACGATGACGTGACCGCCCTGCCCCTGCTGGCCGCCGATCACGCTGCCGACCAGATAGGTGGGGAAGATGCTCGGATCGTTCTCGTAGTTGGGGTTGTGGATCAGGCCGATCATCTGGAAACGCCCGCGGGTGTTGCGCAACGACTCCAGCGAATCCTGGATCAGGCGGCGGTGGGAGAGCTTGGAGAACAGGCCATCGAGCAGGATGACACTCTCGCGGCTGGCACGGGCCCGCCGCTTGTGGCTGCCGGGCAGTTCGCGCAGCTCGCGCTCGATGGCGAATTCGGAGAGCTTCACCAGCCACATCAGCGAGACCGCCTCGCGCTGGCCTTCCGACATGTCCTCGTTGAGCGAGAACAGCCGGCCGTGGGGACGGATCGCATCGTGCTTGAGGCGGATGGTGACGTCGCAGAACAGCCCGCGGTAGATGCGCCGGCGAATCTGGCGGGTCAGTTCGTCGTCGCGGCCGCCCTTGGCCTGCGCGCCATCGCCGGCTTGCTCTAGGCGCCGCCGCTGGACCGCGAGATGGGCGTCGATGTCCGCCAGCAACTGCTGGATCAGCTCCCGCACCGACTCGTCGGCGATCAGGTCGGCCTTGACCTCGAAGTAGGCGCCGCCACCGCTGGAGCGTTTCGCGACACGCTTGAGAATCTCCAGATTGCCGGCCGCGTCGATGATGATCGAACTCAGGCGCTCGACCAGGGTGTCCTCGATCTGCTCCCGGGAGGCGTGCAACCGGGCCACACGCTGGCGATGCTCATCCAGTTGCCCTCCCAACTGACGGTGCAGGCCGCGCAGCGACTCCAGCGCCGCGTGGCTGACGCCCTCCAGCGTATCCAGTCGCGCGCGCTCGGTTTCGTTGAACAGCCGGCTGGCACTGGCCGACTCCAGCGACAAGGCCAGCGCCTTCTCCCGGGCCGTCACATCGCGGGCCTGACGCTCCCGATTGCGGGCACGCTCGCCGAGGTTGAGCCCGCCCAACCCTTCCAGCAGGGTCTGCTGACAGGTCTCCAAGGCCTCGAGGTCGAGCGCGGCGGCATCCGTCTCCTCGCCGGGATCATCCAGTGCCGATGCCAGCCACTGGCACCACTCGTCCATGGCAGCGTCGAGCCGTGGCGCATCGACACCCACCGCCGGCCAGCGGGCCGTGGCGTCCGCAGCGGCACGTTCCAGCCAGCCCTCGGGCAGTTGACGCAAGACCTCCAGCCACGCCACCGCCAGTTGATCCACCACCATCAGCGCCTGCTGGTGACGGGCCACGCGGGTTTCCACCACGCCCTGCTCGCGGCCATTGGCCTTGCGCCGCTCCCGAGCCTCCTTGAGCGACTGCTTGAGGCGGCCGATATCGCGTTCCAGGGTGCGATTGCCCCCCTGGTCGTCGCGGACATCCAGGAATGCCCGGATCCGCGCGAAATCGAAGTCGGCTCGTCGGCTGGCCTGGGCCAGGGCGGCCGCCAGCGCCGTTTCCCGCGCCTCGGCATCGCGCATGAAGCCGGGTCCCTCCTCGGCGACGAACGCTGCCAGGCGACGCAGACGTTCACGCTCTCCGTCGGCGAACAGATGACGCAACTGCTCGCGACACTCGTCGCGACGGGCGTTCAACTCTTCACTCTGCAGCGCGATTTCGGCGAACCGTTCCTCGTGCTCGGTCAGGGTTTCGGTCAGCGCCGCCAGGCTGGCATCGATCTCCTCCAGCCGCTCGACACCGCCGGCCGCGGCGAATCGCTCTGCCGACAGCCAGAGCTCACCGTGGGTCTCCAGCTCCCTGGCGGCCTGCTCGCGCTGCGGGCTCAGCGTCTCGATACGAGCCGCGGCGGTCTCGCTCTCCTCGACGGCCGCTTCCAGCGCGGGCTCGCCGCCCTCCTCGAGAAAGCGCTGGAAATCGTCGATCGATTTCATCGCCGCCTCGCTCAAGCGCGGCTCGAGCGCCTGCCGTTCGCTCTCCGCCCGCTCGCGCTGCTCCTCCAGCGCCGCCAGTTGCACTTCGACATCCTGGCTGACCGCTTCGTCGGCCTGAAGCGCCAGATGAAAACGCTCGCCGTGGGGGTCGAGCCGCTGGACCTCGGCTTCCAACGCCAGCCGGCGTTCACGGTCGACCGCGAGACGCTGCTGGGTCTCCTCCCGCAGCGCGGTCAGATAAGCGGGATCGAGCGCGGCCTTGACCGCCAGCGTTTCCACACCTTGCACCGCCCCCAGCGGCAACTCGCCACGTGCCAGCGTTGCCTGCAGGCGACCGGCCTCGAGCACCGGAACGCCGCAGCCGGCATCGACCAGACACTGCGACGCTTCGCGGGCGTTGTCCTCGCCTTCGACCACCGGGGCGAACAGCTGGCCGGCAGCCTGGGCCAGCCAGTCACGGCGCTGGCCATCTTCCGCCTCGATAGCGGCCAGCACCTCGTGGAGGGGGCGAAAGGCGATCTCCCGGGCATCGAGACACGCCCAGGCTTCGGCCTCGGAAGCGAGCCGGGCCAGGGGGTCGCCGCTCAAGCTTTCGAGATACTGCTCGCGCGCGTCGATGGCGGCAGCCAGCGTCTCCTGCTCTCGCAGCAGGCGGGGATAGCGCGCCTTGGCATCCTTGAGCCAGGCCGACGGCGCCTGTTCACTGAGTTCCCGGAAGTCGTGCAGCGCCTGCCGCAGGACCCCGAGCTGCTGGACCTGCTGGTCGAGTCGATACAGCCCATCCTGCGCTTCCCGTGACTGGCGATAGAGGGTGTCCCGCAGATGCACCGGCGAGGCCTCGCCATGCCAGTGACGATAACGCTCGGCGGCGTCCCTGAGCGGCGCCAGCCGTTCGAGACGCGCCTGGGCATCGCTCTGGGCCCGCCGGCTCTCGGCCAGCGCCTGCTCGTGTGCTGCCAGCGCATTCTTGCGCTCGCTCCAGAACCCCACCGCCGAATGCTCGGGCCAGCGTTCGGCGAAGGTCTGCCAGGCCTGCCGGCCGGAGGCCAGCGGCGCCAGCTCCCCTTCCAGGCGCTGGCGCTGCTCGCGTCGCGCCTGCAGCACTTCGCGAACCGTCTCGCGCTGGTTATCCAGTGAGTTTGCCTGCGCGTCCCAATCGTCAAGCTGCGCTTCCAGCTGCTCCTGCTGCGCTTCCTTGGTCGCCAGCAGTTCGTCGGGTGAGGTATCGGGGTGCTCGGCAAGGAACGCTTCGTACCACTGCGCCGGCTGCTTCAACTCGCCGATTCGCCCCAGGTGGTCGGCATGCGCCTTGCGGGCCTCGGCCAGCCTCGCCTGCGCGCTCTCGCGGGTGGCTTCCGGCGTTTCCAGTTCGGCCTCGGTGAAGAGCCCCTCGGCCAGCGCCTGGGTGTAGACGCTCTGATTGTCGATGAAGTCGCGCTGACGCGATTCCAACTGCTCGCGCTCCTGCTCCAGCCGCTCCATCTCCTCGTCGAGCTGCTCGGCATCGAGGCGCAGCGAACGGCGATATTCGCGGTCGGCGATCACCTCTTCGCGGAAACGGTTGCCATCCATCGACTCGAACGCCTCGGCGGCGTCGTCGAGCAGGCCGAGAGCACGATAGCGCGAGGCGTCGTCATTGAAGGCGTGGCTGTCCGCCAGCCAGGCCCGCGCCTGGTCGAACGAGACATGGCCGATGTCGCGGGCCGTGGTCCAGGCCGCCTGCGGCAGGTGGATCAGACGACGATGCGTGTCGACTCGCGCGCCGCGCTCGGAGAGCGCCAGCCGCACGTTGCGCTCGGCCTGACGCGACAGCTTGGCCAGCAGCCAGGTGGAGACCCGCGGCCGTTCGGTATCGCCGGCCACCCAGGCAAAGCCAGCCGCGTTGTCGGCCGCCTCCTTGGCGGGCGCTGCCTGTTCGACGCTGCCGCTGCCTCCCGGCAGGCCCGGCAGCGGCGCCAGCGCCTGCCCGCCCAGCAGTCGCTCGGCCTCGAGCAGCGAGGCATCGAGCTCGGTCAACTGGCGACGCGCCTCGAGCAGACCCTCGCCCTCTTCGTTCAAGGTGGCCAGCCGCTCGACCTTGTCGCTGGCGCGCTGCTGATCGCTCTCGGCTTCCGCCAGCCGATGGCGAAGTTCGGTGATCCGGGTGCCGGAGTTGAGGATTACATCCTCGATCAGCTCCTCTTCCTCGTCGGTCTCGCCGCGAGTCGCCCCGGAGAGAATTTGTGGCGCCAGCACTTCGTAGAAGAACGCCTGATCGGCCTTCTCGCCGGCCCGCGGCTTGATCGCGTTGAAGATCTGGCTCTTGTCGGCACCGCCCTCCTTCTGGAACGCCGCCATCTGCGCCAGTTCACGGCGCGAGATATGCGCTCCCACCGCTTCCAACCACTCCTCGCGGTTGTGGGCTCGGGTCACTCCCTGCGCGCGCATCGTGCTCTGGAAGTCGGCATTGGCGTAGAGCGCCAGCTTGCCATCGCGGGTGATGTGATGCACCGGCACGTCGGCCAGCCTGCCCGGATAGTGGTAGAACACCAGCCCGCTGCCGTCGCTGTAGCCGTACATGCCGAACACGAAGGTCTCGCCGGCGACTTCCTCGCCGGCCACGGCCAGCATGTCGTCCTGCTGGCTGGCGCTGTCCTGGGCGCGAAACTCGACGCGCAGGTGCGTCCAGCTGCGGCCCTCGCCGTTGACCTTCGACGGCGAACACTTGCGCCGGGTCCGGGTCAGGAGCTGGCGATCGCGGGAGAGCATGCCGATCAGGGCCTCGGCCATGGTGGTCTTGCCGAAGCCGTTCTCCATGCTGATCGCGCTCGACTGTCCGCGCAGGTCCAGCAGCAGGTGGCGCATCTTGGCTTCCCAGGGCGAAGCGATGTCACCGTGCTTGTTGAGCAGGTTGGCGATCTCGATACGGTTGATGACACTCACCGGCGATTCTCCTCGGCGTTCTCGGTCGTCGAGCCATTCGCGTCTTCCGTCGGCTGGTCGAACATGTCGGCGGCGCGTGTCTCGGACTCTTCGCCGCCGTCGACGTCGGCATCTCGGGAGCCCTCGTCCGCATCCTGCGCCGGCGCCTCGTCGGCGAGTTCCTGCCCGGCACCCTCGAAGGGCCGGTCCGAGGGCTCGGTGGAGGTCAGTTCGATCAGGTGGGTCAGGTGGTTGACCCCGATCTGCTCGGCCTCCAGCGCGCCCAGCAGGGTCTGCTGCCAGACATCCTCGTCGGCGGCTTCGCGGACCGCCTCGAGATGGCCGGCACGCACCAGCAGATCGATGAACGCCTTGACCCGGCGAGGGATGTCCTCGCCGCGCTCGTCGAGCAGCACCCGGCTGTTCTCCGGTGCCCGATCGCCCAGGCCGCGCAGCGTCTCCAGTTGATCGCGCACCAGTTCGACCAGCTCGCGGGTGACGAACGTGGCCTCCTGATAGCGGCTGACGTCGGAGAGCGCGCGGTTCAGCCGGGTGTAGATCAGGGTGTGCAGCAACAGCCACAGCTGCAGGTACCACAATGCCAGCTCGGCCCGGCTCTCCTGGCGCAGCTTGAGCGCCTCGAACACCGCTTCACGGGTGTAGAGCGGCGGCTGCTCGAGTTCAGGATCCGGTAGCAGCGCGAAGAAACGCGATCCCGGCGCGATGCCCGGATAGTCGCCGGACTCGAACGCCTTGAGCCGCAGCCCCTGGCCGGCAAGAAAGTCCCGCAGCGCCTCGCGCTCGTTCTCCTGGGCATCGTCGATCAGCGCACAGACGTCACGCTCGGAGAGCTGGCCCTCGCGCGCGGCGCGGCGCTTGCGACCGCCGCTGGGGACTCGTTCCGCGGTTCGGTAGCGCAACAGATAGGCAACGACTTCACCCATTTCCATCATGTTCATCAGTCAAACTTCCTGTTCTTTCGTTGGCGCCGGTCGCAGGCGCAGCGAGGGCGTCACCGCGCCCTCGATGCGGCGGCCGTCGGGCAGCGCGATCGCGAATGGGGTGTCGTCGATACCGACGCTCAGCTGGTCGTCGAGCAGTTGGGTATCGACGAAGGTGTTGAGCAGCTGCGGCAGGCAGTCCAGGGTTTTGGCGTGAACCGAGTCCGACTCCATCTCGAAGTGGTGCCAGCCCTCGCTGAGGGCGTCCGGCAGCGACAGCGGCGACTGGCGCAGACGCCGGCGCAGGGCCGGGCCACGCGCCTTGAGATAGCGCGCCAGCAGCGGATCGGCACTGGGCCTGTCACTGGCCTCGTCGAAGACCAGCGCCGCCCCGCTGCGCTCGGCGCGACGGGTTTCCACCAGCGGCAGCAGCGTCTCCACCCGTGGCATCGCCACCTGCGTGCCGAGCGGCATCATCCGCGCGACCACCGCATCCTGCAGACGTTCGGGGGGCGGAGAGAGCAGCAACTGGTGCGCCAGCCCGGCGAAGTCGATCACGCCCATCGACTGGATCCGCCCCTCGGCGATATCCGACAGCAGCTCGGAGAGTCGCCGGGAGAGGTTCTCGATGGCGTTCAACACACGGCCGATGGTGGCGGAGAGCATGCGCAGGTCCCACTCCTCCTCCTGGCGCTCGGCCCAGGCCTCGAAATGGGCGGTCAGGGTCGGCGTCGAGAGCTGCGAACGCGCGCTGAGCAGCGTGCTCTGGATGGTGCTCAACGCATTGTGGTAGTGACGCTCGTTGTCCAGCAGCGCGGCCAGCTTGCCCTCGTGAGTCGGGTTCTCGCGAACCCGCCGCAGCTCCTGGGTCAGCGCGCGGATCGCCATCAGGATCTGCTGGGTGATGTCGGGCACGCGGGCGTAGTCCCCTCGCGAGAGCGCAGCGATGACCTTGGCGGCGTCATACTCCGAATAGAGCAGGTCCTCGACCTGGCTGGCCAGGGTGACTGCCTGGCGACCGCTGGGGGTCAATCGCACCTGGCCGGTCTGGCCCTGCTTCTCGATCAACGCCGTGCGCTTGGTGCTGCGGCCGCTGCGCGTTCCCGGTGAGGTTTCGCCTTCATCGGTACCGCTGTCGGCGGCATCCGGCTGCCACTCCCGATAGTGGATCTCGCTGGGGGTCGCCAGCAGGTTGATGACGAAGCTCAGGTCATCCGCAGGCAGCTCGGGATAATCCCCCCGCAGGTGGGCCAGGCAGCGACGCTGGGTGACGAAGGCGCTGTTGGTGGCGAAGTCCACCTCGAGCAGGTAGTCCAGCAGCAGGCAGCCCAGGTCGAGCCAGTAGCCATCGCGAAGGCCGCGACGCTGCTCCTGGGAGACCTGGACGAAGGGCGAGCCCGGTTCGTGGGCGCTGTCGTGTAGATCCAGCAGCCGCGTCGTCGCGACCAGCAGCTTGTTCCAGGCGGTCATGTCGACTCCAGACGGGGAACAACGAGAGAAAGCGCAGCATTATGCCAAGGATGGCCTGTCGGGTCATGGCGATCCGCGTAACGAAGTCGCCATTGACTGCTATGGTGAGAAGTCCCCCTTCACCCACGCTTCACCGGGAGTTCTCGCATGGAATACCGTCGTCTCGGCCGCACCGGCCTCAAGGTCTCCCCCCTCTGTCTCGGTACCATGACCTACGGCACGCCGCAGTGGCGCGACTGGGTACTGGACGATGCCGAGAGCCGCCCTTTCATCCAGCAGGCACTGGCTGCCGGCATCAACTTCTTCGATACCGCCGACATGTACTCCGACGGCGAGTCGGAGCGCGTCGTCGGCAAGGCGCTCAACGATTTCGCCCGGCGCGAGGAGGTGGTCGTGGCGACCAAGGTCTACAACCCCACCGGCAACAAGTCGCCCAATGAGTGCGGCTTGTCGCGCAAGCACATTCACCACGCCATCGACGCCTCGCTCGAACGCCTGGGGATGGACTACGTCGATCTCTACCAGACCCACCGCTGGGATTACGACACGCCCATCGAGGAGACCATGGAAGCGCTCCACGAAGTGGTCAAGGCAGGCAAGGCGCGCTATATCGGCGCCTCCAGCATGCACGCCTGGCAATTCGCCAAGGCCCAGCACGTCGCCGAACGCAACGGCTGGACCCGGTTCGCCACCATGCAGCCGATGGTCAATCTGATCTACCGCGAGGAGGAGCGCGAGATGATCCCCCAGTGCCTGGATCAGGGTGTGGGCGTGATTCCCTGGAGCCCGCTGGCCCGCGGCATTCTCGCCGGCAGCAAACCGGTGGGCAGCGAAGGCAGCACCACCCGCGCCAGGAGCGACGAGCAGATGCGTAACTGGAAGCTGGGGCTCGAGCGTGACGCCCCGGTCATCGAGGCGCTGCAAGGAGTCGCCGGATCGCGCAACGTCTCGCCCGCCCAGATCGCGCTGGCCTGGCTGCTGCAGAAACCCGGGATCACCGCCCCCATCGTCGGCGCCAGCAAGCCGCATCATCTGGATCAGGCCCTGGGTGCGCTGGATATCACCCTGACGGCGGAGGAGATCGAGAAACTGGAAGCGCCTTACGTGCCGCACGAGGTCGTCGGATTCGCCTGACGTCCGGCGGCGGCGTTCCGCGCCATGCCAAAGCCGCATGGCGCTCGTCATTCATGCCGGGAGAGCGAGCCATGCCGACCCTCGCCGAACAGCACTGCAGCGCCTGTCACCGGGACGCAGCGCCGCTGACGCCGGAGCAGATCGACCACCTGCTTCCAGCCCTGCCCAAGTGGCAGATCGTGGAACGCGGTGGCATCATGCAGTTGCAGCGAACCTTCACGTTCCGCAATTTCGCGCAGGCCCTGGATTTCACCAACCGCGTGGGCGAACTCGCCGAGTCGCAAGGCCATCACCCGGCGATCACCACCGAATGGGGCCAGGTCACCGTGACCTGGTGGACCCACAAGATCCGCGGCCTGCATCGCAACGATTTCATCATGGCCGCCAGAACCGACGAGGTAGTGCACGCTAATGTTTGAGAAGATCGAGCGCGTCCCGGGAGATGCCATCCTCGGGCTGATCGAAGCGTACAATCAGGATGCCAATCCGCAGAAGGTCGATCTCGGCGTCGGCGTCTACCGGGATCCCAACGGCAACACGCCGATCATGCGCGCCGTGAAACAGGCCGAGGCTCGCCTGCTGGAGAGCGAGACGACCAAGAGCTACATCGGCTCCCATGGCGATCCGCGCTACGGCAAGGCTGTCCTGCCACTGGTGCTGGGTCCGGATTCGCCGGTCCTGGCCGCCAACCGGGCCAGCGCCACCCAGTCACCCGGCGGCACCGGCGCCCTGCGCCTGGCGGCGGATTTCATCCGCACCCAGTTGCCGGGCAAGAGCGTGTGGCTATCCAATCCGACCTGGCCCAACCACATCGGCATCTTCGAGGGCGCCGAGATCCCGATCCAGCGCTACCCCTATGTCGACGAGAACAACCGTCTCGACTTCGACGGCATGCTGGCTGCCCTCAAGCAGATCCCCCGGGGTGACGTGGTGCTGCTCCATGCCTGCTGCCACAACCCGTCCGGTTTCGACCTCAACCAGGCCCAGTGGCGCCAGGTCCTGGATGTCGTCCAGGAGCGCGGGCTGCTGCCGCTGGTCGACTTCGCCTACCAGGGTTTCGGTGATGGCCTGGAGATCGATGCCTTCGGCGTCCGCCTGCTGGCCGAGAATCTCGAGGAGATGCTGATCACCAGCTCCTGCTCGAAGAACTTCGGCCTCTACCGCGAGCGTACCGGCTGCCTGATCGTGATCGCCAAGACCGCCGAGCAGATGGAGAACGTGCGTTCCCAGATGGCGATCGTCGCGCGCGAGAACTACTCGACGCCGCCCTCCCATGGCGCCGCGATCGTGGTCGACATTCTCGAGTCCGAAGAGTTGACCCAGCTCTGGAAAAGCGAACTGACCGAGATGTGCGACCGCATCAATACCCTGCGTCGCGACCTGGTCGATTCGCTCAAGCCCTATGGCCTCGACCAGCGCTTCGCCCACGTGGCCGAGCAACGCGGCATGTTCTCCTATACCGGGCTCTCCACCGAGCAGGTCAAGCGGCTGCGCGACGAGTTCAGCATCTACATGGTGGGCTCCGGCCGCGCCAACGTCGCCGGTTTCACCAGCGAGAACCTGCCCTACGTGGCCAAGGCGATCGCTGCCGTGGTCGACTGAACCCGGCATCGCCCATCCGGCTCGAAAAAAAATCCCGGCTCAGGCCGGGATTTTTCTTTGCGCGGAGCTATCACGCCACGACGTGACGATGTCACTCGGGTAACGTATCGGCGCCCATTGACTGCTCGAAGCGCTGCCGTGTCACGCCGCCGGCTTGCGGATCGTTGAGCTGCTGGAACAGGGCCTGCTGCTTGGCGCTGACCGCCTCGTCCTCGTCGATCACACCATCACCATCCACATCCAGTTGATCGAAGCTCAGGGCGTTGGGGCGCTGGTCGACTGGAGTCTGGGCGCCGCCATCGGTGAAACCGGCGTTCTCCCGCCCGACACCGCCGGACTTCTCGATCGACTCGTGGTCGACCTGGGAAGCATTGGCGGGCGCCTGCGGCGCTTCATCGCTTGCCGCGGCATTCGGCGCCGAATCCGGCGTCGTCGTACCATCCTGGGCCCAGACCGGTAACGCCAGCATGGCTGCCAGAACGCCCACGCCCAGACCCAGGCCAGGGCGCAGGCCGGAACACCCTCGCTTCGCCATCATCCGTGTACGCATCGCTTGTCCTCTTGAAACGGTAACGCTTTGACCCGCGAGCGCGATAAAGATTCGATGGCGGCAAAGCTTCGTCTCACGGCAATTGGCCGGACGCCACTCGCGCTCGCCGCCCGGTTTCACTCGTCCCATTGCGGCGCGAACGATGGATTGGCCTGCCGGTCGCCCCGGTCGAGATCGTCGATCTGGGCGATCTCGTCGTCGCTGAGCCGAAGCTTCATCGCCTCGAGATTGGATTTCTGATTGGCCGGGTTGGTCGAGGACGGAATCACGATGATATCGCGTGCCGCGATCCAGGCCAGGGCGACCTGCGCCGGAGAGGCATCGTGGGCGTTGGCGATCCGTTCGAGCACCGGGTCCTTCATCACCTTGCCCACCGCCAGCGGCATGTAGGCCGTGACATCGAGCCCTTTGGCCTGACAGTGCTCGACCAGCTTGCGGTTGGCGAGGAACGGGTGCACCTCGATCTGGTTGGTGACGATGTTCTCGCCCCCCGGCAAGCCGAGCGCCTGGTCGATCTGGGCGACGGTGAAGTTGGAAACGCCGATGTGCCTGGTCTGGCCGCGAGCCCGGGCCGCGTCCAGGGCGGCGATATAATCCGCCATCGGCACCTCGTCACCGGGCGAAGGCCAGTGGATCAGGATCAGATCGAGCTGCTCCAGACCGAAGTTCTCGAGACTCTGCTCGACGGCCCGGGTCAGCGCCTCCGGCTCCAGCTTGTCCCACCAGATCTTGGTGGTCACGAACAGCTCGTCGCGCGCGACGCCGCTCTGGCGGATCGCCTTCCCCACCGCCGCCTCGTTCTCGTACATCTGGGCGCTGTCGAGATGGCGATAGCCGAGTTGGAGTGCGGAGGTCACCGAATCGATCACCGCCTGCTCCTTGAGGCGATAGGTTCCCAGACCGGGTTGCGGCAGTAGATGACGTGTCACGATGCTTTCTCCTTGATCGGAAAGGTCAGATGAGATCGAAGCGTGGCTAGAAGGAGACTGTAGGCGACAAAGAGATCTTCAAGCCCCGCTACCAGCCCATGCTAGACTGAACGCTGATTTTCCGCCCGGATCGAGGCATGCCAAATACCCAGCCGCGCGCCACCGACCCTCCGCCCGAGGGCCGGCATCTGATACTCGTCGGCAACGGCGACGCCCATCTCCACGTCGCTGCTCATGCCGAGCGGCTCATACGACACGGTGCCCGAGTGACGCTGGTCACCCGGCAGGACTTCGCATTCTCGGACTGGCTCGGCGGCATGCTGGGCGGCGAATGGCAGCGCGACGACGTTCGTCTTCCTGCCGACCGCATCGCCGTTCACGGCGGTGTACATGTTGGCGCCGAGGTGGTCCAGGTCGATCGACACCAGCGCCGAATCACGCTCACCGACGGGCGCGAGCTCGATTACGACTGGCTATCGCTCGACCTGCCACCGGTCGTGGATGAGCACGCCATCCCCGGTTTCTATACCGCGCAGGGCGTTTTCACGGCTTCCGCCGACGATCTCTGGCAGTTGCGCCAACGGCTGGAAAGCCAGCTCGCCGGCGCCGCGGCCAGACTGCCACGAGTCGCCCTCCTCGGCGGCGGGCCGAATGGCGTCGAGCTTGCCGCCAATCTGCTGGCACTGGGCGAACGCTATGGACGGCGACTGCCGGTGACGCTGATCGCCAACGACCGCAAACTGCTCCCCGGCGCCTGCCAGCGCGCCAATCGCTGGCTGACGCAGCGCCTGCATCGTCGCGGGTTGCAACTGGAGCTGGTCGCGAAGGCAAGCCGCTACCACCGTGGTCAGTTGATCCTGGACGATGGCAGCGGCGTGGACGCCGATCTACTGGTCGTGACCGATCACCTGAAACCCTCGCCCACGCTGGAGATGTTCGGTCTGACCCGGGACGAGAACGACGCCATCGATGTCGACGCGAAACTGCGTAGCCGGCAAGATCCGAACCTGTTTCTCGCCAGGGAGAAGCCCGCCGGTCGCAGCGCGCCGCTGACCACGCGCGAGCGCAACGCGCTGCTGCTGGCCTCGCTGGAGGAGGCTGCCGGCGGAGAATCCCGGGCCCTGCACCATGGCCACAACGAGCACTGGAAGGCGCTCAACCTGGGCGATCTTCGTGACATCGCCTGGCGCGGCCCGCTCTGGTGCCGCGGTCGCTGGGTCCGGCGCTGGAAACACCGTCGCGACCGCCGCGAGGTGGCGCACTACCTGGGCCAGCGCTGACCCCTGCCGCGGCAGGCCGGACGACGCCTCCCGTACCGATACCCCATGACGCAAGATCCCGGCACATGGCCGGGATCCCGTACGGGGAGGTCGTCGGCTGACACCCTCCCTGCCCGAAACGGCTTACTGACGAATACCCTCGAGCACGATATAGAGCTCGACGCTGTGCATCGGCTCCGGGAACTGGCTCATGTCGATATCGAAATCGGCCAGGTCCAGTGTCGTAGAAGCCTCGAAGCCCTGTCGATAGCCGCCCCACGGATCGTCACCGCCGCCAATGTGATCGACCTCGAAGGTGACCGGCTTGGTCACGCCATGAAGGGTGAGGTCGCCGGTCATTTCGGCTTCCTCGCCATCATCGTCGACGTCGAAGCTGGTGGACTGGAACGTGGCCTGAGGGAACTCGCCCGCGTCGAGGAAGTCACCGCTCAGGATGTGCTTGTTACGCTCGGCGTGATTGGTTTCCAGACTGTCGACGTCAACGGTGACGTTGACGCTGGAGTCGTCCGGTGACTCGGGATCGTAGCTGAAACCGCCGTCGAACGACTTGAAGTTGCCCAGAATGTACGAGTAGCCGAGGTGGCTGATCTTGAACTGGATGAAGGCGTGCTGGCCCTCGGTGTCGATCTTGTAGTCGGCTGCCTGGGCCTGGGCCAGCGGCATGGCCGACGCGGCGGCGATCAGCGTGGCGAGTGCGGTCTTCTTCAACATCGTCTTGCTCCTCGAAACGTTTGCGTTCGTATTGTCGAGCGATTCGGCCAGGGCGACCGGCTCGTATGTCGGTCGCCCTGGCCGGGAAAACGTGATCAGCGCTGCCTGGCCGCGCGGGGCGTCAGCATCCGAACCAGCGTATCCTGGCGATCCAGCCAGTGATGCTTGCATGCCGCCAGACCGTGGCCGACGGCCAGAACGACCAGCGCCCAGGCCGCGTACCAGTGCACATCGCCCGCCAGCACGGCCTGATTCGGTAGACCCGACACCAGCGCCGGCATGGTGAACCAGCCGAACACGCTGATGCCATCGCCTTCCGCCGTGGAAATCAGGTAACCGGAGATCATCACGACGAACATCAGCGCATAGATCAGGCCATGGCCGATGTGCGCCGCACGTCGTTCAAGCCGCGTGCCATGGGCGACCGGCGTCGGCTGCAGCACTCTCCAGATCACCCTCAGTACACTCACCAGCAGTATCAGGATGCCTATCGACTTGTGCCACCACGGCGCCAGGTGATACCAGTGATCGTAGTAACCCAGACCGGTCATCCACCAGCCCAGGGCGAACAGACCGAAAATCGCCAGCGCGCTCGCCCAGTGAATGGCGATGCTGACCCAGCCCCAACCCGATCGCGTATTACCCCACACGGCGTATCTCCCCTTCGTTCCGATTCAGCATACTGCCTGACGATCAGGACGCTAGAGCGGGATCCGTAAAACGATTGGTGACGAGCGGGAAACAATAAGGCGGAGACGTGAGCCGGACTCCCCGCTCACCTCGGCGCCAGTCGACGTCCAGCAGGGCCTCTCAGGGAGGCATCGGAGTCATTCACGTTGATGGAGAGGAGCGAGGAGGAGCACGCTGATACCCGAACGCGTGGCAGCCTGGCCATCAGTGCCTGGCATGCCGGTAACGGTGGGATGGAGAGCTGTCGTCACAGCCATCGAAGCATCGATGGCTGCTTCGCTTTCAGTGACTGAACAGGCTGCTGTCGGACTTCTTGGAGGCCTTTGCCGCCCTCTTCTCCTTGGCCGTCAGGAGGGGCTTCTTCTTGGCGTCTTTCTTGCTGTCTCGTCCTTTGCTCATCACATTTTCCTCGTCCGCATACGACCCAGTTGGTCAACCCGGCGGCTGCGAGCGCGTGATGATTTTTCAGCCAGCCAAGCCGACGTACAACGCCAGTATGGTCCCATGAAGGCGCAATAGATAGCCGTGGCCAACCGAAACCCGACCGTCAAAACCGACGAGGCTCCGGGGCAACCGCCGCAGCCTCGTCTCCTTGGAATACGCTGTCGCCACGCCCCCCGGATTAGCGTCCACTATCGTAACGCGATAGGTCCGCCGGCTAGAGCAATTTCAGGCCCCGTTCGAGATCGGCCTTGAGATCGTCGAGCGTCTCCAGCCCGACGGCGATGCGAATCAGGCCGTCACGGATGCCGGCGGAAGCGCGCTGGGCGTCGCTGAGACGGCCATGGGTGGTGGTGCCGGGGTGGGTGATGGTGGTCTTGACGTCCCCCAGATTGCCGGTGATCGACATCAACCGGGTGTTGTCGATCACAGTCCATGCCGCCTCCTGGCCACCCTTCACCTCGAGCCCCATCACGGCGCCGAATCCCCGCTGCTGCTGCCTGGCCAGTGAATGCTGCGGGTGACTCTCGAGTCCGCTGTAGTGGACACGCTCGATGGCGGGCTGCGACTCCAGCCACTCGGCGAACGCCAGCGCGTTGCGGCTATGGGCCTCCATCCGCAGGCTCAGTGTCTCCAGCCCCTTGAGGAAGATCCAGGCGTTGAACGGACTCATGCACGGGCCGCAGGTACGGACGACGCCGTAGAGTTGCTCGAGCTCCTGGTCACGCCCCACGACCGCCCCGCCGATCGCCCGGCCCTGACCGTCGAGATACTTGGTGGCCGAGTGAATGACCAGGTCCGCGCCCAGATCCAGCGGCCGCTGCAGCGCCGGGGTGAGGAAGCAGTTGTCGATCGCAAGCCAGGCGCCGTGCCGGTGGGCCAGCTCGGCCAACGCCGCGATGTCGACCAGCTCGTTGAGCGGATTCGACGGCGTCTCCGCGAAGAGCAGCTTGGTCCGGGGCGTGATCGCCGCTTCCCACTGCGCCAGATCGTTGAGTTCGACATAGCGCGGCACCACGCCGAATTTGGCGAGATACTTGTCGAACAAAGCAATGGTCGAGCCGAACACCGAGCGCGAGACGATGACCTCGTCGCCCGCTTCCAGCAGCGCCAGCACGGTGGAGAGGATCGCGGCCATGCCGGAGCTGGTGGCGACGCAGCGCTCGCCACCCTCGAGCGCCGCCAGCCGCCGTTCGAAGGTGCGCACCGTGGGATTGGTGAAGCGAGAGTAGACGTTGCCCGGCTCCTCGCCCTTGAACTTGCGCGCCGCCTCCGCCGCGCTGCCGTAGACGAAGCTCGAGGTCGGGAAGATCGGCTCGCCGTGCTCCTGCTCGTGGGTACGCTCGTGTCCCGCGCGGATCGCCAGCGTCTCCAGCCCCAGTGTCTCCAACCCCGGCGTGAGATGGTCGTCAAAACTCATCCTGCAGCTCCTGAAAGCAGGACCCGATGAGCGGATCATCGGGTCGGAAGGTTCAATCGTCTTCGATATCGTTGTGCAGGTCGACCACGGCGTTGAGGCTCTCGCGCTGCTTGGCGGCATCGTTGCGCGAAGCCTCCAGCGCGGCGAAATAGGCCTCGTCGACATCGCCGGTCACGTAACTGCCGTCGAAGACGGAACAATCGAAATCGTCCAGTGCCGGATTGACCTCGCGACAGGCGGCCTTGAGGTCCTCCAGGTCCTGGTAGATCAGCTTGTCGGCGCCGATCAGTTCGCTGACCTCGGCATCGGTGCGACCGTGGGCGACCAGCTCGGTGGCCACCGGCATGTCGATGCCGTAGACGTTGGGATAGCGCACCGCCGGTGCGGCGGAAGCGAAGTAGACCTTGTTGGCGCCGGCGTCCCGCGCCATCTGGATGATCTGCTTGCAGGTCGTGCCGCGCACGATGGAGTCGTCCACCAGCAGCACGTTCTTGCCCTCGAACTCGCTGGCGATGGCGTTGAGCTTCTGGCGAACCGATTTCTTACGCTGGGTCTGGCCCGGCATGATGAAGGTCCGCCCGATGTAGCGGTTCTTCATGAAACCTTCACGGAAGGTCACTCCGATGTGCTGGGCCAGTTCCAGCGCCGTGGTCCGGGAGGTATCCGGAATCGGGATCACCACGTCGATATCGTGATCCGGCCACTCGCGCTGGATACGATCGCCCAGCTTGCGGCCCATCTGCATCCGGGTGCCGTAGACGTAGGCACCGTCGAGCATCGAGTCGGGGCGCGCCAGGTAGACGTGCTCGAAGATGCAGGGTGTCAGCCGCGGCTTGTCGGCGCACTGTTGCGTATGGATGTTCTTGTCCATGTCGACGAAGATCGCTTCGCCCGGTGCCAGGTCGCGCACCAGTTCGAAGCCGGCGACATCGAGCGCCACCGACTCGGAGGCGATCATCACCTCCTGGCCCTCGGCGGTCTGGCGCGTGCCGTAGACCACCGGCCGGATGCCATGGGGGTCGCGGAAGGCCACCAGGCCGAAGCCGTTGATGATCGCGACTGCCGCGTAACCGCCACTGCAGCGGCGATGGACGCGACGCAGCGCGTCGAAGATGTCTTCCGGCGTCAGGTAGAGCCCCTGCTTGCCCAACTCATGGGCGAACACGTTGAGCAGCACCTCGGAATCGGAGCTGGTATTGATATGACGCAGGTCGGAGGAGAACAGCTCCTGCTTGAGCTGATCGGAGTTGGTCAGGTTGCCGTTGTGGGCCAAGGTGATGCCGTAGGGCGAATTGACGTAGAACGGCTGAGACTCGGCCTCGCTCGCCGAACCCGCGGTCGGATAGCGCACATGACCGATCCCCAGGTGGCCCTGCAGACGCTTCATGTGGCGCGTATGAAAGACATCGCGAACCAGCCCGTTGTTCTTGCGCAGCAGAAAGCGACCTTCATCCCAGGTCATCATGCCGGCGGCGTCCTGTCCGCGGTGCTGCAAAACCGTCAATGCGTCATAGATCAACTGATTGACCGCTTCATTGGCCATGAGGCCTACGATACCGCACATGCCGACTTACCTCGCTTGGTCGCACCCATTCGGGAGACAGTGCACGAATGCCAGCGTGGATGAATCGCGCCGTGACGCGATTCCCGGAATCATCGCCCGGGCCCCATGCGTCGGGGCCCCGTACTACGGATATCCGGCACTTCATCCCGCTCGCCTATTCGTTCATCGCTTCCTTCAGGGCGCTGGTTTTTCGGTCGGACCGGGGATCGGAATCGTCACACCCCGCCCGTTCTGACTGGATGAAGAATTGTCGCTTTGCGGTAATGTCATCGGCAGTTGCCGCATGGCATCCTCCGCAGCCGTCGTATCGACGTCCCAGCTCTGCAGCTGAACCAGTGCCCACTCGCGCAGGGATTCGAACGACGGCCTCAACTGCGCCTGCTGCCATGCCTGCAACTGCGCCAGCGGTGTCAGCCCGATGACGACCGTGACGATCACCAGGATCGCGGCTCCCCGGGCCAGACCGAAGACCGCTCCGGCCAGGCGATTGAAGAAGCCCATGCCGACCCACTCCACCGCCGCGTTGAGCAGCCGGATGACGAAGCCGCAGATCATCACCACCACGAAGATGATCAGCACGAAACCGAGTACCAGCCGTGCGTCGGGGTGGGAGATGTACGGTGCCAGCAGATCGGCGATCGGTTTGGCGAATACCCGCGCCGCCAGCAACGCCACGATCCAGGCGCCGAGTCCCAGCGCCTCCCGTACCAGGCCACGCATGAAACCTGCCAGCATCGATATCGTCAATACCAGCAGGAAGGCATAGTCGAGCCAGGTCAATGTCATCAGCTACCCGGCTTGCGGATCAGCAGCCCCTGGATATTGGCGGCCTGCTTGAGCTCGGCGCGAGCTTTTTCACCGGCGTCCGACGACGAGAACGGCCCCACGTAGACCGTGGTCAGATTGTTGTCCCGGGGCTGGGAGTAAGCCGCGAAGCCCTGCTCCTTGAGCTTGGCCGCCAGTCGCGTGGCGTTGTCGGACTGCCCGAAGCTGCCGACCTGAACCACCCAGCCGCCATCGCTGCTCGCGGAGGTGCGTTCGGGCGTCGACGCCTGCTGCGGCGAGGAGGGCTGGCTGGCAGCGGGCCTGGTCGGTTCCGGCTCCGGCTCTGGTTCCGGCTGGCGGGAAGCCGACTGTGGCTGCTCGGACTGGGCGATATCGGCAATCGGATCATCACTGCCGGTGGTGGATGATCCACCGCCAGCGCCGTTCTGGCCGAACGAGTCGTCACTGCCTGTCCCCAGTTGATCGCGGGTATCCGGCTCGGGGACGGCGGTACCGCCACCGCTGGCACCATTCTGGGCAGCGACCGACGCCGGCGGCTGCGGCGACTCGATGATACGCTGACGTGTCTCGCCTCCGTCGATCGGCTGCTCTATCACCATGACCGGCCCTGGTTCCTGCTGGCGCGGTTCGGGATCGTCGAACAGCATCGGCAGAAAAATGGCCCCCAGCGCGACGAGAATGACCGCGCCGCTGATACGTTCACGCCATCCATACTTCATAGGACCTGGACCTCCTTAGACATGCTTCGACAGCCGCTCGATCATCCTGTGATCGAATTCACTACGCGTCGTCATTCAGCCGGGTCTGGAGCGCCTCGAGCGCGCCGGCCACGGTCAGAAACGAACCGCATACTAACACTTCTTCATCGGGCGCAAGACGAGGCGTGAGCCAGGCGACAGCCGCCGCCGGCGACGATGCCGCCGCCAACGTCTCTCCGCCCTGCGAGGCAACGACCGTGGCAAGCTCCTCACCGGAGCGGCCGCGTTCACCCGGCAAGTCCACCGGCAGCCACACGTCGATGACCGGTGCCAGCGCCTCGATCAGCGCCGCGGCGTCCTTGTCCCTGAGCACGCCGAGCAGTCCGATACGGCGTGCCGGTCGCGGGCGCCGGGCCAGCCGCGAGCCTACGTAACGCGCCGCATGCGGGTTGTGCGCCACGTCGAAGCACCAGTTACCCAGCCACTGCAGCCGGCCCGCCAGCGCCACGTTCGACATCGCCAGGCGAGATTCGGCCTCTCGTGGCGGCACGCCGCAAAGGCTCAGGGCCTCGAGCGCGACGGCGGCATTGTCCAGCGGCAACCCCGGGTCGGGCAAGCTATCGAGACGATAGCGATCACCCGCCTCCGACCGGCCCTGCCAGGACCAGCCGCCATCGCCCGCTTCGGCGTGATCGAAATCGCGGCCCAGCCAATGATCGGCGACGGCCAGCGCCTGGATCCGCCGAGACACGCTCACCGGCAGTTCACGACTCCCCAGCACCGCGGGTCGCCCCTGCCTGAGGATGCCGGCTTTCTCGAAGCCGATGCCCTCGAGATCGGTGCCGAGAAAATCCGCATGATCCTGGGCGATGGTGGTGATGATCGCGACGTCGCTGTCGACCACGTTGACCGCGTCCAGGCGACCGCCCAGGCCCACCTCCAGAATGGCCAGCTCGGGGCGGACGTCGGCGATCGTCACCAGCGCCGCCAGGGTTCCCGCTTCAAAATAGGTCAGGCTGACGGGATCGCCGGCCAGGCGTGCGGCCTCGACGCGCTCGAACCCGGCAACCAGGAGTTCGTCCCCGGCCGCACGACCGTCGAAGCAGAGCCGCTCGTTGTAGCGCAGGAGGTGAGGCGAGGTATAACTGGCCGTCGTCAAACCGTGGGCTCGAGCCAGCCGCTCCAGCATCGCCACCGTGGAACCCTTGCCATTGGTACCGGCAACGGTCACCACACGGTGCGCGATCGGGCCCTGCGTCAGGCCGAGCCGCTCGGCCACGACGGCCACCCGCTCCAGTCCCATGTCGATGGCGACCGGATGCTGGCGCTCGAGACGCGCCAGCCAGTCGTCGAGGGTGGCACTCATGGCTCGACAGGTTCCTTAACGCGAGGCCCGGGGAGCGTCCGGCTCTTCCGGTAGGGGAGAGAAATCCTCGACCGCTTCGGACGTCTCGTCCACCGCCACGCCGACGACCGGCTGATGCGTCAGCTTGCGCAGCACGCTGCCCAGTCGCTCGCGAAGCTCCGGTCGCGACACGATCATGTCGACGGTGCCGTGCTCGAGCAGGAACTCGCTGCGCTGGAAGCCTTCCGGCAGGGTCTCGCGTACCGTCTGCTCGATGACGCGCGGGCCGGCGAAGCCGATCAGGGCATTGGGTTCGGCCACGTTGAGGTCACCCAGCATCGCCAGCGACGCCGACACACCGCCGAAGACGGGGTCGGTGAGCACCGAAATATAGGGCACGCCGGCCAGCTTGAGCTTCTCGAGCGCGGCCGACGTCTTGGCCATCTGCATCAGCGAGAACAGGGCTTCCTGCATGCGCGCGCCACCGGAGGCGGCAAAGCAGACCAGCGGGATCCGCTCTTCGAGGGCCAGCGTCGCCGCACGCACGAACTTCTCGCCGACGATCGCCCCCATGGAGCCGCCCATGAACGAGAATTCGAACGCCACCGCCACCACCGGCAGGCCATCGAGCGTCCCGCGCATGGCGATCAGCGCATCGTTCTCGTCGGTCGACTTCTGGGCCGACGCCAGCCGATCCTTGTACTTCTTGGAGTCGCGGAACTTGAGCCGGTCGCTCGGTTGAAGATCACCGGCGATCTCCTCGCGCCCTTCCGCGTCGAGGAACCAGTTGAGCCGCTTGCGCGCGGTCAGCCGCAGATGATGCTGGCACTTGGGGCAGACGTTCTGGTGCTTCTCCAGCTCGGGAAGGTAGAGCACCGATTCACAGTTCGGGCACTTGCGCCACAGGCCGTCCGGCACGCTAGCGCGGCGGTCATTGCGCTGGGTGCGGCTCATCGACGGAACGATCTTGTCTAGCCAGCTCATGTCAGGAAAGCTTCCCTATTTGCCAAAACAGAAAGTGTTGAAAACAGCCATACGAGAAACGGAAACGCTGGATGATACCAAATCGTCGCCCCGGCCTCAGCCGGCCACGTCACGGTCGAGCGCTTCCCGCATCTCGCCGAGGATCGACTTCAGCGCCGCGGGGATGGAGGCCGGGTCGTCGGCACGCTCGGCGATACGGCCGACCAGGGCGCTGCCGACGATGACGCCGTCGGCCACCCGGCCGATCGCCGCCGCCGTCTCGCCGTCCCGGATGCCGAAGCCGACGCACAGCGGCAGCTCGGTCACGCGCCGGAGCTTGCTCAGCTGCTCGCCGACGGCATCGGCGTCGAGCGTTGCCGCACCGGTCACGCCCTTGAGCGAAACGTAATAGAGATAGCCCTCGCCGTGGCTGCAGATCTCCCTGGCTCGCGCCTCGGAGGTCGTCGGTGCGAGCAGGAAGATCGACTGCAGGCCGTGGGCCGCGAACAGCGCGGCATTGTCGCCGGCTTCCTCCGGCGGCATATCGACCACCAGTACCCCATCGACCCCGGACGCTTCCGCCTGGCGCGTGAAGACGTCATATCCCATCCGCTCGATGGGGTTGAGATACCCCATCAGCACCACCGGCGTTTCGCTGTCCCGCTGGCGAAATTCGGCCACCATTTCCAGCACGTGGCGTAGCCGAGTACCGTGCACCAGCGCCCGCTCGCACGCCTTCTGGATCACCGGCCCGTCCGCCATCGGATCGGAGAACGGCACCCCGAGCTCAAGGATGTCGGCGCCCGCTTCCACGCAGGCATGCATGAAATCGACCGTGTGCGCCGGTGCCGGATCACCGGCAGTGATGTAGGGGATCAGCGCGGTCCGGCCCTGGGCCTTGAGCGCCGCGAAGCGCCGGTCGATACGGTTGGATGCGGTTCGATTCATGTCGACCCCAGTCAAAATTCGATGCCGTCGAGCTTGGCGACGGTGTGGATGTCCTTGTCACCGCGCCCGGAGAGGTTGACGACGATATGCTGGTCCGGAGACATCTCCCCCGCCAGCTTCTTGGCGTGGGCCAGCGCGTGAGCGGATTCCAGCGCGGGCATGATGCCCTCGACGAGCGTCAGTTCGCGAAACGCCGCCAGCACCTCGTCGTCGTCCGCCGCCACGTAGCGCACCCGGCCGACGTCCTTCCACAGCGCATGCTCGGGGCCGACACCGGGATAATCCAGGCCGGCGGAGATCGACTGGGTGTCGGCGACCTGTCCGCCCTCGTCGGACATCAGGTAGGTCCGGTTACCGTGGAGTACGCCCCGCGGCGCGTTGGCCGTCAGCGGCGCGGCGTGACGACCGGTGGCAACGCCTTCACCACCGGCCTCGACCCCGTACATGATGACGTCGTCGTCTTCGACGAACGGGTAGAACAGGCCCATGGCGTTGGAACCGCCGCCCACGCACGCCACCAGCGCATCGGGCAGCCGCCCGATCTGCTCGAGCGACTGGCGGCGCGCCTCGCGCCCGACGATGGCGCTGAAGTCGCGGACCAGCATCGGATAAGGATGCGGACCGGCCACGGTGCCGATGATGTAGAAGGTGTCGTCGACGTTGGTGACCCAGTCGCGCAGCGCTTCGTTCATCGCATCCTTGAGCGTCCGCGAGCCGGACTCCACCGGTACCACCTTGGCGCCCAGCAGATGCATGCGATAGACGTTGAGCTTCTGGCGCTCGACATCCTCGGCGCCCATGTAGATCTCGCACTTCAGGCCCAGCCGCGCGGCGACCGTCGCGGTAGCGACGCCATGCTGCCCGGCGCCGGTTTCCGCGATCACCCGGGGTTTGCCGGACTTCTTGGCCAGCAGCGCCTGACCGATGGTGTTGTTCACCTTGTGCGCGCCGGTGTGGTTCAGATCCTCGCGCTTGAGCCAGATCTGCGCCCCGCCGATCTCCCGCGACCAGCGTTCGGCGTGATAGAGCGGAGATGGCCGACCGACATAGTGTGTCAGGTCGCGATCGAACTCCGCTTGGAACTCGGGATCGTCCTTGAGACCGGCATAGATGGTCTCGAGCTCTTCCAGCGCGAAGCTCAGGGTCTCGGATACGAAACGGCCGCCGTATGGACCGAAGTGGCCGCGAGCGTCCGGCAGTTGCGTCAGGTCGTGGAATCGGCTCACGAAGGGACCCTCATCAGTTGGCGGTGGATGATTTGGTGGTGAACGGCGCAGCGGACGCCCCCGCGGACAGTGCGGCAGTCGTTGCCTGCACCTGCGCGCAGAAAGCCCGGATCCGCAGCGGATCCTTGATGCCCTTGCCCGACTCGACGCCGCCGGAGACATCGACCGCATAGGGTCGTACCTGCATGATGGCGGCGGCGACATTGTCAGGGGTCAGGCCACCGGCGAGGATCACGGGTTTCGCCAACGAGTCGGGGATGCGCTGCCAGTCGAAGGTCTCTCCCGTGCCGCCGGGGACACCCGGGCGAAACGCATCGAGAAGCAGCGCACCGGCTCCCGAGTAGGTCTCGGCCGCCGCCCCGAGATCGATCTCGTCGCGCATTCGGATCGCCTTGATCCAGGGCTTGTCGAACCGAGCGCAGAAATCGGCAGGCTCGTCGCCATGGAACTGTAGCAGGTCGAGATAGGGTAGACACGCCTCGACATCGGCAACGCCCGGATCGACGAACAGGCCCACCCGGGTCACGAAGGGTGACACCGTGGCACTCAGCATCGCGAGCCTATCGGCATCGATGGCGCGAGCGCTGCCCGCCCACATCACGAAACCCAGGGCGTCGGCACCGCAAGCGATGGCGACCCGAATGTCCTCGGCCCGGGTCAGACCGCATATCTTGATTCTGACCGGATCGATCTCCGTGCTCATGGCGAGACCTCCTCTCCGGCTTCTGTCGTGGCCTGGGGGTGCTGGTCGACCACCCGGCCCTGGTCGTCGATCCACTTCGGCCATACCCGACGCCGGCGCATCAGCGGCGTATCCGGGATCATGTCCCGCTCGCCGGTCCAGTCACCGAGAAACGCCATCAGGTTCGGCCCGACCGGCTCCTCGGGCAACGCGAAGCGTTCGTCGAAGCGCACGTCGACGAAATGCAGCCCGCAGGCGGGCGCGGTGACGTTACCCAGCTTGCGATCCCTCAGCGCCAGCAGCCTGGCGGGATAGGTCTCATCCTCGTCTCCCCGCCCGACCGCCACCAGCACGCCAGCGATGTTGCGGATCATGTGATGCAGGAAGGCGTTGGCCTGCACATCGATCATGACCAGCGGCCCCAGGCGGCGTACCTCGATGAAATGGAGGTGGCGCACCGGCACCTTCGACTGGCAGCCGGCGGCCCGGTAGCTGGAGAAGTCATGTTCGCCGACCAAAGCTTGAGCGGCGCGATGCATGCGCTCGGCATCCAGCGGCTCCCGGCACCATGTCACGTTGTTCCGTTCCATGACCGGGCGCGTCGGCTGATTGAGAATGAGGTAGCGATAGCGGCGGGCCAGCGCCGAGAAGCGGGCATGAAAGTCGTCGGCGACCGGCGTGAGCCAGCGCACCGCGATATCCCGCGGCAATTGCGCGTTGGCGCCGAACAGCCAAGCCTTCTGGGTGCGCGCGACCGGCGCATCGAAGTGAACGATCTGGCGCGTGGCGTGGACGCCACTGTCGGTGCGCCCACTGCAGAGCACGCGCACTGGCGCGGCGGCGATCTTGCTCAACGCCGCCTCGAGCGCGCCCTGCACCGATGGAGCCTGGCGCAAGCGTTGCCAGCCGCAGTAGTGCGTGCCGTCGTACTCGACGCCAAGGGCCAGACGGCCCGTCAGCGGCTGGTTGTCGTCCTGCCGGGAGAAAAACGCCATCGAAACCTGTGCAGCCGAAAGTCGTTAGGGGCGCCCATTATCCCGATGCGACGACCGGAATTCCACCTCCTCGACGTCGCGATCGGCGGGAACTTCGCGTCGACGGCTAATAGCCTCCTCGGAGATCCTCGACACGACGCCAGCACCATCGGCATGCCTTGGTGCCGCACTCGCGGCGTCATTGATCCTGAAGCCGAATTCGCCGTCGTCGAACGACTCCGCCTCCGTCGGCTCGAGCCTGCCTCCGCGCTCCGGCCCGGCCACGATCTCCAGGGAATGCTCCGTGGGCTCCAGCGACCGTTCCATGGGCTCCAGCGAGAGGGCCGAGAAGTCTACGACAGGTCTGGCCTCAGAGGAGGCCGGCGTGGTTTTTTCTGGCGGTTCCGTCGCCAGTTCCAGCGTCGGCGCTTCGTACTCGATGCGGGCAACGAGCGGTGACCTTTCCGAAGCTTCGACAGCCGCGCTCAGGTCATCCTCGAACAGCGCTGCCAAGGCGTCGCGCCGCGTCCCCGCTTCCTCGACGTCGGCGTCCCCCTGCGGGGGCCGACGGGGAGTGGCATCGAGATCGAAACGCGCGTCTTCGCTTCGGGGCGAGGCCGCCTGGAAAGACGCAATGCCGTCGATTCCCCTCGAGGCCGGGATCTCGGGGGCAGCGTGCGGGACCTGGGACTCGAACAGCGCATCGACGTCGTCCACGTTTGCCTGCCACCCTGCTTCACCATCACTCGTGATGCCGTCGCCTGTCGCCTCCTGCCAGCTCTCCTCGACGTGGCGGACGCGGTATTCGTCGACCAGGGTCTGGCCTGCTCGTCGCTGTTGTGGCGTGGCATCCTCGCCAAAACCAGAAAGCGCCATCTCCAGCGCGTCCATATCCCGGAGCTCTCCCAGCGCTCTCAGTAGGCCCAGCCGAAGCTGGGCGTCCTCCCGCTCCGCGAGACGCTGACGTAGCCAATCACGCGCCTCGGCGTAGCGACCGTAGGCCATGTAGATGTCCGCCTGGCTGATCGAGGCGGAGTCGAGATCCAGGTCGGCGCCCGCCGCGCGCCGAAGCGGGGAGGTCCTCGCGGCGCTGTTCGCACCGGCTTCCGTCGCCCCTTTTGGGGAGGGATCGTCGGCGACCGGAGGCGCCTCGCCCTTGGCTCGACGCCGCCGCTGAAAGCCCCACAGCGCCAGCAGCACCACCACCAATCCGCCACCGACCCAGTCCAGGTGATCCAGCAGCGACCCTCCCGCCGACGTCATCGGCGTCGGCGCGCGAGCGACGCTCGGGGCAGACACCGCCAAGGTCGCTGCCCCGGCATCGGAGACGCTCCTGCCCGCGGCCACCGGCGCGACCGCTGCCGCCGCCGGATCGTTCGCGACACCGGTCTCCCCGGCGGGAGTCTGGCCCGCGAGGGAACGTTCGGGAGCGGGATCGTCATCGCGCACCGTTGCTGCCGACTGAACGCCGACCGCGGGCACCGCCGCGAGGGTCTCCAGCAGTTCGTCGCGCTCGGCGCTCAAGGCATCGATGGTGGTCCGTTGCCGTTCGGATTCGGCGGTCAACTCGGCCAGACGCTGCTCCAGCGAGGCGAGCTGCGAGGTCGGTGCACTGCCAGCTTGATCGGACGTGGGCCGCACTCCCGGGTCATCGACGACCGGGCGGCTCTCACGGACCTGTCCCGCCAGCGTCCGCAACCGAGCCACGGCATCTTCACGGGACAATCCGGTCACGGCGTCGACCGCAGGGACCTGCAGATCGGCCCCGGCCCGCAGCCGGCCGATATCGCCATCGATGAATGCCGCGGGGTTGGCCTGAAAGAGACTCACCATCAACGCCTGGCGACTGATCCCGGCGCGAGGCAGTAGCGAGGCCGCCAGGCCCGACAGCGAGTCACCCGGCTGCACAGGCAGATGGGCAGGCCAGGCCCCGGGCGCAGCTGTCACTGCCCGCACCGGAGGTGGTGCCGGTGCGGGCGATGTCGACGCTGGCCGTGACTCCGCCGAGGCATCGCCGTCCAGCAGCGGCTTCGAACTGGCATAGTCAACGGGATCGAACAGTAACGACACGTCCCGTTGCCACTGCCCCTCCGGCCAGGTCACCACCAGCAACAGATCGAGGTAAGGTTCCCGCACCCGATTCGGGCTCTCGAGCACCAGCGTCAACCCGCCATCCTGACGCACGACTCTGGTCGACACGGTGTCGACCAGGGCAGTCCGGGTCAGCCCCGCCTGGCGATAGGCCGCGGCGTCGGCCACGACGACCGAGATTCGCGATGCATCCAGCCCTTTCGCATCGCTCAGGGGCAGTACCACATGCAGCGGACGATTGAGCGGCGACACCTGCTGCGGATCGCCAACGCCGAGTGCATGGGCCGCCGAAGCCAGTGCCAGACAGAGTCCGCCGGCCATCATTGTGAGCCATTGCCGCATGGTGTCCTCGCCAACGCATTGGAGTGAATCTCGAATCACTCATCGGCACAGGCTCACTAAACTTTATCTTTCCGTTAACAATTGGATAACAAAAGCCCCGCCAACGAACGTTGACGGGGCTCGACCTCGCAGCGATACCGCGAACGCGGACTGCCTTCAGGCTTGCTCGCGCAGAATCTTCAGCATGCGCTTGAGTGGTTCGGCTGCGCCCCACAGTAGCTGGTCGCCGACGCTGAAGGCGGTCAGGTACTCGCCCCCCATGGCCAGCTTGCGCAGTCGACCCACCGGAACGGTGAGCGTGCCGCTGACAGCCGCCGGCGTCAGTTGCGCCAGCGTGGCCTCCTTCTCGTTGGGAACGACCTTGACCCAGTCGTTGTGCTTGGCCAGGCGATCCTCGATCTCGTCGATCGGCACGTCCTGCTTGAGCTTGATGGTGAACGCCTGACTGTGGGAGCGCATCGCGCCGATCCGCACGCAGAGACCATCGATGGGAATCGGATTGTTGCCGGTGGCGAGAATCTTGTTGGTTTCGACGCCTCCCTTCCACTCTTCCTTGCTCTGACCGTTCTCCATCGCCTTGTCGATCCACGGCAGCAGGCTGCCGGCCAGCGGCGCGCCGAAGTTATCGACCGGGAATTCGCCCCCGCGCATGGCGGCAGTGACATCGCGGTCGATGTCGAGGATGGCGCTGGAGGGCGTGGCGAGATCACGAGCCACGGCCGACTGCAGTGCGCCCATCTGCGACAGCAACTCGCGCATGTGCTTGGCGCCGGAACCCGAGGCCGCCTGATAGGTCATAGAAGTCATCCACTCGACCATGCCGGCTTCGAACAGCCCCCCGAGGCCCATCAGCATCAGGCTGACGGTACAGTTGCCGCCGACGAAGGTTCTAGCACCCTTGGCGAGCTGGGCATCGATCACGTGTCGATTGACCGGATCGAGCACGATGGACGACTCCTCCGCCATGCGCAGGGTGCTGGCCGCATCGATCCAGTAGCCTTTCCAGCCGGCCTGGCGCAGCGGCTGATAGACCGCGCCGGTGTAGTCGCCCCCCTGACACGTGACGATCACGTCCATCGCCTTGAGCGACTCGATGTCGTTGGCATCCTTCAACGCCGGCACGTCGATGCCGATATCGGGCCCGGCCTGACCTGCCTGCGAGGTGGAAAAGAAGACGGGCTCGAGCCCGGCGAAATCGTTGTCATCCAGCATGCGCTGCATCAGCACGGAACCGACCATACCGCGCCAGCCGACGAATCCGACTTTCAACATAGATTGGTTACCCCGAAGCTGTTGGAAAAGTGGCGTCTGCGTGGCCACGCGGGCCACCGGACACTTTTCATGATCATGAATGCGACACGACGACTCATTCGAGTCGTCGTATCATGTCGATCTTGAACGCACATTATAGCGCATTGGCGCCCGCTATCCGCGCTCAGGCGTCGGCGAAAGCCGCCAGTACCGCATCCCCCATCTCGCTGGTGGAAACCTGACGCGTGCCCGGATAGGCGATATCGGCAGTTCGCAGGCCCTGATCGAGAACGCTGCCGACCGCCCGCTCGATGCGCTCGGCCAGGGCCGGCTCCCCCAGCGAATAGCGCAGCATCATCGCCACCGACAGGATCGTCGCCAGCGGGTTGGCCAGGCCCTGGCCGGCGATGTCCGGTGCGCTGCCGTGGCATGGCTCGTACATGCCCTGCTGATGCTCGTTGAGCGACGCCGACGGCAGCATGCCGATGGAGCCGGTCAGCATCGCCGCGGCATCCGACAGGATATCGCCGAACATGTTGCCGGTGACCACCACGTCGAACTGCTTGGGCGCGCGCACCAGCTGCATGGCGGCGTTGTCGACGTACATGTGCGACAGCTCGACGTCCGGATACTCGGGTGCCAGCCGGTTCATCACCTCGCGCCACAGGATGGTGACTTCGAGCACGTTGGCCTTGTCCACCGAGCAGAGTTTCTTGCTACGCTTCTGCGCCATCTCGAAGGCGACCCGACCGATCCGCTCGATCTCGGACTCCGAGTAGACGTAGGTGTTGAACCCGACCCGCTCGCCGTCACGCTCCTCGATGCCCCGCGGCTGGCCGAAGTAGATCCCTCCGGTGAGCTCGCGCACGATCATGATATCGAGCCCGGAGACCACTTCCGGCTTCAGCGTCGACGCCTCGGCCAACTGCGGATAGAGCAGCGCCGGACGCAGGTTGCCGAACAGGTTGAGATGCTTGCGCAGCCCCAGCAGCCCCTTCTCGGGACGCTTGCTCAGATCTTCCAGCGTGTCCCATTTCGGGCCGCCGACGGCGCCGAGCAGGATCGCGTCCGCCGCCTTGGCTTTGGCCAAAGTGGCATCGGGCAGCGGGTGCCCTTCGGCGTCGTAGCCGGCACCGCCGACCAGCGCCTCTTCCAGCTCGGCATTCAGCCCGGCTTCGCGGCAGGCATTCAGAATCTTGACCGCCTCGGCGGTGATTTCCGGGCCGATGCCGTCACCGGGAAGAACCAGAATCTTCTTGCTCATGCATTGTCCTCAAACGTGTTCCTTGGTCGCCCACAACACCAGCATGTCGGTCGTGAAGGAGCCATCCTCACCGATCTCGAAGGCGTCTCGCACTTCCTGGCCGACCTGACTCTGCAGGTGGCGGATCGCATCGCGCATGACGTCAGGCGTGCGCATGCGCGCGATCCATGTCTCGAAATCCAGCCGTAGTCGCTGGCGCGAACTGGCGGTCACCGCCAGCCCCGCCTCGCCCACCATCTTCGCCCATTCGCTGGGCGCGTAATCCCGCACATGACTGGTATCGCGCAGCATCTCGACCGTCTGCAGGAAGCTGTCGAACAGCGGCTGCTCGGAGGCGGCGACGTCGATGAACGCCGCCAGGCCACCCGGTTTCAGGACCCGCCTCGCTTCCCGCAGCGCCAGCCCTACGTCGCGCCAGTGATGGGCGGAGAAACGGCTGCATACCACGTCGAAACTGTCAGCGGCGAACGGCAGCGACTCGGCGACCCCCTGTACCGTGCGGATATTGCCGAAGCCACGCTCGCCGGCCGCCTCGCCGACCACCGCGAGCATCCGCGGCGACAGGTCGTAGGCGACAACCTCGGACGCCAGCTCGGCCAGCTGGAAACTGACATGGCCGGCGCCACACCCCAGATCCAGCACCCGGGGTGCATCGATCTCGCCGACCCGCTCGCGAAGCTGGGCGAACTCCTGGCCCTGGGCATGCACGCTGCTGCTCAGATAGGCCGCCGCCTGGGCGCCGAACTGGCGCTCGACGACGGCGCCATGATCGGCGCTGCCGGGGGCCTCAGGCATCACGAAACAGCCACGGACGCGCGGCGCGGTGACCACGCTCGAAATCGTGGATCGCGCCGGACTGCTCGAGGGTCAGGCCGATATCGTCGAGCCCCTCGATCAGGCAGTGCTTGCGGAAGGCATCGACCTCGAACGGGATCGCCTCGCCATCCGGCGTGGTAACCGTCTGCCTTTCGAGATCGATATCCAGACGGTAGCCTTCGGTCGCCTCGGTCTCCAGGAACAGCCTGTCGACCGTCTCCTCGTCCAGGGCGATCAACAGGATGCCGTTCTTGAACGAGTTGTTATAGAAGATATCGGCGAAGCTCGGCGCGATCACCACACGGAAACCGAAATCGTCCAGCGCCCAGGGCGCGTGCTCTCGCGAACTGCCGCAACCGAAATTGCGCCGGGCCAGCAATACCTGCGCATCGCGATAGCGCGACTGGTTGAGCACGAAGTCCGGATTGAGCGGCCGACTCGACGCATCCTGGCCGGGATAGCCTTCGTCGAGGTAACGCAGCTCGTCGAACAGGTTGGGACCGAAGCCGGTGCGCTTGATCGACTTCAGGAACTGCTTGGGAATGATCAGGTCGGTATCGACGTTGGCCCGATCGAGCGGCGCGACCAGACCCTGCAGGCGTTCGAACTTCTTCATGCGCTCATCTCCCGTGCATTGCCCCGGTCATAGTCGTACTCGCGGACATCGACGAAATGGCCTTCGATGGCAGCGGCCGCCGCCATCGCCGGGCTGACCAGATGGGTCCGGCCGCCATAACCCTGGCGCCCCTCGAAGTTGCGGTTGGAGGTCGAGGCGCAGCGCTCGCCGGCGCCCAGCTTGTCGGCATTCATTGCCAGACACATCGAGCAGCCCGGCTCGCGCCACTCGAAGCCGGCCTCGAGGAAGATCTTGTCGAGCCCCTCGGCCTCGGCCAGGCGCTTCACCAGACCGGAGCCCGGCACCACCATGGCCAACTGGATGTTCTCGGCGACCTTGCGCCCTTTCGCCACCTTGGCGGCCTCGCGCAGATCCTCGATCCGCGAGTTGGTGCAGGAGCCGATGAACACCTTGTCGAGCCGGATATCGGTGATCTTCTGTCCGGCGCTGAGGCCCATGTACTCCAGCGCACGGGTCATGCCCTGGGTGACGGTCTCGTCGGCGGCGCCGGCCGGGTCAGGCACCTCGGCGGAGACGTTGACGACCATTTCCGGGCTGGTTCCCCAGGTCACCTGCGGCTCGATCTCGGCAGCGTCGAGCTCGACGATCTTGTCGAAATGCGCGCCATCGTCCGAGACCAGATCGCGCCAGGCCTCGACGGCCGCCGGCCACTGCTCGGCCGAGGGCGCATAGGGCCGACCTTTCAGGTAATCGATGGTGTGGTCGTCCACCGCCACCAGGCCAACGCGGGCACCGGCTTCGATCGCCATGTTGCAGATCGTCATGCGACCTTCCATGGAGAGCTCGCGAATCGCGCTGCCGGCGAACTCGATGGCGTAGCCGGTGCCACCGGCGGTACCGATACGGCCGATGATCGCCAGCACGATATCCTTGGCGGTGACGCCGAGCCCCAGCTTGCCCTCGACCCGCACCTGCATGTTCTTCATCTTCTGCGCAATCAGGCACTGGGTCGCCAGTACGTGCTCCACCTCGGAGGTGCCGATACCGTGGGAGAGCGCGGCGAAGGCGCCGTGGGTCGCGGTGTGGGAGTCGCCACAGACCACGGTCATGCCCGGCAGCGTGGCGCCCTGCTCGGGCCCGACCACGTGGACGATGCCCTGGCGCTCATCGTTGATGCGAAACTCCTCGATGTCGAAGCTCTCGCAGTTGGCATCCAGGGTTTCGACCTGAATCCGCGAGACATCGTCGAGTATCCCGGCATTGCCGGCGCTACGCTCCTTGAGCGTGGTCGGCACGTTGTGATCGGGAGTCGCCAGATTGGCGTCGCGGCGCCACGGCTTGCGACCGGCCAGCCGCAGCCCTTCGAATGCCTGGGGCGAGGTGACTTCGTGCAGCAGGTGACGATCGATGTAGATCAGCGCGGAACCGTCATCGCGCTGAGTCACCAGGTGCTGGGCCCACAACTTGTCGTAGAGCGTCTGGCTTGCCATTGGGGTTATCTCCTCCGTCACGCTGTCTGTCGCAGCTTGAGTGACGTGATGCCTGCGAATCGCAGCGCTTCGCTTCGGCGCTGCAACTGATTGAAGCGTCAAGATACGGCCATAGCATGCATAAAATCAATTCATCTTGATTATGCTTTGCATTCCATAACAGAATTCATGAAATCGTCATCAGGAACCCGCGCCATGGACACGCAGAGCCTGCAGGCCTTCATCGCGGTCGCCGACACGGCGTCGTTCTCGCTGGCCGGCGAGCAGTTGCACCTTACCCAGCCGGCGATCAGCAAACGCATCGCCGCGCTGGAGTATCAGACCGGGGCCAAACTGTTCGATCGCATCAATCGTCGGGTCAGCCTGACCGAAGCCGGCCGTCTGCTACTGCCACGCGCTCGTCAGATCCTGCAGCTGGTCGAGGACAGCCGCCGCACCTTGAGCAACCTGAGCGGCAGTGTCGAGGGCAGCCTGACGCTGGCGACCAGCCACCATGTCGGCCTTCACCGGCTACCGGCGGTGCTCAAGGCCTTCACCCAGCGCTATCCCGATGTCGATCTGGACCTGCGCTTCCTCGACTCCGAGCAGGCCTATCATGGCGTGATCGCCGGCGAGATCGAATTGGCCGTGGTAACGCTCTCACCCCAGCCCTACCCGCAAGTGGAGTCGGTGCCGGTGTGGATCGATCAGCTGCGATTCCTCGCCGCGCCCGACCACCCGCTGACCGCGAGGGGCTCGCTCTCGCTCGCCGATCTCGTCGATTACCCCGCGGTCCTGCCCGGACCGCTCACCTTTACCCGGGATATCGTGATCAACTCCTTCACCCAGGCGGCACTGTCCATCGACGTGGCGCTGTCCACCAACTATCTCGAAACGCTCAAGATGATGGCGAGCATCGGCCTGGGCTGGAGCGTGCTGCCGGAAAGCCTGATCGACGACGACATCGCGGTGCTGCCGGTGGATCACCCGCCGATCGTGCGTCGCCTCGGCTACCTGGTTCACCGCGAACGCACGCTCTCCAACGCCGGTCGCGCGATGATCGCCGAACTCGAGACGATCAGGGCGGCCGAAGCCTCCCGAAGCGGCTACGCTTAGCCCCGTCGCAGGCCCTGTTGCAAGGCCACGCCCGATCGGTTCGGGTTCGAAGTGGAGTCATTCGAGACGCCCTCGTTCGAGAGGCGCCAATCCAGAAAGTGAGGAGTTGTCGCGCATGGCGCAGGACCATGGGGATGGATCGCAGGAATCGACGACACGGGAGGCGCGTTGCGAGGATGTATTGCGCCTGGGCCTGGTCCCGGCACCGGAGCTGCCGGAGCGGGTCGCCGGCCTGATCGCCGACGAACTGTCCGAACTGCTCGAACGCCACACCGATGATCGTCATCGGTGGCGGGTGGAGTGCGTCACCGACGCACTGATCGGGGCCGAGGATTCGACGGACAACGTCATCGATCAGGCAGAGCGGATCAAGCGTGACCACGGCTGGCACTACGTGGTCTGCATTACCGACCTGCCGCTCTTCCGCGATGACCGCCTGACGCTGGCGGAAGCCAGCGAGAATCTTGGCGTGGCGATCATCTCGCAGCCCGCCTTGGGTATCTCGCCGCTCAGGCGGCGGCTGCGGGAAGCGATCCTGCATCTGGTCAACGAGATGCATCACGGCAGCGATGGTGAAGAGCGCGAGCGTCAGCAGCAGCATCTGGAGCAGGGGCGAGAGGCCCGTGAACGGAGCGGGATTCGCAATCGCAATTCACGCGAGCTGATGGGTTGGCGGCTCTCCGAGCGACTGGTCCCAATCCAGAGGATCACGCCTTCCGATGAGCACGAGAAGCATGTCGATGTGCGCTTCGTCAGCGCCGCCAAGTGGCGGGGGTACGCCAAACTGCTCGGCGGCATGGTGCGGGCCAATCGCCCCTGGACCATCCTGCCCGCCTTCCGCCGCGTCATCGCGGTGGCCTTCGCCACTGGCGCCTACGGCCTGATCTTTCCCTCGCTGTGGAAACTCAGCGCTGCCTACGAGCTCTACCGTTTCGTGATTCTGATGATCGCCGCCATGGCAGCGATGGTGACCTGGCTGATACTCGATCACGGCCTGTGGGAACCCAGGCGATACAGCGGATCGAACCGCCTGACGGGCTTCTACAATCTGACCACGGTGCTGACGCTGACAGCGGGCGTTGCCTGCTATTACGTCATCCTGTTCGCCCTGTTTCTGGCGGCGGTGATCCTGTTCGTCCCTGCCAACCTGCTGGAGACGACGGTTGGCCAATCGATCAACTGGCTCAACTTCCCTGCCCTGGCCTGGCTCGCCGCCTCGGTGGCCACCGTCGCCGGCGCCCTGGGGTCGAGCCTGGAGAGCGACGAAACGATCCGCAGCGCGACCTACGGCTATCGCCAGCAGCTTCGCCAGCGCAAGGTCAAGGAGCGCCAGGCAGCGGACGAGGAAGCGAAGACCCAGGGAGAACGGCAAGAGAGGAGCGAGAAGGACGACGCCGACCCGCGCTCCTGAGCACACCACGCGTCACCGGGCGCGCCAGCCCGGATGCGTCAGCGCTGGCCGAGGCGTGGCGTATCGACGCGGACGTCGCCGTTCTGCCCCCGGTGGCGCAGCAGGTGATCGATCAGCGTCAGCGCCATCATCGCCTCGGCGATCGGTGTGGCGCGGATACCGACGCAGGGGTCGTGACGGCCCTTGGTGACCACCTCCACCGGCTCGCCGTGCACGTCGATGGAACGCCCCGGCCGGGTGATGCTGGAGGTCGGCTTCAGCGCTAGATGCGCGACGATCGGCTGGCCGCTGGAGATCCCACCGAGAACGCCACCGGCATGATTGGAGAGAAAGCCTTCAGGCGTCATCTCGTCGCGGTGTTCGCTGCCCCGTTGCGCCACGACACCGAAGCCGTCGCCGATCTCGACGCCCTTCACCGCGTTGATGCCCATCAGGGCGTGGGCGAGGTCGGCATCCAGACGGTCGAAGACCGGCTCGCCCAGCCCCACCGGCACCCCCTCGGCAACCACGGTGATTCTCGCGCCGACCGAATCCTGGTCACGGCGCAGCTGATCCATGTAGGCCTCGAGCTCCGGGAGCCTGTCCGGATCGGGACAGAAGAACGGGTTGTCGTCCACCCCCTCCCAGCTCTTGAAGTCGAGCTCGATCGGCCCGAGCTGGCTCATGTAGCCGCGCACCCGGATGCCCTGTTGCGCCAGCCAGGCCTTGGCGATGGCGCCGGCGGCCACCCGCATCGCGGTCTCGCGAGCGCTGGAGCGTCCGCCACCCCGATAGTCGCGGATGCCGTACTTGTGGTGGTAGGTGTAGTCGGCGTGCGCCGGCCGGAATTGCTCCGCGATCTTGGAGTAGTCCTTGGAGCGCTGATCGGTGTTCTCGATCAACAGCCCGATCGGCGTGCCGGTGGTCCTGCCCTCGAACACCCCGGAGAGGATCTTCACCTGGTCGGGCTCCCGGCGCTGGGTAGTATGACGCGAGGAGCCGGGGCGACGGCGGTCCAGATCGACCTGAAGGTCCGCTTCGCCGATCTCGAGTCCCGGCGGACAGCCATCGACGATGGCGCCCAGCGCGGGGCCGTGACTCTCACCGAAAGTGGTGACGGTGAACAGTTTGCCGAAGGTGTTGCCGGACATGCGCGATCCTCAGAAAAGGGTAAAAGCTCGCAATCAGCGCGCTTGGGAAGCGGCGAAAACATCCGCGTAGGTATCGAGATCCTCGGCACTGAGTGCGAAAACGCCTTCGCCCCCGCGCTCGAACTCGAGCCAGAGAAACGGCACCGTCGGAAAGGCCGCCTCGAGGTGGTGCTGAGAATTGCCGACCTCGACGATCAGCATACCGCCGTCGTTCAGATAGGCCCGCGCCTCGCGCAGGATGCGTCGCACGATGTCGAGACCGTCTCGACCGGCGCCCAGCGCCAGGTCGGGTTCGTGGCGATACTCCGCCGGCATCGCCGCCAGATCGCGACTGTCGACGTAGGGCGGGTTGCTGACGATCAGGTCGTAGCGCTGCCCGGCGATACCCTCGAACAGGTCGGAGGCCACGGCACGCACGCGCCGGCCGACGTCGTGGCGCACGATGTTGGCCTTGGCCACGTCGAGCGCGTCGACGCTGATATCGACCAGGTCCACCTCGCAGGTCGGCAGGTGAAGCGCGGTGGCGATGCCCATGCAGCCGGAGCCGGTACAGAGATCGAGGACGCGAGCCGGGGGCCTGTCGTCGAACCAGGCCGAGAACCCCTGTTCGATCAGCTCCGCCGTCGGCGAACGTGGAATCAGCACTCGTTCGTCGACCTCGAACGGGAAGCCGGCGAAAAACGCCTCGCCGATCAGGTAAGGCAGCGGCTGGCGCGTCTCGATCCGAGTCCTGACCAGTGCCACGATGCGTTCGCGCTCGACGCCCAGAAGCCGCGAATCGAGCACCGCCGGGTCGACATCCCAGGGCAGATGCAGCGCCCCCAGCACCAGCGCCACCGCTTCGTCCCAGGCGCTGTCGGTGCCGTGGCCGAAATGGAGGCGGTGGGCGTGGAATTCGCTGGTTGCCCAACGCAGGCAGTCCCGCACGCTGAACAGATCGGCGACGATGGCATCGTCGGCTAGCGTCAGGGTCGACGGCAAACGGGGCATGGACGGGACTCGCATCAGGCTGAAAAACGGACGACGATTGTACCCTCAAGGGTGGCGGGTTCACAGCCGGGCTGATTCATCACCTACCGCTCCCCGCAGACAAGCCATGAAGCCTGGAATCGTTTACCCTTTGCGCCGCGCAACGATTCCAGCCGGCACGACGATGGCAAGCGGAGGTTCCACGGTCATGACTTCAGGCGACGATGACGATCAAAATGCGTTCCGCGACGCGCTGAAAGCAGCCGGCGTCAGGCGGCTCAGCGTCAATCGCGCCGCCGTCGGCAAGCCGCGCCGCAACGACATCAACGCCGACATCCGCCGTGAAGCCGCCGAGCAGGCTGCACCGGTGGTGCAGTCCCAGCTCTCCGACGGTGGCGTCGAGGCCGTCACACCGCACGAGCGGCTGGAATTCGCGATCCCCGACCTCCCCCAGCGCACCTTCGCCAAACTCAAGCGGGGCCATATCGCCTGGGAGGGCGGACTCGACCTCCACGGCCACACCCTCGACGAGGCGCGCCTCGAGCTCGAATCGTTCATCGATGACGCCATCGCCAACCGGGTGCGCTGCGTGCTGGTGGTCCATGGCAAGGCGCGTGGCTATCGCGGCAGCGGCGCGGACTACCCGGTGATCAAGAGCCACGTCAATGCCTGGCTCAAGAACTGGTCGCGAGTGATCGCTTTCTGCTCCGCCAGCGAGATCGACGGCGGCACCGGCGCGCTCTATGTCCTGCTGCGCACCCGGGCCGATTCAAGCCGCTGAATCGTCACCTGGGACGCCCAGGGAGCGCGCGGCGAAACGCAGACCTGGATCGAGATTGGGCTTGAGGAAGGGCGAACTCGCGCGACGCACCCAGGCGGCCCTGCCTTGTCTTCAACCGTGCCGCTTGGGCGACGACAGCGGCAGCGGCAACCGCCCCTGGGGGTCGCCGCTACTGGAGGGATGGCGGCGGCCGTCGACTGGCTCACCGGCCACCATGGTCTGGTCACGCTGGCGCTCATGGCGATCCAGGGCCTGGGCGGTGAGATAGCGCCCCAGCTCGATCAGCGCCTCCGCCCGATGGAACTCGTAAGCTCCGCATACGCTCTTGGGCACGTCGATCAGGATATCGGGTGGATAACCGGCGACCTTGTACTTGGCCAGCGCAGCCTGGGTGATATCGAACGAGGCCAGCATCATGTCCAGCTTGCTCCAGGCGCGCTCGGTCTGGCTCGACCAGCTGACGTTCTCGGAAGCTTCCTCCTCGTCGTTGAACGAGGAGACCATGCCCTGGACCCGCGTGCGCACGTTCTTCAGCCAGCCGCTGAAGCTCTTGCCCTCGGCCTCGCGCTCGATCTCGCGGGCGTGTTCCTGGGCTGCCTGGTCGGCCGGCAGCAACTCCTCCAGCGTCACCAGCCGCGGCGTCTGGGCGGTGGCGTTGACCGCCAGCACCAGATCCGCGTCGACCGACACCGTGGGGATGATCGGGAGCGGGTTCAGCAGCCCGCCGTCGACCAGGACATGGCCATTTTCCTGGACCGGGGTGATGATCCCCGGCACCGCGATCGAAGCACGGATCGCCCGCAGCAGCGGCCCGCTCTGGAACCACACTTCGCGCTGCCGTCCCAGGTCCGTGGCCACGGCGGTGAACGGCATCGGCAGATCCTCGATGCGGATATCACCGACCAGTGACTCCAGCTTGGTCATTACCTTGCCGGCGCGCATCGCGCCCATGGCGCTCCAGGTGATGTCGACCAGTCGCAGCACATCGAAATAGTCGAGCTTACAGACCCAGTCGCGATAGGCATCGAGCTGGCCGGCGGCATGGATGCCACCGATCAGGGCCCCCATCGAGCAACCGGAGATCGAGGCGATCTCGTAGCCTCGTGCCTCGAGTTCCTCGATCACGCCGATATGCGCATAGCCCCGCGCACCACCACTGCCCAATACCAACGAGACTCGAGGTTTCATGACACGCACTCCCCGACGGTCGATTGATGCCAGCGTACGATTTCGTCCGTCACCTGCGCCACTCTGATTCGTTCCAGATGCAGATGATGACCGCCGGAGACGATGCGTCGCTCGAGCCTGGCGAGCCGACGGCAGGCATCACCGAGATGCGGCCGCTGGGTCAACACCCCGCCCGTGGCCTGTAACAGCAATACCGGTGCCCGAATCGCGGCGACCGTCTCCAGCATCTGGTCCGGCGTCCAGCGCAGCAGCGATGGCCAGGTCAAGCGCCGGTCGGTGCGCCAGCGATAGCGCCCATCCTGCGCTCTCACCAGGTTCCGCTCGACGATGGGCCGCGCGGTATCCGCATCGATCGGGGTGACTCCGCCCCGAACCCGCGCGGCGACGGCGTCTTCCACGCTGGGATAACCGCCGGTATCGCCGCGCGACCGAGCGCGCGCGCCCAGCGCCGCCTGCAGCTGTGCCACCGTTTCGGCCGGTTCGTTGGTGGTCGAGGCGAGCCCGTCGATCAGCACCAGCCGCTCCACTCGCGCCGGCATCGCCGCGGCGAGCAGGCTGGCGACCCCCGCACCCATCGAGTGGCCGACCAGCGTCGCGGCGCGTAGATTCAACCCATCCAGCGCCTCGAGCACGTCGGGGACGTAGCCCCACAGCGGATAGTCGGCGCGCTCGCCGCGGTGCGGCGAATGACCATGCCCCGGCAAGTCCAGCGCCACCAGGCGGATGCCCAGCCCGGTGACCAGCGCCGGCGCCAGGCGAGCGAAGGACGCGGCATTGTCTAGCCAGCCATGCAGGGCCACCCAGGTCGGCGCGGTTTCGTCGCCCCAGCTCAATGCCGCCAGCCGCCCTTCTCCCAATACCGTTTCTGTCGGTCTCACACGCTCTCTCCCAACATCTCGCCAACGGCCCTGACGATCGCCTCGCGAGTGGCTTCCGGTTGTTCGAACGGGAACATGTGCCCCCCGGGTACGCAGCGAAGTCGAATGCCCAATCGCTCGAGCGAGCGTCGCCGACCGGGCGTCAGCAGGTCGGACTGCTCACCGGCGATCACCGTCAGCGGCACGGCGAGCTTGCGCAGCACCGACGCCAGGTGATCGGGCAGGTGTCGAAAGACGGCCGCTTCGGTTCGGGGCGCATATCGCAACCTGGCGGCGCCGCTGTCATCGTCGATCGTGGTCGCCCCGGTGACGTAGTCGCTCATGGCAGTCTCGGTGAAGCGCTGAAACAACGAGCGGCGACGCAGTGCCGCCGCCATGGCGTCGCGGCTGGGCCAGGTCTCGCGGCGTTTCAGCGTCTTGCCCGCCGGCGTCACCCGGTCGACGAACCCTGTCAGCTTGGCGGCCTTCAACATCCAGGCGTCGCGCCCGAGCAGCAGCGGAGGATCCAGCGCCACCACGGCCCGGAAACGTTGTGGCGCCTTGGCCGCGGCCATGATCGACAACACCCCGCCCATGGAGTGACCCACGGCCACGACCGGCGCTGCCAGCGGCTCGATCGCGGCGAGATACTCTTCGCGAAGCGCCAGCCAGTTGCGTCCGACCGGATAGCGGGGGTCGTGAGCCAGACGATCCAGCGGATGCAGTGCGAAACGCTCTGCCAACGGCGACAGCAACGTCCGATAGCTGGCGCCAGTGAAGCCGTTGGCGTGGGCGAAGACCAGTGGATAAGGCAGCATCGACATCCAAATTCCCTTAGACTATCGGCTATACATTTTCACCGCTTCATCTTGCTGGCGCTATCGTCGACATGCTTGTCGAACGCGCGTTCGAAGCGTTTGCCAAAAAAGGATTGTACTGTGTCTCGCAAAGGATCCCATCGCGATACGCGTCTGCGTAACCGATTATTCTGGGCCCTGCTGATCGCCGCGCTGATCGTCGGCTTCTGGCTGGTACGCGGCGGAGAGTGAACGATGGGGCTGCTGGCCGCCTTTACCCACACGCTGGAGATCACCCTCCCCGTCTTCCTGATGGTCTTCCTGGGCCTCGGACTCAAGCGCATCGGCTGGATCGACGCCCATTTCATCACCACGGCGTCGATGCTGGTGTTCAAGGTCACCATGCCGGCGCTGCTGTTCCTCAGCATCGTCAAGGCCGACCTGAACCGTGCGCTGCAACCGGAGCTGATCGGCTACTTCATCGGCTACACCGTGGTCAGCTTCTTCCTCGCCTGGGCCTGGGCGGTCTGGCGACACCCGCGGATAGAGCGCGGCATCTTCACCCAGGGGGCGTTCCGGGCCAACAACGGTATCGTCGGGCTGGCGCTGGCCGCCGGCCAATACGGCGACTACGGTCTCTCCGTCGGTGGCGTGCTGGCCGGTGCCGTCATCGTCATCTACAACGTCTTTTCGGTCTTCATCCTGTCATTCTACAGCGACCAGATCGCCACCGACTTCCGCAGCCTGGCCAAGAACCTGGCCAAAAACCCCCTGATCCTGAGCGTGGTCTTCGCCATTCCGGTGGCGCTGTCGGGCGTCGAGCTGCCCGGCTGGGCCATGACCTCGGGCGGCTATCTCGCCGGCATGTCGCTGCCGTTGGGATTGATCTGCATCGGCGGCACGCTATCGGTCAGCGCGTTCAAGCGCAGCAGCAGCATCGCTCTCGATGCCAGCCTGTGGAAGCTGGTCTGGGTTCCACTGCTCGGGATTGCCGGGGCACTTGCCATGGGCATCCGGGGGCCCGCCCTGGGGATCCTGTTCCTTTACCTGGGCTGCCCCGGGGCGGCGGCCAGCTTCGTCATGGCCAAGGCGTTCAAGGCCAACGACAAACTGGCGGCCAACATCATCGTCATCACCACCTTCGCCTCCATGTTCACCTTGAGCCTGGGACTCTTCCTGCTGAAGTGGCTGGCGCTGATATAGCCTGCCACCGCCGTCCCTCGAAAAAAACGGGCCGCTCTCTCGAGCGGCCCATTTCACTGGCGTGCCAGGGATCGGAACCCGGGCCGAGGCCTCAGCCCTCGCGCTCGCCGTCCAGCAGCCGGCGCAGCTTCAACGGATTGCCCTCGCGAACGGCTTCCGGCAACAGCGCATCCGGCAGGTCCTGGTAGCAGACCGGCCGCAGGAAGCGGAAGATCGCCGCCGTGCCGACGGAAGTGGAACGCGCATCGGAGGTGGCCGGGAACGGGCCGCCGTGGACCATGGCGTGACAAACCTCGACGCCGGTCGGCCAGCCGTTGGCCATGATGCGACCGGCCTTGCGCTCCAGGATCGGCAACAGCGCCCTGGCGGCTTCGAGATCGCCATCGTCCATCTGCAGGGTCGCCGTGAGCTGTCCTTCCAGCGCTTCGGCCACGCGCTTGACCTCGGCGGCGTCACGGCACGAGACGACCAGCGAGGAGGCCCCGAATATCTCGGCCTGAAGCGATTCGTCGGCGATCACGTCTTCCCCAGCGGCCACGAACAGCCCGCTCTGGCACTGGTTGGGGCCGTCGCCCTGCTGGCCCCGCGCGACTTCTTTCACCTTGGTACTCGCGGCCAGGACACTGACGCCATGCTCGTAGGCATCGTGGATGCCCGGGGTCAGCATCGTCTGGGCGGCGCTCGCCTCGACGGCTTGCGCGGCAGCGTCGAGGAAGGCATCGAGATCCGGGCCCTCGATCGCAATCACCAGCCCCGGGTTGGTGCAGAACTGCCCGGCCCCCATGTTGAGAGAGCCCACGAACGCCTCGCCCAGCGCCTTGCCCCGCGCCTTGAGCGCCGCCGGCATCAGGAAAACCGGATTGATGCTGCTCATCTCGGCGTAGAAAGGAATCGGCTCCGGACGACGCTGGGCGATATCCAGCAGCGCCAGTCCGCCCTTGCGCGACCCGGTGAAGCCGCCGGCCTTGATCCGTGGATCGGCGACCAGAGCCTGGCCGACCTCGAAGCTGGCGTCGTGCAGCATCGAGAACACCCCTTCCGGCAGCCCGCACTGCTTCACGGCCGCTTGCACCGCGCGGCCGACCAGTTCACAGGTGCCTGGATGCGCCGGGTGTGCTTTCACCACCACGGGACAGCCCGCGGCCAGCGCCGAGGCGGTATCGCCGCCGGCCACGGAGAACGCCAGCGGAAAGTTGCTGGCGCCGAAGACGGCCACCGGCCCCAGGGCGATGTGGCGCTGACGCAGATCGACCCGCGGCATCGGCTGCCGATCCGGCAGGGCCGGGTCGACCCGCACGTCCAGCCATTCGCCGGCCCGTACGGTCTTGGCGAACAGCCGGAGCTGGCCGCAGGTGCGCCCTCGCTCGCCCTGGATACGCGCCTGCGGCAGGCCGGATTCGGCCACCGCACGCTCGATCAGGTCATCGCCGATCGCTTCGATCTCGTCGGCAATCGTCTCGAGGAAGCTGGCGCGTGTCTCGAGCGAGGATTCACGGTAGGTATCGAAGGCCGACCAGGCCAGCTCGCAGGCTCGCGAGACATCCTCCGCCGTTCCCCCAGGGAACTCGGTCGGCAGCCGCTCTCCAGTCGCCGGATTGATCGCCACGATGGGGTCGCGGCTACCTTTGACGGTTTGCTGCCCGATCAATAATTCGCCAGTCAGATTCACGTTACCTCCTGGATAGCGCTTGAATGTGCGGACGCCAACGCAACACCGCCACCCTCCTGGCGAGGGCGATAGGCGCGGATGCACTGCAGTTGGCCAGCCCGGACACCGGTCCGGGCCGGTGGGCGTCACGCTTGGGAATGATCCTGATACGCGGCGTAATTGTCGTACGCCCGCTGAAGATGACGATGCATGGCATTGCGCGCGGCTTCGGCCTCGCCCGAGACGATGGCCTGCAGGACCTCGGCGTGCTCACGCGCCACCCTTTCAAGATAGTAAGATACGGCTTCCGGGTCGAGTTCCACGGACAGGAGCTTGGTGCGAGGGATGGCGCCCTCGTGGAGCTGGTCGTACAGCGACACGAAAAACGGATTGTGAGTGGCCTCGACGACCGCGCGATGAAAGACATAATCCTCGTGACGCGCCTGACTGTCGGTCTTGCAGGCAGCCAGAAACCGTTCGTGGGCCGATTCCAGCGCCGCGACATCGGCCGGCGTATGCCGCTCCGCCGCCAGCGCTGCGGCCTGGGAGTCCAGCGTGATGCGCATCTCCAACACGTGCAGGATGTCCTCCACCGTGGTGGCACTGATGCGACGCGCAGGAAAGTGGTGATCCGGTGCGGAGCGCAGCACGCGCGTACCGATACCGCGACGCGTCTCGACCAGCCCCATCGACTTGAGATGAGCGATCGCCTCGCGCACCGCCGTCCGGCTGACACCGAACATGTCGCACAGCTGACTCTCGGTCGGCAACTTGTCCCCCACCGCGATCCGCTCCTGAGTGATCAGCGCCTCCAGTTGCCGGGCAATCTGGCGCGAAAGACTCTCCTGAGACGAGATACGCTTGATCTCCCAAGCCTTGGTCTGCTCCATCGTGCTGCCTACCTTATCGATTTTCTTGTCCGACATCCGAATCACCCGGACATCGCCAGCGCTGTATGACCTTCGAGACCATCAGCATACCAGTTCGATCTGGCGGCCACGGGCTCATGTTTCGTCGTCGGGATGCCCCAGGGTGACGAATTTACCCCCTTGGCGGACGACCGCCGGGTCCTGCGGATCCTGGGGCGCCTGGCGGGCCTGGGCCTCCACCTCATCACGCCACGGAGACGAACTCTCTTGCGGCACCCAACCGAGAAACTGCGCGTGGCGGTTGTCCCACCAGCGTTCATCGTTGTCCGAAACCCCGTAGATCACCGTATGACCCAGCCGTGGTGCCTGGAAGGCGCGCTCGAGTAGCGCCACGAAGTCCTCGGTTCCCAGCCAGGTGGCCAGCATCCGGGTATCCTTGGGCCGGGGAAAGCAGGAGCCGATACGAACACTCAGGGTCTCGATCGCGAACTTATCGAAATAGAGACTCGCCAGATCCTCGCCGAAGCACTTGGAAACGCCGTAGAGCGAATCCGGCCGATGAGGAACCCGGGTATCGATGTGCGTCGCGCGTTCGTAGTACCCGATGGTGTGATTCGAGCTGGCGAACACGATTCGCGGCCTGCCCTGTCGGCGAGCTGCTTCATAGAGATTGTAGACGCCGATGATATTGGCCTGGAGGATACCTTCCCAGGGTTTCTCCACCGAGATGCCTCCCAGGTGGACGACGCCATCGCAACCGTCGACGAGCCGGGCGACGGCCTGGGCATCCGACAGCTCGCAGGAAACGAGTTCCTCGTGATCGGCCGCACTGCCCAGATCGGCGATATCGGACAGGCGTACCTGTCGGGCCAGCCGGGAAAGATGAGGGCGGATCGCTTGACCCACGCCACCGGCGGCGCCGGTGACCAACAGTCGGTTCAACATCGGTCGACTCCTCGAGTCAGATCATTCACAGGATGGCCAGGGCCCAAATCGGGTCGGGCCTGAGGTGGGAAACGGGATCACTGTAGCCAGTTCGGCAGCGCCAACGACACGGCGGGGACATAGGTCACCAGCATCAGTACCACGAACAGTGCCAGGTAGAACGGCCAGATGGTCTTGACCGTCTGCTCGATCTTGATCCCGCCGATGGCGCTGCCGACGAACAGGCAGCCGCCGACCGGGGGCGTGCAGAGCCCGATTCCCAGGTTCATCATCATCAGGATGCCGAACTGGATCGGATCCATGCCGAACTGCTGCGCCACCGGCAGGAAGATCGGCGTGCAGATCAGGATCAACGGCGCCATGTCCATGATCATGCCAAGTGCCAGCAGCAGCAGATTGAGCATCAACAGCACCACCACCGGATTGCTGGAGATGGAGGTCAGCGCCTCGGCGAGCAGCTCCGGCACGTTGTAGAGCGCCAGCAGGTAGGAAAATGCCGAGGCACAGCCGACCAGGATCATGACCAGCGCGGTGGTCTTGACGGCCTGGTAGACCGCCGTCTTGAAGGCCGACCAGCGCAGCTCCCGGTAGACCAGGCCGGTAATCACGATCGCGTAGATGGCGCCGAATGCCCCCGACTCCGTCACTGTCAAGATGCCGGAGAGCACGCCGCCGACGATGATCACTGCCGTCAGCAGGCCCGGTAACGAGGCGAAGAAGCTGACCACCAGCGCCGCCCAGCCCGGAAACGCCTCGCCACCGTAGCCCCGCTTGACGGCAACGAGATAGGCCGCCACTGCCAGGGCCAGACACATCAGTACCCCCGGCACGATGCCGGCGACGAAAAGCTGCGTCACCGAAACACCCCCGCCGGCGGCCACCGCATAGAGGATCATGTTGTGACTCGGCGGGATCACGACACCGGCGATGGAGGAAGTGACGGTGACGTTGACCGCATAGTCGGTGTCATAACCCTTCTCCTTCATCACCGGGATCAGGATCGAGCCCAGCGCGGACGTGTCCGCGACCGCCGACCCGGAAATGCCGCCGAACAGCATCGACGAGGTGACGTTGACCATGCCGAGCCCGCCGCGCATGCGCCCGACGGCCGCCGAGGCGAAACGCACCAGCCGGCTCGAGATTCCGCCATGGAGCATCAGCTCGCCGGCGAAGATGAAGAACGGAATCGCCAGCAGCGAGAAGACGGAGATCCCCGACACGATACGCTGGAAGCCCACGAACAGCGGCAGTCCTTCGTAGAGAAAGGTCACGATCGAAGCGAGTCCCACGGCGAAAGCGATCGGTGCGCCCACGATCAGGCCGAGCAGGAAAACACCGAAGAGTATTGCCAGTCCCATGGATTCAGCTCCCCGCCCGCGGGTTCGAAAACCATCGCTTGATGAGATTGGCGCCGGTGAAGATCACCAGCAGTACACCACACACGACGAGCGGCGCGGCTCGCCAGCTCTCCGACAAGCCGATCATCGGAATCGGCCGTCCCGCGTTGTTCATGACCATCAGCCCGCCCTGCCACGCCATGAAGGCGCCGAACAGGATCACGAAGCCATCGGCGATGGCGTGCATGATCGCGCGAGGTACGCGAGGCGCGCCCTCTCGCAGGAAATCGATGCTCAAGTGGGAATTGAAGCGCACCCCGGCCGCGGCGCCGAGACAGGTGATGTAGACGACGATCAAGAGCGACGACTGCTCGATCCAGGTCGGTGTGTCGTTGAGCACGTAGCGCCCGAACACCAGCCAGCCGAACGAGAAGATGAGAAACACCAGCAGAACGCCGGCGACGATCAGACACAGACGTGCCAGACCATCCAGCACCCTGTCCGATGTCGAGCCAGGGGCGGAGGCCGAATCCGGAACCTTGTCCACGTGGGTTATCCTGTCGATGTCGAGAGCGAGTGGCGAGCGCCGGTGAACCGGCCCCGCCTCCCTGAGGTTGTCACTGGGTGTTGCGGATATCGTCGATCAGCGATTCCAGGTCGGGATGCTCCTTGATGAATGCCTGATAGATGGGCTCCATCCGAGCTTGAAACGCACTCTTGTCCTTGACCTGGTTGACCTTCACGCCCGCTTTCTCGACGATCTCGCGACTCTTCTCGACGCGCTCCGCCCACAGTTTTCGCTGCTCCTTGGCGGCGTTCTCCGCGGCGGTGCGCACGATCGACTTGTCCTCGTCGGAGAGTGCGTCCCAGCTCGTCCTGGCGATGCACAGGCACTCCGGAATGATCAGGTGATCGGTTTCGGAGAAGTACTTGGCGACTTCGTAGTGGTTGCTGGATTCGAACGACGGGAAATTGTTCTCGGCACCGTCGATGACCCCGGTCTTGAGAGACTGGAAGACCTCACCGTAGGACATTGGCGTGGCGTTGCCGCCCAGCGCATCGACCATCTGCACGTACAGGTCGTTGTTCATGACCCGCAGTTTCAGCCCCTTGACGTCGTCCGGCTCCTCGATCGGGTGGTCGGTATCGTAGAAACTTCGCGCACCGGAGCCGAACCACGACAGCGCGATCAGATCCTTGTCGGCCAGCGCGTCGGCGAAGCGCTGGCCGATGTCCCCATCCATGACCTGGTACATCTGGTCGACGCTGTCGAACAGGAATGGCAGCGACAGCACGTCGGTTTCCGGCACGATCGGGCCCATCGGCCCCATGTTGAAATTGCCGAAGTCCAGCGCCCCGCTGCGCGTCTGATCGATCGCATCCGGCTGATCGCCCAGCACCGCATTGTTGTAGACGCGCGGATTGACCCGGCCTTGCGTCTTGTCGGAGACCTCGTCGGCAAAGGATTTCAGCGCCAGCGAGTTGGGATAACCATCGGGGTGGACGTTCCAACCTCTCCAATCTTCCGCCGAGGCACTCGCGGCGACGCCCATCAGCGCACCGGCGGTCAATAGCGCCGTCAGCGGCACGGTCATTCTCGAGAAAAGAGATTGCGGCATGATCTGCTCCTGTAGCGATGGGTCGCCTGTTTGTTATCGTTTCACAGGCTGCCATACATCATACTTAGAACAATATTAGACTTTGGGCTCGCAGACGAATGTCTGATAATTCATTGTCATGAAACAAAATTTTGTCTCTAAATTATTACTTCCAATGACAACTTCATGATTCTTTTCGTTAACCGAGAAATCGAACTGGCTTTTCAGATGACGCGCATTTCGATTCTCGAAGGAGAGAGATGTGGCGCCTCCGAGGAGACTCCTTCCCACTCTCTCCAGATCAAGAATCGCGCCCCCTGCATCAACGCATCAGTGAGGGGCGCCTGGGATCGAACGACCGTCCGGCGATCAGGTACTGCCGCCGGTCACCCTTGCTCCGCCTCCGCTCGCGGCGGCTGAGCATCGCCGCTCGCACCGCACCGCTCGCGACCGAAATCCGCCTTCTGCAGGGACGGCGCGGCCGAGGCCGAATAGATCGCCACCGCACTGCGCCCGCCACGCTTGGCGCGGTAGAGCGCTTCGTCGGCCAGTCGCAGCAGGCTGTCTGGACTTGCACTGTGCACCGGGTAGCTGGCGATACCGGCGGAGAAGGTGACATGGCCCAGGCACAATTCGCCACGCTTGAGCGGCGTCGCGAGGAGCCGCCCCAGCAGCCGCTCGAGGCGCTCGGCCAGCGCCTCCGGCGAGGCGTGGGAAAACAGCGCGAACTCCTCGCCGCCCAGGCGGCAGACACTCTCGCCGATCTCCTGGTGCGCCTTGAGCAGCCCGGCCAGGGTCACCAGCACGCTGTCGCCGGCATCATGCCCGAAGCGATCGTTGATACGCTTGAAGTGGTCGAGATCGAGAATCGCCAGTGTCAGACACTCGCCGCGTGATACCGCCCGCCGGCACGCCTGGGCGTAGGCGGCGTCGAAGTGACGACGGTTGTAGAGCCCGGTCAGGGCATCGCGATAGGACAGCCCCTCGAGCTCCTCGACCAGTCGTGCCAGCTCTTCGGTGCGCGTCGTCACCTGCTGCTCCAGCGTCTCATGGGAGCGGGCCAGCTCACGATGGACCCGATGGTAACGGTGCAGCGAGATCGCCACGCAGGAGAGTGAGAAGGCCAGCGAGCCGAAGCTCAACGGTATCGGCTGCCACGGGATGAAACCGTGAGCCACCAGCATATCGGCCAGCAGCAACGGCGCGAACAGCGCGAAGCAGAGCACCACGGTACGCTGGGTGCCATCCAGCGCTCGCCACTGCCATAGCGCCAGTGCCAGCATCGCCGGCAGCGTTGCCACCAGCAGGCCGTCGAAGATCGGAAAGGTCAGCGACAGATTGATCACATTCCCCTGGACCAGCCCCATCACCAGCATCACGTAGGCGAGATGCAGCGCCCACAGCCGCTGCATCCAGCGCCGCGGACGGCCCTGGAGCCAGTGGGCCAGGATCAACCCGGTCGCCACCGGCAGCATGTAGTAGCTGAAGGCCCTGATCAGATCCCATCCCAGCGGGTTGCCGGCAATCAATTGCCGCGCCGGCGCCTCGGCCAGCAGCATCAGCCCCGAGGCGCCGGCGAACAGCGCGATGGCACCGAAGCTGCGCCGCTCGACCCCGCTGGCGGCGAAGATCGCGGCGAACACCGAGAGCGCCAGGGCCAGCGCGCTCACCGCCACGTCCCAGGCCGAGCGCCGGATGATCTGACGATAGGCCTCTCCGCGCTCCATCAGGCGCACCTGGCCCCATAGGCCGATACTGGTGTAGTCGGAGAAGATGCGCAGACAGAGGGTCTGCCCGTCGAAGTCCTGGGGCAGCGCGATCATGTGCCAGGGCCAGCCGGCAAAGGCGATCCCGTCGCCCTGGTCGAAGTCGCCGTGCTGGTAGATCAGCCGGTTACCGAGGTAGACCTGCGCGATCAGATCGATGCTGGAGATGAACAGTACCGGATCGTGCCATTGGTTGTCTGGCAGGCGCAGGCGAAACCACACCTTGTCGTGACCCTCACGCGCCGGAGGGTCGGCGGGAAAAGCAATCGGCTGCCAGCCAGGAGCAGCGGGGTTCAGCCAGGCCGGCAGCCCGGCGCTATCCTGCGGTGAGTCGCCCCAGCGGTACTCCCAACCGCTGGGCTCGACGCTCGGTATCTCACCCTCGGGCTCACGCGTGGCCCAGCTCCAGGCCACGAATATGCCGATCAGCAATACGCACAGGCCGGTCACGGCACCGATCACGCGCATGATGAGCTCCTACCGCTCAGGGGAGCTCATAGTGTCATGAAACCAAGTGTCAAGATAAGTATCCAAAGGTAATTCAGCAATACCCTCGTCTACTCCCTTGACGCCCTTGTCCTGCCCACTACCCTGCCTGACGCCCGCTTCCGGCTCCTCCTCGGCCATTGATGCAGCGCGGTCGGCGCTGGCTCCGCCGCGTGCTGATACGGCCGATTCAGCGCACCAGCGCCGGGCACTTGGGGTCGAACGACCAGCCATCGATCAGGTACTGCATCGCCATGGCGTCATTACGGCTGCGCACATCGAGCGACTTGTAAAGCGCATGGGCCTTCTCCACCTGGGCCATATCGAGCTTGACCCCTAGCCCCCCCGTTTTCGGCACTTTCAACTTGCCATCCCGGATCTCGAAGGGTCGCTCGGTCAGGCGTTGCCCATCCTGCCAGATCCAGTGGGTATCGATGGCCGTGATATTGCCCGGGCAGGCTGCTGCCACGTGGGTCATCATCGCCAGGGAGACATCGAAATGATTGTTGGAGTGAGAGCCCCAGGTCATGCCCCACTCGTCGCACAGCTCGCCGACCATGACCGCGCCCTGCATTGTCCAGAAGTGGCAATCCGCCAGCGGGATGTCGACCGCATTGAGTGCCACCGCGTACTGCAACTGCTTGAAATCGGTGGCGATCATGTTGGTGGCGGTGGGTAGGCCGGTGCGTTTCTTGAACTCGGCCATGGTTTCTCGACCCGACCAGCTCTCCTCCTGGCCACAAGGATCTTCGGCGTAGCTCAGAATCTCCTTGATCGGCTCGAGAATCCTGACCGCCTCGTCGAGCTTCCAGGCCCCGTTGGGATCGAGGGTCAGCCGCGCCTCGGGGAAGGCGTCGTGCAGCGCTCGAATGCAATCGGCCTCCTCCTCGCCGCGCAGGACGCCGCCCTTGAGCTTGAAGTCCCTGAAGCCATAACGCTCATAAGCCGCCTTGGCCAGATTGGCCACCGCATCCGGCGTCAGGGCTTCCCTGCAGCGCACCTCGTCCCAGGCATCCGCCGGACTGTCGGCCTTGGGATATGGCAGATCGGTCTTGTCCGGATCGCCGAGCAGGAACAGGTAGCCCAGCGCCTCGACCTCGTCGCGCTGACGCCCGAACCGCCCCAGCAGGTCGGCGACCGGCTGACCGAGCGCCTGACCGTAAAGATCGAACAACGCCGATTCGATGGCGGTCAGGACGTGGACGGCGACGCGCAGGTCGAAGGTCTGGCGGCCCCGCTCCTCGCGGCCGTTACTGGCCAGCAGCAGCCGCGCACGATTGAGCGTCTGCTTGACCTCGTTGACGCGAGCCCCCTCGACCAGAGAGCGGCACTGCTCGAGTCCCTTGAGGATCCCCTCGCTGGAGGGAATCTCGCCGACGCCCTGATTGCCGGCGTCATCCTCGAGAATCAACAGGCAGCGAATGAACCAGGGTGCGTGGCCGCCGCTCAGGTTGAGCAGGAAGCTGTCGTAGCCGGCGACCGGTATCACGGTCATCCTGGTAATCTTGGGGAAACTCATATCGCACTCCTCGATATTCAGTCGTTGCACGAACGCCGCAGCAGCCCGCGCGCAAGATGAAGCGCAAGGCGCCCGGCGCCCCGGCACCGGGCGACGCAGCAATTCACCTGCGCAGCTATTGATTCCGGGTTTGCTAGCCGCGTTTGCCGAACTCGGCGCTGGCCACCGTCCAACGACGTGCCTGCTCGGTCAGCGTGATGCCGAGCCCCGGACGACCCGGCACTCGCATGCGACCGTCACGGGTCTCCAGGCTCTCGTTGAACAGCGGCTCGAGCCAGTCGAAATGCTCGACCCACGGCTCGGCCGGATAGGCAGCCGCCAGATGCAGGTGAATCTCCATCGCGAAGTGCGGCGCCAGCTGCAGACCGGCGGCATCCGCCAGCGTCGCCAGCTTCAGGAACTGGGTGATCCCACCAATGCGTGGCGCGTCCGGTTGAATGATGTCGGCGCTGCGATGCTTGATCAGCTCCATGTGCTCGCCCACGCTCGCCAGCATTTCTCCCGTCGCGATCGGCGTGTCCAGCGCGCTGGCCAGCGCGGCATGCCCCTCCACGTCGTAGGCGTCCAGCGGCTCCTCGATCCACACCAGATTGTAAGGCTCCATGGCCCGACCGAAGCGCAGTGCCGTGGCGCGATCCCACTGCTGGTTGGCGTCGATCATCAGCGGAATGTCATCGCCCAAGTGCTTGCGCACCGCCTCCACCCGCTGCAGGTCGATACGCGAGTCGGGCTGGCCGACCTTGATCTTGATGCCCTTGATACCGTTCTCGAGCGAGCGCGTGGCGTTCTCCTTGACCTCCTCGATCGGCGTGTGCAGAAAACCGCCCGAGGTGTTGTAGCACTGCACGGAGTCGCGATGTGCCCCCAGCAGCTTGGCCAGCGGCAGCCCGGCCCGCCTGGCCTTGAGATCCCACAGCCCGACATCGATGGCAGCGATCGCCTGCGTCGACAGCCCGCTACGCCCCACCGACGCGCCGGCCCAGACCAGTTTCTGCCAGAGCTTGCCAATGTCGCTGGGGTCCTCGTCCAGAATGGCCGGGGCGATCTCCTTGGCGTGGGCAAACTGACCATATCCCCCTGCGCGCTTGGAGTAGCTGAAGCCGATACCTTGATGGCCGTCGCGGGTTTCGATCTCGGCAAACAGAAACGAGACCTCGGTCATGGGTTTCTGACGACCGGTCAGTACCTTGGCGTCACTGATGGGTGTCGCCAGTGGCAACAGCACATGGGAAAAACGGACCCAGCGGATCGCATCGCTAGACATTCGGATTCCTCGTTATCGTGGCTGGGAGGCTTGGCTCCCGAGGGTTTCGGCGCTGCGAATGGTTGCGTTATCACCACAGCATTCGAGTCTTGAACGAGGAAATGTTAGCGCAATCAGTTTGTATGACAAAGCACCGCAAGAGCGGCTTCGACCAAAGAATGAAAGGCGCCTCTGACGGATTCGGAGCGGTCAGGTGGTGTCGCGATCGATGATCTCGAAGCCGACATCCTGGGATTGGCCCGCGCGCTCGAACGTCGGCTGGGCCATCCGCTGGAGCAGGTGCTCGGCCGCGCGCAGGCCGATGGCGGCGCCGTCGATACGCACGGTGCTCAGCGCCGGAAAGCTGGCACCCGCATAGCTGCTGTCGCCGAAGCCCATGATCGCCAGTCGATCCGGCACCGCCAGCCCGCGGCTCTGCGCTTCCGCCAGCACACCCAAGGCAAGGATATCGGAACTGCAGACGATCGCATCGAGCGAATGACTATCGAGCAACTCGGCGCTCATGCCTCGCCCCCAGGGCATGCTCGAGGGTGTACCGACCTCGCGCAGCTGATAGGTGCCCTCGCCCGCGCCCTCGAGCCCGGCGATGAATCCGGCGACGCGGCGCCTGCCGCGGGAATCGTCCGCACTGATGAGCCCGAACCGGCGATAGCCGCGTGCCAGCAGGTGCTCGGCCACGGCACGCCCCACCGCTTCATGAGAGAACCCGACCAGCATGTCTACCGGGTCGTCGCTCATGTCCCAGATCTCGACCAGCGGCACCTTGGCCGACAGGAGTCGCTGACGCGTCAGCGCCGAATGACGGCAGCCGGTCAGCACGATCCCGTCGGGACGGCGGCTCAGCACGGTCTCGAGAATCGTCTCCTCCTGTTCCGGCGTGTAGCCGGTCAGGCCCAGCAGCACCTGATAACCTTGCGGGGCCAGGACGCCCATCACCGTCTGCACCACCTCGGCGAACAGCGAGTGCGCCACCGTCGGCACCAGCAGCGCCACCAGTCGGCTGCGGCTCGACGCCAGTGCGCCGGCAACCCGGTTGGGCACGTAGCCGGTCTCCAGTACCGCCCGCTGCACCCGCAGCCGCGTGCTTTCGCTGACCAGCTCCGGCCGATTGAGGGCCCGCGACACGGTCATTGGCGCCACGCCCGCCACCCGCGCCACGTCGGTCAGACGTGCGCTGCCGGTGGAGCGGGAAGAGCGCCCCCTGGTGCTGTTATCGTCCATGGCTGTCATGACTCATTCGGCGGCCTATCGATTCCGTGGATCGCACGGGGCTATCTCGACAGTGAACGGGGCTATCTCGACAGCGAATGGAGGCTGGATATCCCGGTGTACCACTCGCGCCTCAAGCATGTGGAGGCCCGACGAAGGCCCTCGACGTGGCGCAGCCCGCCGCCCAGACATCGGCCTCGAGCAGCGCGATGCCGGCGGTCGGAAAGGCGATGCCGGCGCCAGGGGAGCCCTCGACCAGCCGCCCGACCAATGCGCCGACCAGCGGCATATGGCTGACGATGATCAAGGGTCGCGACACCTCGAGTGCCGTCAGCCGTTCGACGAGGGCATCGACATCGTCATCCGGCGTTATCGTGTCCACGGTCTCAAGGTCGCAACGCGTCGCCTCGACCACGGCCTGCGCCGTCTGCTGGGCGCGATCGTACGGGCTGGCCCAGACCATCGCCCCTTCCAGCTCGGGACGAGCGGCCAACCACCGCCCGGCGCCCTGCGCCTCGTGTTCGCCACGCGGGGTCAACCGACGCTCCCGGTCAGTACGCCCGGGCCCCGCCTCGCCATGCCGCACCACCGCCAGCCAGCCCATCAATCGTTGTCCGGCGCGAGGTCGTGAGCGCGGGAGACCGCCTCTCGCGACAGCATGAACTCGACGTCGCTGCTCTGCTCGCTCTCCATCAGCGCCTTGGCCATGTCCTTGGCCGGAATGCCGCCGAACATGACCTGGTGGAGCCCCTGGGCCAGCGGCATGTAGATATCCTCCTGGCGGGCTTTCTCGCACACCAGCTTGACCGTGTTGACGCCTTCCGCCACCTGGCCGAGCACTTCGATGGCGGAGTCGAGATCGTGTCCCTGGCCCAGGGCATAGCCGACCCGGTAGTTGCGCGACAGCTCGGATGAACAGGTCACGATCAGGTCGCCGACGCCGGAAAGCCCCAGAAAGGTCATCGGATTGGCGCCAAGGGCCACCGCAAAGCGGCTCATCTCGGCCAGCGCCCGGGTCATCAACATGCTGCGGGTATTCTCGCCCATGCCCAGCGCCGCCGCCATGCCCGCGGCGATGGCGTAGATGTTCTTGAGCGAGCCCCCGAGCTCCGCGCCGTAACGATCGTTGCCCGCATAGACGCGGAAGTAACTGCAGCCCAGCGCCGCCTGGACGTAGGCCCTCGTCACCGGGTCGTCGCTGGCGATCACCGTGGCCGTGAGATGCTTCTGGGCGATCTCCGCAGCCAGGTTGGGGCCGGACAACGCCCCGATATGCGACGAGCCGGTCTCCTCCTCGATCACCTGGCTCATCAGCTTGAAGCCGTCGGCCTGGATCCCCTTGGTGGTACTGACCAGAATCTGCTCCGGCCTCAGATGCGGGCGCACCTGCTGAAGCACCTGGCGGAACGCCTTGGAGGGGATCGCGATGAACACCACGGCGGCCTCGGCGACGGTGGTCGCCAGATCGGTGGAGGCCACCACTGCCGGATTGATCGGATAGTCCGGCAGATAGCGGCCATTTCGGTGCTCACGGTTGATCTGATCGACCAGGGCCTCGTCGCGCAGCCATTGACGAACCTCGGCGCCATTGTCGGCGGCGATGCTGGCGATGGCGGTTCCGAAACTCCCCCCGCCGAGTACCGCGACCTGCATGCGTTGTTCTGACCCGTGCTTGTCTGACATGGTCGTTCCATTGACGATGAGCGATACCCACAGTGTAACGAAAAAACGCCCCGAAAACGGGGCGTTGCTCTTGCCGGATCAGCGATATCGACGGCAGGTCGCGGTCACCAGGCCTGGCACCTAAGCCGGGCTCGGCCATGTGTCGTCAAGGATCGGCCCACCTCTCGACCGATCCTTGCCTCCCGGTCATCGCTTGCCGACGCTGCCGACATGACCTAGTCGATCATCCCCACCAGCGAGTCGATGCTGGCGCGGGCATCGCCGTAGAGCATGCGCGTGTTGTCCTTGAAGAACAGCGGGTTCTCGATACCGGAGTAGCCGGTGCCCTGGCCTCGCTTGCACACGAACACCTGCTTCGACTCCCAAACCTTCAGCACCGGCATGCCGGCGATGGGGCTCGCGGGATCTTCCTGCGCCGCCGGATTGACGATGTCGTTGGAGCCGATGACGATCACCACGTCGGTGGTGGCGAAATCGTCATTGATCTCGTCCATCTCCAGCACGATGTCGTAGGGTACGCGGGCCTCCGCCAGCAGCACGTTCATGTGCCCCGGCAGGCGGCCGGCGACGGGATGGATGCCGAAACGTACCTCCTTGCCCGCCGCCCGCAGCTTGCGCACCAGATCGCTCACCGCGTTCTGGGCCTGGGCCACAGCCATGCCGTAACCGGGGACGATGATCACGCTGTCGGCATCGTTGAGCGCGCTCGCCACGCCCCCCGTGTCGATGGCGATCTGCTCGCCCTCGATCTCCGCAGCCGGCCCCTGGGTCCCGCCGAAGCCGCCCAGAATCACGCTGACGAAGTTGCGGTTCATCGCCTTGCACATGATGTAGGAGAGAATCGCACCGGAGGAGCCGACCAGGGCCCCGGTGACGATCAGCAGATCATTGGAGAGGGTGAAACCGATCGCCGCCGCCGCCCAGCCGGAGTAGCTGTTGAGCATCGACACCACCACCGGCATGTCGGCGCCGCCGATGCCCATGATCAGATGCCAGCCGATGAAGAACGCCAGCGCCGCCAGCAGCAACAGCGTCCAGAAGCCGGCGCCGTTGAAGTAGGCGATGGCCAGCAGCAGGCACAGCGCTACCGCGCCGGCGTTGAGCAGATGCCCGCCGGGCAGCTTGTGCGGCTTGCCGCCGATTCTGCCGGCCAGCTTGCCGAACGCCACCACCGAGCCGGTAAACGTCACCGCACCGATGAACACGCCCAGCACCACCTCGCCCTGCAGGAAGGCGAGTTCCGCCGGCGTCTTGTGGGCCAGGGTCGCGGCGAACGCCGACAGCCCGTCGAAGGAGACACCGGCGGCCTTGATCGCCATGACCCGGGCTCGTTCCAGCTCGGCGTTCCAGCCGATGAATACCGCCGCCAGCCCGACGAAGCTGTGCAGCGCCGCCACCAGTTGCGGCATCTCGGTCATCTCGACCTTGCGTGACAGCCAGGCGCCGACCAGACCGCCGACCAGCATCATCGGGATCATCCAGCCGTAGCCGCCGATCAGCGGCCCCAGGGCGGTGAAGAACACCGCGATCGCCATCCCGACGATACCGTACCAGACCGCGCGCTTGGCCTTCTCCTGATTGCTCAACCCGCCCAGGGAGAGGATGAACAGGACACTCGCCGCGATCGCCGCGGCGGAAACGAACTCATGTTGCAACATTGCCTTTCTCTCCGCGGGTCAGGATTTCTGGAACATGGCGAGCATGCGACGGGTCACCAGGAAGCCACCGACGATGTTGATCGACGCGATCAGCACCGAGACGGCCGCCAGTAGCGCCACCAGCCCACTGCCGGAGCCGATCTGCATGATCGCACCCAGGATGACGATGCCGGAGATCGCATTGGTCACCGCCATCAACGGCGTATGCAGCGAGTGACTGACGTTCCAGATCACCTGGAACCCGACGAAGCAGGCCAGGACGAAAACGATGAAGTGCTGCATGAACGACGCCGGCGCGACCATCCCCAGCAACCACATCAGCACGCCACCGGCGACGAGAATGCCGATCTGGCGCTTGCTCTGGGCCAGGAATGCGGCGTGCTCGGCCGCCTTCTTCTCCTCCGGTGTCGGCTCCTTGACCTTGGGCTTGGGCTTGGCAGCCGCGATCGCCTTGACCTTGGGCGGGGGCGGCGGGAAGGTGACTTCACCGGCGTGCGTCACCGTGGCCCCACGAATGACGTCATCCTCCATGTCATGGACGATGACACCATCCTTCTCCGGCGTCAGATCGGTCAGCATGTGGCGGATGTTGGTGGCGTAGAGCAGCGAAGCCTGGGTCGCCATGCGCGAGGGGAAATCGGTGTAACCGACCACGATCACGCCGTTGTCGGTGACGATGCGCTCGTCGGGTACGGTCAGATCGCAGTTGCCGCCCTTCTCGGCGGCCAGATCGACGATCACCGAACCGGGCTTCATCAGCGCGACCATGTCCTCGAGCCACAGCTTGGGTGCCGGCCGGCCCGGGATCAGCGCGGTGGTGATGACGATGTCCACTTCCGGCGCCTGCTCGCGGAACAGTGCCAGCTGCTTGTCACGAAACTCGGGGCTGGAGGGTGCCGCATACCCGCCGCTGCCCGCGCCATCTTGGCTATCCTCGAAATCGAGGAACAGGAACTCGGCGCCCATCGACTCGATCTGCTCGGCGACTTCCGGGCGCACGTCGAAGGCGCGCACCACCGCGCCCAGGCTGGTGGCGGTACCGATCGCCGCCAGACCGGCGACGCCGGCGCCGACGATCAGCACCTTGGCCGGCGGCACCTTGCCCGCTGCCGTCACCTGGCCGGTGAAGAAGCGCCCGAACTGATTGCCGGCTTCGATGACGGCACGATAGCCGGCAATGTTGGCGGTGCTGGAGAGCGCGTCCATCTTCTGGGCACGCGAGATCCGCGGCACCATGTCCATGGCGACCACCGTCGCGCCCTTGGCACGGCAACGCTCGAGATTCTCCTCGTTCTGCGCCGGCCAGAAGAACGTGATCAGCGTCTGCCCTTCCCTTAGCCGCTCGGTCTCCTCGGCCAGAGGCTCGCGCACCTTGATCACCACCTCGGCTTCGCGCCAAAGGGCGGCAGCGCCTTCCACCACGCTGACACCGGCATCGCGATACGCCTCGTCGCTGAACCCGGCCAGCACGCCTGCACCGCTCTCGATCAGGCACTCATGCCCCAGTTTCTTTATCTGCTGCGCACTCTCGGGCGTCAGCGCCACCCGCGCCTCTCCCTTGGCGAGCTCCTTCGGCGCCCCAATTTTCATTCGTCGTTCTCCCGATGATCAGCCATGTGTCGAGATTCCTTTTTTCGTATATCGCTCAACGATTCCCGATGACCGGCCCGCCGATGACGCAGCGGCCCAATGCCCGGCAGCGATGAGCCAGGCAGAGAAGGCAACGATCATCGGGTTGAGCGTTGTGGATAGGTACGACAGTTTTCCGGCAAGAATGGAGGCGAATCAAGTAATTAGGAGAAAAACCAACCCGATCAATATTTTATGGCAGGCATAATGAATGCGTTATGTTTAAAACCGCCAACAACCGCTTGTTTTCAATATTAAAAAATGAACGTCACATTTTCGTTATCCAACTTATAACGAATGACTTATCACCGATAATGCCGGTGGAATCCACCGGCACCTGGCCATCAGGACGAACAGGAGAGGCATACCGGTGGCGCGCTCGCCGCCGGTGCCTCGGCCCAGATATCCATGCCGGGTCGACGATTGAACGGTGATGAAAGCAGCTCGCGAAACGTCGCGAGCGGGCGAGCATCGCCCTCCTCCGCTGCTTCGATCACCTGTTGCGCCAGATGGGTGCGCAGGACGTAGAGCGGATTGACACGCCGCATCGCTGCCAGACGCTCCGTTTCCCCGCGGTGCTCGCAAGCCAGGCGTTGATGGTAGCGCTCGAGCCAGGGACCGAGCGCGGGGCTGTCGATCTCCTCGGCCAGTGACAGGCCGCCGACCACATCCCGGTCGCTCAGTGCGCGAAAACTGCGATGGAAATCGGCCCGCGAGCGCTCGAGCAGGTCGAGCCATTCGTCGATCAGTTCGCCGTCGCTCTCCTGCTCGGTCTCGAGCCCGAGACGCCCCCGCATCAGGATGGCGTAGGCGGCCTGCAACGTAGGCTCGTAGCTGTCGAGTATTTCACGCAGCCGCGCCACTTCGATCAAGGGGGTCAGTGATTGCCCCAGTATGGTCAGGTTCCACAACGCCACGCCCGGCTGCTGGTCGAAGGCGTAGCGACCCGAGGCATCGGTATGGTTGGGAGTCAGATTGGACTCGAAGCGATCCATGAACGCATAGGGACCGTAGTCCAGCGTCAGTCCCAGAATCGACATGTTGTCGGTGTTCATCACCGCATGCACGAAACCGTACGCCTGCCAACGGGCGACCAGTTCGGCGGTGCGGGTGACCACGTCCTGGAACAGCGCCTCGAGCGGTGCCTCCTCCTGGGCCAGGTCGGAGCGGTGGCGATCGATCACGTGGCGCATCAGCCGCTCGATGTCCTCCACCCGCTGCTGCTGGTAGAGCCATTCGAAGTGACCGAATCGGACGTGACTCTCGGCCAGGCGCAGCAGGGTCGCACCCGGTTCGACACGCTCGCGCATGACCTTCTCGCCATTGATGGCCACCGCCAACGCCTGAGTGGTGGGAATCTTGAGCCCGGTCATCGCCTCCCCGGCCAGATACTCGCGGATCGAGGAGCGCAACACCGCGCGGCCATCGCCGAAACGCGAGTAGGGTGTCTGGCCGGCACCCTTGAGATGCAGGTCGATCGGCCCCTGCGGCGTCATCGCCTCGCCCAGCAGCAACCCGCGGCCGTCGCCGAGCGCCGGGTTGTAGGTACCGAACTGGTGGCCGGTGTATTTCTGGGCCAGCGGCTCCATGCCGTCCAGCAGGCGCTCACCGCTCATCAGGGCTGTCAACCGATCCCGATCGATATCGTCCACCTCCAGCCCCAGCCGCGCGGCGCCCGCAGGGCTGACGTCGAGCAGCCGAGTGTCGCGCCAAGGGGTTGGATTCACCCGGCTGAAGAAGTCCTGGGGAAAGCGAGACCAGACATTGTCGAAGGTCAGTGACTCGAGGGATGTCGCGCTGGCCATGGCGGCCTCCTCGGGTTGGCGGGGATTGGCTGTAGTCTAGCCCAAAAGAGCGGTCACACACGAACCGGCGCTACCCGACGATCTCTCCTCGGTAGCGCTCGCGATGACCGGGTCGAGTCGGGGACTCGGCCTGACGAATCAGGCCGGGCTGCCTGCCGCGAAAGGATCGTCGATGCCATGATCCCGGATCAGGTCACCGTTGGTGCGCAACAGCGACAACAGTTGCTGCTGATAGTTGGGAGACGTCGAGTAGTTGTGCAGCTTGCCGATCAACCGCTCGGCCGAAATCGAACGGCCACTCGTGGCCAGCACCATGCGCTCCTGGCGCAGTTGGGCATAGGCCCGATGGGTGTTCAGGTTGTGCAGATAGGCACGGACGCCGTCACGCACGCTATCGAACACCTGGAAGCGCCGCGAGGTGCCGTTCTGGGCAATGCCACAGCCGGCCGAGAAGCAGCGCATACCGAACAGATTGTTGCTCTCGCGGGCGATGCGCGAGGTGCCCCAGCCGGACTCCTCGACGGCCTGGATCACTACCATCTCGAGCGGAATGGTGTTGACCCGGCTGAGCAGATCCCGGCTCACCTGGCCCGGCTCGCAGGTCACCCCGTAGGCGTCGCACAGCCGCGCCAGACGCGCCTTCTCGTCGTCGCGCAGCGGATTGACACGGGTGCTGACCGCGAACAGCCAGTTGCGGTCGCTCTGAATGCGGGCGTTCTCGGCCTGCACCAGAGGGACCAGCATGCTCAGGAAAGCGGCCTTGCGCTTCGGGCCCGCCTTGATCTCGCCCAGATCCGGAAGCTCACTCACCGGATCCAGTGCCGGAGGCTGAACGCGAGATGTGAGCGTCGACACGGTGTGAGGGGGCGACTGAGGAGTTTTTGAGAGCGGTTCGCCATGAGCCGCTATCGAAAACGTTGCAGTGCTGAGTGTGATCCCCAGTCCCACGATGGCCACGGCAGCGTGCTGCGATAGCTTCCGACGACTGCGTCGACGGGAGTCGACAGGGGAAAATTCAGACAAATACGATAAAAAGGAACGCGACATGCTCGCTCCTCCGTTGAAAAGAAGTCGGCAGGTTACCAGCCATTGACTGCAAACTTGAGGAAAAAAGGTGCAATTAGCCCATTTTCAGTAAAAGAATGGCCGGCCACGAAGGCCGGCCATGACACGCTGAATGGGCGATGCCTGATATCGATCAGGCACTTAGCAGCAGGTTGAGGCGCTTGACGTAGGCTGCCGGATCGTCGAGGTGGCCACCCTCGGCAATGACCGCCTGATCCAGCAGGATATGAGCCAGATCGTCGAAATTGCCCCCCTCGGTACTTTCGAGTCGTGAAACGAGGGCGTGTTCCGGATTGAGCTCGAGGATAGGTTTCACTTCCGGCAACGGCTGCCCGGCCGCCTCCATCATGCGACGCATCTGGAAGCCCATCTCGTGCTCTGGCAAGACCACGCAGGCCGGCGAGTCGGTCAGGCGATGGGTGACCCGCACCTCCTGAACGTTATCGCCCAGCACCTCCTTGACTCGCTTGACCAGTTCCTCTTTCGACTTGGCCGTCTCTTCCTGCGCCTGCTTCTCGGCTTCATCGGCCATGTCGTCGAGTTCCAGATCGCCCTTGGCGACATCGGCAAACGACTTGCCGTCGAACTCGGTCAGATGGCTCATCAGCCACTCGTCGATGCGATCATGCAGCAGCAGGACCTCGATCCCCTTCTTGCGGAAGATCTCCAGGTGCGGGCTGTGGCTGGCCGCGTTGAAACCGTCCGCGACGATGTAATAAATCTTCTTCTGGCCCTCCTTCATGCGCTCGACGTAATCCGCCAGCGACTGGTCCTGCGTCGCACTGTCGGTATGGGTGGTCGAGAAACGCAGCAGCCCCGAGATCTTGTCGCGGTTGGCGTAATCCTCCGCCGGACCTTCCTTCAGTACGTCACCGAAGGTGTTCCAGAAGGTCTGATAGGCTTCCTTGTCCTTCGACAGCTTCTTGAGCATGTCCAGCGCACGCTTGGTCAACGCCGACTTCATCGAGTCGACCTGCGGCGATTTCTGCAGCAGCTCGCGGGAGACGTTCAACGGCAGATCGCGGGAATCCAGCACGCCCTTGACGAAGCGCAGATAGAGCGGCAGGAAAGCCTCGGCATCGTCCATGATGAAGACACGCTGGACGTAGAGCTTGAGCCCGCGCACGCCGTCACGCTGGTAGAGGTCGAACGGGGCACGCTCCGGCACGTAGAGCAGGCTGGTGTACTCGAGCTTGCCTTCGACCTTGTTGTGGCTCCAGGTCAGCGGGTCGCTGAAATCGTGGGCGATATGCTTGTAGAACGCCTTGTACTCGTCGTCGCCGATCTCGGCCTTGGGTCGCACCCACAGCGCGGTCGCCTCGTTGACGGTCTCCCAACTGACGGTCTCGCTGCCTTCGATCTCGTTGCCCTCTTCGTCGCGAGCCTTCTCGACCTTGGGCATGCGCACCGGCACATCGATGTGATCCGAGTACTTGCGAACCAGATTCTTGAGCCGGAAGTCGTCGGCGAACTCCTTGGCGTCATCCTTCAGATGAAGCACGATCTCGGTACCGCGCTGGGGGTAGTCGATGTCGGCGATGGTGAACTCGCCCTCGCCTTTCGAGCGCCACTCGACCCCCTGATCGCTGTCGGCGCGGCGCGTACGCACGACCATCTCGTCGGCGACGATGAAGCCGGAGTAGAAGCCGACGCCGAACTGGCCGATCAACTTGGCGTCTTTCTGCTTTTCGCCGGAGAGCTGCTTGAGGAAATCCGCGGTACCGCTCTTGGCGATCGTCCCCAGGTTCTTGATCACCTCGTCGCGGCTCATGCCGATACCGGTATCGCGCACGGTCACCGTGCCCGCCTCGGCGTCATGCTCGATCTCGACGCGCAACTCGGCATCACCGGCGTAGAGGCCGTCATTCTCCAGCGCCTCGTAGCGCAGCTTGTCGCAGGCGTCAGCCGAATTGGAGATCAGCTCACGCAGGAAAATCTCCCGGTTGGAGTACAGGGAGTGGATCATCAAATGGAGAAGCTGCTTGACCTCGGTCTGAAAGCCTAGCGTTTCTTCTTGAGTCGCGGTGGTCATTGATGGCCTCTTGACGGTTTTTCGTGATGAAGACGAAACGGGAAATGAAGACGAACGAAATCGGGTGCCCAGCGATATGGGGCTGGCCAGCCCCATTTCAAGCCATGCTCGCGGGAAGCGCGTTCAGTCGACGACGACCTCGTCGTCGTCGATGCCCTTCCAGCGGCGATAGTCGCCCATCGCCCGGTCGACCCGCGTCAGCAACCAGCCGACGATGAAGACGTCATCGATGAGCCCGATGATCATCAGGAAGTCGGGGATCAGGTCCAGCGGCGACACCAGATAGACCAGTGCCAGCGCCATCCACCCGAAAGCCGCCCACGGGATGGGACGGTAGCGTCCACGAAGGACGTCCATGCTCATGGGTCCGAAGACGCGAAAGGCGCGTCCGATCCGGGCCAATGCGCCGCCACGCTGTCTGAGGCGGGAAAGCTGGGTCACGAAACGCCAGGGATTCATGGTCGAACCTCTAGTGATGGATTGGGGGAGAAGACGCAATCGCCGTTACCTGGCTCTTTAGATGGTCACGATTCGACCAAGATTCAACGTTGGCGTTGTAAAACGGGGCTACCCAAGTCGCTCCCCATCGGCGACGATGGTCGCCATGAGTCGACCCGGTCCTGGCGGACGGCCCGGCCGCGGCGCCACGTCCGGTGCTGGCGCCGTCAGCATGGCCGCGCTGGCGAGGCTGTCGTCGACCGCACGATCAGACCAGCCGCGTTCGACGACGAGAGCGCTTTGACAAGAGAGAGACCCAATGCCCGCATTGCCCATCCGCAGACGTTGGTTCAGCTGGTGCCTGGCCGGCGCCATGGGCTTGAGCACCGGTGCACAGGCCGTCGTGACGTCGCCAGACGTCAGCACCAATGACGACCGGATCATGAAGCAGGCGCTGGATGCCGCCCGCGACCGACGCTGGGACGATATCGACCAGGCCGCCATACAGGACCATGTACTGGCCGGATACGTGGAGTACCACAGGCTTCGCGCCCGGCTTTCCACTGCGTCTGCGGCGGAGGTCAACGACTTCATCGTTCGCCATGGCGACTCTCCGCTGGCGGACTGGATGCGCGGCGCCGCCCAGACCCGTTTCGGTCAGTTGGGACGCTTCGACGACCTGCTGGCGATCAACGATGGCGAGCCCTCCGCGACCATCCGTCAGTGCTACTACTACACCGCGCTTCTCGACCGCGATCCGGCCGAGGCCGCGGCGGGCGGGGAGAAGCTGTGGCACGTTGGCGCCTCCCAGCCCGAGGCCTGCGACACTCTGTTCTCGACGCTTCAGCAGCGCGGCGTGCTGACCGACGAGGACACCTGGGAGCGCATGATGCTGGCGTGGGAGAACGGTCAGGACGGGCTGGTCACCTACCTCGAGCGCGGCCTTGACGACAGCTGGCAGCGCGCCATCGACAGCTTCGATAGCGTCCGCGGCAATTATGCCGGGGTGACCCGGGTTCCGCTGGACCTGGGGCCCGACGGCGAGGCCAGCGGTGCCCTGATCGCCGCCGCCATGCACGGCCTGACGCGCGCCGATACCGAAGCCTCGCTGGAGGCCTGGCGCAAGATTGCGCCCCATGTCTCGCTCAGCGAGGAGCGACGTCACCAAATAGAGCACGACCTGGCGTTCTACTCCATGGTTCGCGACGTCGACAACAATCAGGGCTGGGTCGACACGACGCTACCGCGTCTCGCGGACGCCGACCTGATCGAGCTGCGCATTCGCAATGCGGTCACTGAAGGCAATTGGCCCAATGTCGCGCGCTGGAGCGAAGCGCTCCCGCCCGACGTGCGGGCGGAGGCCCATTGGCAGTACTGGCTCGGGCGCGCCAGCGAGGCGATGGGAGACGAGGCCAAGGCGCGCCAGGCGTACCAGCTGGCCGCACAGGATCGTAGCTTTTTCGGCTTTGCCGCCGCCGATCGCCTGGGGCAGCCCTACCAGCTGCAGATGGCCAATACCCAAGTCTCGACGTTACAGCAGGAACTGACGGGCATGCTGCCGGTGGTCAAGCGCACCGAGGCGCTGATGCGCATCGGCGAAGAGGGCCTGGCGCGCAGCGAGTGGTATACCGCCGCCGCCCGCGACACACCGGACCAGGCCGAGGCACTGGCCGACTACGCGATTCGTCAGGGCTGGTTCGGCATGGCGATACAGACCACCATTGCCGCGAAACAGTGGGACGCTCTGCCCTGGCGCTTTCCGGCGGCCTATCGCGACTCGTTCATCAAATGGGGCGAGCTCAACCAGGTCGATCCCTACCTGCTGATGGGTATCGCCAGGCGCGAGAGTGCCTTCAACCCGCAGGCGACATCTCCGGTGGGAGCGCGCGGGCTGATGCAGCTGATGCCGGGCACCGCCGACCATGTCGCCCGCAATCTCGGCATCAGCGCCCCTAGCACCTCGGAGCTGTTCGAGCCTCAGATCAACATCCGCCTGGGCAGCACCTACATCCATTCGATGCTGGAGCGCTATCGCGGCAACCGGATCGCGGCGACGGCGGCCTACAACGCCGGCCCCCAGCGAGTGGATCGATGGCTGACCAGTGCGCCGCGTGAATTCGACCGCTTCGTCGAGAGCATCCCTTTCCGGGAGACCCGGGATTACGTGCAGGCCGTGCTGGCCTACCGGGTCATCTTCGAGAGCCTGGCCAAACAGGGCGATACCCAGGGCGTCGCCATGCTCTCCCAGGCCGAGCGCCAGGGGAATTACGATCCCACCCTGATCGCCCGAAACTGACTCGATCCCAATCGCTCGACGCAACGCCCTTAACGCCCGGAAATGGAGTGCCAGTTCCGGGCGTACGGGGCGATTCGGGTCGAACGGGCCAGGAGCGCGAACCGATCAGATCAGCCAGAGACCGAGGCCGACGCCCCCGGCCACGGTGATGGCGAGGCCGATCAGCATCATCAGCCCATCCCCGGCGGTCAGGCCGAGCGCCATGATGACGATCGCCAGTGCGGGGATGGCAGCGGCGAATGGCAGCAACTCCAATGGCATCATCCCGAGCCCCAGCACCACCATCAGCAGCGCCAGCAGGCGCTGGGTCACGTCCCCCATCAGCCAGGACAGCCTAGGCGCGAGAAATCGATCGATTCTCCGCGTCCAGGGCCTGACGCGCTGGGTGACGCGATGCCACCGTTCGTGGCTGATGCCGCGTTCGGCCAGGGTGCCCGGTAGCCACGGGCTCCTGCGCCCGAAAACCAGTTGGATCGCCATCAGCGCAATGAAAATGCCGCAGAAACTCGGCACCCCTGGCACGCCACCGGTGGGCAGCAATGCAATCAGCGCCGGCAGCAACACCACGGGACCGAACCCGCGGGCATTGAAGGTATCGACGATATCCTGCAGCGTTATCGTCTCATCCTCGACCTGCTGGTCGAGTGTCTCGAGAATATCGGTGAGCTTCATCCGCTCCGACATACGTCACCTCCCTGTAACGTCATGACTAGCATCCTGATAACGGGCCTGTGAACGACGCGCTCAAAGCCCACGGCGGGCATGCTTCAACGAGATCTGATCGTTGAGCGTCCAGAAGTCGTAGAGAACGCCGATCAGGAACAAGCCGCCGGTCAACAGGTAGATCAACCCGGTGATCCACTTCCCCATGTACATCCGATGAATGCCGAAGATCCCCAGGAACGTCAGCAGGATCCACGCCAGGGTGTAACTGGTCGGGCCAGCCCGGAAACGCAGGTCCGCCTGGCGGTCCATGCTCGGGATCAGGAACAGGTCGATCAGCCAGCCGATCCCGAACAGCCCCAGCGTCAGAAACCAGATCGTGCCGGTGACGGGTTTGCCGTAGTAGAACCGGTGGGCTCCGGTGAACCCGAAGATCCACAACAGATACCCGATGACCTTGCTGTGCGTATCGTTGAGACTCAAACCGTGTTGTGCCACGCGCGTTGCTCCTGACTCGTTTGATGTGTGAAAACCGCTGGCCGGCGCCGGCTTGCTGCGCTGACGCGCCCCGCGAGCAGCGGGCGACAGCTTACCCAAGGTCGCCGACACGATACATAGCGGCGTGTCGAGATGCTGGCCCGGCCACGGCCCGGGCCGCAATATCTGCTGCGCCCGCGACGCCCGGGAGACGAACTTGCTGTCGCTGACGGTAAATTCCGAGTGCTCCCCGCCTGTAACGGCGCCTGTCGGGGCGAGCGTTACCGTTTTCTGTCAATCTTCTTAAAAAGGGTTAATAAAACCATACCGTGTGACGCGATCAGCCCAGAAAAAAGGCGTTGGCAGGCTGTAGACGCGCATAAATTTTCCATCTATGGTTTGTGAGCGGGGCATGGGAAACGGTGCTACCAAAGTCAAGCCTTCAGACGCTTGACCAGGTATATCCCCCAATGCAACATCCGTTGCGTAGGTTTGCAGGTAGAATGTCGTCAGTTGTTAGTCGATCTCGTCCAACTCCTAGTGCGCATTCCCCCCTAGTCTGACCACGCATTTCGGGCATCCCCCGGGAGGCTCGGGTACATCACTATGCAAGTTAAGGATATCGACAATGGCAACTGGCACTGTCAAATGGTTTAACGACACCAAAGGCTACGGTTTCATCTCTCCCGATGACGGCGGCGATGATCTGTTCGCGCACTTCTCCGAAATTCAGGCAGAAGGCTTCAAAACTCTGCAGGACGGCCAGAAGGTTACCTTCGACGTCACTCAGGGCAAGAAAGGCCTTCAGGCCGCCAACATCAAGGTCGCTGGCTAACACCGGCCAAAGGTTCCAGACGCAGGGATCGATTCCAAGCGTTTCACCGCCTTGAGCAAAGCCCACCGGATGGTGGGCTTTTTAGTGGGCGCGACGAAAGCTCACAAGCCCCGGCCCATCAGGGCTCGCCGATATCTTCGTGCCAGACCTCCGGATGGACGGCGATGAACTGTGACATCAACTCCCGGCACACCGGATCGTCGAGGACCTCGACTGCAACCCCACGTTCTCTGAGCAACGCCTCTTCGCCCATGAAGGTTCGATTCTCGCCGACGACGATCCTGGGTATGCCGTAGAGCAGGATCGCGCCGCTGCACATCGAGCATGGCGACAAGGTCGTGTAGAGCGTCGAATCCCGATAGACAGAAGCCGGGAGGCGACCGGCATTCTCCAAGGCATCCATCTCGCCGTGAAGAATGGCACTCCCCCGCTGCTGGCGCTGATTGTGCCCTCGCCCGATGATCTCACCCCGGTGGACCAGGACGGACCCGATCGGCACGCCCCCCTGGTCGAGACTGCGCCTGGCTTGTTCGACCGCCGCCTGCATGAATTCATCCACGTCGAGCTCTCCTCTAGCACGTTGATCGGGTTGTGACGCCGTCCTGTCGCGGGCCGTTATCAACCGGCACGACGCAGCAAGGGGCAGTCTTCGGGAACCACCAGCGGTAAGGCCTCGCGATCGAGCGAGGCCCGGAAGTGCTCGTACCGTCGTGGCTCACCATCGAGATTGAGAGGGAAAGCGCCGTCGCTATCGAACTCGACCCATGGCACGCGAAGATAGCGCACGAACTCCCCATCCTGCGGGAGGTTCTCGAGTTCATCGATGATGCGCTTCAACTCGCCCAACGAGTTGAAGTGACGCACGAACAGCAGTTCGAGCAGACCATCGTCCAATCTCGCGGAGGGCGCCAGGCGTTGCCCTCCACCGGCCTGGCATCCGTTACCGATGGCCAGCATGAAGAGCGGAACCCGCGCTTCTCCCTCCGGCCAGCGCATGTGACCTTCGAAGGGCTGGTAATTCCACGCTTTCAACATGCCCATCAGCGAGTAGGCGCCGCCGCCCAGCAGTCTCTTCAATCCTACCGGCGTGGAAGTCGTGATCTCGGCACCGAACCCGCCGGACGCCACATTGATGAAGGCCTCGTCATCGAGCTTGCCGACATCCACCTGCCGGACGCTGCCGGTCAGGGCCAGCTTCAAGGCGTCACGCGGACCCATCGGCAGGTTCAGGCCGTGGGCGAAGTCGTTGGCGCTGCCCAGCGGCAGGATGCCGAGAGCCGGGCGACGCTCCGGAGGCTGGCGCATCAGCCCGGCGACGATCTCGTTGATCGAGCCATCGCCACCGCCGGCGATGATTCTCGCGGCGCCACCCGCTACCGCGGCATCCACCATCCAGACGCCATCTCCACCCTCCCAGGTGACCCGAACCTGAAGATCGTGACCTTGACGGCGAAGCTCCTCGACCGCATCGCGGATCTCGGGCTGCTGGGCCGATTTACCGTTGAGTATCAACCATGTGCTTTCCTTGCCATGACTGGCCATACCTGTCTCGTCCTTTCCCGGGGCCGGTCGATTCATCTCGGCCGTGCCGTGAAATCTCGCGCTGTCGATACGACGAACCCGCTCATTCTAGCGCGTTGGCGCCATACCGATATTCGACGTGTTAAACCTCACGCCAACGCAGCGGCAACCCGCTCCACGCCGACGCTTCCGACGGCGAGGCAAGCGCCGCCACCGATCGGGTCACTCGCCGACGGCGGTGGCGTCCGCCAATCCTCTTCCGGCCACCCACAACGCCAAACCGCCACCACAACATATCAGTGCCAACGACGTCTGCGGTGCCAGCGGCGTGATCAGCAACAGGGTTGCCAGCGACGCGCCACCGCCCAGTTGAATGGCGCCCAGCAGTGCGGCCGCAGTCCCCGCCCGCTGAGGGAACGGTTCCAGCGCCAGGCTCGCTGCAGCCCCCAGCACCATCGAGAATCCCACCGACAGCAGCGCCACGGGGCCCATGAAGGTGAGTACGGAAACCGGCAACCCCCAGTACAGGCCGGCGATCAGGGCACCCCCGCTCACGACGACGACCAGTCCCCGCTGCACGGTCGGCCTGCGCCCCCAGCGTGCCATCAATCGGGGCACGACGAAGAACGCCACGGTGCTGACCAGGGCATTGCCACCGAACCAGAGGCTGAAGACCCATTCCGGCTGCCGCAGCCGGTCCATCATCACCACCGGCGCTGCGGACACATAAACCAGAATGGCGGCCATCATCGTGCTGACGAGAATGGCATAGTAGAGAAACCGCCGGTGGAACAGTACCGGGCGATAGCGCGACCAGCGATAGAGACGCCGTTCGATCAGCGTGTCATGGGGCCGTGTCTCCCCGAATCGCCAGCAGGCTCCCAGCCACAGCAGTCCCGCGAACCCGGTCATGAAGGCAAAGTTGCTCCGCCACCCCAGCCATACTGTCAGGGCCCCGCCCAATACCGGCGCCAGTGAGGGCACCAGCGTCAGCGAACCGTTGAGATAACTGTAGAGCTTGGCGCCCTCGACGGGAGGATAGCTGTCACGTACCGCCGCAAAGGCCACCGTGACGGAAGCGCAGGCGCCGAATCCCTGGAGCACGCGGGAAGCGTAGAGCATCTCTATCGACACGGCCGACATACCGATCAACGCCGCGACCATGTAGATGGCAGCTCCCCCCAGCAGCACCGGGCGGCGCCCGAAACGGTCGGTCAGCGGGCCGACCATGAGCTGCCCGACACCGACGCTCATCAAGAACAGAGTGATGGTCAACTGCATCGCCGCGTAGGAACGCTCGAATTCCGCCGCCATCGCGGTCAGTGCCGGCAGGTAGATGTCGATCGCCAGTGGCGACAGCATGACCGCGCCCATCAATATCCAGAAAGCCGGACGTCCTTGTTGCTGCATGACTGCCTCACCACCATTCAGGAGCGCCTACTCTATCGATTGACGGGGGAATGACAACCATTCTCGATATCAATCCCCGGTCGGAGAGAGCTGGAACTCCAGCAGCCGATCATGCTCTCGAAGATCGGCGGCCAGCGGCGGGATGTACTTGCGGTCATGCGTGCGCAACATCAGGCGGTACTCGAACTGCCGGCCATCGTCGCGCGTCCGGTAGCTCAGGCTCTCGACCCTGAATCGGTGAGACGCCATCAGGTCATGGATCTGCGTTTCGGACATCACGCTACCGCTGTCGAAACGCAGGATGCAGCGGGCAAAGATCCGACTGGGCATGCGCCCCTCCACCACCCGGAAAAGGGAGAGTGTCAGCAAGGTGACCACTGTCGCCACCACGGCCGGAAACAGAAAGCCGATGCCATAGAGAATGCCCAACGTGGATGTGACCCAGATCGAGGCGGCCGTGGTCAATCCCCGGACCGTCAATCCCTCCTTGAAGATCACGCCGGCGCCCAGGAACCCGATCCCGGTCATGATCCCTTGAGCCATCCGGGTGGGATCGGTGCGAACGGTCGCTTCCGGAACGTTGGTGCCCAGCCACTGCCACTGATAGACCGTGACCATCATCAGCAGGGCCGACGACACGCAGACCAGCGCATGGGTGCGAAAGCCCGCCGGCCGCCCATGAAAGGTCCGCTCCAGTCCGATCAGGCTTCCCGCCAGCCAGGCCAATCCCAAGTGAATCAACATTGTCCAGGATTCCGGCGACATACTTGGCTATCTCCCTGTCGTGTTTACGACTATCGTTCAAGCATAGCGGCTGTGACCGGCCACCGCAGAAGACTCGGCGGTATTTGCCGTACCCGCGCCTTGCCACTTTTCAGCCATGAAGGAATGAACGCTTGAGCAAACGTCACAATCTCACCCCGCCCAGTCGTGTGCAAAAAGACGAGGAAGAACACGACCTTCAGCTCAACGACGAGGAACTGCCCTCACGCGCCGCCGCCGTACACGAATCCATCAGGGAGGAGGGAGAAACGGAGTTGAGCCGGACCGTGTCGGCGCTGCTCTGGTCCGCCATCGCCGCGGGCCTGTCGATGAGCTTCTCGATGCTGGCGAAGGGCCTTTTGCGCGCGCACCTGCCGGAAAACGACGTCGGCTTCCTGGTCGAGTCGCTGGGCTATACGGTGGGGTTCCTGGTCGTCATCCTGGCGCGCCAGCAGCTCTTCACCGAAAATACCGTGACGGCCGTGCTTCCCGTGATGAGCCAGCCCCGGCTCGGCAAGTTCGTGTGCCTGCTCCGGCTATGGGGCGTGGTGCTGATCGGCAACCTGGTCGGTGTCGCCGTCTCCGCCTGGGCCATCCTGGCGCTGCCGATCTTCTCGCTCGAGACCCACGAGGCGTTTCTGACCCTGGGCGAACATATTCTCGAGAACACGCCGATGCAGATGTTCGCCAAGGGCATCGTGGCCGGGTGGATGATCGCGACGATGGTCTGGCTGCTGCCCAGCGCGGGAAGCGCCAAGATCTGGGTCATCCTGATCGTGACCTACCTCGTCGCGATCGGCGAGTTCACCCATATCATCGTCGGCTCCACCGAGGTGATGTACCTGGTCTTCTCCGGCCACGCCGGCTGGTCGGAATATCTCTTCCATTTCGGCTTCCCGACTCTGCTCGGCAATGTGGTCGGAGGCACCTTCATCTTCGCCCTGATCAGCCACGCCCAGATCCGCAGCGATAGCGATCGTTGAGACTTGCCAAATCATCGCCGATATCGAGCACGACAACGCGAACGGGGCGCCAGACAGGCGCCCCGTTCGCATTACCGCTGGCGTCGCGAAAGGCTCAAGTCGCCCGCTCGGTCTCGCGGGACTCTCGGGGCTCGGTGGCAGTGGATGCCAGGTTGATTCCCGCGATCAACGCCTTGAGCGAAGCACTGACGGTGTCGCTGTCCTCGGCGACGGCGCAAACGCGCTGCCCGTCGACATTGAGCTGGACGAACGCAATGGCGTTGGCCTCGCTGTCGCCTCCCAGCGAGTGCTCGGCGTAGTCGATGATGCCGACACTGACGCCGGAATGCTTCTGCCACGCGTCGGTGAAGGAGGACATCGCGCCGTTGCCCTTGCCGGAGAGACGCAGCGTCTCGGCACCCTGCCACAGGGTCACCTCGATGCCTTCGTCCTGCCCTTTGGAGAGACGATAGTCGGCCAGCGACAACGGTGATTCGCTGGTGAACCGGTCGAACATGACCTGGCGGATGATTTCGCTGGAGAGTTCGCTGGCCCGCTTCTCGCTCTCCTGCTGCACGTAAGGCGCCAGCGCCAGCATCATCCAGCGCGGCAGGCTGATGCCGTAGTCGCGCTCGAGCAGGAACGCCATGCCACCCTTGCCGGACTGGCTGTTGACCCGGATCACCGCCTGGTAGTCGCGACCAATGTCATGGGGGTCGATCGGCAGATAGGCCACCTGCCACGGCTCATCCGGTTTCTGTTTCTTGAGCGATTTGCGGATCGCATCCTGATGACTGCCGGAGAAGGCGGTGTAGACCATCTCGCCGACCCAGGGATGGCGGGGGTGAATCGGGATGTTGGTGCACTCGTTGACCACTTCGATGATCTCGTCCGGCCGCGACAGGTCGAGCTCCGGATCGATCCCCTGGCTGTAGAGGTTCATCGCCAGCGTGACGATATCCATGTTGCCGGTACGTTCGCCGTTGCCCAGCAGCGTACCCTCCACGCGCTCGGCACCGGCCAGCAATGCCAGTTCCGCGGAGGCGACCGCCCCGCCGCGATCGTTGTGGGTATGAATCGAGATGATCACGCTGTCGCGATTCTTGATGTGCTGGCAGAAATACTCGATCTGATCGGCGTGATGGTGCGGCCCCGCCACTTCGACCGTGGTCGGCAGGTTGAGAATGCACTTGCGACTCGGGGTCGGTTGCCAGACGTCCATGACCGCTTCGCAGATGCGCAGCGAGAAGTCGATCTCGGTGCTGGAAAAGCTCTCGGGGGTGTACTCGAACCGCCACTCCACGTCCGGGTAGCGCTCGGCATAGGTCTTGACCCAGGTCGCCCCCTGCACCGCGATATCGACGATACCATCGCGATCCATCTCGAACACCCGCTCGCGCTGCACGGTCGAGGTCGAGTTATAGAGGTGGACGATGGCGCGCTTGGCACCGACCAGCGACTCGAAGGTCTTCTCGACCAGATGCTCGCGACACTGCACCAGTACGGCAATGGTCACGTCATCGGGGATCTGGTCATCCTCGATCAACCAGCGAACGAAGTCGTAGTCGGGCTGGCTCGCCGACGGAAACCCCACCATGACTTCCTTGATCCCCACCTTGACGATCTGATGCCAGAACCGCTTCTTCTGCTCGACGCTCATCGGTTCCAGTAGTGCCTGATTGCCATCGCGCAGGTCTTCGCTGACCCAGATCGGGGCGTGATCGAGATCACGATCCGGCCACTGGCGGTCGAAGGCGGGTACCCGGGGAGCCGGGCGGTATTTTCTGTGATCAAAGGCGCGATGATCGATGGCAGACATGGCAAACATCCTGACGAGATAAAAGAGCCAACGAATTGTAGGGCGCGCCGTTGGGGCGGGCCCCGCTGTTGAGCCACCGCGGATCGCGGCGGAAACGGGGGCCGGACCCCGGATGCGGGGACCGGCCCGAAGCTGCTTGTGGCAGCAGAGACAGTGTAAGGCTTTTGGGCCGACAGGACATTGCGAAGATCGATCTTTCTCGCCGCCGGATGGCATAATCTGCCAATCAAGACAAAAAAGAGACAGATATTGCCAATGAACTCCTCACAGCCTCTGACTCTCGATCGCTACGACCGGCGCATTCTCGAGCTGATCCAGCAGGAAGGCCGGATCAGCAACCAGGAACTGGCCGAGCGCATCGGGCTCTCGCCCTCGCCTTGCCTGCGCCGCCTGCGTGCGCTGGAGGAGAGCGGCCTGATCCTCGGTTACCGCGCCCTGGTCGACGCGCGGCAGCTGGGCTACCGGCTGATGGCGCTGGTGCACATCTCCATGGATCGCCACACCCCGGAGCGCTTCGCCAACTTCGAGCGCCAGGTGGCGGCGCTGCCCCAGGTGCAGGAGTGCCTGATGATCACCGGCCAGGAGGTCGACTATCAGCTCAAGATCCGGGTCGAGGACATGGATGACTATCAGCAGTTACTGCTGCAGCACATCACGCCGATCGAGGGCGTCTCCGGCGTCCACTCCAACTTCGTGCTGCGCCCGGTGTTCGAGAATCGCGGCGTGCCGGTGGCGCCCTGACCGTATATCCGGCACTGACTGGCCATCTCTACGCCGGGCGTGATGGAATTTATCGACTGTCGGCTCACCCGACTTACGAATTGGACCATACTCATGCATGACAACGCGTGACCGATCACTACATAGGATAATGCCATGTCTTTTCGCCGTACCCTGCTCGCCTCGCTGCTGCCCCTGGCCGCCGCCATCCTGACGCCGGCGCAGGCTCAGCAGTCGAGCGCACCGCAGGTCGATACCCAGCAGTTCCAGTCCTGGGAAGTGGGCTGCCCCAAGGGCGGTGAGCGCCAGAGCTGCGTGATGAGCCAGATGGTCAGCAACCCCGACAGCAACGAACCGCTGATGCGTGCCATGGTCGGTCATCCGGCCCAGGCCGACGGTCCGGTCATGGTCTTCCTGCTGCCGCTGGGCGTGCGCCTGGCGCCGGGTATCCAGCTGCAGGTGGACGCCAACGAGCCGGTGGGCATGCCCTACCAGGTCTGCCTGCAGCAAGGCTGCCGTGCCAATCTGGCGCTGTCGCCGCAGTTGCTCGCCCAGCTGCGCGGCGGCAACAAGGCCACGGTCAGCGCCATCGCTCCCGACGGCAAGCGGCTCGACATGGACCTTTCGCTGATGGGCTTCACCAGCGCCAGCCAGCGCATCGCCCCGCAGTAAAGTCCCCAGCCCACGCGCCCGAGATGCCCGGGGCCGCGTCGGCGGGTCGATCCCGGCGGCGCACCGCCGGATGCCGGTCGCGTGCGGCCCCTCATTAGACGATTGCGCAATTGTGGAGACAGTGGCGGCCGGTTAAGACTTTGCATGCAAAGTGCATCTTATCGATAACAGAACCCGTCTAGCGAGGTCACAATGAGTCGATCAAGCACGTCCCGCCATCTCACTCCGCTGCTGTTCGCCGCCTTACTGGCCTCGCCACTGGCATGGGCGGAGTATCCCGAAAAGCCGATTACCCTGATCGTCCCCTGGGCGGCCGGCGGCGGCACCGACGCCACGGCTCGCATCATCGCCTCGTCGCTGGAAGAGCAGCTCGGGCAGACGATCAACGTGGTCAACCGGACCGGGGGCAGCGGCGTGGTCGGTCACACCGCGATCGCCAACGCCCGGCCGGATGGCTACACCCTGGGCCTGGCCACCGTCGAGGTCGCGATGATGCATTGGCAAGGGCTGACCGACCTCACCTATCAGGACTTCACCCCCATCGCCCAGATCAACTTCGACTCCGCCAGCCTTTCGGTCGCCGAGGACTCTCCGTTCGACAATCTCGAAGCGTTCGTGACCCAGGTCAAAGATAACCCCAAGGGTACCTATACCGCATCGGGTACCGGCCTGGGCGGTATCTGGCACGTCGCGCTCAACGGCTTCCTGATGGATCAGGGCATCGCCGCCGGCAAGATCACCTGGATCCCCAGCCAGGGCTCCGCACCGGCCATGACAGAGCTGGCCTCCGGCAGCATCGACGTGGTCGCCTCGTCGCTTCCCGAGGCGAGATCGATGATCGATGCCGGCGAGCTCCGAAGCCTCGGTGTCATGACACCGGAAAGACTGGAAGGCTTTCCCGATGTGCCGACCTTCGAGGAACAGATCGGCAGTGATTTCACGCTGGGCGCATGGCGTGGCATCGTCGGTCCCAAGGGGATGAGTGAAGATGTCGTGGCCACGCTCGAGGATGCGCTGAAGAAAGCCTACGACAGCGATGCCTATCAGAGCTTCATGGCCAGGCAGGGTTATGGCGTGGTGTGGCGAGACGCCGATGGCTTCGAGCAGCTGATGGCGGAGGATGACCAGAAATTTGGCAAGATCATGGGCGAGATGGGTCTGACCCATTAGACGGTGCCCGATACCCTGCACTCGATAACCGATCGGGCCGGCGTCGTGACGATACCGGCTCGTCGTCATTTCTCGTCTCAGCTACTCAAGAGGTCACCTGCATGGAGCTGCCGCAGAATCCGTTCCGACGCTCGCTCGACGGTAATACGCGCTATGGCTGCTGGGCCGGCTTCGGTACCGGCTACGCCACCGAGATTCTCGCCACCACCGGATTCGACTGGCTGTTGATCGATGGTGAACACGCGCCCAATACGGTCCCGTCCATCCTGTCGCAGCTGCAGGCCGTGGCGCCCTATCCCAGCGCACCGGTCGTGCGTACCGTCAACCACGACCCTGCCCTGATCAAACAGTTGCTCGACATTGGTGCCCAGACGTTGATGATCCCGATGGTCGATACGGCCGAGCAGGCCGCCAGACTGGTCGCCGCGACCCGTTACCCGCCGCACGGTTTTCGGGGCGTCGGTGGCGGTCTGACCCGTGCTACCCGGTGGGACGGCGTCGAGAATTACCTGGCCCGAGCCCATGAGGAACTTTGCCTGATAGTCCAGGTGGAGTCGCGAACCGGCGTCGACAACGCCGAAGCGATAGCGAAAACCGAAGGCGTCGATGCCGTTTTCGTCGGCCCCGTGGACCTCTCCACCGGGGTCGGCCATGCCGGCAATCCGAACCATCCCGACGTGCAGGCGATGATCCGTCGTACCCTCGAGGCCACCCACGCCGCCGGCAAGGCCGCCGGCATCCTGGCGCCCGCCGAGGCGGATGCCAAACGGTATGCGCAATGGGGGTTCGACTTTATCGCCGTGGGTATCGATATCAGCCTGCTGCACCAGGCTGCCATCGAGACGATTTCGCGCTACAAGTCCGATATCCCTCGGCCGAAATCGAGTCTCGGCTACTGAGCCCCCGCCCTGGATAGTGGTTGCCGACGACAAGCGAATCATCGAAAAAGCCCCGGCCACATCCTGTGACCGGGGCTTGGCTAAGCCACTCGTTCTCCGCAATACCGACATATCACGGTCTTGTTCGCAAGGGACTCGACGCCCGGCATTGCTTCCACTGCCCGCGTAATGTCCGCCGCCTTTCGCTGCCCTGCAGCACGCTCAATGTCGCCGAGAACGCGATCCTTCATCTTCGCTTTTTCGTCAAAGGTCGGGAAGGCCGAAACGATCTCGTTCTCGAATCGGCGCAGACCGATATCCTTGAGCATGTGGTCGTTCAACCCACTCAAGGCCTTCAAGTCGTGCCGATATTGACGGCTCGCGGCGAGGCGTTGCAACAATGCTTTGAAAATGCTTGAAAACTTCATGTCTCCGATCTCCAGACTGGCGGAGGCCGGACACGAATCGCAGTAAAAAGGCGGGGACTTTCGTCGTCTTTCGGCCGCGATGGGTGTCGCGGCCGATGATGAATTTCAATCCAGGGCGCGCGACCGACAACGTGCTCGCATATCGCGCAGAAACGCGATATTGGAGAACGTTGACCAGGCCAGGCGATGGGAATTCATCACGATTTCCGAAAATTAATGGAAGCGTTTCGATAACGTCATTCGTTATCGAATTACCGAAAGCAATAATCTTATTCCCTTCGATCATTTCGATTAAAAACGAGGTATCTGCCGACGTCAACCGGAAAAACCGAAATAGGGAGAAGTTCTTCGAGCCCGCTGGGATGAAAACTCGAGGCCAGAAAAGCGAGGGCGCCGCGGTCACGCCTGGGGATGAGGTCTGGAGAGCCGGGATCGACCGACAACGTGCGGTTCGGCAAGACCCAAAACGCTCGGCGCGCGCAGCACAGCGCACGTCGAGCGAAGGCTTCAGGCATAGGTGTTGATTTGTGTTCCCACACTGCCAGAGGATGCCAGCTCCGGCGACGGCGCCACCGAGGACATCAACTGCGCGATGTGTGATGCCTGCCCATCCAGCGACTGCTTCAACAGACTATTCTGCGCTTGCTGGTCCTGATTGAAGTTCTGTAGCGCCAGCTCCGTACCGACGGCGGCATTGACTGCAGTATCCATCACAAACTCCTCGATCCGAAGAGAGGCCACGCTTCCATGGCACTCTCGGTTTCTCGATCTTTCGGTCCATCCATCGGTCTATCGGCGCGACGCCCCACCGACTTTAGCCATCCGATGCGAGCAGGAGCCGCAGCCAGGCTCTCCTGTGGAGAAAATCACCACGCTATCGGCTACGCTTGATCGCGCAATTCCAACCCGGTCAAGCGTTTACCGTCCGAAGGATATATCGATGCCCAGACTCTCGTTGACCCTCGCCCTCACCCTCTGTGCCGGCGTTGCCTTGAGCGCCTGCCAGCAGCGTGACGTTTCGAATCAGGATACCGACGCTGCCAGGGAGACCTTCCAAGCGGCGAATTACCCGCTCGAGGTGCGATACGACGCCTCGCTGATACGCGTCGATGGCGAGGTCTCCAACTATTTCGACAACGGCGGCTGGCAACTGTCGGACGATGCCCCCGGCGATCGCCTGATCCTGCTGAAACTCCCCGAATCCGACGACGTGGCGACCGCCCTGTGGCGCTTGGGCGCAAGCCGCGACGCCAAGGCCGTGGCCAACTGCCTGAGCCTGCCCGTCAATGCTCAGGCAATGCCCTCGAAGACCAACCTGGCGGGAGAGGCGTTTACCGGCTTCACCCTCGGAGACGCCGGCATGAGCCACTTCCAGAACGCCGAAGGCTATCGCGCCGTGGTCAACGACACCTGCTACGCCATCGACCTGATCGTGCAGGGAACCAACGGCGAGGTTTACGATCCGCCTCGCCAGCCGCCGTTCTCCAGCGACGAGGCCATGAAGCGGTTACGCGCGATCAGTGACGGGCTGTCGTTCACCGGAGGATAATCGGGCTATCCCGCTGTCGCCGGCGCGCGGCCGGTCACCTGGGGAAGCGCTTGTTTCCCCCGGGTGCCCGCTCCCGCCAAAGATCGGTTCGATGGCGATGATGCTTCCGCCCCGATCGTCTTCCCCAGGTCGAAGGATGAGACCGCTTCATCCAGCAGAGAGGATTGCTGACGCAGTCTCTCGGAGGCGTGCGAGACGCTCTCGACCAGGGATCCGTTCTCCTCGGTGTCCTGGGCGATCCCACGCAGATCGGCGTTGACCTCGCCGATATCGTCGCTCTGACGGCAACAGGCCTGACTGATTCCGTCGATCAACCGGGCGACGTCGTTCGTCCGGCCATGCATGTCGGTCATGGTACGCGCGACGTCTTCCGCCCTGGCGGTACCGTTCACGACTTGCTGCCGAGATTCGCCGATCAGCGCCCTGATATCGCGGGACGCTTCGGCGCTGCGATTCGCCAGCGCCTGCACTTCGCCGGCGACGACCGCAAAGCCACGCCCGCTTTCCCCTGCGCGCGCCGCCTCCACGGCAGCATTGAGCGCCAGGATATTGGTCTGAAAGGCAATGCTGTCGATCAGATCGGTGATTTCGGTGATCCTGTTCGAGCTTTCGCGCAGCTGATGCATGGCCCCCGTCAATGCGTTAACCATCCGCTGGCCCTCGTCCGCCACGTCGCCGGCTTCGCTGGCCAGCATACTGGCGCGTCGGGCATGGTCGCTGTTTTCCTGCACGGAGCCGCCGATCGCCTCGAGTTTACCCTGGGTGCGGACCAGCGCCGTCTCCTGCCGGCGATTGCGATCAGCGAGCTCGTCGTTGCCGTGATTGATCGTGGTGGATACCGCCGCGACCTCGACAAGCGTCGTCTTCACGCGCCCGAGCGTCGCGCGCACGACCTGCATCGTGCGCTTGAACTCCCCACCGACGTGGCTGCGCATCGTCGTATCGTCGAACCCGAGATCGAAGATGCCTTCACGGCGCCCGATGTGCCTGCTGAGACGGCTCAGCTCCTCGGCGCTGATGGCGTCGCGTGCCATCTGGCGCGCCAGGAACCCCAGCACCACCGTCTGGACGACCACGTAGGCGGCGTGGATCAGGACCATCGGCAGATAGGCCATCATGTGCGATTGCGGCATCACATAGATGTCCCAACCCTGATGTTGCAGGTAGCAGAACAGCAGGTGGTGACCCGCTATCACCCCCGCGCCGCAGGCGAGCACTCGCCAGTCGCGATACGCCAGCAGGATCGACAGCAGCACGAAGATGACGAAGTGCCCCTCGATCATCCCCAGCAGCAGGTGAATCTGCAGCCCCGCATGGACCATGAACGCCGTCGCCACGCAAAGCCGCGTCGTCAGCGCAGTCGGCCAGCACCGGATCATCACGATGGGTATGATACTGGCCGGCAATCCCACCACGAGGGCGGGCCACCACAGACCGTGCACGGCGGCCATTCCTAGTGTCGTGACACCGAGAACGACCAGCAGCAGCGCCATCAGGCGATTGGCGCGAACGTAGACACCGGTCAGCAGGTCCCTGGACGAAAACGATGAATCCATGGCGTCTCTCACGATCTTGTTGTCGGGGCCGGTGAATCCACCGGGCGTCGGCAGGCATGCCGATCAGAACAGTTATCGGCATCGCGCAGCGACTCTTCACTCCCGCCTTGCCACCCCTCCCGCCTCAGGACACCGCCATGGCGCGGCTGCTACACTGCGAGCGCCAGCCCAAGGATTGGATGACCTCATGAAAACCATCGGAGCCCACGTCAGCGCCGCGGGCGGTGTCGATCAGGCCGTGAGTCGCGCCACCGAGATCGGCGCCAACGCTTTTGCGCTGTTCACCAAGAATCAGCGCCAGTGGAAAGCCAAGCCCCTGGAAGAGCGTACGATCGAGGCATTCAAGACCGCCTGTCGCGAGCAGGGTTTTGGCCCGGGTCAGATACTTCCCCATGACAGCTACCTGATCAATCTGGGCCACCCCGAACCGGAGGGGCTGGCCAAATCCCGCGCGGCGTTTCTCGACGAGTGTCAGCGCTGTGAGCAACTGGGGCTGACGCTGCTCAACTTCCATCCTGGCAGCCATCTCAACAAGATCAGCGAGCGCGACTGCCTGGCGCGGATCGCGGAGTCGATCAACGAGACCCATGCGGCGACCCACTCGGTGGTCGCGGTGATCGAAAATACTGCCGGCCAGGGTTCGAATCTCGGTTTCCGGTTCGAGCAATTGGCCGAGATCATCGAACAGGTCGACGACAAGTCCCGCGTGGGTGCCTGCATCGATACCTGTCACGCCTTCGCCGCCGGCTACGACCTGCGTACCGAGGCGGACGCCATTGCAATGCTCGACGAGTTCGAGCGCGTGGTTGGCGCTCGATTTCTTCGCGGCATGCACCTCAACGATGCCAAGAGCGAGTTCGCCAGTCGGGTCGACCGTCACCACAGCCTCGGCAAGGGTAATATCGGCCTGGCGGGATTCACCGCGTTGATGCGCGACCCCCGCACCGATGACATACCGCTGATACTGGAAACCGTCGAGCCGGCGATCTGGCCGGACGAGATCCAGTGGCTGCGCGATCAGCAGCACGCCGATTAACTTTTCAGGACAGACCTCACCATGGATGGATTCTTCAACTGGCTCGGCGAGGCGATCGGCAACGTGATTCGCGCCGTGATCAACGGGCTGCACGGCATCTTCGGCGGGCTCTGGCAGGCCATCGACGGCTTCGTCGAAGGCTTGACCGGTTCCCTGGGCATCAGCGATTCGATCTTCAGCATCGCCGTCCTGGTGATTGGCGTGCTGCTGCTGATCAACGGCCTCCGCTCGCTGGTGCGCGGCGGTATCGCCGGCGGCATCGTGTGGCTGCTGCTGGGGCTGCTGATACTAAGCTGGTTGATTCGCTGAGTCGGGTCTCTTCCCGATTGCAACAATCGGCGGGAAGACATGCCTATTCCTCCTGGGCCCCCGTGACCTCCTTGTCATACCCTCTTTCGTCTACCACCTTGAGGTCGCAAGGTCACATTGATTGGTGACCGATTGATGACAGGTTCTGTCGTCACGTCAGACAAGGAGACATCAGGATGAGTCAGTCACTCAAAGCGCAGCAGAACGGCGTCGACGTCTACAACCAGTTCATTGGTGGCCAATGGCTCACCGGTGACGGCGAGTTGCTGGACGTCCTCAATCCCGCCACCGGCGAGGTCATTGCACGGGCCCGACTGGCCGATGAAAAGCTGGCCGACCAGGCGCTTCAGGCAGCGCAGGACGCCTTCCCCGCCTGGTCACGCAAGACTGCCGTCGAGCGCGCCGATCATCTCTACAAGCTGGTGGATCTGATCCAGGACAACCGGGACCGCCTGGCCCGGCTGATCACCACCGAGCAAGGCAAGCCGCTCTCGGAAGCCGATGCGGACGTCGGCATGTGCTGCGACCTGATCCGCTTCGCGGCGGAAAACACCCGCCGGCTCGAGGGCGACATCATCCCGGCGGACGACCCGGACGAACAGATCTGGATCCAGAAGGTGCCGCATGGCGTCGTGGTCGGCATCACCGCCTGGAACTTCCCCGCCGCGCTGATCGGTCGCAAGCTCGGCCCGGCACTGGCCGCGGGCAACACCATCGTGCTCAAACCCTCGGAAGAGACGCCGCTGACCGCGCTGGAGATCGTCGAGCTGGCGCGCCAGGCCGGCATTCCCGATGGCGTCGTCAACCTGGTCAACGGTCGCGGCCGTGACATCGGCAATCACTTGATCACCAGCCCGATCACCCAATTGGTCAGCATGACCGGCAGCGTGAGCGGCGGTCGCGAGATCAACAAGGCCGCTGCCGAGCATCTCAAGATCGTGCGTCTCGAGCTGGGCGGCAAGGCACCGTTCATCGTGCTCGACGACGCCGATCTCGATCCGGCGGTCGATGCCGCCATCGCCTCGCGCTACAACAACTGCGGCCAGGTCTGCACCTGTAACGAGCGCATGTATGTCCAGTCCGGTATCTACGATCGCTTCCTGGAGCGCTTCAAGCAGCGCGTCGAGGCGCTCAAGGTGGGCAACCCGCTGACCGACGAGGACGTCGACATGGGACCCAAGATCAACGCCGGGGAGCTCGACAAGATCCACGAGATGGTCGAGCACGCCCAGAGCCAGGGCGCGCAACTGTTGACCGGCGGCAAGCGGCTGACCGGTGGCGACTACGACAAGGGCAACTACTACGCGCCGACGATACTGACCGACGTCGACAACGACATGGATATCATGAAGGAGGAGATCTTCGGTCCGGTGGCGCCGATCATGAAGGTCGACGACTTCGAACAGGCGATGGCGTACGCCAACGCCTCGGAGTACGGCCTATCCGCCTATGTGTTCACCCAGAACGTCAAGCACCTGATGGCGCTGACCCGTGAGCTCGACTTCGGCGAGATCTACGTCAACCGCGGTGCCGGCGAATCCGTCCAGGGCTTCCACAAGGGGTATCGCAACAGCGGTCTCGGCGGCGAAGACGGCAAGTACGGGCTGGAAGCGTACGTCAAGAGCAAGACGATGTATGTGCACTATTCCTGATCGAAGCACCGACTTTCCCGCTAACGGGCCGCCAGTGGCGGCCCGTACTCGTTACCGGCTATCGCTCTGCTAGCACTGCCCAAGCGACGGCAGCACATGGTCACGGTAGCGCCACAGGATGAATACCCCGGCGAAAACCATGACGAGTGCGACCGCCAGAAGGATCGAGCCCGTCGCCAGAAACCCCGCCGTCGTGCTCACGATCAACCCGCCCAGCGGCTGAGTCAGATTGTTGAGCATCACCACCAACCCCGTCGTCTTGCCGAAGTCTTCCGAGGGAATCACCCGACGGCGCAGGCTGCGAATCGAGACACTGAACATCTTGTCGAAACCGATCACCAGCAAAAATCCGAGCGCGTAGAGCGACGAGATCGCGGTCACGCTCGCCATCAGCCCGCCTAGCGCCATCGTCGCATAGGCCAGCAGCCCCAGCCGGTCCGCCGGTATCAGCGATCTTGCCGTGAACAGCAATACCAACACCGTGGCCAGCGCACCGCCGGCCTGCAACACGCCATAGTAGATTTCGCCGTGGCTCTGAACGCCGGTGACCACGGCGGGCGCCGTGGCCAGCAGCGTTCCCAGCAGTAGATTGACGGCCATTGCCAGACCAATCGATGCCGGCAGCGCGGGACTGACGCGGAGATGACGGCCCGCGATCAGCAGCGCCCGATACCCGTTGGCGGCATTCGGCCGCGGCGTCGGCAACTCCGGCCTGGCCAGGCGCTGCCAGCGCCAGATCGCGAGATCGCCGAGCGCGAAACCGAGCGCGATCACCACCACCACCGCCTCCCACTCGAGCCGCGCCAGCAGCGCCGCCGCCACCAGCGGGCCAAGTACCGTCCCCACCTGGTCGAACAGTTGGGCGTGGGAGACGAGCCGCTCGTAGCGAGTGGCACCGAAGGCCTGCACCAACAGCATCTCTCGCGCCATCACGCCCTGGGTCGACAATACGCCGACCAGCGCCGACAGGCCGATCAACCATGCCACATGGGGCATCGCCAGATAGCCCAGGATCGCTGCAATGCACGTCGCCATGCGCCAGCGCTGGCTGGATCGCAGCAACCGATCGTTGCGGTGACGATCGCAGAGCTGACCGCACAGCGGAAAGGCCAGAAACCGTGGCAGGGTCTCGAAGAAGAACGCCAGACCCGACCAGGCGACACTGCCGGTCAACTGATAGATCACCAGCGGTACCAGAAACAGCAGCATCTGGTCCGCCAGCCGCGACAGCAGCAGCGACACGAAAAAATGGCGATTGGGCGATCTCATCCGTCGAGCACTCTCCGGGGCCGGCTATCGGCACGGCCACCGAGCCGCACGCCAGGTGCGACCCGGCCCGACCGGGCGACAGCGGTCATCAGGCACCCGCCAGGGCGCGCTCGACCATCTCATAGACGTTGGGCGAGAGCTTCTCGGCACGAATGCGCTCGAGTTCGGCCTTCATCAGCGCCTGGCGCTCTTCGTCGAAGCGCTGCCAGCGGGTCAATGGGGTGATGATGCGCGCCGCGATCTCCGGATTGAGGCGGTTGAGCTCGATCACCACGTCCGCCAACAGCTTGTAGCCCTCGCCATCGAGCCGGTGGAAGTTGACCCGGTTCTGAGCGAAGGCGCCGATCAGCGCGCGCACCTTGTTGGGGTTCTTCATCGAGAACAGCGGATGCCCCATCAAGAAGCGCACGCGCTCGAGCACATCGGGCTGGGGGCGGGTGACCTGGATGGTGAACCACTGATCCATCACCAGCGGGTCGTGCGCCCACTTCTCGCCGAATGCCTTGAGTGCCGGCTCGGCCAGATCGGTACGGTCGCTGTGCGCCAGCAGCGTCAACGCGGCGCGCACGTCGGTCATGTTGGCGCCCCGCTCCAGTTGCTGCTGGGTGAGACTGATGGCTTCGTCGTCCTCGATGCTCATCAGGTAAGCCAGGGCGACGTTCTTGAGACGACGGCTCGCGATCTGCTCCGGCGTCGGCGCATAGGGCTCGTCACTCTGGTTGTCACGGTAGACGGCGAGAAACTCGTCGCGCAGTTGCCAGGCCAGCGACTGGCGCACGAACTCGCGCGCGGCATGGATGGCATCGACATCGACCACCGGCTGCTGTTCGGCGATGTACGCCTCCGACGGTAGCGTCAGCATCTCCGCCAGCACCGCCTTGTCGTCGCCGGGCTCATTGAGCAGGCTGCGATACGCCTCGACCAGGCGCACGTCCATCACCTTCTCGACGCCGTTGCGGTGCGCGGCGATGAGGTCGTCCAGCGCCAGCATGGTCAGGCGCTGACCGGCATCCCAGCGATTGAAACCGTCGGAGTCGTGGGTCAGCAGGAACGCCAGTTCCTCGCGCGAGTAGGGATAGCGCAACTTCACCGGCGCCGAGAATCCGCGCAGCAGCGACGGCACCGGCGCCTCTTCGACGTCGGTGAAGACGAAGGTCTGCTCGGCTTCGCGCAGATGAATGACCGCGTCCTTGCCACGCTTTTCACCGTCCAGCGTCAAGGTCAGGTCGTGCCCGGACTTGGTCCCCACCAGGCCCATGCGAACCGGAATGTGCAGCGGCAACTTGTCGGTCTGTCCCGGCGTCGCCGGGGTACGCTGCGACAGGCGCAGACGGTATTCGCCGGTGGCGTAATCGTACTCGCCATGGGCGTCGACCTCCGGCGTCCCTGCCTGCGAGTACCAGCGCAGGAACTGTTCGAGGTCGAGCCCGGACACTTCCGCCATGCAGGCGACGAAGTCCTCGATCGTCACCGCCTGGCCATCGAAGCGTGCGAAGTAGAGATCGCTGCCGCGACGAAAATCCTCCCACCCCAGCAGGTGGCGCAGCATGCGCACCAGTTCCGCGCCCTTCTCGTAGATGGTCAGGGTGTAGAAGTTGGAGATCTCGATGTAATGATCGGGACGGACGGGATGGGCGGTGGGCCCGGCGTCCTCGGCGAACTGGGCGGTGCGGAAGAACGAGACGTCCTCGATCCGCTTGACCGGGGCCGAATTGACGTCGGCGGAGAAGGTCTGGTCACGGAAGACGGTGAAGCCTTCCTTCAGCGAGAGCTGAAACCAGTCGCGGCAGGTGACCCGGTTACCCGACCAGTTGTGGAAGTATTCATGGGCGACGATCCCCTCCACGCGCTGGAAGGTCGCATCGTTGGCGGTCTGCGGGTGGGTCAGCACCGCCGCCGAGTTGAAGATGTTGAGCCCCTTGTTCTCCATCGCGCCCATGTTGAAGTCGTTGACGGCAACGATCATGAAGCGGTCGAGATCGTACTCGCGACCATAGGTCTCTTCGTCCCACTGCATCGAACGCTTGAGCGAGGCCATGGCGTGCTCGGTCTTGTCGAGATTCTCCGGCTCGACCCAGATCTGCAGCAGCACCTCGCGGCCGCTCGCGGTGGTGTAGTGATCCTCGACCTTCTCCAGGCTGCCGGCGACCAGCGCGAACAGATAGCTCGGCTTGGGGTGCGGGTCCTCCCAGGTCACGAAGTGGCGATTGTTGGGCAACTCGCCCTTTTCCACCGGATTGCCGTTGGAGAGCAGCACCGGCAGCGACTCGCGATCGCCGATCACCGTGGTCGAGAAGGTCGCCATCACGTCCGGCCGATCGGGATAGTAGGTGATCCGACGGAATCCTTCCGGCTCGCACTGGGTGCAGAACATGCCATTGGAGCGATACAGCCCCTCCAGCGCGGTATTGGCATCGGGGTCGATCTCGACCTCGGTATCGAGCAGGAAGCGCTCCGGCACGGTCGCGACGGTGAGCTTGCCGTCGCCGACCTCGAACTCCCCCGGCTCCAGCGTCTGGCCGTCGACGGCGATACGGATCAGCTTGAGCTCGCTCCCAGCCAGTTCCAGCGGCAGGCTGGTTTCAGCGTCACCGGGCTCGCGATCGGGATGGCGTTCCATATGCAAGCGCGCCTTGACCCGGGTGGCGGCCGGCGCGAGATCGAAGGTGAGCTCGGTATGGGTGACGCGGTACGCCGGCGGCAGATAGTCCTTGAGATAGGTCGCTTGCATCCCAGACATGGCAACGCTCCTTGTGGAAGTGGGCAGGTCGCGACGGCGGGTCGAATTGGAAAACGGACCCGACGACCGACGATCGAGCACCATTCTACCCGCGTGACCGGAACGATATCGAATCAGGATGACGCCCGGAGAAGCCGGGCGGGACGACAGCCGGGAGGAGAGCCGCGATTATCGGCCCCGGGTTCAGCGGCGCTCGGGAGCCTCTTCCGACCACACCCCACGCACCGGGCACTGCAGACTCGGCAGGGGCCGCGTCACGATCCAGAGCGCCAGCCCCGCCAGACCCAGGATCAGGCCCACCTTGAGTGGCCAGAGGGAGACGGTGAAAGCGATGATCAGGCACGACACGCCGAGCATGATCACTGCCATGATCTTGGCGTGCTTGGGTATGGCACGCTCGCGCTCCCACGACTGGATCGGCGGGCCGAAGCGCGGATGATTGCGAATCCAGTTGGCAAATCGCGGCGAGCCTCGCGACGCCAGCCAAACAGCCGCCAGCATGAAACAGGTGGTCGGCATCACCGGCAGGAACAGACCGATCACGCCCAGCGCGAAGCTGATGGCGGCCAAGGTGACATAGATGGCATTACGCATGCCGGACATCCCCACTGCGATGGATCGAGGCGCCGCCCGAAGAGGACGCTTGGTCAGGTAGTGTAAACCAGCCTCCTCCCCGCCCTCCAATCTCCGTCGATGGAAAACGCCAATGTTGACGATAGCGAAACCGTCCGTTCGCCTGGAGACGGCTAGTGTGGCCCGGTCTTCGGCGTAGGCTGTCGGTAATACTCATTTTCCCGGAAGCGACACCCATGACGACGCGCCAGGTGCTCTATCTCTCCCACGGCTCCCCGGACCTCAGCCTGACCGACCATCCGGCCCGCGCCTTCCTGGCCGACCTCGGCGAGCGGTTGCCCAAGCCCTCGGCAGCGCTGGTGATCTCGGCGCACTTCGAAGCGCCGGGGCTGGTTCTGGGCAGTGCCGAGAAACCCGCTACCTGGCACGACTTCCACGGCTTCCCCGCCCTACTCTACCGGCTGCGATATCCCGCCGCCGGAGCACCGACAATGGCACGGCAACTGAGCGAGGACCTCGCCGTGTCAGGTATCGACGCTCGCCTGGACCACGCCAGGCCGCTGGATCATGGTATCTGGTCACCGCTCTCGCTGCTGTGGCCGGACGCCGACGTGCCGCTGATACCGGTCAGCGTGCCCATGGCGGCCGATACCGCAACCCAGCTCCAGATAGCGGCGGCATTGGGCCGATGGGCCGCAACCAACGGCGTGATGCTGATCGGCTCCGGTGCCGCCACCCACAATCTCGGCGCCCGGCACGTCATCCACGATGCGCCGGATACCTGGGCACGGCAGTTTCACGACTGGGCCATCGACGTCGCCGCACGTGGCGACCTCGACGCGATGAGAGCGTGGCGGGATGCGCCGAACGCCCGCTACGCGCACCCGACGCCCGAGCACTTCCTGCCGTTGCTGATGTGTGTGGGTGCCATGGAGGGCCGACCGCTTCGGACACTTCACGAGAGCTTCATGTTCGGCAATCTGAGCATGCTGGCGCTGGGCAGCGAGGAGCTGCCGGGGCGGCTCGACATCGCCGCCGCTTAGCGAGTGGAGCCAGGGGCGTCCCGGGCGACCGGCAGCATCAATCCCGGAAGTTGTCGTACTGCAGCGGCAGGTCGGGGCCCTCTTCGCCCTTGAGCAACGCGATCGCCTGCTGCAGATCGTCGCGCTTCTTGCCGGTCACCCGGACCTTGTCGCCCTGGATCGCGGACTGCACCTTGAGCTTCGACTCCTTGAGCAGCTTGACGATCGCCTTGGCATCGGGCTGTTCCAGGCCCTGCTTGAGCTTGACCTGCTGGCGCGCCTTGACGCCGGAGGTCTGTGCGTCCTCGATCTCCATGCAGCGCGGGTCGATACCACGAGCGATCAACTTGTTGCGCAGCACGTCGATCATCTGCTGAAGCTGGAACTCGGCATCCGCCTCGAGTGACACGGTCTCGCCCTCCAGCGAAAAGCTGGCATCGACGCCGCGGAAGTCGAAGCGGGTCTGTATCTCGCGGTTCGCCTGGTCGACGGCGTTGGTCGCTTCATGACGATCGAATTCGGAGACGATATCGAAAGACGGCATGGGAATAGTCCTCAGTCAAAAAATCCACCGCGGCTGCGGCGAGGGTCAGTCGGCTGACGCCGCGTCGGGCGTCTCGGAAACGTCGAGTCGCTTGTCCATCTGCCAGGCGGCACAGCCATCGGCATAGTAGTCGTCCAGCCAGCGATGGGCGATGAACCCCATCCGGCGATAGAGCCCCATCGCGACACGGTTGTCGGCACGCACCTCGAGCAGTAAACGTTGGCTGCCGCGCGCCAGCGCCGCCTCCTCCAGCGCCTGAAGCAGCTCCCGCCCCAGCCCGGTGCCGCGTGCGGCGGGATCGACGCAGAAGGAGTAGAGCCTCGCCGTGGTGCTGTTACGACGAAACAGCAGCGTGCCGTAGCCGACGACACATTGATCCTCTGACACCGCCAGCAGGTTGACGGCATTGGCACGGGTCAACAGGTGCGCCAGTTGGCGCCGGCTGAAGCGGTCACTGTCGAAGCAGCGCTCTTCCAGTTGGTACAAGGCGTCGCAATCGGCGGGTAAGCCGCGACGAAGCGTGCGGAGCATGCGTGCGCTCTCATCAGATTCATCTAGAATTTCAGTGTCTTCAGGTCTTCATCGCCCTGAAACCGCACCGGCAGGCCCTCGGAGGGACCTTCAACGTACCGGCGATGCTGAAATTATTTCACGCCGACAACGACTTGTCGCCGCCTTCCCGTCGTCGCATGCTGTTCCCCCCGCAGCCTCGACGCCTGCCGTATCGATCTCCGCCGCCTCCCATCGGGAGATGGCGGGAAAAGGAGCCACCGATTTCATGTCACGCCTGCGTATCGTCGTCGACCGCCTTGCCGACTGGCAACCCTACTACCCTTCCGAGGACCTGATCAGCGCCGACGCCTTCCTGGCACTGGACGGCTCGGTGGCAGCGGACGATGCCACCCATGTCATCAACCTGTGTGCCAACCTCGATTATCTGGAAACCGGTTATTACGTGTCGTTGCTGGCCCAGGCCCGCGATCAGCGCGTCCTGCCCAGCGTGGAAACCCTCAACCAGCTGTCGCGCAAGGCCCTGATCGACATGCAGCTGGCCGCCATCGACCCCTTGTTGATGGAACTGGACAAGCGCGGTGCGCTGGCGGGCGATACCTTCACCCTGCGCGTGTTCTTCGGTGAATGTCGCGAGCCCGAGCTGCAGCGCCTGGCTCGAAGGCTGTTCGAGCGCCTGCCCCATCCATTGCTGGAAGCCCGTTTCGAGAAACGCCAGAACGTCTGGCGACTGGCGAGGCTCAAGCCCCTGGCACTGACCGCGCTGCAGTCCGGCGAGGAGGATCTGTTCGCGACGGCGCTGAACCGCCACTCGACCCGGGTCTGGCGCACACCGCGCGCCCGTCGTCGCTACCGTTTCGACCTGGCGATCCTGGTCGACCCGCAGGAAGCGTTGCCGCCCAGCAACCGGGGAGCCATCAAGCGTTTCATCCGCGCCGGCCGGCGGCTGGGAATCGACGTCAACCTGATCACCCATCGCGATGCCGGTCGGCTGGCCGAATTCGACGCCCTGTTCATCCGCGAGACGACCCGGCTGGACCACCACACCTACCGCATGGCCAAGAAGGCCGAACACGAGGGGCTGGTGGTGATCGACGACCCGCAGTCGATCCTGCGCTGCACCAACAAGATTTTTCTCCACGAGTTGCTGGGCACCCACAAGATCCCCGCGCCTCGCGGCCAACTGCTCTATCGCGGCGACATGGAGCGGCTCGACGAGAAGCTGGCCCACCTGGAGTATCCGCTGGTGTTGAAGGTGCCAGACGGCGCTTTTTCCAAGGGCGTGGTCAAGATTCGATCGCGGGAGGAGCTGGTCGCGGAGGCCCCCAAGCTGTTCGAATCCTCCGCCCTGCTGCTGCTTCAGGAGTGGCTGCCCACCGACTTCGACTGGCGCATCGGCGTGCTCGACGGCCAGATGCTGTTCGCCAGCCGCTACTACATGGCCCGCGGCCACTGGCAGATCTACGACCACTCCAGCGGCAAGACGCGCAGCGGGGGCTTCACCACCCACGACCTGTCCGAAGTGCCGCCACCGGTGGTCAAGGCCGCGTTGCGGGCGACCAAGCTGATCGGCAATGGTCTCTACGGGGTCGACCTCAAGCAGATCGGCGACCGTGTCGTGGTCATCGAGGTCAACGACAACCCCAACCTGGACGCGGGCGTGGAGGACGTGGTGCTGAAGGATAAACTCTACGAACGGGTGATGACGGTGTTCCTGAACCGCATGGAGCGCCAGCTCGAGCACAAGCCGCGCTGACGCTCCCGGTTCAGGCCGCCCCGGCGCTCACGGCCACCTGGTAGCCGACGAACTTGCGCAGGTTGACGACGCCGGTGTCGAGGATCAGGTACTGGCCCTTGAGCCCCATCAGGGTGCCCTCGATCCGGGGCGTCTTGTCGAAATTGAACGACACGATCTTGCGCGGCCACTCGAGCACCGGGTAGTCGATCGACAGCGGTGCCACGTCATCGACCGTCTGGATCGCGTCGTGACCGAACCGTCGACGCAGTTCTGCCAGCCCGGGCTCCAGCGACGCCAGCAGCCGACCGCGCTCGGCAACCAGATCGAGCGGGTCGACCTCGCCCTTGAGCATCGCCCGCCAGTTGGTGCGATCGGAAACCTGCGCCTTGAACAGCGTCTCGACGAAACCGGACTGCTGACGGGTCTCCACGTCGAGAATCGGCAGTGCCTGAATCGCTCCCTGGTCGAGCCAGCGTGTCGGCATGTTGGTGCCACGCGTGATGCCGACCTTGAGTCCGGAGGCGTTGGCCAGGTAGACGGTATGCGGGCGAAAGCAGTGACGCTCCCCCCAGGCGGGATCGCGGCAGGTACCCTGGAAATAGTGACAGGTCTCCGGACGCATCATGCAGAGATCGCAATGCGCCAGCGACGAGAAACAGGGGTAGCAGTGCCCCTGGCCGAAGCTCTTGCGCGTGGCCCGGCCGCACTCGATGCAGTGAATCTCGCCGGTGTGACGCAGCTCGACGCGCCGGCCCAGCCAGGCGTTGAGCCCCACGCGCTGGTCGCCGGCCCGCAGCGTGTACTCCGCCGGGCGCCCCGACACCGGCAGCCGGATATCGAGCTTGCGCAACTGGCCACGGGCCCGATCTTGCCGGTCTTCTCCCGGGAGGCTTTCGTCACCGGCTGTCAGCGGGATCAGTTGATCCATTTGACCGCGGCTTCCTCGGCGGAAGAGTGGCTGCCGGAGGCGCACTCGTTGCGCTCCAGATAGCCGACGCGCTGCTCCGCGGGAACGTCGTGGATCATCTCGTACTTGATCACGGCCTCCATGCACAGCTCGGTCTGTTCGGCGCTCAGCCGGCGGCCGTCCGGCCACTTGCGGCGCTCGATGGCCTGTTTGAAGTTCTGGTACATCTCCGGCGTCATCTGCGCGACCATGCGGTCGAAATTCATCTCGCTCATTACCTGTCTCCCGAGGCGTCGTGGCCGGCGCCTCCCGGTGCATTGCGGCTGGCGAACCAGCCCATGATCAACCCGATCAGCAATCCTCCCAGATGCGCCTCGTTGGCAACGTTGCCGAAGCCGAAGGCATCGCCCAGCCCGGTCATGGTAAAGACCATCCAGCCCAGCATGAAGACCATCAGCATCTGAGGCACGAAGAGGCCGCTTTCGGGGCGGCGCCGGGACATCAGCCAGACATAGCCGAGCAGCGCATAGTCGACGCCGGACATTCCCCCGAACAGCACGGTGCCGGTGAAATACTGGGCCAGATTCGAGAACAGCGCGGCCACGACGACGATGACACCCAGTCGGCGCCAGCCCTGGAGCGACTCTACCTGACGGCCGAAGTACCACACCCACAGCATGTTGAAGATCAGGTGCATCCAGCCGAAGTGCAGCAGCGCCGGCGTGAACAGCCGCCATACCTGGCCCCCGGCCAGGGTGTCGGAGACGAGATCGCCGGGCACCAGCCGCTGCCCTATCACTTCGAGAGGCACGATGGTGAAAGCACGGACGATGGCATCGCCGGCAAACGTCATGCAGAGGAAGACCGCCACGCAGACCGCAATCAGCCCTGCCGCGAGCGGCGCCTGGCCGAAGGCCTGGCCGGTGATGCTGGGACGCCGGCGAGGCGCCGACTGGGCAGCCGACGTCTCCAGCTCGCCACGATGCCAAAGCTCGATCAGCCGTGCCGCCTCGTCCCGCTGCTCGGGATTCGCCAGCCACAACACCTGCCGATCGGCCTCCTGGGTGAAGCGATGGCCGATATGGTTCGCCCACATCGCTTGTCGAAGCGGACGCGTATCCAGATCGCCGGGCAGTTCGAGTAACTTGTACATGGGAAAGGTCCGACCCGGTTTCCGAGAAAGAGTGTCGACGAGAGTCGACGACACGTGAGCGCACCGGACGGACGGCCCGGAGCTCGACGACATCGATGATCGTTCGACGCCGCCATTCTACAGACCAGAAAAAGAAAAATCCGGCGGAAGGCCGCCGGATAAGAGCAAGGGATCATTCAAGGGAACACTGACTTTGAGGGTATCCGCCGGACGGAGTTCCTCGGCAGAGGAAAAAAAATCCCATTTTTTTCCCGATTGGCACCGGGCTGTCAAAAAAACTCGATAAATCAATTGCTAAAATCATTGTAAAAAAATGCAAAAATCGCAGCAGGCAGGCTCACGACGTCAATTGCGCGCGCCCTCCCTCTCGACGTCGACCCAGACGAACCGGTTGGCATCTAGCCGCGCCTCCCCTTCCCAGCGGTAGGCCACCAGTCGGCCATACTTCACCGCGCTGTAATCGAGACAGGCGATATTCGCCCGCGGCAGCGCCGGGACCCCCTTGCACCAGTAGTGGCCGACGAACAGCGGCGGTGCCGATTCCGGGTAGTAACTCAACCGCTCCCGTTCGCCGGCGCTCAGAGAGCGATCCTCGAGCCCCAGCGGCAGGTTGTCGGGCTGAAAGACAACATCCCCGTAGGTGCGCGGGTTCCGGCACCAGAAATGGGTACGAAACGAGCGCCGCGTGAAGCCATCGCCGGAGCGGATCTCCACCCCCGGGGGCAACGGCAGTTGAGTGCCGCGGGTGAGCCGATCCAGGACACGCTGCGCCAGGCTGCCGTGATCGATCGATTCGATCAGAAAGTCCCGATCGATACGGGCATCGGGGCGGCGCGCCAGGAAGGCGGCGATCAGCGGCTCGTCCCAGCATGCGTGGACCACCCGCAATCCTCCCAGGTCAAGGCACAGCGGCAGTGTCATGAACCAGGAGAGACAGTTCTCCCACTCCAGCGGAAAGGCGTGGAACTGCTCCAGGGTGCGACCGATGATCCGGTTGTTACGCGGGGTGTGCTCCCGTAGCCACTCACGCTCTCTATCGCTCGGTGCCTGGTGACAGTAGGCCAGGGCGTTGACCTCGTGATTGCCCATCACGATACGGGCCTCGCCAGCATCGACCATGCCCTTGGCCACGGCGACCGCCAGCCGGATGCTGGGTCCGCGATCGATCAGATCCCCCAGGAAGATCACGCGCCGGCTTGGATGACGAAAGACACCATCGTCTGCCCGATAGCCAAGCTTTTCGAGCAGACGTATCAGGGTGTGCCCGCAACCGTGTACGTCTCCGATCAGGTCGTAGCCGTCGACACCATCGTCTTTCGCCATGTCAGTCTCCCAGCCTGCTGCTCCAACCCAGCTTGGAGCGGCAGGCCTCGAAGAAACTGTGTCCGCGCGGGTGGATCAAGGTCAGCCGCTCGGCTTGGCGACGGACATAGAGGACGTCGTCGGGCTTGCAGACGACGCGGGTCTGGCCATCGCAACTGACGTGGGGATAGGCCTGGTTGATGTCGCCGATATGCACGCGAATCTCGCTGGCGGCATCGATCACGATCGGCCGGCTGGAGAGCGTATGCGGGAACATCGGCACCAGCGTGATGGCTTCCAGTCCCGGATGCACGATAGGCCCGCCCCCCGACAGCGCGTAGGCAGTGGAGCCAGTCGGGGTCGCCATGATCAAGCCATCGGAGCGCTGGGAGTAGACGAAGCGATCGTCGACGAACAGCTCGAACTCGATCATTCGGGCTGCCTTGCCGGGATGCACGACGACATCGTTGAGACTGGAGCCGGAGCCGATCAGGCGCTCGCCACGATAGAGCTCCGCCTCGAGCAGAAAGCGTCGCTCGCTGTCGTACTGCCCTTCCAGCACCTCGGCGACCTTCTGCTCCACCTCGTCCGGTGAAATATCGGTCAGAAATCCCAGCCGGCCACGGTTGATGCCGAGTACCGGCGTCCCGCTGTGACACAGCGCCCGTGCGGCGCCCAGCAGGCTGCCGTCACCTCCCACCACGATCACCAGGTCGCACAGCGTACCCAGCTCGCGGCGTCTGGCTTCGCCGTGGCCGTGCCCCTGCAGCAGCGCCGCCGTGCGGTCCTCGATCACGATGTCGAGACCACGACGTTCGAGGAAGATCACCAGACGCTTGAGCGTCTCGACCACCTTGTCGCTACCCAAACGGCCGATCAGGCCGATGGTGTTGAACGATTCCATACAGCGTGTCTCTACGCGACGTGACGGCCCGCCATTATGCTGGCTGGGCTCGCTCCCCGGCAAACCCGACGATTCGCTCCCGGCGTGGGGCATGAACTGCCCCCCACGCCAAGCGCACCCGTCCGTGCAAGACACGGCCGACGCCCCCCGCCCGAAATCTCAATCGGGACGGGAGGGCGAGCCAATCGGCCTGGGGCTAACGGTCTAAAATATCCTATACTTTGGCCGGCCTGGCGCAGGGAGTTCACGCCCGCACGTCCCCCTTCACCAAGCGCTATCGGCGCGGTCTTTCCGGTCCGATGCCATATCGCACTGAAAGGCAACCGCCAGGCTCGCAAAACCGCTCTCATCAGGAGAAAAAAGCTTCATGTCGCAATCTGGATCATTCAGGCCGGGCATCATCGTCATGCTCCTGGGCTCGCTCGCCGGGCTCGCCGTGGCGCTCTATGCCTATTTCACGCCGCTCACCGGGGTCAATGGATCCCTTGGCGCCCTCGTCGTCATTCTATCGACGATCGCACTGGCCATCCTGACGCTGGTCCTGGCGCCACTTTCCTGCCGCAGCGGCCGCGTGGCACTGCGCGTGCTGATCCTGCTGGACCTCGTCGGCACCGGCTTCGCCGGGCTGCTGCTGCACCAGTGGTGGCTGACGGCCGCCATGGTGGTGGGCCTGATCGGCCTGCTGCTGGAGATGGCCAGTCCTGCCTCCTCCACCACGCCAGCCCATTCCTGAGGAGCCGAGTCATGTCCACATCCCTGTCACAGCCGTCCACACCGACCCTGAAACTCGCCGCCACCCGGTTGGGTTCGGTCACGGCACTGGCGCTGCTGCTCGCCCCGCTGCCGCTGCTAGCCCAGGATCAGCCGGCCGAATCCGATCCAACCTCGACGCGAAGCGAATCTCCGGCATCATCCGAGACCACGGCATCGCCCAGTTCGGCGCAGGCCAACGATGAGAGCAACCGGGACGTCAGCACGGCAGACTCGAGCGATCGGCAAAATGCCAATCGGGCACCGATTCCGCTCGTCCCCGAAAAGCCGACCTGGGACAGTTTCCACGGCCAGCTCAATGCCCAGAAATACAGCCCGCTAGACCAGATCACGGCGGATAACGTCGGAGATATCGAGAAGGTCTGGGAGTACCACACCGGCGATATCTCCGACGGCTCCGGCGATACGCCAGCAACCGTATGGTCGGCGACCCCGGTCTTCGCCAACGACACGATCTATATCGGCACCCCCTTCTATCGCCTGATCGCGCTCGACCCGGGCACCGGCGAGGAGAAGTGGAGTTTCGATACCAAATCCTCGCGCAAGGCGCTGACCCAGCCGGTACTCAAGAACCGCGGTGTCTCCTACTGGGAAGCCGAGAATCCCGTAGCCGGCGAGCCGTGCCAGAAGATCGTCTACATGGGCACCATGGACGCCCAGCTATTCGCGCTGGACGCCGACACCGGCGAACTCTGCAAGGGCTTTGCCGACAACGGCGTGCTCAATGTCAACCAGTGGAACGATACCCACGCCGAGTGGCCGCTCTCCGTACTGCAGCCGCCAACGGTGGTCGGTGACCACCTGATGCTGGGCTGGGCCGGCATGGACTGGGCCTATGAACAGGCGCCCCCGGGCACGATCTTCTCGCTAAACGCCCAGACCGGCGAGCTCGAGTGGACATTCCAGGCGCTCTCCGACGAGATGCGCGAGAAGAGCGGTACCGCCAACGTCTGGACCCACATGTCCGCCGATCGCGAGAACGGCCTGCTTTACCTGCCGGTCTCCTCGCCGTCGCCGAACTACTGGGGCGGCAATCGCACCGAGGAGGCGCCGCTGGCGACTTCGACCACCGCGCTCGATATCGAGACCGGCAAGGTGGTGTGGTCGCGCCAGTGGGTTCACCACGATATCTGGGACTATGACATCAACTCCGCCCCGACGCTGATGGATATCACCGTCGATGGCAAGGAGGTCCCGGCGCTGATCCAGGCGACCAAGCAGGGCTTCCTGTTCGTAGTCAATCGCCTGACCGGCGAAGACGTCTGGCCGATCGAGGAGCGTCCGGTACCGCAGGGTGACGGCAGCGTCGAAGGCGAGGTCTACGCCCCGACCCAGCCCTTCCCGACCAAGCCGGCGCCGCTGCTGGACCAGTCCGAGAAGCCCAAGATCTGGGGCCTCGCCGATGCCGTGGGTGGTGGCCAGTGTTCTCGTCTGTGGGACGACCTGACCTACGAAGGCATGTACACCCCGCCGACCACCAAGGGCGAGGGCGCCCTGGCCTATCCGGACAGCGCGGGTGGCGTTCAGTGGGGCGGGGTGGCGTTCGACCCCGTGAGCCAGACCGCGATCGTCAACACCTCGCATATCGTGCAGACCATCAAGCTGTACAACCGCGAAGATTACGAGAAAGCGGACAGCGGTTCCGGCAACGAGAGCGGTTTCGCGCCGCAGAAGGGTGCGCCCTACGGCCTGCGCCTGGAAGTCGCGACGAACTGGCTGGGCATGCCGTGCTGGGAACCGCCCTTCGGCGAGCTGGTAGCGCTGGACATGCATACCGGTGACGTGAAGTGGCGGCGTCCGGTCGGGGCATCGCAGCAGTACGGCTTCTTCATGCCCGAGAAGTGGGGCTCCCCCACCATCGGCGGTCCTGCGGTGACCGCGGGTGGCGTCGTGTTCATCGGTGCCTCGATGGACGCCAAGCTGCGTGCCTTCTCGCTGGAGACGGGCGAAGAGCTGTGGTCGGACCAGGCCCAAGCGCCGGCCGTGGCCAACCCCTCGGTCTACGAATATCAGGGCCGGCAGTATGTCGCCTTCGTGGCCGGCGGCAACACCATCCTCAAGGACCAGGTGGGCGATCAGGTCGTGGTCTACGCCCTGCCGGAGAAGTGATCGTCGCATCGCACATCGTTCGGTGATCACCCGCACGGGGTAGGCTTCGGCCTACCCCGTTTACGTTCCAGCCCATGGTCTTCTGCCTGTCATCCAAAAAACAGAACACCCCGCGCCTTTCATTCGATCACACTCTCTCTGGATACTCGGTGGATGACCTCTCCACCAACAACAAAGAGGTAACGATCGATGCCCCTCTCTCAACTGCTCAATTGGCGCCTGCATCTGCTGGTCGTCCTGCTGTCGCTGCTCAGCGAATGGATCGGTATCGTCAAGATTCCGCTCGGGCCGGGGACGCTACTGCTACTGCCGCTGTTCTACGCCTTCGTCCTCGGGGTCCTGCTCAATCCGCACCTGTTCTCCGGAACCCGGCGATTCCTGCCCGAGAGCGTCAGCCAGGCGGCCACCCCGCTCATCCTGATCTCGATCATGCCGTTCATTGCGCGCTTCGGTTCGACCATCGGCCCTGCCATCGACCAGCTCATCAGCGCGGGTCCGGCACTGATCCTGCAGGAGCTGGGCAATCTCGGCACCATGCTGGTGGCACTGCCGGTGGCGGTGCTGGTTCTCCAGATGGGGCGGGAAGCGATCGGCGCGACCTATTCGATCGCGCGCGAACCCAACATCGCGATCATCTCCGACAAGTACGGCCTCAAGGGTCCGGAAGGCGTCGGCGTGATGGGGGTCTACGTCGTCGGTACCATGTTCGGCACGCTATGGTTCGCGCTGATGGCCGGCTATCTCGCCTCGCTGGACTGGTTCGACCCGCGCGCGCTGGCGATGGCCTGCGGTGTCGGCAGCGGCAGCATGGTCGCGGCATGTTCCGGCGCGCTGGCCGGCGCCGTCCCCGATCTCGCCGACGACCTGCTCGCCTTTGCCGGCGCCAGCAACCTGTTGACCTATGCCACCGGGCTTTACGTCTCGCTCTTCATTGCCCTGCCCGTCGCCGAGTGGCTCTACCGTCGCCTGGGCGGTCGCCGCCACGCCGCCAGCACGATGGGCGCCGCGACCGACGATGAGGCGGCGGACCTCACCCGCGAAGAACGCCCCGAGGCGAATCTCGCCAAGACCGCCGCCGTACTGGCCATGGCCTGTATCGTCGGCTGGATCGCCAACACCATCAACGGTGCCTCGCTGGTCGCAGCCCTGCCGGGCATGATCATTCTCTACGTCATGACCGTGGTCGGCCTGGCCATCACTCGGGCGGCGCCGTTCTATCTCCCCGCCGTGGCCTGGGTGTCGTTGGTCAGCATCGTCATGACACTGCCGTTTTTCCCGGGCAGCGGCTGGATCGTCGAGCAGCTTGCCGCGGTCAACTTCCTCGCCATCGTCACCCCGGTCCTGGCCTACGCCGGCCTGGCCCTCAGCCGGCGCGAGTTCAGCATGTTCCGCCAGACCGGCTGGAAGCTGATCATCATCTCGCTGCTGGTGTTCACCGGTACCTACATCGGCTCGGCCGTGGTGGCCCAGGTACTGCTGTAGGCACCTCGCCTTCATCGGCGACGCGCCCGACCCGGTAGCGGGCGCGTCACCCGATCGTTCGAATCGATCATGAGCCATTGCTGGAGCAGATCATGAACCAGAGCGCACCCTATCCCGACCCGAAGACGCTGACCGCGTGGCGCCACGACTTCCATCGCCATCCGGAGATCGCCTTCGAGGAGACCCGCACCAGCGAGCGCATCGTCGCCATTCTGCGCGAGCATGGCCTCGACCCGGTCACCGGGCTTGGCGGAGGCACCGGCGTCGTCGTCACCATCAGCGGCAACCGGGGAGAAGGCCGGCGTATCGGGCTGCGGGCCGATATCGACGCCCTGCCCATCGACGAACTCAACGACGTCGATCATCGCTCGACGATACCAGGGCGCATGCACGCCTGCGGCCACGACGGCCACACCACCATGCTGCTGGGCGCGGCCTGCGCGCTGGCGAAGGATCCGGACTTCGCCGGCCAGGTCCACTGTATCTTCCAGCCCGCGGAAGAGAGCGAAGGCGGCGGCCGGGTGATGGTCGAAGAGGGGCTGTTCGAACGCTTCCCGATGGAGGCGGTCTACGGCCTGCACAACTGGCCGGGACTCGCCGTCGGCGAGGCCGCCGTCCACGATGGCCCGGTGATGGCGGCGTTCGATGTCTTCACGCTCAAGCTGACCGGGCGCGGCTGCCACGCGGCCATGCCCCATCTGGGAACGGACGTGGTGCTCGCCGCCTGCCAGCTGGCCAATCAGTTGCAGGGGCTGATCAGCCGCGAGACCCCACCGCATCAATCCGCCGTGCTGAGCATTACCCAGTTCCACGCCGGCGACGCCTACAACGTCATTCCTGAGACGGTGGAACTGCGCGGCACCGTGCGCTGCTTCGATGCGGCGCTCAAGGCCCGGCTGGAACAGCGCTTCCGCGACGCCGTCACGGCCACCGCCCAGTTCCACGGCCTCAAGGCCGATTTCGACTACCAGGCGCGCTATCCGGCCACGATCAATACGCCCCGGCATGCCACCCGATGTGCCGAGGTGCTCGAGGCGCTGCCCGGCATCGACAAGGTCCACCGCGATATGGCGCCCAGCATGGGGTCGGAAGATTTCGCCTTCATGCTCGACCGCTGCCCCGGCGCCTATATCTGGCTGGGTAACGGCGACAGCGCCGCGTTACACAACCCGGCCTATGACTTCAACGATGCCATTTCACCGCTCGGCGTCGCCTACTGGCAGGCGTTGGTGAAGAAACTGTTGAACGACTGACGACGGCCCTAGCGAAACGATTCATCCGAAAGCAAGCCTGGAGAACCTGATGAAAATCACCGTCATCGGCCTTGGCCAGATGGGTGGCAATATGGCGCTGACGCTCAAGCGCGCCGGCTTCGATGTCAGCGGCAGCGACCGTTTCGAGGCCGCCCGGGAGCGTCTGGCGGCGCAGGGCCTCGCTACCGTCGGCCCGGAGGCGATTACCGCCAGCGATGTCTACCTGCTGTCACTGCCCACCTCCGATCACGTCCGGGAAGTCATCGAAACCTCACCTGGACTGCTGGACCGCGCGCCCAAGGGCAGCGTGATCGTCGACACCTCCACCAGCGACCCGGTGGTGAGCCGCGAACTCGCCGCCAAGGTCATCGCGGCCGGCCTCGAGTGGCTGGACGCCCCGGTCAGCGGCGGCCCCAAGGGCGCGGCAAACGGCAAGCTCGGCATGCTGCTCGGTGGCAACATGGCGACGCTGGAGCGTGTCATGCCGATGCTGGAAGCGATGTCCGCCAAGCGAACCCATGTGGGCGGCCCGGGCAGCGGCCACGTGGTCAAGCTGGCCAACAACTATCTCTGCGCCACCAACCTGATCGCGACCGCCGAAGCCGTGGTCCTCGCGGCCAAGGCCGGCGTCGATCCGGCGGCCTGCCTGTCCGGCCTCAACAGCGGCTCGGGGCGCAGCGCCGTCAGCGAAGTCAATTTTCCCGAGTGGATCCTTTCCGGCCGTTTCGACTCCGGCTTCACCAGCGGCCTGATGCGCAAGGACCTGCGTCTCGCCCGGGACGCCGCCGACGATCTCGGGCTCGATCTGGCACTTCTCCATCAGGTCGTTGCCGGCTGGCATGCCAACGCCGAACGCCCGAGGGACGGCGACGATTTCAATCATATCGTCTCGCCGATCCTGGCCCAGGCCGGGGTCGATTTCACCCGGCGCTCCGCCAACGACGAGGAGACCTCCGCATGAATGCGCTCGACACCCAGGCCCAGCAAGCCTTGCACCGTCTTCTCGCCCAGTTCGGCTTGTCGCTGGAGCCTGGAGACACGCCCTGCTCCAACTGGATCGACGGCAATCTGGTCGCGGGTCAGGGCGACAGCATCGCGCTGACGAACCCGGCGACCGGAGGCGATCTGGGCAGCTATCGCGATGCTGGCGCCGAGCTGCTCGACCGAGCCGTCGAGGCCGCGGCGCGCGCCCAGCTCGAATGGATGGCGTTGACCGCCAGTGAACGCGGCCGGCGCATGAACGCCGCCATCCGTCGGCTGGAGGGCCACGAGGAGGACCTCGCTCAGCTCGAGAGCGTGGTCGCCGGCAAGCCGATTCGGGACTGCCGGGGCGAGGTCGGCAAGGTCAGGGAGATGTTCGAGTACTACGCCGGCTGGTGCGACAAGCAGCACGGCGAGGTCATTCCGGTGCCTACCTCCCATCTCAACTACGTTCGCCACGTCCCCTTCGGCGTGGTCGGCCAGATCACCCCCTGGAACGCACCGATGTTCACCTGCGCCTGGCAGCTGGCGCCGGCCATCGCCGCGGGCAACGGCGTCGTTCTCAAGCCTTCGGAGCTGACGCCGTTCTCATCGGTGGTGATCGCCCGCCTGCTCGAATGCGGCGGCCTGCCCAGGGGACTGATCAATATCGTCAACGGCCTCGGCCCGACCACCGGCGCCGCGCTGACAGGCCACGACGGCATCAGCAAACTGGTGTTCGTCGGCTCCCCCGACAGCGGCCGCCTGATCGCCGAGGCCGGCGCCCGCCGCCTGGTCCCCAGCGTGCTGGAGCTCGGTGGCAAATCCGCCAACATCGTGTTCGACGATGCCAGGCTCGACGATGCCGTGGCCGGCGCCCAGGCAGCGATCTTCGCTGCCGCCGGGCAGAGCTGCGTGGCCGGTTCGCGCCTGCTGATCCAGCGCGACATCTTCGATGCCGTGGTCGAGCGCGTCGGTCGGGCCGCCAGCCAGATTGTCGTGGGCCTCCCTGCCGATGAGGCCACCCGCATGGGGCCGCTGCAGAACGCCCGCCAGTACGGACGCGTCACCGCCATGATCGAGCGTGCCAGGGCCGCCGGTGCGCGTGTCGTCACTGGCGGGCAGCGCCCGGAGGGGCTGCCCCCAGGTGCCGACGGTTACTACCTGGCGCCGACGGTGATCGCCGATGTCGATGCCTCCATGGAGATTGCCCGCGAGGAGGTGTTCGGTCCGGTGGTGGTCGCCATGCCGTTCGACGACGAAGCCGACGCCGTTCGGCTCGCCAATGCGACCCGCTTCGGTCTCGCCGGGGCCGTCTGGACGCAGGACCCGGCCCGCGCGCATCGCGTCGCCGGCCAGCTGCGTGCCGGCACGATCTGGATCAACAGCTACAAGGCGATCAACGTGATGTCGCCCTTCGGCGGCTTCCGTGACAGCGGCTTTGGCCGGTCCAGCGGTCTCGACGGCCTGCGTGAATACACCGTCCCGCAGAGCGTCTGGGTCGAGACCGGCGCCGAAGCCAGCGTCGCCATGGGTTACGGCAGCGGCGCTGCCTGAGGCGCCGTCGAGGGCGGGCAGCGACGTCGCTCGCCCAGGCGCGAGTTCGGGTATCATCGCAGGCATCAGCCTGGAACCGACGAGGAATCGCCCGTGCACCCCGCCGATCTCTGTTATCTCAACAACGCCTCCGTCGGCCTGCAGAGCCCGGCGGTCGCGGCTCGCCTGCGGGATTGGCTGGAGGCGGAGATGGCGGCCTATCCGCGTCAGCGCCTCGAGAGCGCGCTCTGGGATGGCCAGGCGACCAGAACCAAGCTGAGCCAGTGGATCGGTGCACCGGAGACCCAGCTCGCCTTCGGTGCCAGCACCTCGCAGCTCATGGCCCAGGTCATCGGCAACCTGGACCTCGCCGGAAGACGGCTGCTGGTCGCACCTGGCGAGTGGGCTTCCAACATCGTCATGCTCAGACGGCTCGGCGGGGAGCCGCCGCGCGCCATCGAACTGCTGGCGACGGATGCGGAGGGACGGTTGGACATGGCTGCCATCGCCAGGCAGATCGACGACGACGTCGCGGCGATATTGACGCCGCTGGTAACCAGCATCGAGGGTCGGCGCTACGCGGTGGAAACCCTGGGCGCCCTGCCCCGGCCGTCGCACTGTCCGCTGATCGTCGATGCCGCACAGGGGCTGGGACAGACGGAGATCGACGTCCGCCGACTCGGCTGTGACGTACTGGTTGCCACGACGCGTAAGTGGCTTCGTGGACCTCGCGGCATGGCACTGCTCTACGTCAGCCAGCCGGCAATGGCCATGATGCGCCTCAACCCGACGCCAGAGCTGGCGGGGCTGAGGCTGGATCCGACAAGCCAGCGGTTCGTCGATCTGCCCCAGGCCCGACGTTTCGATGCTTCCGACCTCTCGGTCATGAATCAGGTGGGTTTGACGGCCGCCCTGAACGAGCTACAGCAGATCGCGCTGCAGCCGCTGCGCGACCATCTGACCGCGCTCGCCGGGCAGGTCTACGACATCGCTCGGGAACAGGGATTTCGGCCGCTGTTGCCCCATCCCGAAACGGGCATCGCCACGATCCACCTGCCGGATAGCGAGCCGCTCCAGGTGGTTCAGCGGCTCGATGCCGCCGGGATCGTCGCCAAGGCCTGCAGCACGGCAGCCGAACCCCTGAACGTTCGGCTGCCGGCAACCGGCACGTTATTGCGGATCTCGCCCCACTGGCATAACACCTCGGCGGATATCGACCGCGCCATGGCGGCGTTGAAATGAGAAAACGCGAAGCCGATCGCGTACCCTGTCTCCCTCGCCTCGCGATATTGGGCGATACTGCATACAACGACGCGACGGGATGGAAGGCTCATGAGCTTCGGCATCGATCACCCTTTACTGGCGGTCAGTAATCTCGATCATGCCGCCCGGGCAGCCAGGGATCTCGGTTTCACCGTCAACCCGCGACATCAACATCCGTGGGGCACGGACAATCACCTGCTGTTCTTCAGCAACAACTTCATCGAACTGATCGGCATCGGTCGTCCGGAATGCCTGGACTACCAGGATGCCAACGGCTTCCAGTTCGGCCGCCTGGTCGAGGCTCGACTGATCACGGTAGGCGACGGCATCGCCATGGTGGCGCTGGACAGCGACAGTATCCAGCGTGATCACGCCCTGGTCGCGGCACGTGGCTTCAACGACGCTTGCCCGATCATCTTCCGCCGCATGGCCCATTTGCCCGGCGGCCGCGACGAGGAGGTGAGCGTGGCGCTGGATATCCTCCACGACCCCGAACGCCCCTTCCTGACCCAGTTCCTCTGCCAGCAGCTACGCCCGGAACTGTTTCGTGTCGACCCGACGCAGGAGGCGCATGCCAACACCGCGACATCGATCGCCGACGTCTGGTACGTCAGCGATGAGCCGGATTACGACATCGAGCACTTCCGCCGCATTCACGGTGCCGGCTCGGTCCGGGGCAGCGACGCGGCGTGGACGATTCACACCCACAAGGGGGACTGCCACCTGCTCGATGCCCGGACGCTGGCGGCGACCTTCCCCACTCTCGGCGAGGTCGAGGCGGAGCCCCCACGCGCCGTAGCCCTGACCCTCACCTGCCGGGACCTGACAGCGGCGATCGCCTGTTGGGAGGAGCACGGGATCGACTACCATCGTCACAGCGAGACCCAGGCCGACATTGCGCCGGGCGTCATGGGGACCCTGCTTCGATTCGAGCAGCGTTAGCGGGCATCCCGCCGACACCGACCGGATGGCGGCCCCGAACGTCGTTGCTCACGACGGGGCACGGAAGGCCTGCATCCAGGCCGCCAGGTGGCGCAGCAACTTGAGGCTCGCCTGCGGCTGGCGCCGACCGATCCGGGTGATCATGTGGGCCTGGGAGTTCTGGAAAAGCGCCGAGGCCACCGGTAACGCCACTACGCTGCCCTCGACTATCTCGTGGGCCACGGCAAACCGCGGCAGCAGCGTGATACCCATGCCGGCGACCACCGCACGGCGCAGCACCGCCATCGAGTTGGTCTCCACCGCGACCTGCGGGTGCAGGCCCGCCTGGGCGAATGCCTGATCCACCAGCCGGCGCACGCCGTGCCCCGGTTTCCAGAGCGCCATCGGGATTCCACTGAGCCGTTGCAGCGAGATCGAATCAGGATCCCCGACAAGCGGGTGGTCGGCGGGACAGATCGCCAACAGCGGCTGGCCGCTGGAGGCCCAGAAGCGAATCTGCGGATGCACCCGTTCGTGGAACATCAGCCCGATATGCGCCCGATCCTCCACCACCGACTCGATGATCTCGTCCGTGCCCGCCTGTTCGATGTCCAGGCGCACGCCCCGGTAGCGTTCGGCAAAGGCTCTGAGCGGGGCGTCGATCAAATCGTTGATGAACCCCTCGCCCACGACCAGGGAGATGGTGCCGGTCTCCAGCCGCTGGTAGGCCTCCAGGCGGGTGATGAACTCGTCGTCCAGGTCCCCGCGTCGACGGCAGTAGTCGAGCGCCATCTCTCCCACCGGCGTAGGGCGAATCCCTCTCGGCGTGCGTTCGAGCAGCGGCGCTTCGAACGCTGCCTCCAGCAACGATATCTGGCGACTGACTGCCGAGGGTGCGATGTCCAGCCGCGCTGCCGCCTTGCGCAGCGATCCGGACTCGACCGTGACGCGAAAATAGACCAGGCGCTGATGGGGAATGTCCATGAGTGTCGACCGGAGAGCGGGAACCGTGGCCACGATTAGCCCATCAACGCGTGACGACGTCAACGTTCTCGCCGGGGCAATGGCGCTTTCGACTCGACTTCGGCCATCGGATGCTGGCAATGTTGCCCAGTCATGCCTGAAAACTCGCGGCGACGGCCTTTGTCGATTCCCTCGCCGGCACCGCTCTTCCCCCAGCAGGAGTCACCTCATGTTCATCGCCATGAACCGCTTTCGCGTCAACCCGGCGCGCACCGAGGAGTTCGAGACGATATGGCTGGAGCGCGAAACCCATCTCCAAGGACTGCCCGGATTCGTCGAATTCCAGATGCTGCGCGGCCCGGCGGAGGAAGACCACGTGCTCTACGCCTCCCACACCGTCTGGCGCTCTCGCGACGATTTCGACGCCTGGACCCATTCCGAAGCGTTCCGCGCGGCCCATGCCAACGCCGGCCAGAGTCGGCGTGAAGGCCTCTATCTCGGCCCACCCAAGTTCGAGGGCTTCGACGTCATTCAGACGATCGGCAGCGATGAAAGCGCTGGCTGAGCGGGGCTATCGGCGCCTGGCGATCGGCCTCGTCCTGGCCGGCCTGCTGTCGAGCGGCCCTTCGTCGGCCTCGCCACCGCCGACCAAAGCCGAGGTCGCGAAGCAGAAGGCTGTACAGCTAGAGCGACGCGTGGTCGAGACGGACAGGATCGAACCCGCCCCCGAGGCAGTGCGACTGACGCCGGAGGGGACCGAGGCTGTCGACCCGCAGGGTTTGGCGCCGCTCGACGATGCGATCACCTGCCTGGCGCGGTCGATCTACTGGGAGGCCAAGGGCACCGATCAGCGCGAGATGCAGGCAGTCGCCAACGTGATCATGAACCGGCTGGGCAACCCCGAGTTTCCCTCGAGCCTGTGTGACATCGTTCAGCAAGGATCGGAGCACGGACACTGCCAGTTCTCCTGGTGGTGCGATGGCCGTCCCGACGAAGCCAACGAGCCAGAACAGTACGCGAAAGCCAGGGAAGTGGCGCGTCGCGCGCTCAACGGGACGCTCCCCGACATCACCCATGGCGCCCTGTTCTTCCACCACCGCAGCATCTCTCCCGGCTGGATGTCGACACTGGTCAGGACGGCTCGAACCCAAGAGTTCAACTTCTATCGCCAGCCCGGATGATCCAGGCCATCTACTCCCGACGCAGACCGAATCCATGCCGATGAAACCACGCTTCGACACCGAACAGACCAGGGCCGCAGATACCGGACACCGCTCGATCTTCTTCTCGAATCCAATCGATACCGACGCCCTGTGGCAGACGCTACTCGATGCCGCGAGCAGCGCGGTGAACCGAGACCCGCTGCTGTCCGCACTGTATCGCCATACCCTGCTGGAGGTGCCGGACTTCGCGAGCGCCCTGGCCCGGGTCATCGCCGAGACGCTGACCACGCCGCGGTTGCCGGAGGACGCAGCGCGGAAGCGCGTCGAGGCGCTTCTCGACCGACATCCGGCGATCGCCAGGGCTGCCGAGCGGGATCTGGTCGCGCTGCTCCGCGAGGATGCCGCCATTCCCGAACCCTTCACGCCGCTGCTGTTCTTTCCCGGCTACCGGGCGGTGCAGTGTCACCGCATTGCCCATCAATGGTGGCTGGACGGGCTGACCGACCTGGCCAGCCACCTCCAGTACCGCACGGCAGTCCAGTTCAGTGCCGATATCCACCCCGCCGCGACCCTTGGCGCCGGGCTGTTCGTCGATCATGGTGCCGGGATCGTCATCGGTGAAACCGCCGTCGTCGAGGACGATGTCACGATCTTTCATGGCGTGACGCTCGGCAGTTCGGGCAAGGTGAGCGGCGACCGTCACCCCAAGGTTCGCCGTGGCGCCTTTCTGGGGGCCGGCGCCACCATCCTGGGCAATATCGAAATCGGGGAAGACGCCCGGATCGGCGCTGCGGCCATCGTCACCCGCAGCGTCGCCGCCGGCACCACCGTGATCGGCACCGCCGCCAGACCGCGCTGAGAGAGTCACGATGCTTGCTCCCTCGGAACCCCGACTCAGGCTCGATATTTTTCGAGGGCCAGACGCAGCGCTGACGACGGATCTGACACGGCTCAGCCGCTCCTGGGTGCGCGACATGGCGTGGTTGCTGCACGCGCCGGACATGGCCACCCTTGACTGCCTCGGCCGCCCGACGCTGGCGGAGCTCGGGCTCGACCGGCACGACCGCAGGCGGGCGTGGCTGGCCCAGCAGGAGACCCTGGATGCCGACTTTCAACGACAGCGACTGAAGCGACGCTCGCAGCGACTGGGCATCTATCACGAGACGCTTTGGCAGTGGATCCTTGAGCGAGCCCCCTGCACTCGACTACTGGCGCACAACATCGCGCTGCGCGAGAAGGGGCAGACCCTGGGCGAGCTCGACCTTCTCTACGCGCCAACGCCGGCCATCGACTCGCCATCCGAAGATCGCAAAGCCGATATCTTTCACGCCGAGCTGGCGATCAAGTTCTTCCTCGGTCTGCCGGAAGGCCCGGGGGATCGACACGATGGGGCACGCTGGATCGGCGTCGGGAGCTTCGACTCGCTGGCCATCAAATGCCATCGCCTCCAGTCACACCAGCTACCCCAGGGCCTATCCCCCGCCGCCGAACGACAGCGCCAGGCGCTGGACGCCGCCGGATCACTGCAACAGCGGATCATCATGCCCGGGTGTCTCTACCACCCCTGGGACCAACGCCTGTCGCTACCCCGCCTTGCCAATGACAGCACGGAGCAGGGGCTGTGGTGTCACCGAAGCGTCTGGCCAGCGCTGCTGCGACAACTGCCCGAAGGCACGGCTGGCCATTGGCTGATCAAGCCCCACTGGCTCGCACCGCCCCTCTCCGCGCCACTGCCGCTGGCGGCGCTGGAGGGCGCACTGGCAAGGCATTTCAGCGACCAGGGCAAGTCGGCACACCTGCTGCTGGTCCTTCCGAACGGCAAGCAGTGCCGGGTTTTCGTGGTCAGGAACGAGTGGCCGCCGGCACTGCCGCTGCCCCCGCCGGCCCTTTTGCCCAGCGTGCGTTGAGCCATAGCGAGCCGGCCAGAATCAGCGCGCCGACTCCCAGCCGCACGAGATCGGCGTCCCGGTTCCAGATCAACAGGTTGACGATCAGTCCAGCCGGGATCAACGCATTGTTCATGATGGCCAGGGTGCCGGCATCGACACGGCAGGCTCCCTTGTTCCAGAGGAAGTAGCCCAGCCCGGAGGCGACGATTCCCAGCCAGCCCAGCACGCTCCACTGGAGTGACGTGGTAGGTAGCTTGGCGGCGTCTCCCAGCACCCAGAAAGCCGGCAACGCGATGCACAGAGCCCCCAGATAGAACCAGCCAAACAGATGGCGATGCGCCAGCTCGGTCGGCAAGCGCTGCGCCAGGTGCCGATACCCGACCTGGCCCAGTGCAAAGCAGAGATTCGCGCCCTGTACGACCAGAAAGCCGAGCCAGTAGTTGGCTGTGACCCCGTCGTATCGAATGACCGCCGCACCAATCACCGCCAGCACGGCCACCGCGAGGTAGCGCGGCGAGAAGTGCCGCGCCAGCAGGTCGTCGATCAGGGTGATATAGAGCGGCGTGAAGATGGTGAACAGCAGCACTTCCGGCACCGTCAACAACAGAAACGAGTGATAGAAGAAGAGATACATGACTCCGAGCTGGAGACTGCCGATGGCCATGAGGCCCAGACGCGAGGACCAGCGAAGCGCGGCAGGACGCAGGAAAGGCAGAAAAATCAGCGTCGCCAACAGGATACGCACCATGACCGCAAAGTAGCTATCCACTTGCCCTGACAGGTAGACACCGATCAGACTGAAAGAGAAGGCCCAGAGCGCCGTGACGCCAACGAGGTAAGACATGCAGGTCAACCTGTGAAAAATGATAAGTTGACAGCCATTATACGGCTAAGCGCGGTTTTGCCCAGCCTGTCGCGCTTCGAATTCGTGGCGCAATCGGGGGCGGCTTCGGAAGTAGGTTGGAACGGCGCGGGTAGCGGCACGGTCGACGTGGCTCGACAACAGGACACCGTGCGCTTTTTCGAGTCCGGGACCTTCACGCCTGATGGCCAGGATCGCAGCATACCGATGCGCAACGTCTATCGCTGGGATCTTCATTCCGAGCGGGTCTCGCTGTCCCACGAACGCCGTGGCACCGCCGCTGCCGTTTGGCTTTTCGATCTCATCGCCAGCGACGAGGACACCCTGGTCAGCGCCGAGGTCCATCAGTGCGCCGCCGACGCCTATAGCGCCACGCTCACACTGGTATCGGACGGTATCGATCTGGAGTGGCGAATCGTCGGCCCCCGCAAGGACGAGCGTATTCTCTATCGTTATCGAGTCCGCTGAAACGACGACGGCTTCCCGAGGGAAGCCGAAGAAGGGAACCGCTGAAACCGTATCAGCGCGTCGCAATGATCCAGATGGCATGAATGATGCCCGGGATGTAACCCAGCAGCGTCAGCACGATATTGATCCAGAATTGCAGTCCCAGGCCAACCTGCAGGAACACCCCTACCGGCGGCAAGAGAATGGCGAAGATGATGCGAATGATGTCCATGTAGCCTCCTTTGCTCAGAACGACATCGTTATTGGCGTCAAACAATCCATTGTGGAGTTTCAGGCGACCGTCGAACCGGCCGACCTGAACAACGGGATGGCGACATCCCGCCGACCGATAATGCTTCACCCCGCCACAGCATAGCGCCCTTTGACCGCGAACGCTGTCGTTGGTCAGTGACCATCGTCGGTGAAGCGCGCCTTGTTCACCTTGGTCTGAATGGTGGAAGACTCCGAGGCAAGTTCCTCGTGATGCCTTTCCCAGTCTTCCCAATCATGCGGCGTGCCACTTCTCGGACCATGTTCGGCGGCCTCGCGCGCCCGTGCCCAGGCTTTTTCCTCGAGCGACTGGGGCTTGTCCTGCTCCTTCTCCAGCGCGATGCCCTGCTTGGCGAGATAGTCTCGAGCATTCATCCAAAGCCTCCCCTCCTGCATCGCAGGATCGTCTAACTGCACTCGCGGATGCGCTTCGCTCCGCAATACTCCCTAGATGGCATCGACCGACCGTCACTTCAAGGTCCCCATGAGCGTTCGTACCGTCAATTTTCTCGCCGAATTCCATTTATGGGCTACAGTGAAAGTGCTTCGAGTTGCATATCGCAACAAACATCGCCTACACAAAAGGAATTTGTCATGAGAAAGCATCTGATTACCTCAGCGATGACCGCCATGTTGCTGATGGGCGTCGCCGGCAGCACCTTTGCACAGAGTGATGCCATGGAAGAAGCCGAGCAGGCGAACGAGCAGCCCATGGCTTCTGGCAGTGGTGTCACGACCGAGGGCGGTCAAGCCTCGGACAAGGCCAGCGGTCACAGCGATGCCGCCAATCAGTCCATGGATGCGGTCGATGCCGAGACGGATGAAAAGACGGACATTCAGCAATCCGACGACCTCGACGACATCAACTCCGAGGGTCACAGCGACGCGGCTGGCGATGCCATCGAAAGTCAGTGATGAGTCACTGGCAATAGCCGAGGGGCTTCGGCCCCTTTTTTTATGCACCGAGATAGCGTAGAGCCGCGCCAGGTTGCGAGACCGATTCGGGTCGGTGTCTTAAAGGGCAACCGGCAGGGCATGCCGCAACGCCCGGTGAGAGCCATCAGCCCAAAGAGGAGCGTTCACCTTGAACTCGTTCGTCGTTCGCCACTCAGCAATCAATGAAACACGGCAGGCACCAGAGTGGCTCGTGGTCGATCAACGCTACGACGATGGCGCCGAGCCTTGCTGGATCATGTCCCGTCACGCCTTTCCGGAGGAGGCCGAAATGGAGGCTGAGCGCCTCAACGGCAACGATACGGCCCCCATCGGTAGCGTCGACTAGTGGGGTCGTGACGAATGAAGATTTGAACACCGTACTCACCGTGGTAAAGAACCCAGCACCACCGATCGGGATGATGTCATGAAGAAGATGATAGGCGCCGCCATCGCCAACTGGTTGAGAAAACCGGAAAACCGTGAGAAAGCCAAACGCACGGCCAAGCAGGCCTACGATAAGTATCAGCGCCGCAAGAAGGGAACGGCGCCCGATACAGGCCCCGACTCTCGCTGAGGCCAGTCGGCAGTCAGCGACAAATGACGCCCTATTGCGACGAACCGTGTGTCGGAAGTGCATCGTTCCGACATGGAATCGATCCGGTGCCGATGATGCTTGTTGGGATCTCGTCTGGTACTGGCTGGAACGCCACGTCAATTTTGCCAACTAAGGCGTCGATTCCTGGAAATTCACCCCCCGGTTATTGAGATGACGATAATGCACTTTAAAATCGCTTGTAAGATCAATCCCTTCCCTGGTCTTGTTACTTTCGCTTCACACTAGTGTGACAAAAAAGCTAATATCTAATCTGCATCCAGGTGAAAGCTAAATGCGTACTCCTAGATAGAAGACACGGTCGAGCATTGGCTAAGGTGGGAGCAAGCGCATGTCAAACCGCTATTTCGTTAGAACCGTCAACCCCAATACCCTGATGGAACATTTCGTGGTCGCCGATTTCCAGCAGGAGGGGGCATGCATGAACGTCTATTTCAATCGCCCCGCCGCCATCGAAGAAGCCAGGTGGCTGAATCGCCATCATCACCGCCAGCGACTCAAAGACGCGCGTTATGAATGGCAGCACAATATTCATTCACCCAGTACACTTCCGCCTCAGATCGAGCCGACGGAGCGACACTTCAAGGAGAGCGATTTCTCCTCGACGTCACCCCAGGCGACGGTCCCGGCCGGTAGAGCAGAAGACCGCCTTTCGCGAGACGATTCGCCATATCCCCGAGAGACACCAGCACAGGTCATGAAGGCACTGCTGAAGCGGCGTCTGGTGGATTGAGGCATCGAGGAGGCTAGGCCCCAGTAGGGAGGAAGAGGCGCCAACGACAGCCGGGATCGGCTGGAGCGGGTGAAGGGAATCGAACAGCGGCGGTTTTTCGAACTCCCAAGGCATTTTTTTCGCCGTCCTTACACTCAGCCATACAGATAATCCATCACTGCACGAATGCCCCATAAGGGTGCCTATCCGCCAAGCTCCGGCGATGGTGACCGTGTCTTCTCTCATCCGCGACCTCACGCCCTCGGCCTCCGGTCCCGTCAACATGGCCGGTCGTGCAGGCTCGCTGTCAGCGCCGCTTCGCTACCCCTTCGGTGAATTGGTTAGTGCCCTTGCCGTCGCATTCAGAGCGAGCACAAATATCTTGAAACATAGGAATGCTCCATTGTTAGTCAGTTTCAACTTAAACCTAGTGCCGCCTGTTATGTCATAGCAATAGCGGCAAGGCTCGAGCGCCCTTTATCAGCCAGTAGCGTTTAGCTTACATTAAAAGTCTAAGCTGCCCTCAAGGAGGAGACACGACGATGCGATTAAATCAGAGGCAAGCTCAACGCCTCGTCGAAACGGGGCTCGAGCCATTCGTCGTAGAATGGCAAGACACTCAGAATGAATCATTCCCTATCCGCATCACACACTCTGACAAAGTTATGTGCCGTACCATACCAGCTAGCACGTTCTTCTACCGGAATGCCCTCGTGCGCCGAATCGATATGCTCAGGGCCGAGGCCGAATATCACTTCGACTTCCCCTGCAATATCTGGAAAGAAGGGGATGAGGTGAAGAACCTCAAGATCACCCTTCCCATACATCGTGAATAGCTTCAGGGACCGACGCGGAACCGGCCACGAGGAAGATTTCTACTGCCTGGGCACTGGGCAACTCACATCGCCCTCCTCGCACCGCGAGTAGCTCTTCAACGTCTCGGTACGCTGCCGGGTCAGATCTCCCGGTATGTACGGGACAACGCCGAGCGCTGATCGCAGGCACGAAAAAAGCGCCCAGGCTGGGGCGCTTCACTCCCACGTTTTACAACTGGTCAGAGCAGCTTGTCCTCATTACAGGGTCGCCTGGGCGTCAGCCGTCCCAACCGTCTCTCCGACAACTCTGATGGCAACGCTCAAGGGCGATGCATCCAGCGTAAGCGGGGTCTTGTGTGAGGTGCTATAGGCCGTGTTGCCGACCATGATCGAGCCGGACCGCTGCTGGACGAGATAGAGCGGCAGTTTCTCGAGCCCCCTGACGTTTCGAAGCCTCTGCTTCGCGTGTCCCAGGGACCGGTCGCTTATCTGCCTTCCCTGCTCATCGCGAAGGGCGACAGCGTACCCCTCAGCGACGGCGCGAAAACGGAAGGACTGCGGCGTGACAGACTCGATGTGGAGCTCCGAGATCTGCCCATCACGTGCAAGTTGTACAAATTTCGAGAACTTCATGGCTACCATCCTTGGCTAGGCTTTCTCGATTTCGGAATGAAGCTTCAACACCCGGGTGCCGTCTTCCTGCTTGATCAGATACGCCGGCGTTTGCTTGGTACCCTTCCTTGTCACCTCGGTGCCCTGCAGTTTCCTGGTGACTTTCTCCTGGTACTTCCGGGTCACCTGACCTTCCGCCCAGTTGTCGCCCCACTTCCATTTGACCCACTCGCGCTGCTTGTAGTCCGACATGTCTGAAATCCCTTTCCTGTACACAACGACAATCTTGTACAATTTATTTCATCATGCCATGATGCTTTCGTCGGCACGGATCGCTGACGGAGACTTGAGCCGCGGGCCCAGTTCAGGAGCACCAACCAGACATCGACCGGTCAGGAAGACCGGCCAGCGGGAAGCCAAGGATGGCTATCATGAAACACGAGATTTCCTGCCCACGCTGCGGGCACCACGAAGCAGCCTCAAACGATACCGCCCGAGACTGGGACGAGATCAATTGCCTGGGATGTGGCGAGTTCATTGGCACCCGGGATCACCAGTTCGCTTTTGCCTCGCGCAACCACCGCATGCACACCCTGAGTCAGTCGCTGGAACTGCTGATCGAAATGTCCCGCGATAAAGCGTGGATGCGGACAATGGCCTCTGCCGCTTGAGTCAATACCAGCTTTCACACTGTTCCCTTCGGCCGCTCACCATGAGCGGCTTTTTTCGTCCAGCCGCCCATTGCGTCACCGTCGCGGCCTTTCCGGGCATCGGGAGGAAAGGATCGCCATCATTGAGGTGCCCCCCCGCCGCGCGTCGCACTCTCCTTTACGCTGGGGCGCTCCTTTCGAGATGAAGGTAAGTGGGATCGAAGTCACCCGCCTCCTGGAGCTCGTCCCAGTCGAGCACGGTGATATGAGTTCGAGTCACCTGGAGAAGTCCCTGTTTGGCGAGCATTCCGTAGACTCGACTCATATGGACCGAGCTGATGCCAAAGGCATCGGCCAGATTCGCTTGAGTGACTGGAAACTCGAAGGAGCTCCCTTCCGTAAGGCCTACCGCTTTGAGACGCATCATCAGTTCACAGACCAGATGCGCCACCCTTCCAAAGGCCTCACGCTGACCAATGTTGAGCATCCAGTCTCTGTATATGGCCGCGTCGATCAACGTCTCGCGCCACAGGGCAACCCCCAACCGAGGGTAGGTATCGCACACTTGTCGTATCTTCTCGTGGGGGATATAGCCCACGGTGCAGGAACTGATCGGAGCGAGGCCAAAATCCATCACCCCAAGGTGCAGGCTCTGAATATCGGGAATATCCCCCGGGACATGGATTGCCATGATCTGACGCCCGCCGTCGGACGTCAGTTTGTAGATGCAGGTAAAGCCCTCGATCACCACGCAGCACTGCGTGGGCCGCTCTCCCATGCGCACGATGTCGTGACCCGGTTCCAGCGATGCTATTTCCAAGGGCAAATCTCTAAGCGCTCGGATCTCTTCATTCGATACGGGATGAATACTTTGCAGCCTTCGGATCAGCAAATCGTTCGGCGAAATTGAGCGGGTCATAAGCAAGTTCACATCAGAGGATTGGGCCAAGATAACTACCTGAGAATAGCCGATGCTGTGCCTTTCGCTGTGAGCGGCAGCGAGTTCCTCGGCTACCCGGTTCGGCCGCTACATCCTGCTTCACTCGCCGTGTTCTGGGTCCGAGCCGGGACCGGACAGGAGTTGGGCGTAAAGTATCTCCTCCCTCGTAGGAGACAAAGCACCAATGGCACTCGAGCTTAACGTATGTTGGGAGCCTCCCCTCCGCGTTGATTTAGCCTCGCAGGGTGGCCGCGATTTCGCGGTCCAACATTTGCGGAGAACATCATGTTCCAGCATTCATCGAAGCTTCAGTACCCCGTAAAAGTCGACAAGCCCGATCCCCAGTTCGCGATGCTTTTGCAGCAAGCGATCGGCGGGGTCGAGGGCGAGATCCGCGTTGCGATGCAGTACTTCTTCCAGGCCATGGGAGCACGCGGCGATGACCGCATCCGCGACTTGCTCATGTCGACGGCAACGGAAGAACTCTCTCACATCGAAATGCTCGGCCACGCCGTCGCGCTCAACCTGGAAGGTGCCCCTGTCTCCTATCAGGAGGAGTCGGCCAAGGACCCCATCATCAACGCGATACTTGGCGGCGCCAATCCTCGCCACCTGCTGTCGTCCGGGCTGTCGGCAATGCCGGTCAATGCCAACGGCGTACCGTTCGATATGAGCCATGTCTATGCGACCGGCAACATCGCCGCGGACATGATGGCCAACGTTGCGGCGGAGTCCGGTGGCCGCGTCCTGGCCTCGCGGCTCTACAATTGGACCGACGACAAGGGCATGAAGGACTTTCTCTCGTTCCTTATCGCCCGTGACACCTACCATCAACAACAGTGGCTCGCGGTGATCGAAGAGCTGGGCGGACTCGAGAAGAATTTGCCGATTCCGAACTCCACCCCCAAGGCTCACGAAGCGACAGAGCACGCCTACTACTACCTCAACACCCTGACCGACAAGAAGGCGCCTGAGGGGCGCTGGAACACGGGTCCGTCGCTAGACGGCCGAGCGGAGTACTCAACACGTCAGCAGCCGGAGCCGGAGGGCCAGGAGCCCTCCCTCGGCAAAGCGCGTAAAGGCTCTGGCGCCCAAAACGAACAGATGTAATTTCTCACCTTCGGCCCATCGCCACGATGGGCCTTCAATTCCCTATCCCCTAACCCATTGGCCACGCCTACGCCAGCCTGATACTGTATGCACATCCAGCATCCTCAGGGAGCACCCAGTCATGTCTACACAGTTCAAAGCCGCCGCGTCGTATCAGCAGTTGACCCGCCGCATCCAGCGACAGATCGCCCGGGCGCGCGATCGCGAGCAGTATGCTGTCACCGTCTACCGCTTCGACGAGGACGATCCCATCGCCTGGGAGCGTATGCTCAACGAGTTCGAGGAACTGGAAGACGTCTCGGTCGATCGTGTCGGCGCGGCCGAAGCGCTGGTCACCTGGAACGCGGCGGAAACGGAAGCGGCGTCATGATCACCGTTGTCGATGTCGGCCAGGCCGCCCTGGGCGCGCCGCCCTCCTCGAGCTCCCTCGCCGCCGGCGAAGTCCACGCGGGCTTGCGGCCACCCGCGCACGACTAGCTCAAGACGGCGCCGGGTCCGAACGTCACACGGTCGATCGCCTCTTGCGCCCGAGCACGGGCCCACCGAGCCGGTGGGCCGGGGTCGCCGCCAAGTCCAATCCAAGTGATCGGCCGGTGGCCGGCGGACCGAGCCCCACCGCTTCCGGCCGGAGGCGGCGATACGAAATAGTGGCAATCGAGACCGAGACCTTCGCGATACTCTCGAGACTCGGGTTCGAGCTTGGCGAGTGCGGTATCCGCCAGCGGGCGCCGCTCGATCTGATCGCGGTTCGTCCCTCTTCCATGCATGGCTGAGACCTGGCCATACAAGAGGATTATGGCTACCAGAGTCGATGTCTGGACGTATTAAAACGGGCTAGCCCAGTAACCGCGCGGGTTGGAGGGGGATAAAAGGATATTTATGGACGGGTCTGATTACTGGAATGGAGCGGGTGAAGGGAATCGAACCCTCGTCTTAAGCTTGGGAAGCTTCTGCTCTACCATTGAGCTACACCCGCCACGGGCTAGATCGTAAAGCCGGGAACTGGGCCTTTGCAAGCCTGCATTTTGCCGCCGTCTTTCCCGGTCGTACGCCGGCGATCCACAAGAGAGAGCCCGGTCCTCCTGAGGTGGACCGGGCTCTCGATCAGCTTTCGCCTGACCAACTGACGGCCCCTGGGAACTGAATCCCGACTCCCTGGCGCCACCATCCTTGGCGAGTGCCTTGATATCTTTTCCCTGGCCGACAGTGAAAAGCTCTATCGTCACGCAATCGAAGACACAAGTCCGCTAGGGAATAAGCCGATCACTGACCCATAAAAACGATTTTAAAATCAACGCGGATTAAGTAATGAGAGGTTTTTCAGCAGCGATTTGTAACGGCAGTCCATGTCGGCCGGCGGGAGATAAAGTCGCAAAAACGGGAAGTAAAGGTAGGAAAAGTCATCAAGAAGCGTCAAAAAAATCCCCGACCAAAGTCGGGGAACCAAGGATCTACAACGAATCTCGATCTTATCTTCTCCATACGGAGGGAAATAGAGCCAATGATCTGTTTTTTTGTAAGAGATTGCCGACAAAATAGAATCACTCTTATATATCTGTCCCGCTCGTTGACCTGATTCCGGGGCTTCAGCGCACCCGTTAGACGACGTCGCGCACCCTCTCCCAGGCGTGCTCCAGATGCTCGCTCAATGCCGCCACCAACGCTGTCGCATCCCGCCGCTCGAGAGAGTCGATCATCGATTCGTGCTCGGCAACGGCGGCCGCCCACTTCTCCTCTCCCTCGTGCCCGATGAACCGAACCCGCTTGAGCTTCGACTGAAGTGAACCATGAACCTGAACCAGCGACTCATTGTGGCTCAGCGCCACGATGGCGGAGTGAATGCGCTGGTTCGTCTTGTAATAGTCGAGCCGGTTCCCTTCGCGATAATGTTCCAGCATCTCGTTGTGCAGCTCCCGCACCCACGCGATCTCCTCGTCGCTCGCTTCGGCACAGGCCAGGCGTCCTGCCAGCTCTTCGAGCGTACGGATCAACACCAGCATGTCCTGGATATCCTTTGCCGAGAAACGGCGAACCGAGGCGCCACGCTGTGGCGTCAGTTCCACCAGCCCCTCGCTGGCCAGATAGCGAAGTGCCTCTCGCAGAGGCGTCCGCGAGACGCCGAGCCGTTCGCAAAGTGGGCCCTCGTAGATCCGTTTTCCCGGCTCGAGCTCACCCTCGATGATCATGTCGCGGAGATGGCTGGTGATCGCATCGTGAAGCGAGTGCCTGGCAATCGCGGAACGCGGCGATGTCGTGTCGGACATGGCTGATCTCTTCATGGGTAGGGAACCGTTGATCGAAATAGGCGCCTGTAATGTCTCGATTCAGCCGTGGGCCGTCCCTGCGCGACCCTGCTCAGCCGAAAAGCGTGCTGACATCATACTGCGCTAGCCGAGGCCTTCGCCTCAATACCAACGTATAATGTATACATTTTGGTTTTGGGCGCAATCTCCTCTCAAGCAGGCACTCCGCCTCGAAGACCAGGAGATACCATGACGCCTTCATCATCGCGCAAAGCCGCGCCCGAGTTGCCGATCATCGCCCTGGCCATGGGCGATCCCGCAGGCATCAGCCCCGAGTTGACGGCCAGGCTGGCCGCAGACGATACCATCAAGCGAGCCGCACGCCTGGTCATCATCGGCGACCGTCGAATATTCGACGAGGGTGCCCGCACCGCCGGTCTCTCGCCGACGCTACATGCCATCGACGAGCAGAGCCCGCTTGCCGATCTTGCGAGCACACCGGCATTTCTCGATCTTGCCAACCTGGCGCCGGAGGATGTCGACCCGGGCGAGGCGACCCCGGCCGGCGGTGCGTTCGCTTCGGCCAACTTTCGCCGCGCGCTCGCGCTGGCCCACGACGGTCGGGTCGACGCGGTCTGCTTCACGCCGTTCAACAAGAAGGCGATGCGCTACGCCAATCCCGGTTATGACGACGAGATTCGCTTCGTGGCGGACGCCATCGGCTTCGACGGCAAGGCTCGCGAGTTCAATATTCTCGAATCGGTCTGGAATGCGCGGGTCACCTCCCACATCCCGCTGAAAGACGTCGCCGCCGCCCTGAGCCCGGAATCGATCATCGACGAGCTGACACTGACCCATCGCTGCCTGCAGCAGGCGGGGCATGACCACCCGCGCATCGCCGTCGCCGGCCTCAATCCTCACGCCGGCGACGGCGGCAGCTTCGGCATGGAGGAGATCGACATCATCGAGCCGGCGATCCGCCGCGCCCGCGAACAGGGGCTGGAGGTCGAAGGCCCCTTCCCCGCCGACACCGTCTTCCTTCGCGCCGTGAAAGAGGGCTTCCACGCGGTACTGACCATGTACCACGACCAGGGGCAGATCGCGATGAAGATGATGGGATTCGATAGTGGCGTGACGATGCTCGGCGGCCTTCCGTTCCCGGTCTGCACGCCGGCTCACGGAACGGCCTACGACATCGCCGGTCGCGGCATCGCCGACCTGGGCGCCTCCCGACAGGCGCTGCTGCTCGCCGCGCGCATGGCCGACCAGGCGCGCAAGGCGGCCGTCTGAAATTTCATCGCCGCGGCTTCCGCCAGTGGCGCTGAAAGGTAGTGGCAAGTCCGATTCGACATAGCTCACGAGCGTCATCAACAAGAGCAACAACGCAAGAACCGACAGGAGAAACGCCATGAACAAGCGCAACCCCCTTTCCGCCCATCAGCTCAAGCCTCTGGCTCTGTTATTCGCCGCACTTACCGTCTCCGGGAGCGCGCTCGCCTGGCAACCGGAACGCCCCGTCGAGTTCGTGGTGACCTCCGGCGCCGGCGGCGGCACCGACACCTTCGCGCGCACCGTGCAATCGATCATCGGCAAGCACAAGCTGATGGACAAATCGATCATCGTTTCCAACAAGGGCGGAGGCAGCGGCGCCGAGGGCTACGTCTATTCGGCCTCTTCCCCGGATGATCCCTACAAGCTGACGTTCGGTACCAACAACGAGTACCTGCTGCCCGAAGTCGGGGAAATGCCCTACGCCGCCGACGACCTGCAACCGGTGGCGGCCATGGCCATGGACGAATTCCTGATCTGGGTGAACGGCGACGCCGACTACGCCAGTGCCAAGGATTTCATCGATGCCGCCAAGCAGAACCCCGGCAAGATGCAGTTCGCCGGCAGCCAATCCAAGGACACCGACCAGACACTGGTCAGCATGATCGAGGAAGCCACTGGCGCCGATTTCCGCTACGTGCCCTTCAACGGCGGCAGCCAGGCGCTGGTGCAACTGGCCGGCGGCCATGTCGACGCCAACGTCAACAATCCCAACGAGAACCTCGGTCAGTGGCAGGCCGGCATGGTTAAGCCGCTGTGCGTGTTCAGCCCGGAACAGCTTCCCAAGGGCGAGCCCGTCTACCAGGGCAAGGGCTGGGGCGATATCCCCACCTGCCAGTCCCAGGGTATCGATATCAGCGAATACCGCATGCCGCGGACCGTCTGGCTGCCGGCGGGCGCCCCCGAGGAGGCGGTGACCTACTACCAGGAGCTGCTCAAGAAGGTCAGCGAGACACCTGAATGGAAGGACTACACCACCCGAACCGTGCAGACCAGCCGATTCCTGACTGGCGACGAACTCCAGCAGTACATCGATGACAACGCCAAGAGCGTCAAGAAGGTGTTCGAACAGGAAGGCTGGAACGCTTCCTGAGCCCATGCCGGCGGGCGGCCACTGGCGCCCGCCACGCCTCGGAGGGAATCAGCATGACCCACAACGGCATTTCCCGTTACAGCATGGAGATCGCCACGGCGCTACTGACCGGCGGGATCGGTCTCGCGATCTGCTACGGCGCCTGGCAGGTCGGTACCGGGTGGACCCCGAGCGGCCCGGACTCCGGCTACTTCCCGTTCTGGATCGGCGTGCTGATCGTCGCCGGCAGCGTCGTCAATCTGCTGCGAACGATCGTCGGGCATCGCCACAAGGACGAGATATTCCTGGATGCCGCCCGGCTCAAGTCCCTCGCCAGATTCGTGCTGCCGATCCTCGGCTTCGCCGTGATCTCGCTACTGCTGGGACTCTATGTAGGGACCACGCTGTACGTGCTGTTCGCCATGCGCCTCCAGGGCCATTACGCCTGGTGGAAATCGCTGGTCAGCGGCGTGGCCATCAGCGTCTGCTTTTACCTGCTGTTCGAACTCGTATTCCAGGTGCCGCTGCTGAAAGGCCCCCTGGAGCACGCGTTCGGCATCTACTAAGCGCCCGTTTCAGGGGATCGCACCATGAACAACCTATCGCTGCTGATGGATGGCTTTGCCACCATCCTGACCTGGAATCATCTGCTGATCATGGTGATTGGCGTGATGCTGGGCATGCTGGTCGGCGTGCTGCCGGGGCTGGGCGCCCCCAACGGCGTGTCGTTGCTGCTGCCGCTGACTTTCACCATGGATCCGGTGTCGGCCATCATTCTGCTGAGCTGCATGTACTGGGGGGCACTGTTCGGCGGCTCCACCACCTCGATTCTGTTCAATATCCCGGGAGAACCCTCGTCGGTCGCCACGACCTTCGATGGCTACCCGATGGCACGCAATGGCGAGGCGACCCGTGCGCTGACCCTGGCCTTCATGTCCGCCGGTCTCGGTGCGCTCGCCGGCGTGGTGATGATCACGCTGCTGGCCAGCTCGGTGGCCCAGTTCGGCCTGAAGTTCTCCTCGCCGGAGTACTTCGCGGTCTACTTCCTGGCGTTCTGCAGCTTCATCGGCATGAGTTCCAGCGCGCCCTCGAAGACACTGGTCTCGATGATGCTGGGACTGGCCTTCGCCACGGTGGGGATGGACAGCGTTTCCGGCGGCCTTCGCCTGACCTTCGGCATTCCCGATCTGGTCAAAGGCATCAGCTTCCTGGTGGCGGTCATGGGGCTGTTCGGGATCGCCGAACTCATGGTCACCACCGAAGAGGGCCTGAGCTTCAACGGTATCAAGAGCCGCATTCGGGTCCGGGACATCCTGCGAACCATGGCCGAGCTGCCGCGTTACTGGGCGTCGCTGGTCCGCAGCATCCTGATCGGGATCTGGATGGGCATCACGCCCGCCGGGCCGACCGCTGCCTCGTTCATGAGCCACGGCATCGCCAAGCGCTTCTCCCGCCACCCCGAACGCTTCGGCAAGGGCGAGCCCAATGGTATCGTCTCGCCGGAAGCGGCGGACCATTCCGCCGGAACCTCCGCGCTGCTGCCGATGCTGGCACTGGGCGTGCCGGGTTCGGCGACGGCGGCGGTGATGATGGGTGGATTGATGATCTGGGGGCTGACGCCCGGGCCGATGCTGTTCATCACCCGCCCCGACTTCGTCTGGGGTCTGGTCGCCAGCATGTACCTGGGCAACGTGGTCGCGGTCATTCTGGTACTGGCGACGGTCCCGCTCTACGCCTCGATCCTGCGGGTGCCTTTCGCCATCATTGGCCCGGTGATCGTGGCGGTCATCTTCACCGGCGTCTATCAGGTCGCCAACTCCACCTTCGATTTCTGGCTGCTGCTGTTCTTCGCCCTGCTGGGTTACCTGTTCAAGAAGCTCGATTACCCGGTCGCCCCGCTGGTGCTGACCATGGTGCTCGGCCATCGCGCCGAGGAAGCCTTCCGCCAGTCGATGGTGATGTCCGACGGCTCGCTGACCGTATTCTGGTCCAACTCGCTGGTCAGCACGATCATGGGACTCGGGGTATTGATGCTGGTGTGGCCGCTGTTCTCCCGCATGCTGGGGCTGAGAGGCTGGCGGCGACGGCTGCAGCGCCAGAAACCGCAGGCCTCGAAGCCGGCGACGCCCGACTCCCGCCCCTGAGACAAGGAAACAGCGATGCACCTCTCCCACTATCTCGATGGTGACGCCCCGATTCGCTGCTGCGTGATCGGCTCGGGTGGCTTCGGCCGCAGCTTCATCCTCCATTCCCGGCATCTGGAAGCCATGGAGGCGCGCGTGGTGATCGACCTGGATCCGGCGCTTGCGGCAAAGGCGCTGGTCGACGCCGGTATCGAACCGGGCCGAATCCGGCACTGCCGGACGCCGGCAGAGGCCAGCCGTGCCTGGGACCGAGGCGACTGGATCGTCGGCGACCGGCTGGAGGCGGTGATCGAACTTCCCCTGGACGTCGTCATCGAGGCCACCGGTCACCCCGAAGCCGGCGCCCGCCATGCCGCGCTCGCGCTGGAAGCCGGCCATCATGTGGCCCTGGTCACCAAGGAAGTCGACAGCGTGGTCGGCCCCGGCCTGGCGGCCATGGCTCGCAAGCGCGGCTGCGTGATCAGCCCGGTGGATGGCGATCAGCCGGCGCTGGCGATCGGCCTGGTCAGTTGGGCCGAAACGGTGGGCCTGGAGATCCTCGCTGCCGGCAAGTCGAGCGAATACGACTTCGTCTTCGACCCATCGACGGAAACCCTGACCAGCAACGGCAAACGCATCGACGTCCGCGGCTTCGGGGAGCGCTGGGATCTGCCCGAAGGCCTGGACAGCGAGGGTCACCGTCAATGGGTGGCGGATCGCGCTCGCCTGGCCGTTGATCTGCCGCAGCACGCGGTGCCGGACCTGTGCGAGATGGCGATCGTCGCCAACGCGACCGGCGTGATGCCGGACCGTCCGTCACTGCACTACCCCATCGCCCGTCTCGGCGAGATCGCCGAACTGTTCGTGCCGACCGCCGACGGGGGCCTGTTGACGCGGACACCGGCGCTGGAGGTCTTCCACTGCCTGCGGCGGCCGGACGAGTTCAGCCTTGCCGGCGGCGTGTTCGTGGTCGTGCGCGGCCATGATCGCACCAGTTGGCAGATGCTGGCCGAGAAAGGCCATCTGGTCAGCCGGCGCGGCGACAGTGCGATGCTGCCGCTGCCTCGCCACCTGCTCGGGCTGGAAGCCGCCACTACCCTGCTGGAGATGGTGCGCCGCGGCGTTCCCAGCAGCGTCGGCCAGCCGCGACCCCATGTCGATCTGATCGCCGTTGCCGGTTCCAACCTGACCGAAGGCACCACGCTCACCGCTCACGGCCACCACCACAGCATCGATCACGTATCGTCGGCACTGGTGCCGGCCAGCCCGCTCGGCGACGACGCGCCACTGCCCTACTATCTTGCCGCCAACCGGGTATTGATGCGCCCTGTCCGCGCCGGCGATCCCATCCGCCTGCGCGATGTCGCGATCGACGAAAGCTCATGGTTGTGGAAGCTGCGCCAGAGCCAGGATGCGCTGTTCTTCGCCGACGCCATGACATCGACCCACGCCACTATCGAGACCCCCAGATGACCACCGACCTTGCCGACTGGCCCATCGCCGCCGCCATGCTGCCGTTCTCCAACCGTCTGCCGGATGGCTCGCCACTGCAGGCGGCCAGCGCCGAACAGTGGCACCCGCTGTTTCAGGAGATCGCCGAGGCCGGCTTCGACCACGTCGATCTCTCCGACAACTGCTTTCGCCCCGGCGACATGCAGAGCGACCAGCTGGACGCACTCGCCAGCGTGATCAAGTCGGCACGCCTGAAACCCGGCTCGATCTCGGTGGTGCGCTCGAGCGTGATCGACGAACGCCATGGCGACGACCATCTCGCCTACAGCCATCGCTCGCTGGAGGCCGCCGCCAGGCTCGGCATCGGCACCGTCTCGATCGGCCTGCATCGACCATTGACCGAGGCCCAGCAGCGACAGCTCTGGTTCTGGACCGTGGAGGGTCACCGTGATGACCCCGACGACCGGGCACAGTGGCAAAGAGCGGTGACGCGGATCCGCGAACTCGGCCAGCACGCCGCCGAACTCGGTATCGTGCTGTCGCTGGAGATGTACGAGGATACCTATCTCGGCAGTGCCGACTCGGCGGTGGCCATGGTCGAGGAGATCGGCCTGGCCTCGGTGGGATTGAATCCGGATATCGGCAACCTGATCCGGCTGCACCGGCCGGTGGAGCCTTGGCTCGAGGCCATGCGCAAGGTGCTGCCGTGGTCGAATTTCTGGCATGCCAAGAACTACATGCGCGACGAGGACACCGAACGAGGCCATTACGTCGCCTTCCCCGCACCGATGGAGAGCGGCCTGATCAACTATCGCCAGGCGTTGAAACTCGCCGTGGAAGCCGGCTTTCGCGGCGTGATCTGCCTGGAGCACTATGGTGGTGACGGCCTCAGCGTCTGCGCCGCCAACCAGCGCTATCTGCGCGAGCGGGTCCTGCCCGCCTGTCGCAATGTTACCCCGGGCGCCAGTCGGGTCAGGCAGCCGCGCCGAGACTGACGCGCCACCGTGCACCTCGCGGGCAACTATGCTGATGCCAACCGGTTGTCCACGAGGTCGACATGAACACCAGCCATCTCGAACACGCCATCATCGCTGTCGCTTTTCAATGCCTGCTATGGCCGTTGGTCGGTCGCTGGGTAGGCGGTTCGCTGATCGTCGCGGTGTTTCTCGGGCGCGAGATCGCCCAGCACGAATATGCCGGTGGAGGACCCAATGCGGTCGGCTATTTCTATGGACTGGTTCACCACTGGTCGCCGGACTCGATCCTCGATGTGCTATCCCCCGCGGCCGCCTGCATCCTGCTGGCGCTGATCGTCCCCGGCAGCCCGCTGTGGCGAGCGTGGCAAGTCCACCGAACGAATGCCGTCAGGCGCAGTCAACCGTGAACAGACTTCCAGGAGATATCCCATGGGACTTCGCTTTCGCCGCATCCTGCGGCTGGCCCCGGGCTTGCGGATCCGGCTCGACAGCCAGGGCCCGACGCTCTCGATCGGCCCCCGCGGCGCCAACCTGAATATCAGCCGTCGCGGCGTTCACAGCCATGCGGGTATTCCCGGATCGGGCATTTACCACCGGCAGGCTTTATGGAAAAGAACGTCACGGACGGGAAAGGCGGACAAGAAGCGGCGTTAGGAGATAGGCATCGAAAAAGCCCCGGCCCGAAGGCCGGGCAAGTACGCAGGGGATAGTCCCCGGCGCCATTATCGATCGGCGGGCACACTTCATCAGGCTGAATTGTCTCGTCAATCCGGGGGAGATTGCGCTGGCGACCGACTACTCACCCAGGGCAAATGCAAGCCCCATGTCGACATGCAGCGCGGTCGTGTCGTAGAGCGGCAGGTCGCAATCCTGCGGCCGAAGTAGCAAGGCGATTTCCGTGCATCCCAGAATCACGGCCTGTGCACCCTGCTGCTGGAGCCTGGTGACGATATCCCGATACGCCTGCCGCGAGGGCTCGGTGATGACGCCATGGACCAACTCCTCGAAGATGATGCGATGAACGCTGTCCCGATCTTCCTGGGACGGTACCAGGCAGGAGATGCCATGCTCGTCGAGCAGCCGGCCTCGATAGAACTCCTGCTCCATCGTGAAGCGCGTCCCCAGCAGACCGACCTGCTCGACGCCATTGGCACGCAATCGTGATCCGGTGCCATCGGCAATGTGGAGAAAGGGGACGCTCAGAGCCGACTCGATCGCGTCGGCCACCTTGTGCATGGTATTGGTTGCCAGCAACAGGCACTCCGCGCCGGCGGTCTCGACCTGACGGGCCGCCAACGCCAACTTCTCCCCGGCCTCGTCCCAATCGCCACTCTGCTGCAGCGCCTCGATCTCGGCAAAGTCGACGCTCACCATCGCGATCCTGGCCGAGTGATATCCGCCGAGGCGCGCTCGCACGCCCTCGTTGAGCATGCGGTAATAACTCTGGGTGGACTCCCAGCTCATGCCGCCCAGTACACCGATGGTTTTCATCACGACTCCCCGCATGGTCATTCCTGCCACCTTTATCATACAGTCTCTGGCGCATGACAGGGCTGGATGACAATATGGGAGTGCCAAATCGACCAAAGGCTGCTTTATCCCAAGAGCCGATTCGCTTGATGATGACAAGATCCCGCCCTCAACCGCTCGGAGTTTCAACCGACCACGGTCCTCACCGATAAAACCGGACGTTCGAGAAATGGCGGGAGCCTGGCTGTCAGGACTCGCGTTTACCGTCATAGAGCCGTTTGAGTTTCAGCGGATTGCTCTCCTTGAGCGCCTCGGGTAGCAACTCATCCGGCAGCGCCTGATAACAGACCGGACGCAGGAAGCGAAAGATCGCAGCACTCCCCACCGAGGTCGTGCGGCTGTCGGAAGTGGAGGGATAGGGTCCGCCGTGGACGATAGCGTGACCGACTTCGACGCCTGTCGGCCAACTGTTGGCCAGTAGGCGTCCTGCTCTGCGCTCGAGCGTCGGCAACAACTGACGAGCCGCATCAATGTCGTCATCGTCTACCTGCAGTGTGGCCGTGAGCTGACCTTCCAACATCTCTGCGACCTGTTTGACTTGCGTCCCATCGTCACACTCGACAACCAGAGAGGTAGCGCCGAACACCTCCTCCTGTAGCGTCTTGTCAGCCATAAAATCGGCCGCAGTGGTGACGAACAGCGCCGATTGGCACTGGTTCGGCCCCTCGCAGGCTTGTCCACGGGCAACTTCACGTACCTTGTCATGGCGGAAAAGCCGACTCACGCCATGCTGATAGGCGTCATGGATTCCCGGAGTTAGCATGGTCTGCGCCGCACTCTGCATGATTCTCTCGCCGACCTGGGCCACGAAGGTATCCAACGCCTCGCTCTTTTCGGCGATCACCAGACCTGGATTGGTACAGAATTGCCCGGCGCCCATATTGAGCGAGGAGACGAAGCCAGCGGCCAGCATCTCGGCACGAGCTTTCAGCGCCGCCGGGAACAGGAACACCGGATTGATTGAGCTCATCTCGGCATATACCGGGATCGGCTCCTGTCGTTGCTGGGCGATCTTCATCAAAGCGGTACCGCCACTGCGGGAGCCGGTGAAGCCCACCGCCTTGATGCGGTGATCAGCGACCAGCGCCGCGCCGATATCGCTGCCGGAGCCAAACAGCACAGAGAACACGCCTTCCGGAAGTCTGCACTGGGCGACGGCCTTCTGTACCGCGCGGCCGACCAGCTCGGAGGTACCAGGATGCGCAGAGTGTGCCTTGACGATCACTGGGCAACCGGCCGCCAGCGCCGAAGCGGTATCGCCGCCCGCCACCGAGAACGCCAGTGGGAAGTTGCTGGCACCGAATACTGCCACCGGCCCCAGCGCGATATGACGCTGGCGCAGATCGACCCGCGCCATGGGTTTGCGTTCAGGCAATGCCGGGTCGATACGTGCGTCGAGCCATTCGCCGGCCCGCACGACATTGGCAAACAACCGCAGTTGACCACAGGTACGGCTGCGTTCGCCCTCGATGCGCACCTGGGGCAGGCCACTCTCGGCCACGGCACGCTGGATAAGATCACCGCCGATGGCTTCGATCTCGTTGGCTATGGTTTCGAGGAAAACCGCACGATCCTCGAGCGAGGTCTCGCGGTAAACATCGAAAGCGTCCCAAGCCAATTGGGCAGCCTTTTCAACGTCCGCAGCAGTCCCCCCGGCATAGCCGGGATCGAGCCGCTCGCCGGTGGCCGGATTGATGGCATGGATGATACGGCTACTACCATCGACAGCCTGCTGGCCGATCAACATCTTTCCTGTACAAGACATAACCCATCCTTATTCGCGGTGACTGCCAGTGCCATTTTCAATGAGAGCTTTGGCAGCGCCTCCATGAAAATTTATGACTCGAGCGTCAAGCTCTATGAATCAGAGACCTGATGACAATCTTCGAGCGCACGCGAGGGCCGGCAATAGCTCAAAAATTGTCAGGCAGATCAATCCAAGACACCGTTGTAAGAATTGACGATGATCTTCTCGATATCCTCTGAACTCGTTAGGCGAGGATTGACGAGAACGTTCCCGCTACGCATTGAGTCCCTCACCAGCTGAGGCAGCATATCCAAGTCCACCCCTAAATCCTTGGTGTTTTGCGGTATTCCGATCATCTTGTTCAGATCAACGATGTAGTCGATCACTTTCGCGCCGGCATCATATTCACTGAGCCCCGCTACGTCCTGCCCCAAAGCTACCGAAATGTCACGAAACAATTCGGGACACGCCTCTAGATTAAATTTCACGACATAGGGTAGCAAGCTTGCATTAGCCACCCCGTGTGCGATGTTGAAAACTCCGCCAAACGTGTGTGATATCGCATGAACATTACCTAGCTTTGACTGGGTGAATGCCACGCCAGCAAGAAATGAAGCTACCAGCATATTTTCACGTGCCACAGCATCGCTACCAACGAAGTACGTCTTTTTAATATTGCTGGATATCATCCGTATCGCATGGAGAGCCAAGGCCTGGCTAATAGGGTTCGCCTGTTTGGAAACATAGGACTCGATCGCATGCGTCAGCGCGTCCATACCTGTGGCTGCCGTAATGGGCGCCGGGAGCTTCATGGTAAGCTCGGGATCAAGGATCGCGATCTTGGGGAAAAGCAGCGGACTTATGATAGCCGTTTTGAATGACGTCTCCTTGTTGGTAAACACTGTGGAGGCCGTGCATTCACTTCCTGTGCCTGACGTTGTAGGAATGGCAAACAAAGGGAGTGGTTCATTCACAAGCTTCCCATACCCTTCATAATCCAGAATGCTGCCAGGATGCGTTGCCATTGCAACCACACCTTTAGCAGTATCTATGCTGCTGCCTCCACCCACACCAATAACTGCACCGCAGCCAGACTCCTCGAGACGTCTGACGGCATTCTCTAATACTTCTGTCGATGGATTCGGTTCCACATCGGAGAAGACCTCATAACTAAGATCGGCTTTTTCCAACGAATCAAACAAGCTGTCCAGAACAGAAGATCCCATCAAGCCGGGATCGGTAACGACAAGAAGCTTGCCCTCCACATGAGGTTTCAGCAACGCTCCTGCTTGCTTGACCATTCCAAAACCTGACTTAAGCGTCGTCGGAAAATAAAATTGAAAATCTTGCATTTTTCTTCCTCTATAATTTACGGATGTTAAAGTCAATCCAACGCTGAACCTTGGCTTACCCCAGGAACAGCAAAGAGATTTTCGGAAGGAACGTAAACAGCAACAAATCCACCAGCATCACGAGAAGTAATGGCGCAACTTTTCGAACGACCAGACCAAAAGAAACCACATCTAAACTTTTAGCAACAAAGAGGTTTACGCCTAACGGAGGTGTTAGCAAGCCAATGGCCAAATTGGTAATCATGACCACGCCAAAGTGAATTAAATTAACATCTTCATGGGCCAGTATCGGGAGAAAGATCGGCACCAGGAGAATGATTGCCGCATTTAACTCCAGGAAGGTACCGACCAGAAGTAGAATGACATTTATCGCAATCAACAACCAAACTTGATCAGCACCGAAAGCATTGACCCAGCTAGATACTTGCTGAGGGAACTGTTCTGTTGTCAACACCCATCCCATGATATTGGCGGCCGCAATTATGAGAAGCACCATGGACGATGTCAGCCCCGAAGAAATAAATATCTCTTTCAGGTCGGAGAATTTCAGCTCTCTATACACAAAAATGGATATGATCAGCCCATAAATGCAGGCAACAGCACCAGATTCAGTTGGCGTGAAAACGCCACTATAAATCCCGCCAAGTATTATGACAGGCATAGCCAAGCCCAAAATGGATTTTTTGAACTTATCCACAAAATTGGCGAAGCTCGTCGGCTCTGCGCCCCGATATCCTTTCTTTTTAGAATACAGATATGCGTAAAGAATCAAAGACAACCCAACAATCAAGCCAGGAACGATACCGGCAACAAATAAGTCACCTATGCTGACATTAGCTGAAATCCCATAGACCACGAAAGGTATACTGGGCGGAATAATAATACCGATGGTCCCCCCCACTGCCATGAGTGCAATGGAGAATCCTTTATCATAACCCGCAGTAATCATCGCAGGCACCATGATACTGCCTATCGCGACGACGGTAGCGGGAGCGGAACCAGAGATCGAGGCAAAGAACATGCTGGCGAGCAGCGCTATGATGGCAAGCCCTCCCGGCAGTGATCCCACGATACTCGCACCGAGATTGACAAGCCGCGTAGAGACCCCGCCTTTCTCCATTATTTTTCCTGCAAGGAGGAAAAAGGGAATTGCCATGAGGGGGAACGAGTCAAGGCCCGTAAACATTCTCTGCACGGTGACAAAGTCAGGCATATGGGAAGAGAAGACGAAGGCGACCAAGCAAGCGAAGGCGATACTCAACGCTAGCGGTATGTTTACTATCAACAAAGAAAACATTGCCACAAACATCAAAGTCGTCATTACTTATCACCCCTTTCAAGCGATTTTTCCACACTGGCCTGTGGGGCTCCATGGGGCGTGACTTCCCCATCTGATTTCACGAAACACTCAAAGAACTTAAGAAAATACCGAAGAGTCATTAGGAAAAAGCCGCACGGCACGGCTGCATAGGCGATATAAATAGGTATCCGCATGGCAGGAGATAGCTGGCCTGCACTCATCATACGGCCTACAAAGTCCATCCCAATATGGAAGAGCCAAGCACAAAAAAAGAAGCTCACCAAATTGGCCAGCAGCGCCACCGCTCGTTGAGCACCCGCGGGAAGTATAATCACTAGAGCATCGATAGAAATATGCGTAGCCCGCTTGACTCCCAGGCCAGCACCAACAAAGGTCGCCCATATCATAAAGTATCGAGCGAGTTCCTCCGTCCATGGCAAAGGCAGCTGAATCAGAAAACGATTCAAGACTCCCAAGAACACAACTGCTAGCATTGCCACGAGGAGAATATACACAGCCCTCTCCTCAAAACTTGTCAAGATAGCATCCAACTTTTCAAGTGATTTGGAGAGAGCCATATACATACACCAAAGTAAGATATCATATTGAAAAACAGCTAAACACGCTCAGCCAAGGGCCAGTCCCACGAACCCAGCCATATCCCCAATCAGTTCTTGGACTCAGCCTCAGCAACAGCATTCAAGAGGTCGTCAATCATTGCATCCCCCAACTGTTTACGATACATATCGTAAACAGGCTGAGTCGCCTCTCGGAACGCCTGTTTATCTTGGTCACTCAAGTCAACTATTTGCATACCGGAATCTTTCAGCTTTTGAATGGAGCGCTCGGCCTGCTCCGCATTAAGCTGTCGTTCGACATCACTCCAATGCTTTGCCTCTTCTTTCAGAACCGTCTGATATTTTGCCGGAAGGCTGCTAAAAAAAGCATCATTCACGATAAACGTGAATGGGTTATAAACATGCCCATCAAGCGTAAGATATTTCTGCACTTCGTAAAACCGCATACTGTCTATCAGGGAGACAGGGTTTTCTTCACCATCAATGACCCCCATTTGAAGCGCCGAGTAGACTTCTCCGAAAGCCATAGGCGTGGGATTAGCACCCAAGTCCTTTACCATCGCCATGTGCGCGGGGTTTTCCATCGTCCTGATCTTCAAACCAGCAAGATCTTCAGGCTTCTTAATCGGATGCACGTTATTCGTGAAGTGCCTGAAGCCATTTTCACCCCAGGCCAAAGCTCGAATGCCCGTCTTAGGCAACATCCCATTTAAGATACGCTGCCCAAAATCACCATCGAGCACCTCGTAGGCCACCTTCTTGTTCTTGAACAAGTAAGGCAAATCAAAGACCATAATATCAGGATAGATACTCGAGATCGGCCCAGCGAGCACCGCCATTTCAATGGAGCCAAACTGCACGCCTTCAAGCTGCTCTCTCTCTCCTCCTAGCTGGCTAGCCGGGTAGGTTGAAATGGTAACCTCACCATCCGTGCGCTTCTCAACGTTCTCCTTAAATACTTGCAGGGATTTCTCAAGTCGATCATCGACAGCAGGTGACGAATGTGCAATTTTAATATTATAACTTGCGCTGGCTGCGCCTGAAAAAAAAGCACATCCCAGTATAAACAACGCTCCCACACCATACTGCTTAGCGTTATCAAACATATCAAACCCCCATCTTGTCTTTTGTGTACTTTGCTAATTGCAAAAAAATTCAGCAATTTGCACATTTACAGCACGAGCCACTAGATCAGTTAACTAGTTAGCTTTTGCGCTTAAGCTACACAGCGACTAAAACCATGAATAATGAATATGCTTGATCCACCGATAACCTAAATTCATCTTCACCTTTAGTATATAATACCTATGTTTATATTGACCTGATCGTTATCGCAACATGAACAGGAGAAGATCTCCCTCGACGTGTGAGCGCAATACCGGCCCCGTGTCGCCAGGATCGCCCAAGAGGTTGCCCTACGTGCAAGCTGCTTGCAGGAACTCCTCGCTTCGTCTTGACCCAGCACAGGTCGCGGTTTCGCTTGTTCTCCGTGCACATCAGCGGCAAGCTCAAGCATACGAATACCCCAGGTCTTCGAGACACCGACGCCTGCCGCGAAACAATCTATAGCGCTCCCGTCTTCTGTCGGTGAGCCGGGGAAGGCGTTGATCCGCGCTTGCGGCGAGGGAAATCCACTCAAGAGCTCCGCCGTGGACGCATCGATCGGCGCGATCAAACGCCTGGCAGGTCAGTTTTAATTCAATCTTTTCTGAAGTAGAAAAACCCGAATTACTAGACCATTGATGAAGGCGACCTCATCGAAGGCAGGGGCAACGGATCAGCGGATGGTATTCTGGTCGGACCCGAAAGCGATTACCTGATCCTTGGCGAAGGTAAACGATGCGACCGCGACCTCTAACTGAAAGACTTCTGAGCGACGCTGAATCGCATCCCGTTGACCGCTCGGAAGAGCATGGCCTATGACCAGGGGCGCGAGATGATGTGGCATTTCAAGATCACCCAGAATACTGGAGTCACTATCGACTTTTGCGACCTACGCAGTCCGCGCCAGAGAATGGCTAATGAGAATACCGCATGGGCGAGATCAGTCGTTTTAGACAGCACTAGAGTCAGCATCCATCATTCTTTCATATAACGCAGCATTAACTTGGGATAGAATTAAACACATGGCTCCATCATTACAATCCATCATTTCACGTTTGCGCCTCAAGCACCTGCAACTACTCATTGCCTTGGACGACCACCGCTCATTGCACAAAGCTGCGAAAGTCACTTTTATATCGCAACCTGGGGCAACCAAATCACTGCGCGAAATTGAGGACGCACTCGGGATGCAGCTTTTTGAACGTATGACGAAAGGCATTGAGCCGAATGATGCTGGGGCATGTGTCATCCGCTACGCGCGTCTAGTCTATAGTGACTTGGCTCATATGAGGGAAGAAATCGTTGGGTTGATGCAAGGCTATGGAGGATACATCGCTGTCGGGACGATAATGGGAGCCGTTCCTTCTCTGACATACGCGATTCAAAAGTTAAGGGCGATACAGCCCACTGTTTCGATCGAGATCGTCGAGGATACCAGCTCTAAACTCATGAGTTTATTGAGCCAAGGAAGAATCGACCTGGCCATCGGTCGAGAAAGTATGGGGCAAAGGCTAGCAGCCTACGACAGCATTGAACTCAGCGAAGAGCCTCTGGCAGTCATTGCTAACAAGCAACACCCGCTTTCAGGCATCAGAAATTTACATTTGCAGGACCTTAGTGACGTCGCCTGGATTGCGTATCCATCCAATATGCCCATGCGTCAGTCCCTGGAGCATGCCATTAACGAAGCAGGCCTAGAGGCCATTCGACACCCGATAGAGACATCATCGACATTTAGCACTCTCATGTTACTGCAACAGGACCCCTCCCTAGTGGCAGTCGTGCCACAGGAAGTCGCAAAATATTGCGTTAGCGTGGACATACTCTCCTGTCTAGACATATACATACCCTCTTTGATGGGACCACACGGTGTCGTTAAGCGCGCCGGCTATCAATTGTCTCCAGAAGCTCATTTGCTTGTTAGCGAACTCTTCAAATCCGCGGGAAAAGATTATGACGCCAGCGCTTGGGATAACTGATAGCGAAGGGACTGGCCATCAGTGCTGGGGCGAGGGCTCGTGGGCACCGAGATCGGCCAGCACCATGGTGCAATAAGGCCCGGTGAGCACCCGAGAAAAGTCGAGTAAGGTAATGTCGTCGAGCGGACCTTTCCTGGGGGTCCATTTGCGTTGAGTTGGCCATCGGTGTTCTCCCCAGCCACCTGTAGGATCTAGCGTGATGCCAGAAGCCAACCTGCTGTCTTCTCGGCGATCATCAATGTCGATGAGTTGGTATTGCCGCTGGTGATGGTCGGCATGATGCTGGCATCCACCACACGCAGGCCGGTCACACCTCCTACCCGCAGGTGGGATCCACCAAAGAGATCGCCTTGACGTCAGGGTGGCCGATCAGGAGCCGTGCATGATCGGCCTGGTCCTGGGCCAGGACGCCAATGCCTCGCAGGAGCGCCAGAAACGGGGCCTGATCGTTGCCCACGGTATCAGCCTGCCCTGTGCATTGAGCGTCGTCTGGCTCGCGGAACGCCGCGACGAGCCGATCATCGCCGCCATACGCAGCATGCTGGCCGATATCTGGTCGTCCTGACGGACATTCGAGCCAGTTGATCCCCATTCGCGGCAGGGATGAAGGGAATTCCAGGCATGAAAAAACCGGCCACTGAGAGCCGGTTCTTTTCAATTCGTGACGGAGGGGGAGGGATTACCGGCTCGCTTCGCGAGGCCGTTTGTCGGCGCTCGAACACCAAAACCGCGAGCGCCTCGGTGCGAACCGGAGGGTTCTCATCCACTCCCCCTAACCAATGCCTAATTCCAGGCATGAAAAAACCGGCCACTGAGAGCCGGTTCTTTTCAATTCGTGGCGGAGGGGGAGGGATTCGAACCCTCGAAGCCTTTCGACTTACACACTTTCCAGGCGTGCTCCTTCGACCACTCGGACACCCCTCCGCATTGTCGCCCCACCCGTAGCGGCGTTGCCGCTGCGTTCAGAACGGCGCACATAGTAACGAGCTAAACCCGTGATCGCAAGCCGTTTTTCCTTTTCCGACGACCTTTTACGATCTCTCCAGCACGGAAAGCCCAGTATCAGCGCCATCGCTCCAGATACGCCTCCGGATCGCGCGCTGGCGCCTCAGGATAGCGCCCGCCAACCTGGCCAAGGTAGAGATAGCCGATCAGCTCTTCGTGCTCACCCAGTCCGAGACCGCGCCACACGCTCTTGTCATGGGCATAGGTACCGGTGCGCCACATTGCCCCCAGCCCTTGCGCGAAAGCCGCGTAGAGCATGGCATGCGCGGCGCAACCCGCGGAGATGAGCTGTTCTACCGGCGGCACCTTGGGCAGATCCGGCGTGATGCGCGCGATCGCCGCGATGATCATCGGTGCCCGCTTGGGTTTCTTGCGCGCAGCATCGAGATTTCCGTCATCGATATGCGGGTTGGCCTGATAATCGGATCGGGCGAACAGTTCACCCAGCCGATCGAGCCCTTCACCGCTGATCTCGATGAAGCGGTACGGGGTCATTTCCTTATGATCCGGCGCCCGCAGTGCCGCACGGTAGATGGCGTCGAGCTGCTCGGCGGTGGGCGCCGGACCGGCCAGCTTGCCCATCGAACGACGCTGATGCAGTAGCGTCATGGCATCCATGTCTGACTCCTCTGAAACATCGGTGGTAACAAGCAAGGGATCGCTCGACTCTACGTCAAAAGCGCTACTGTCGCAGCAGGCGTGGGGGCAGCTCCGGCGTCCAACCCGGCGTGGCCCGCCACGGGCTGATATCGAGCCCACCGCGGCGCACGTAGCGCGCCATGACCAGCAGCCGCTCGGGGCTGCAGCGTGCCATCAGGTCGACGAAGATATGCTCGACGCAGTGCTCGTGAAAATCCTGATGCTGTCGATAGGAAACGATGTAGCGCAGCAACGCGGCTCGATCGAGTCGCGGCCCGCGATAGGCAATCAGCACACTGCCCCAGTCCGGCTGCCCGGTGACCGGGCAATTGGACTTGAGCAGATGCGAGTGCAGCGTCTCTTCGACGATATCGCCCTCATCGCAGGCGAGCAGCTCGGGGGCCGGCGTGTAGCGATCGATGGCGACATCGAGTTCGTCGATGCCATCACCCGGCAGCGGCGCCGGTGCGAGCGCGGGATCATCGACACCGAACAGCTCGACCGTGACCGGGGCGCCGGCCGCGGCGCCCAGGTCCCGCTGCAGCAGTTCGATCACCGCGTCACGGCCGGCGAACGTCGTCTGGTTGAAGCCGTTGAGATAGAGCTTCCAGGATTTGGATTCGATCAGGCACGGCGAATCCGCCGGCAGCCGGAAGCGCGCCACCGCGACCACCGGCTTGCCACGCGGGTCGAGCCAGGAGAGCTCGAAGGCCCACCACTCGTCACCACCGACGAACGGCAGTGACGCCGCCTCGATTCCCAGCGGCGCCCGGTTGGCGGCACGCTCGATGGGAAACAGCAATGCTGCGTCGTAGCGCTCGGGATAAGCGGATTCGCGCCCGAGCGGCGCGTCGGCGAGAGTGTCGGGGCGCGGTGTGGTCATGAACGAATCCCCTTGCCTCGGTTGAGCATCCACAGCGCCAGGCACCAGAAGGCGACGATGAAGGCGGCGATGGCGATCAGCGCCCCGCTCACCGGAATGTCGGAGATGCCGAGAATGCCATAGCGGAAGGCGTTAACCATGTAGAGGATCGGGTTGACCATGGTCACCTTCTGCCAGAACTCCGGCAGCAGGTCGATCGAGTAGAACACGCCCCCCAGGTAGGTCAGCGGCGTCAGCACGAAGATCGGAATGATCGAGATATCGTCGAACTTCTTGGCCAGCAGAGCATTGATGAAGCCGCCGATCGAAAACAGCAGGGCGGTCATCACCACCACCATCAGGGTCAGGAACGGGTGGTGCAGGTCGAGATGGGTGAAGAACAGCGAGACCACCGTCACGATCAGCCCGACGCCCAGCCCACGCGCAGCACCGCCGATGACGAAGCCGGCCAGAATGACCCAGTTGGGCATCGGCGAGACCATCATCTCCTCCACGCTGCGCTGGAATTTGTTGGAGAAGAACGATGAGGCCACGTTGGAGTAGCTGTTGGTGATCACCGACATCATGATCAGGCCGGGCACGATGTAGGACATGTAGGAGATGCCATGCATCTCACCCACGCGTGAACCGATCAGATTGCCGAAGATGATGAAGTACATCGTCATGGTGATGGAGGGCGGCACCAGGGTCTGGGGCCAGATCCGCACGAAGCGGCGCACCTCTTTCACCACCATGGTCCAGAGCGAAATCAGCAGTTGCCGGGTATTCAAGATGCCGTCTCCTTGGCCGGTGTAGAGGTGGCGCTGTCGATGCCGCTACCGGCATCCGGCTGCGAGGTCATCGAGACGAACAGCTCTTCCAGACGGTTGGCACGGTTACGCATGGAGAGCACGCGCACGCCCTGGCGAGTCAATTGCTGGAAGGCATCGTTGAGATCGGTGCCCTTGCGCACGGAAAGCGACAGCTGGTGCGAGTCGACCCGCTCGACCTCGAAGCCTTCCACCTGGGGGGCGGCCTCCAGCGGCTCGGCCAGATCGAGCAGGAAGGTCTCGGTGTCCAGCTCGGTCAGCAGGCCGCGCATCGAGGTATTCTTGATGATCTCGCCCCGATTGATGATGGCGATATTGCGGCACAGGCTCTCGGCTTCCTCGAGATAGTGCGTGGTCAGGATGATCGAGGTGCCCTCCTCCTCATTGATCCGGCGCATGTACTCCCACATGCTGCGACGCAGCTCGATATCGACCCCGGCGGTGGGCTCGTCGAGGATCAGCAAACGCGGACGGTGGATCAAGGCACGCGCGATCATCAGCCGCCGTTTCATACCACCGGAGAGCATGCGCGCGGCGCCGTTGCGCTTGTCCCACAGGCCGAGATCCTTGAGCAGGCGCTCGCAGCGCGGCTTGGCCTCCTTCATCGGCATGCCGTAGTAGCCCGCCTGGGTGAGGATGATGTCCTCGACCTTCTCGAACTGGCTGAAGTTGAACTCCTGCGGCACGACGCCGAGCGCATACTTCGCCTTGGCGAAGTCGCGGTCGATATCGATACCGAAGATCTTCACCTGTCCCGCCGTTTTCTGGACCAGCGAGCAGACGATACCGAGTGTGGTGGACTTGCCCGCGCCGTTGGGGCCGAGCAGCGCGAAGAAGTCGCCCTGCTCGACATCGAGGTCGATGCCTTTGAGGGCTTCGAATCCATTACCGTAGACTTTGGTCAGCCCGCGGATGGACAGTGCCGGTTCTGCCATCGGGATTCCTGTCGAGTACATAGAAGAAGTGCCGCCACATATGGGGCCGATCGATGGAAAATCAATCTTTAGCAGACGAATAAACTCCATCGCCATAACGTCCGCCACTATCGTCGGCGTCACCGACGCTACCGTGTCAGCGTAGTCGGGAGCCAGCCGGCGTCGGCGAGAGCGATATCGTGGCACGCGATGCGTGGCGGAAAGGCATAGCCGACGCGATACCGTCAGGCCGAGGAAGATGGAGGCAGGCACCAGCGCACCGGCTGTCCGCGCATCTGCGACTCGGTATATCAGCCGATATGGAGAGAGATTGATACGCTTCGGAAACGATAAAACTGGAGCGGGAAAGGAGATTCGAACTCCCGACCCTCGCCTTGGCAAGGCGATGCTCTACCACTGAGCTATTCCCGCTGAATGATGTCGAGACCTGGGTCCGACGTGATGATCGTGGCGGATCATCGAAGTGGCGTCCCATAGGGGGTTCGAACCCCTGTTACCGCCGTGAAAGGGCGGTGTCCTGGACCACTAGACGAATGGGACGCAATGGAGCAGCAGAGCTGTTCCGATACTACCTAAAATTGGAGCGGAAAAGGAGATCGATCGGACCGGCGTTCCGGCTCACGACCCTCTCTAACGCTTCCAGTACCGCAAAATTGGAGCGGGAAAGGAGATTCGAACTCCCGACCCTCGCCTTGGCAAGGCGATGCTCTACCACTGAGCTATTCCCGCACCGTAACTTTCTACACGACTTCGTTGAACCAAGTGGCGTCCCATAGGGGGTTCGAACCCCTGTTACCGCCGTGAAAGGGCGGTGTCCTAGACCACTAGACGAATGGGACGTGATGTCTCGGCTCCGTCGAAGTGGCGCGTATGTTACTGAGACGATTTTGAGGTGTCAAGCGATTGATTTCACCGATTTTCGCCATAGCCTAATCGGGACTGGTCAGGGCATGGCAAATGGCCTGTAATGCGGTGAGCAAGTCGAAGCGATAAGGAGAACTGGCTATGGGTAAGGTACAGAAGACGGAAGCCGAGTGGCGTGAAAAGCTCACCCCCGAGCAGTACCACGTTACCCGCGAGAAAGGCACCGAGCGTCCATTTACCGGCGACTACCAGGTCGAGGCGGTTCAGGGTATCTACCACTGCGTCTGCTGTGGTGCGCCACTGTTCGAGAACGAGCACAAGTTCGAGGCGCATTGTGGCTGGCCGAGTTTCGACCGGCCCCTGGCAGCGGCCTCGGTCGAAGAGCATCAGGACGACAGCCATGGCATGCGCCGGATCGAGGTGACCTGCCGACGCTGCGACGCTCATCTGGGTCACGTCTTTCCGGACGGCCCGGCGGAGACGACCGGCCAGCGTTATTGCATCAACTCGGTAGCGATCACCTTCCACGCCGGCGAATAGCACACCGAACGACCTCTTCGAGCGGGCGGGCATCCTGCTGGAATGCTAGGACCCGTTGGCCCATCCAGCATGAAGTAGCGACAAAGCCCATGGTTATGGGCTTTGTCATCTCACCTCGTTCCAGGCGTTGAGGGTAAAAAAACATACCTTGGCGCTCGGCTCGCCCCAGTCTTGCCCCTCCGTCCCTCGATATCGCGGAGGCTGGCTACGGCGCTAGCTCGCCGATACCTAAAGTGAATCGCCTCTGGCCCCAGGACGCGGAAATCAGAAGTGGCAACAGGTGCGACATAGCGACCGGAATCGTCCCTTCATTGCCTAGGCACTGGGCAACTGACATCGCCCTCCTCGCAATCCGAATAGCTCTCCAGTGTCTCCGTGCGCTGCCGTGTCAGCTCTTCAAGGCAGCCTGCCTTCACCATCCCGTTGATGCTGCCCCCGGACGTCGGCCCACTGACAAATTCACATTCGGCGTCGCGGAACCCGATCCAGGCTCGCTGGGCGGCCCTCAGGCGCTCCTTGGCGTCTCCGTCGAGCCGGTCCAAGATATCGGCATAGGTGGTATTCAGCGCCTTATCCGCGGCTTGGTACTCGTCGCCCGCACAGGCGTTCATCTCTTGCTGCGTGGCGGCGTCGTCGCACGACTGTGCCGCTTGAGCCAATCCGCACAGACCCGCCAGGGCCAAGCCCGAAATCAATAGGAAACCACGCATTCGTCACCTCGCTTCGCTGTTCAAAGACATTCCCTGATCACCGTAACCAACGACCCACCGGCTTACTCGTAAACCATAGTCTCAGGTACCACACACCAGCCCGCTAGACCCGATCTCCTGGTCATGTGGGTTCTGGCCATTGGTCGCGTCCGACTGGAGTCATCAGCAATATGAACTGTCGTGGCGTACTCCCCCGAGACGTTGTCGTGACCCTCTGCGGGTCGACTTGTGTGCAATAGCTGGCCATGCCGTCAGTGGTCTACAGTCGGCGTTCCAACACTCCGCATCGAAGGGCTGACCACATGGCCACAACCGACGAAAAGCTGGATGCGATCCTGCTGATGCAGGCCGAGATCCTCGGGCGCCTCGAGGCTACGGATGTCTACCGAGCCGTGGTGACGGACGAGGATCCCCGCGTGGCCGCACTGCAGGCGCTTGGCGATACCTCGATGGATCGTCCGTCGGCCCGCGTCCGCGCCGAAATCGATGCCATCGTCGAAAAGGCGGCTCACTGGGGACGATCCGTTAGTTGAGTGCGCTGCCAGAGTTCATGCCGCACACCGCCGCCCGACCAGACTCGCCAAATCATCGCCGGCTGGTCGCTGACGGCCCATGGCAACCTGGCCTTCGTTGCCAAGCAGATGAGGCACCAGGATTACGCCATGCTCGTGGGAGCTATGTGAAGTGGGTCGACTCCAAGAGCCGATCCGAGGCTGCAGGGGCCTGAAACGGGATGAAGCCATGGGGCGCCTTGGCCCACGGATGCCCCACGCGTCAGCAGCTTGAAGCAGCAGACCACCCAATACGGGCCTCCAGCACACCACCTCAGCATCCTGCTAGAATGTCCGCCCGCTTGCCGTTGGGCGCGGCACGATTCGAAGAACAGGCAGGAGAAGATCATGCTCGGCTGGTATCCCGGACACATGAACAAGGCGCGGCGCCAGATCACCGAGGCGTTGCCGGAGATCGATGTGGTGATCGAGGTGCTCGATGCCCGCCTGCCCTACTCCAGCGGCAACCCGATGCTGGCAGAGCTGGCCGAGCATAAACCCGTACTGAAAATTCTTTCGCGTGCCGACCTGGCCGACCCCGAGGCCACCCAGGCGTGGATCGCGCACTTCGACGCTCAGCCGGACAGCCGCGCGATTGCCGTCACCACGACCCAGGCGCGTGAACTCAAGCAGATCCCGGCGCTGTGCCATGAACTGGCTGGACAGGTACGCGCCGACCGCGATGTGCGCGTGATGGTGATGGGCATTCCCAACGTCGGCAAGTCGACGCTGATCAACGGCCTCGCCGGGCGCAAGATCGCCAAGACCGGCAACGAGCCGGCCGTGACCAAGCGCCAGCAGAAGATCCGCATCGACGGACGCGTCTCGCTGATCGACACCCCCGGCGTGCTGTGGCCGAAGATCGAGGATCAGGCCAGTGCCTACCGGCTCGCGGCCAGCGGTGCCATCCGCGATACCGCGATCGAGTACGTCGATGTCGCCATCGTCTGTGCCGCCGAACTGGCCAAGCGCTATCCCGATGCCCTGCGCGAGCGCTACCGGCTCGGCGAGCTACCCGTCTACGTGGCGCCGACCGAGACCGATAGCGTCGATGCCGACGGTCCCAGGCTGGTCGACTTCCAGGCCAGGGCGGGCTTCGACGGTCACGCGATCATGAACGAGATCGCGCGCAAACGCGGCGGCCTGAAGGCCGGTGGGGTGATCAACCTCCACCGTGGCGCCGAGGTACTGCTGCATGAGCTGCGTGATGGCAAGCTCGGCCGGTTGACCCTGGAGCTGCCGGCAGATATCCCCGATCCCGTCGAGGAAGATATCGACGCGGCCGAGCACTGACCCCCACCATACAGATGCACCGAAAATCCTTCCGTTTCTGCCTCTTGCGCCGCGCCAGCGCGGCGTTATGCTGGGAATCGGTGACACAGCCCACCGGGGAATAGCCACTTCCCGCCCTCTTCAACCCGCCTGACGTTTTAGGCTGTGCAGCTTACGGAACTTCAATGAACAGCCCCATTCGGAAATCGCACAAGCTCGACAATGTCTGCTACGACATTCGTGGGCCCGTTCTCGATCATGCCAAGCGCCTCGAGGACGAAGGCCATCGCATTCTCAAGCTCAATATCGGCAATCCCGCGCCCTTCGGTTTCGAAGCGCCCGAGGAGATTCTCCAAGACGTGATGCGCAATCTGCCGACGGCCCAGGGTTACTGCGACTCGAAGGGGCTCTATTCGGCGCGCAAGGCGATCATGCAGGAGTGCCAGCGCAAAGGAATCCCGGGCGTGGGCATCGAGGATGTGTTCGTCGGCAATGGGGTTTCCGAGCTGATCGTGATGGCGATGCAGGCGCTGCTCAACGATGGCGACGAGGTGCTGATTCCTGCGCCGGATTATCCGCTGTGGACCGCCGCGGCAAATCTCTCCGGCGGCCATCCGGTTCACTATCTGTGCGACGAGAACGCCGGCTGGTCACCGGATATCGCCGATATCCGCGACAAGATCACGGCACGGACGCGCGCGATCGTGCTGATCAACCCCAACAACCCGACCGGTGCGGTCTACCCGCCGGCGGTGGTCAAGGAGATTCTGGCGGTCGCCCGTCAGCACGGCCTCGTCGTCTTCTCCGACGAGATCTACGACAAGATCCTCTACGACGGCGTCGAGCATGTCTCCACCGGCGCCCTGGCCGAGGACGACCAACTGGTCGTGACCATGAACGGGCTCTCCAAGAGCTACCGCTGCGCCGGCTTCCGTTCCGGCTGGATGATCCTGTCCGGCGGGCTGGGCAAGCAGAACGCCGAGGACTTCATCCAGGGCCTCACCATGCTCGCCTCGATGCGACTGTGCGCCAACGTGCCGGCGCAGCACGCGATCCAGACCGGCCTTGGCGGCTATCAGTCGATCAACGACCTGGTCCTGCCCGGCGGGCGACTGCTGGCTCAGCGCAACGTCGTGCATGAGAAGCTCAACGCGATCCCCGGGGTCTCCTGTGTCAAACCGATGGGGGCGCTCTATGCCTTTCCGCGGCTCGACCCTGAGGTCTATCCCATTCATGACGATGCCCAGATGGTGCTAGACCTGCTGTTGCAGGAGCGCATCCTGCTGGTTCAGGGCACGGCCTTCAACTGGCCGACGCCGGACCACGTGCGCATCGTGACCCTGCCCTGGGCCGATCAGCTCGGCGACGCCATCGACCGCTTTGCCCGCTTCCTCTCACGCTATCGCCAGTGATGCGTGGCGGTGGCCAGTCACCGCCATGCAACAGGGCCGCGCGTTTCGACGCGCGGCCCCGCCCTCTTGAAACCTATTCATGAAAGTCGTATCTAACGGTTCATAACCGCCTGATTACCGGGTATTAACGAACAACACGCTAATCATAAGCCGGCGCAAGACATGACGACGGCCACGCTTTCCACGACTGAGGGTAAAGACCGATGATGCGAATCATCCTGTTCTTGGCAACCAACCTGGCGGTGATTCTCGTCGCCAGCATCACGTTGCGACTACTGGGCGTCGAGCCTTATCTCAACGCCAACGGGCTGAACATGAACAGCCTGCTGATCTTCTGCTTCGTGTTCGGCATGGCCGGATCGCTGGTATCGCTGTTCATCTCCAAATGGATGGCGAAGATGAGCACCAAGGCCAAGGTGATCGACCAGCCCGCCAATTCCACCGAGCAGTGGCTGCTCGACACGGTGCGCGAGCTGGCGCAACAGGCCAATATCAAGATGCCGGAAGTGGCGATCTTTCCGGCCCAGCAGTCCAACGCCTTCGCCACCGGCTGGAACAAGAACGACGCCCTGGTAGCGGTTTCCCAGGGGCTGCTCGAGCGCATGCGACCCGAGGAAATTCGTGCGGTACTGGCGCATGAGATCGGCCACGTCGCCAACGGCGACATGGTCACGCTGGCACTGATCCAGGGGGTGCTGAATACCTTCGTGATGTTCTTCGCGCGAGTGGTCGCCCAGGTCGTCGACAGTTTCCTGCGCGGCCGCGACAACGGCGGCGGCCTGGGTTTCATGGGTTATTTTGCCGTCGTCATCGTCGCCGAAATCGTATTCGGCCTGGTGGCATCGATCATCGTCGCCTGGTTCTCGCGCTTCCGTGAGTATCGCGCCGATGCCGCCGGTGCCAAATATGCCGGCAGTGGCGCCATGATCAACGCCCTGGCCAGACTGAAATCCGAGACCAGCCAGCCGGACCAGATGCCCGATTCGTTGACAGCCTTCGCCATCACCACCGGGCAGACCCGCAAGATCATGGAGAAACTGTTCGCCAGCCACCCGCCATTGGATGATCGCATCCGGGCGCTGAAGGAATCCGCCTACCGGGAGTGACATCCATTCGGCGATGCCCGAGAGGCTGCCAGCCCCCTCCAACGCCCCGCCCCGTGCGGGGCGTTGGCTTATCCAGATAGCCACCCGAGCCGCGTTCCCTCTCTTAGCCCCCTTTCGGCAAACCGACGACTCGATCCGGCATACTCTGCACCATAGACGTGCAGACCTGGCGCCCAGGACAGGCCGTCGATTCGTGGAGAACGCGGATGGATAACCCTTTTCCGCGCCGCGGCATATAGCTTGCTTGGTCAGTCCCGACTGCCCTCGTGAGGATCGACCCATGGCCCTGCCCCAAGCCGACAATGACTATCCGCTGAGCGAAGTGCCTGGCGACGCACGCAAACCCTTCGCATCGCTGGCGCTGCTGTTGCTGGGTTTCACCTTCTTCACCGCAACCATGTTCGCTGGCGGCCAGATCGGCGCCGCCTTCTCGTTCACCGAGCTGTTGGCGTTGATCGTGGTGGGCAACCTGCTGCTGGGCATCTATGCCGCGGCAATCGCCGGCATCGCCGCACACTCCGGGCTCAGCACGGCGCTGATGTCACGATTCGCGCTGGGCGAGCGTGGCAGCGCGCTGTCCGATCTGCTGCTCGGCATCACCCAGGTCGGCTGGTACGCCTGGGGCGTGGCGACCATCGCCAACGTGCTGGTATCGACATTGGGGCTCGCACCGGGCTGGGCGGCTCCGTTGATGGTGCTGTTCGGTATCGGCTTCTGTCTCACCGCCTTCATCGGCTACCGTGGCCTGGCGCTGCTCTCCAACGTGGCGGTGCCGGCGATGACGCTGCTGATCGCCATCAGCATGATCATCGCCTGGCGCGATGGCGGCGGCTGGACCGGCCTGACCGCCATCGCCCCCAGTTCAGAGCTGGGCTGGGCAGCCGGTATCACCATCATCTTCGGCACCTTCGTATCCGGCGCAACGCAGGCCAGCAACTGGAGCCGTTTCGCGCGTACGCCGCGTCAGGCGGTCATGGCGACCCTGTTGGCGTTCTTCATCGGTAATGGCCTGATGGTGCTGATCGGCGCCGTGGGTGCTCTCGTCTACCAGCAGCCGGACGTGGTCGAGGTACTGATCCTGCAAGGCCTGACCACCGTCGGCCTGGCCATGCTGTTCCTCAACCTGTGGACCACGCAGGACAACACCATCTACAACTTTGCCGCCGCCGGCTGCAACCTGCTGCGCACCCGCCAGCGTGGCTGGGTGACGCTTGGCGGCGCGGCGATCGGCACGCTGCTGGCGCTGGCCGGGATGGATACGCTACTGGTGCCCTTTCTGATCGCGCTGGGTACCTGCATCCCACCGCTGGGCGGAGTGATCATCGCCGATTACCTCTTCCTGCGTCGTGGCCACTACCCCAGACTCGACACCGCCGTATTGCCGGCGTTTCATCTTCCCGGGCTCGGCACCTATGCGTTGGCAACCCTGGGCGCCTGGTTCTCGCCATGGGCGCCACCGCTGGTCGGTATCGCGCTGGCGGTGGCGCTCTATCCGCTGTGCTGTCGCTATCTGGGCCAGCAATCGCTGAAGCCGGCCCTGTAACTCCTCGGCCAGGCTCGAGCCCATGTCGCGCCATTCGCGAAAAAAATCGAGCCCGGCTGCATCCGTCTCTCCGACCCACGTGTAATCCCCGTGCAGGACATGAAGTCCTGACCTATTCACGCTCGGAGAGACGCCAATGAAAACTCGACAACTAGCCAGCGTTACCCTGACCGCCGCCCTGCTGGGGGGGTTCAGCCTCGCGGCGCATGCCAACGACGTCCCGTCGGACGTGCAGGTCCCGGATGGCAACGAGATTGCCATGGAGACGGTGGGCGTCGGCGAGATCACTTACGCGTGCGAAATGAAGGATGGCGCCCACGAGTGGGTGTTCAAGGGTCCGGATGCCAAGCTCAACGACGCGGACGGTAACCAGGTCGGCAGCTACTACGGCCCGCCGGCGACCTGGGAATCCAGCGACGGCTCCAAGATCACCGGTACCCAGCTCGCCACGGCCCCCGGCGGCGATGGCAACATCCCCTTCCAGCTCGTGGAAGCCAATCCGGCAGAGGGTGACGGCCACATGTCCGGTGTCACCTACGTACAGCGCCTGAATACCCAGGGCGGCGTAGCGCCGGATATGGCCTGCAGCGCGGACAACGTCGGCGACGAAGAGGTCGTCGAATACCAGGCGGACTACCTGTTCTGGAAAGCCAGCTGATCCGACAGCGCGGATGACCGGCAGCGCCCGCTGATCACGACAGCGGGTCATTGCAGACCAGCACGGGCTCGCCATGACGAGCCCGTGTTGCGTAGTATGAGTGTGTCAGCCCCAGCGGGGTGCGCTTCAAGGAAGTTCGTGTGACAGACGACGTAGCAGCGTTCAATCCGTCGGCAGCCGATCATGGCGCCCTGCTCGAGGCTTGCGCCAGGGGAGAGCGTCAAGCGCTGCAGCAGCTCTATGCACAGGAAGGGTCGCGCCTGCTGGGCGTGGTCTTGCGAATCGTCGGCGATCGCGGTATCGCCGAAGACATCATTCACGACGCCTTCGTCAACATCTGGAACAAGGCGCACACCTTCGATGCCACTCGTGGATCGGGCAAGACCTGGATCTTCAGCGTCGCACGCCACCTGGCGCTCAACCATGTCCGAACCCGGCATCGGGAAGTGACCGTGGATGACGAAACTGCCGACAGGATCGACGCCGAGCGCGCTCAGGAAGCGGAGATGGACATGCAGGATCATTTCGACTGGCTCGGTCACGGGGATCTGGATCGCTGCCTGGCGCAACTGGCGCCCGAGCGGCGCAACTGCCTGTTTCACGCCTATGTCGACGGCTTCAGCCACCCGGAGATTGCCACACGCATGGATCGCCCTCTCGGCACCGTCAAGGCCTGGATCAAACGCAGCCTGGCTGCACTGCGCGAGTGCCTGTCATGAGCGATCATTCGACGTCGCCACCTCCGCTCGGCCCGGAGGAGACCGACGATCTGGCAGGCGAGTACGTGCTTGGCACGCTGAGCGCCGAACAGCGTCTCGATGTCGAGCGTCGCCTGCAGGAGAACCCGAAGCTGCAGGAGGCGATATGGGCTTGGGAAAGACGCCTCCAGCCCTATACGGCAATGGTCGAGCCGATCACGCCGTCAAGCCGGCTGTGGCAGCGCATCACCCGCACGCTCGATGATCGGGAGACTTCTCGATCATCGGCGGAAGAGCGCGCCACTCCCCCGGGCGGACTGCTGAATCGACTGTGGCATGACCTGACCCTATGGCGAGGCGTGAGTCTCGCCAGCATTGTCGTCGCCATCGGCCTAGCCGCCATGCTGGCACTCGGCCCCGGGCAGACGCCCTCCTCTCGCTATCTGGTCGTGTTGATGACGCCCCAACATACGCAAGCCGGCTGGATCGTGCAGGCAAGCTCACCGCAACGAATCAGCCTGAAGCCGATCGGCACTTTCGAGGTGCCGCCTGGCAAGGCGCTGGAGTTCTGGACCAAGGCGGACGACTGGAGCGGCCCCGTCTCGCTGGGCTTGGTCGAGCCAGGCGAGACCAAGCAACTGTCGCTGGACGACCTTCCGCCACTCGAGGACAACCAGCTCTTCGAACTGACTCTCGAGGACGATTCCGGGTCCCCGCTCGACCGCCCGACCGGACCGATTCAGTTCATCGGCCGCGCCGTCGAGCTGTAATTCGCCACTTCCCCGCCTCTGGAAGACCGCGCCCTTGATGGGCGCGGCCAGCTTCTACCCCAGCGCCAATGCGAATGGTTGACATTCTCCAACATCAAGCGCCTAATTGGTTGNNCAACCAATTAGGCGCGACATGTCCGAGACGACGGTCGGTGAATCCCTGCATCAGCTCATGCATGCCTACAAGCGGGCGCTACGCCGGGCCTATGCCGACGCCGGGCTGGACCTCACCGTTTCGCACATCCGCACGCTCAAGGCGATCCGCGGCCAGATGCCCTGCACCGCGCAGGACATCGCGCATCGTACCCAGCGCGACAAGGCCCAGATCACCCGGCTGCTTCGTGACCTGCTCGATGCGGATATTGTCGTCAAGGCGCCTCATCCGGATGATCGTCGCAGCCAGATGCTGTCGTTGACCGGGCACGGTCAGGATTTGCTGGCACGTATCGATGCCTGCGAACGCGAGGCCCACGAGCAGCTCTCGAGCGGGATGACGCAGACGGATCTGGAGGCGTTTCTGCGCCTGTCGCGGTTGATGATCGCCAACCTGAGGTAACGAGAGTCCCGATGCCCAAACCCGCCCCCAGACCTTACACCGTCTTGAACCGCCAACTCATCACGCCCCACATGCTACGGCTGACGTTCGGTGGAGAAGGGATGACCGAATTTCCCGACGATCAGGAGAGCGCCTACGTCAAACTGATGGTGCCTGACGGCGAAGATGGCCAAGGCAAGCCCCGCACCGTGCCGCGCACCTATACCGTTCGCCGCCAGCGCCCCGGCGAGATCGACGTTGACGTCGTACTGCACGAGGATGGCGGCCCGGCCGCGACTTGGGCGGCAGCGGCGCAACCGGGCGACACGATTCTGATCGGTGGCCCGGGCTCCGTGAAACGCCTGCCGGAAGAAGCCGACTGGTATCTGCTGGTCGGCGACATGACGTCGCTGCCGGCGATCGGTGCCAACCTGGAGCGCCTGCCCCCGGAGGCCAGTGGGTACGCCATCATCGAAGTGACCAGCGAAGCGGATATCCAGTGGTTCGACCTGCCCCACGGCATGCGGATCAACTGGCTGATCAACCCGCACCCGGGCAGCGACAGCGACCGTCTCGTCGCGGCCCTGCGCGAGTTCGACTGGCTTCCGGGCGTCCCGGGAATCTGGGTCGCCTGCGAGTTTTCCGCCATGCGCAAGCTGCGTCGCCACCTGATCGAGGATCGCGGGGTGGACAAGCGAGCGATGTACATTTCGAGTTACTGGAAACTGGGCGCCAGCGAGGATGGCCACCGGATGGCCAAGCGTGAGGATACCGACAGATGAGGAAGCGGGGAGCGCCTGAGCCGAGTCCTCCAGCGGCGGCGCTCTCCGGACTCGGCTACTTGCCGAGCTTGACGCTGAAGCCGAAGCCCTCCAGGGCGTCGCGCAGGCCGCCCTTGTTCTTCTTCAGTTCGACCCGCAGCGTCTGGAATTCACGGCGGGGAGGATATTCGCGTCGGTAGGCATCGAATCCCGCCGCCATGCCCAGTCGCCGACGGTAACGATCGAACGCCAGCATGTCCCGGCGCACGTCGTAGCAGGCCCGGGCACAGAGCGACAGTGCCTCCAGCGGCGGCGTCCAGCTGTGCAGGACGATCTTGCGCAACCAAGGGTCGGGCTTGAGCTGGCCGAGCTTCTTGCGCGCCGGCAGGCCGAAGTGTCGCATCACGGCCTGATAGATCATCTCGGTGCCCAGCATCTTGCCGTCGACGCTGTAGCCGGCGATGTGAGGCGTCCCGATATCGACCAGCTCGAACAGCACCTCATCGATGCCGGGCTCGTGTTCCCACACATCGAGGACCGTGCGCAGATCGCCTTGACTCTCGAGACGCTCGCGCAGGGCGTCGCCATCGAGGCAGTCGCCACGCCCGGCATTGACCAGCACCGTGCCCGGCCCGAGGGCGTCGATGCGTCGACGATCCATGAGGTGATGGGTGGCATGCTCGCCAGCGGCCACCAACGGCGTGTGCAGGCAGATGATGTCGGCCCGCTCGATCATCGTGTCAAGGTCGACAAAATCCTCCCGCCCTTCGGCCTCGGCACGCGGCGGATCGCAGATCAGACAGTCGACGTCCAGATTGTCCAGCCGCGCCGCCAGGCGACCGCCGACGTTGCCGGCACCGACGATTCCGACGGTCTTGCCGGAAAGCGAGAACCCGTCCTCCTCGGACAGCAGCAGCAGACTCGAGAGCACGTAGTCGACAACGGATTCGGCGTTGCTGCCCGGGGCACTGGCGAAACCGATATTGCGCTCGGCCAGCAGGCTGGTATCGATGTGATCGGTGCCGATCGTGCAGGTGCCAACGAACTTCAGCTTGTCCGCGCCCTCCAGCAGCGCGTGATCCACCTGCGTGATCGAGCGGACCACCAGGACGTCGTGGCCACGAAGAGTGGCCGCGGTCATCTCGCGGCCAGGCTGGCGCGTGACTTCACCCAACTCGCCGAAGAATTCTTCCGCCAGCGGAATGTTCTCGTCCACCAGGATGCGCATGACTACCCTCTTGTTTCGTTCGAGCCCGGCGTCAGCGGGGACCAGACAACATCGCGATTCACGCCTTGCACATCGACACCGGCGTCGATTTCTACGGGGCTTGCTTTACAATGGCGCCTGACGTCGGGCGCGTCGCGGAATTATTGAGCCGCGACGCTCGGCGCAGCCATATTAGGCCGGCCATTCGCGATGAACAAGCGATGAGCACCAAGCAGCAGGAGTCCGCGTGATCGTCCGTTGGGAAAGTGAGCATGACTACGTCCTGGTCCATCTGCACCAGGACATGTTTGGCGACTGGATCTACAGTCGCGCCTGGGGCCAGATCGGCACCCAGTACGGCGGCCTCAAGCATGCCGTCGCCGACAGCTACGATCAGGCCATGATGTGGCTCGACGACCTCTCGCACATACAGACGGCGCGCGGTTACCGCAAGGTGCTGGAGGCCGAGGACGATACCCCCGAAGGACGGCAGGCCGTGGCCCAGCTGTCGCTACTTGACTGAACACGAGTCCGACGTGTCAGCCCGCGTGGCGGATACGGAAACAGTGATGCAGGTTGGCCCGCCGGGTGAAGTCCGGGTCATAGGTCTGAGCGGTGATCTCCTCGACCCGATAGCGCGTCGCCAATGAGGCATCCAGGCTGAACCGCTGCTGATTGTTGGAGAAGATCAGCTCTCCCGCCGGGGCCAGGCGCGCCATGGCCAGCTCGATCAGGCGGGCATGGTCGCGCTGGATGTCCAACGTGCCCTCCATCCGCTTGGAGTTGGAGAAGGTCGGCGGATCCATGAAGATCAGATCGAACTCCCCGCCCGCCGTCTCCAGCCAGCGCAGGCAGTCGTCGCGCACGACCCGATGCCGGCCGGGATCGAGCTTGTTCAAGAGAAAATTGTCCTTCGCCCACTCCAGGTAGGTGTTCGACAGGTCAACGCTGACGCTGTCGCCGGCGCCGCCCAACGCGGCCTGCACCGTCGCCGTGCCGGTGTAGCAGAACAGGTTCAGAAAGCGCTTGCCGCCCGCCTTCTCGGCCAGGAGACGCCGTACCGGCCGGTGATCCAGAAACAGGCCGGTATCGAGGTAGTCCTTGAGGTTCACCCACAGCTTGGCCGTGCCCTCCGTAACCACGAAACGGTCGCCGCTGTCGCCCTGCTTGCGATACTGCGCCTTGCCGCTCTGACGCTCGCGCTGCTTGTAGTGGATCTGCTCGGGCCGAACGTCCAAGGCAACTGGAATCGCGCTCAATGCATCCATCAGGCGGCGCTGCGCCTTGCCCGGATCGATCGATTTGGGTGCCGCGTACTCCTGGACGTGGACCTGATGCCCGTAGACGTCGATAGCCAGCGCATACTCCGGCATGTCGGCATCGTAGAGTCGATAGCAGGACTCCCCGGACTGCTTCAGCCACTTGTTCAGCCGCTTGCGATTCTTCTGCAAGCGGTTGGCGAACATCTGCGCCCCCTCGCTCAGCACGCTCCCCCGCGGCGCCGGACGCGACGGTTCACGCTCCTCGGCCAGAGCCCCCTGGGCGGCGATATCGATCAGCAGCAGCTTGCAGTCGAGCGGACCGTTCTTGAACGCGTACTGCTTGTGTGCCCGCAGCCCGAGCCGATGCCCCAAGTCCGGGTTGCCCGTGAACAGTGCCAGCTGCCAGCCCGGAAACTGGCGACGCATCCGTTCACCGAGATCACTGTAGAGCGCGACCAGCTCGGGCAGTTCGCCCAGCCGCTCGCCGTAGGGCGGGTTGGTCATTACCAGCCCGGTCCTGCCCTCCTCCGCCCGGATTTCGGCCGGGCATTCGAGCGCCTTCACCGAGCCGCCGGCCAGCGTGATCAAGGCGGGGATGCCGGCACGCATGGCGTTACTCCTCGCCGCGCTGATCGCCTGTGGACTCTGATCCAGGCCGAACAGGCTCGATCGGGCCCGGCGCCGACCGACGTTGGCGCGAGCCTGTGCCTCCCGCTGCAGGACATGCCAGGCCTCGGCATCGAAGTCGGCCAGGGTCTCGAAGGCAAATCGTTCCCGATTCAGTTGTGGTGCCATGTCGGCCGCCATCATCGCCGCTTCGATCAGCAGCGTGCCGGCACCGCACATCGGATCGACGAGCGGCTCGCCACGCCGGGCCCGCGCCGGCCAGTCGGCTCGCATCAGCAATGCCGCGGCGAGATTCTCCTTGAGCGGCGCATGCCCCGAGTCACGACGATAACCCCGCTGGTGCAGGCTCGCTCCCACCAGGTCGATGCCGACCAGCAGTTGCCCCTTGTGGAGATGCGCGAACAGCCTGACGTCCGCGTCGCGCGGAGCGATGTCCGGGCGTTCCCAGCCTGCCGCGCGCAGCGCGTCGACCACGCCATCCTTGACCACCTGTGCGCCGAAGCGCGTATGCCGGATGGCGGGAGACTGGCCATGGAAATCCACCGCCAGCGTCTGCCCCGGTTTGAGCACCCGCGTCCAGGGCAGGCTCCTGACCGCTTCGACGATCGACGCCGGCGCTTCGCAATTCGTCTCTCGCCCCAGCGTCAGGATCACCCGGTTCGCCAATCGCGACCAGAGACAGATCCGGTACGCCGTCGCTCGATCGGCCAATGCATGGAGGCCGGCGACAGTAGTTTTTTGTATCTCGCCGCCCAGTTCGACGACCTCTTCGGCCAGCAGGGCTTCGATCCCCCAGGGGCAGGTGATATGAAGGCTTAACAGGGAGTTATCGTCTTTCATGGCGGCGTCATCCGACCGTTATGGAGCGGTCATATTCCTGTGAATGCAGTGAAGAGAGGCTTTTATGACAAAACGCCTATCGACATCGTTTCTCATTTCGACTAAAGCTAACACTCGTAGCTACGAAACAACGCATGCGGTTTGCCTGTCCGGACGTTTTCGCGGGCAGTTGGTCGGATTTGGCTCGATGCCGCCCGACTGGCTGTAGTTTTCCTCAGAAGATGCACTTGTTCTGACAAGAGGCTACTACACGATGAAACGACAGAAACGTGATCGCAACCAGCGGGCATTTCTCCACGGCTACAAGGCGGGGGTCGTCGGTCGCTCACGCGACGAATGTCCGAGCCAGGATGTGAATCTGCGCGAAAACTGGATGAGTGGTTGGCGTGAGGGTCGCGGAGACCAATGGGCCGGTATGACAGGCGTCTCGGGTATCCACAAGAACCCTACGGTCATGACATAGTCGTTATGCAAGTTGGTGTCATTTCGGTATCTCAAGGCCTGCCACTGGTGGGCCTTTTTATGGGTCCATCGGTTTCGAGCCCTCCCCCGGACACCGCCGCTCACGGTGTCATTGGCGAACTCGCCCCTCGGGCTGCGTCGCTCGCACACACTCACCGATCAATTCGGGTCCGCGATAGATGAAGCCCGTATAAAGTTGCACCAGGTCGGCGCCCGCCTGGCACTTCTCGCTCGCGCGAACCCCGCTGTCGATCCCGCCTGCGCCAATGATCGGGATGCTCGGCAACAGCCGTCTCAACTCCCGGACCACCGCCGTGGAACTGGCGAACAGCGGCGCGCCCGAGAGACCGCCGGCCTCATGAGCATGGGGCATGCCGGTCACGTGCTCGCGCGATACGGTGGTATTGGTCGCGATCACGCCATCGATATCGTTGGCCTGCAGGGTATTGGCCACCAGCGCCATCTCGTCCAGTGTCATGTCCGGGGCGATCTTGACCGCCAGCGGTACGCGGCGCCCGTGCTCGGCGTCGAGCCTGGTCACCTCGGCCTTCAAGGCGCTCAGCAGCGTATCGAGATGGTCACCGAACTGCAGGCTGCGCAGCCCCGGCGTGTTGGGCGAGGAGATATTCACCGTGATGTAGTGCGCCGCCTGATGCGCCTTGCGCAGGCACGTCACGTAATCGTCCACCGCCCGCTCGACCGGCGTGGTCAGGTTCTTGCCGATGTTGATGCCGATGACCCCGTTGTAGCGACTGCGGCGGACATTGGCGACCAGGTGATCGACCCCGGCGTTGTTGAACCCCATTCGATTGATGATCGCTTGCGGTCCGGTCAGCCGGAACAGGCGCGGCTTGGGATTCCCCAGCTGAGGCTTGGGCGTGACGGTGCCGACCTCGACGAAGCCAAAACCCAGCGCGCCGAGTGCATCGAGATGATCGGCGTTTTTGTCCAGCCCGGCAGCCAAACCCACCCGATTGGGGAAAGTCAGCCCCATCACGTCGACGGCCGTGGAAGCGACGTAGGTATCGCTCAGCAGGCCGGACAGACGGGCACGATGGACACTATCCAGCGCGGTCAGCGTCAGGCGGTGTGCGGTTTCCGGCTCCAGCCGAAACAACAGCGAACGAACGAGGGCGTACATGGGAAGTCTCGTCGGTAACAAAGGGAATCCGTGACGGCGGAGGAGTATATCCCACCTTGGCGTCTCGGGACGAACTCGCGGCGGACGACTCGCACGCCGTGGAGAGGTTTCCCTGTCCATGAACGACGAACCCGGCGCCGAGGCGCCGGGTATCGTGCCGCGAAGAGACGTGGGTTACCGTGAATCGAGCTGCTGTACGCGCAGGGTATAGTTGTTGACCGAGTTCATCGCCGAGCCGAACCGCTGGCCCTTGACCCAGACCCGATAGCGGCCGGGCTGGAGCTCGGTCTTGATATCGAAGTTGCCATCGGCCAGCGAGCCCTCGTCACTGGCCACCGTGCGACCATCGGCGTCGAGCACCTTGGCCTGAAGGCGGAAGCTGCCTTCGTGACCGGGGAAGGTCGAGCTGGTGACGGAGACCGTACCGGCCTGGGCAACATCGAAGGTGAGCACTTCGCCCTGCTGCAGCACTTTGATGTCGGAGACGATCTCGTCGAAGCTGCTCGGCAGCGGCGCCTGCTGACGCTCGCGGGCGGAGGCACCGGTCGGCGCGCTGGCCTGCCCGGCCGTCGCCGGCTTGGCCGCCGAGCCGGTATTGGCGGTGCCGAAGTCGGGGCCCTTGGGTGCGGCTTCGCTGGTGCCAGCGGCCGCGCCACCGGCAACCGCACCGGCCGCTTCACGTCCCGGCGCGCTGAGCGTCGCCACATCGTCCTTGTCGTCGACGAAGGCGGTGGTGCGGCCGCTGCTGCCGGGACCACCGAACATGATGCCACCACCGTTGTCGACCCCGCCCTGGTCTGCGGTGATCACCTTGCCACTGGCGTCCAGCGCATCGACCTGAATGTTGAAGCTGTTACCGCCGGTCTTGGTGCTGCCGAACTTCTGCCCCGAGACCTGCAGCGTGTAGTTGCCCGGCTCGAGCCGCTGCTCCATCTCCAGACCGCCGGTGTTGCCAAGCCCGCTGCTCTTGGCCAGGACGTTGCCATTGGCGTCGATCAGCGTGGCCTTGATGCGGTAGTCCTGGGATTCGCCCGGCAGGGTCGAACTGGTGAAGCGGTAGCGTCCGGCCTCGTCGACGGTGAACGGGTGCTGCTGCACGCCACCGAAGAAGAAGCTCTGGCTGCGGGCATCGGAGCTGGACTTGAAGAAGCTGGTCAGGTCGACCTTGGCGGCTGCGGCCTGTGCCTGTTTGAGCGCCTCACTCTGCGCCACGGCGGGCAGCGCGGTGGCGACACCGACGGCCAAGATAAGGGTGGAAAACGCGCGATACTTCATGGGGCCTCTCTCTGCACTCTGCGACCGAATCGGAGCCGAAGCATAACAGAGACGCTCCCCGAGGCACCTTAAAAGGCCTGGGAGAGCGCCTCCGTGCTGAATAGCGGATGCATTGCCTCGCCGACGTGGTAACCGACGAGGCAGTGCATCGATGCCGGGCGACATGGCTGCCGCCCGGCCTGCAGGCCACCTTAGCCCTCGCTTTCGCTCTCGGCAAGGTCGACCAGTTCCCGGATGGCCACGGCGACCAGCGGAAAGCTGATCTGGGAGCCCGAGTCGATCTCTACCAACAGGGCATTCCAGCGATCGAATAGTGGCGAGTGCAACTCCTGCCAGTGCTCGACCCGGGGTTCGATCTCGCGCGGGGCATCCGACATGCCCAGTACCTTGACCGTCAGCGCCAACTGCTGGCGATCGAGGTCGTCGCGGAACGTTTCCCGCGCCTGAGCCTGCCAGCTGTCCCGCACTTCCAAGCTGTTGATCTGCTGCATCATCCGCGGCAGCTCCAGCCGTTGGCCGATCGTGTAGTAGGTCTCCGCGACCCGCTGGATCTTCTCACCACTGGTCCGCGCCGCCTGGATGATCCCCAGTCCGGCATAGAGGCTGGAAGCGGCGGCAACGATCGATGCCAGACCTTCCGGCACCTTCGCCTTGACCAGCGCATCCCGGCGCTGGCTCCAGGCTTCACGCTCGTCGCCACTGAGGCGGTTGCCGATATCTTCCTGCAGCTGTGCCAGCTGGGGAGCATACTGCTCGACGCACTCCTTGACGCCGAGCGAGCCCCTGTGACGCAGGAACCAGCGTGTCGCCCGACGCAACAGCCGCATCAGGTCGAGCATCATGGCGTACTGGGTCTGGCTGTCGACACGATAATCCAGCGCCTCGATCTGTTCCCATAGCTGGTTCAAGCCGAAACTATCGCGGGCGATGACATAGGCCTGGGCGATCTCGACCCGCGATGCGCCGGTGGAGTCGCGCAACTGGCGCACGAAGGTGATGCCCATGTGGTCGACCAGATCGTTGGCGATCTGGGTCGCCACGATCTCACGCTTGAGGCGGTGCTGGTAAAGGTCCTCCGGATAGCGTTCCGCCAGCGTCTCGGGGAACGCTCTCGTCACGTGCTGCTGCAACGGCAAATCGGAGGGCAGCTCCGTCGCGATCAGATCGCTCTTGAGCGTGCTCTTGGCGTAGGAGATCAGCACGCTCAACTCCGGCAGCGTGAGCCCGCCGTCGTTGTTGCTGCGCTCGATCAACTGCTCGTCGCTCGGCAGGAACTCGAGCTCCCGGTCGAGACTGCCGGCCGCCTCCAGCTCGTTGATGAACCGGCGGTACGGCCCCAACCCCTCCTTCGATTGCAGCTCGGAGAGCGACAGCGCCTGGGTCTGGCGGTAGTTGTCCCGCACGACCAGTTCACCCACCTCCTGCGTCATCTCGACCAGCAACTGGTTGCGCTGCTTCTCGGTCATGTCGCCACGCTGGACGATACCGTCGAGCAGGATCTTGATATTGACCTCGTGATCCGAGCAGTTGACGCCGCCGGCGTTATCGATGAAGTCGGTGTTGACGCGAATCCCCTTCTCCGCAGCCTCCATCCGACCACGCTGAGTCAGCCCCAGGTTGCCGCCCTCACCGACCACACGGCAGTTGAGCTCGCGGCCATCGATGCGCAGACCGTCGTTGGCCTTGTCGCCGACATCGGCGTGGCTCTCGCTGGCGGCCTTGACGTAGGTGCCGATGCCGCCGTTCCAGATCAGATCGACCTTGGATTTGAGCATCGCGTTGATCAGGTCGTTGGGCGACAGTTTGTCTGCCTTGATGCCGAAGACCTTCTTCATCGGCGCCGAGATGGCGATCGACTTGGCATCGCGGGAGAAGACGCCGCCGCCTTCCGAGATCAGCTTCTCGTCGTAGTCCGACCAGCTCGAGCGCGGCTGCGCAAACAGACGCTTGCGCTCGGCGAAGGACTTGGCGGCGTCGGGATTCGGGTCGACGAAGATGTGCCGGTGGTTGAAAGCGCCCACCAGCAGGATCTTGTCCGACAGCAGCATGCCGTTGCCGAAGACATCGCCGGCCATGTCGCCGATGCCGAGTACGCTGAAAGTCTCCTTCTGGGTATTAAGGCCCATCTCCCGGAAGTGACGCTTGACCGACTCCCAGGCGCCGCGAGCGGTGATCGCCATTCCCTTGTGGTCGTAGCCCTGGGCGCCACCGGAAGCGAAGGCGTCACGCAGCCAGAAGTCGTACTCGATCGAGATCGCGTTGGCGTAGTCGGAGAAGGTCGCCGTGCCCTTATCCGCCGCCACCACCAGGTAGGGATCGTCCGGATCGTGGCGTACCACGGTGCGCGGCGGGACGATCGTGGTGCCGTCGAGATTGTCGGTGATGTCCAGCAGGCCGCGGATCAGGATCCGGTAACACTCGACCCCCTCGGCCTGGATCGCGTCGCGATCGGCGTTTTCCGGCATGCGCTTGCAGATGAAGCCACCTTTGGCGCCGACCGGGACGATGACCGAGTTCTTGACCTGCTGCGCCTTCATCAGCCCCAGGATCTCGGTGCGGAAATCCTCGTTGCGGTCCGACCAGCGCAGGCCGCCCCGGGCCACCTTGCCACCGCGCAGATGGACGCCCTCCATCCTTGGCGAATAGACGAAGACCTCGAACATCGGCCGCGGCTTGGGCATGCCGGGCACCTTGCTCGGCTCCAGCTTGAACGAGATGTACTCCTTGGCGCTGCCATCTTCGCGTGGCTGGAAGAAATTGGTACGAACGGTCGCCAGGATCAGGTCGACGTAGCGGCGCAGCAACAGATCGTCGTTGAGGCTGGCGACCTGATCGAGCATGGCGTTGAGTTCGTCGATGCAGCTCTGGCACTGCGCTTCACGAGACTCGAGCTCGGGGGAGAAGCGCAGCGTGAACAGCCGCGAGAGCCCTCGGGTGATGTCGGCATGGGCCGCCAGCGTGTTGGCGATGTAGGCCTGCGAAAGCCCGATCCGCAGCTGCTTCATGTAGCGCGCGTAGGCGCGCAGCACGGCGACCTGGCGCCACTCCAGATCGGCACCGATGATCAACCGGTTGTAGGTATCGTTCTCCGCATCACCGACCCAGATCCTGGAGAAGGCGTCGATGAAGTTGTCGCGCATGTCGCCCAGGTCGACATCGCCCGCGCCGCGATACTCGAAGGTGAAATCGTGAATCCAGTAGGTCTGCTGGCCGCTGGCGATACGGTAGGGCCGCTCGCTGATCACCCGCAGCCCCAGATTCTCGAGCACCGGCAGCATGTCGGAGAGCGGGATCGGCGTATCCTGATGGTAGAGCTTGAGATTGACGCTGCCGGCGGCGCTCTCCGCCAGGTGATAGAGACTGACCCCGATCGGGGCACCCTCATCGAGTGCCTCGAGATGACGGATGTCGTTGGCGGCGGTGCGTGCCGAGAAGTCGTCGCGGTAGCTGCTGGGGAAGGCGTCGCGGAAGGCCTGGGCCTGACGGTTGCCAGCCTCCTCGCCCAGCGCCTCGATCAACGCGCCGTGCAGCTCCTCGCGCCAGTTGCGGGCCAGGTTGATGACCTTCTTCTCCAGCGCGCGACTGTCGAAATCGACGGGCTTGTCGCCGTTGAAACGCAGCGTGAACTGGATACGCGCCAGGATCGACTCCGAGAGATAGGGATTGAAGTCGGCGAAGGTCGCGTCGAGCTCCTCGCACAGCAGTTTCTGGATGCGCAGACGCAGGTCCGTCGAAAAGATATCCCGCGGCACGAACACCAGGCAGGAATAGAACTGACCAGCCCGGTCCTCGCGAATGAAAAGACGCACCCGCCGGCGCTCACGGATGTTGAGAATGCCGAACGCGGTCCGGCTCAGCTCCTCGGTGGAACTCTGGAACAGATCGTCGCGGGGGTGAACTTCCAGCACCTGCAGCAGCAGCTTGCCGTTGTGCCCTTTCGGGTTGACCCCGGCCGCGTCGATGACCGCCTGGACCTTGCGGCGCAGGATCGGTACGGTGCGCGGCGATTCGTTGTAGACCAGCGACGTGAACAGCCCGAAGAAGCGCCACTCGCCGACCGCCTTGCCCTTGGCGTCGTAGCGTGTGATGGCGATGTAGTCGGGATAGGTCGGACGATGCACGCGCGCATGATAGGCGCTCTTGGCGAAGTGCAGCAGCGCCGCCCCTTCGTCCGGCTCGAATCGCACCGGCTCCCGGTAGCGCGGCTGGTCCAGCTTGAGCACGCCGAGCTCGCTGCCATCGATCCGCTCGCTGCGCGCTTTCTTGCCAGTGCCGACGAAGCGGCTCTCGACATAGCCGAGGAACGTGAAGTGCTCGTCGAGCAGCCATTTGAGGAAGGCCACCGTCTCCTTCTGATCCGCCGCGGTGATACCGCTCGGCTTGTGGGCGTCCAGCGCGTCGATGACCTCACGGACCTTGTCGCACATCGGATCGAAATCGGCGACCGCCGTCCGCACGTCCAGCAGCACGTCGCGCAAGCCCTGCTCGAGATCGGACAGTGTCTCGCTGTCGGTATGACGATCCACCTCGATCAGGATGATCGACTCACGCGCCTCCGGGGCCTGCTTGGCCCGGGTGCCGGTAATTCGCGTGGCGTGGTGGCGCGCATCGCGATCGACCGCCAGCACCGCATTGTGAATCGCGTGCAGCGTGAGACCGCGGCGGTTGAGCTCCATGCGCACCGAGTCGACCAGAAACGGCATGTCGCGATGCAGCACGGCGACCACCGTGTGGGGCGACTGCCAGCCGTGCGATTCGAAGCTGGGATTGAAGACGCGCACCTTGGCTTCATCGGGATCGAAGGTGCGCATGAAATGCCAGGCCGCCAGGGTCGCGCCATAGACATCATCGAGCTGCCGATCCGCAGCCTCTTCGAAAGGCGCGGTGGCGTAGAGATCCTCGGCGAACGCCGTGATCCGCTTGACCTTGTCCTCGGGGAGCCGCTTGGACAGTTTTTCCTGCAACTGCTCCAGAAATTCCGTTTTTCCCTCGATCGCGACGTGTTGCATCTATCACCTCGGCTGGCATCGACCGTCAACATGGCGGCCGCATTCAATAGGCTGGAAGCTTACGTCAGCGCCCTATGGCGCCCTACACAATTGAAGCTTCGTCATGACACATGTCGGTTATGCATCAACGACGGGGCTGCCTGGCCGCATCGGCAGTTGACAAGCAGCGATGATGGCCCGCTCCGGGCCGGCACCGCCCCTCGAATCATGCCGACGGCAAGCGCTCGAGCAGCACCCCGCACTCACAGTGGTCCGTCCACGGGAATTGGTCAAACAGCGCCATCCGAATCACCCGATGAGTACGGGTCAGCTGCTCCAGATTGGTGGCCAGCGTATCGGGATTGCATGAAATGTAGACAATGCGGGAATAGCGCATCAGCGGCGCGCAGCTGTCGGCGTCCAGACCTGCCCTCGGCGGGTCCACCAGCACGGTGGAGAAGTCGCACTCGTCGAGCGCCATGGCGGCGACACGTCGCCCCTGCTTCTCGCCACTCAGCGCCAGGGCGAACTCCTCCGCCGACATCCGCGCCACATGCACGTTGTCGATACCGTTGGCGTCGAGGTTGGCCTGGGCCGAGGCGACCGACGTCCGCGAGATCTCGGTGGCGACCACGCGCCGGAAATTGGGCGCCAGCGCTACCGTGAAATTGCCGTTGCCGCAGTATAGCTCGACCAGATCCCCCTGGCTGTCGGCGGTGACGTCCCGGGCCCAGTGCAGCATGGCACGGCAGATCTCGGCATTGGGCTGGGTGAAGCTGTTCTCGACCTGTTGATAGTGGAGCTCCCGGCCATCCACCTCGAGTCGCTCCCAGACGTGGTCGCGATCCAGCACCAGCCGCTGCTTGCGGGAGCGCCCGATCAGCGACACCCCGAGCTGGGCCTGGAGCTCGCGGGCTCGCGCCTCCCACTCCTCTCCCAGCGGCTTGTGGTAGATCATCGTGACCAGCGCTTCCCCGCTCAAGGTCGTGAGGAACTCCACCTGGAACAGCTTGCGCCGCATCAGCGGCTCGTCACGAATCGCGTCGAGCAGACGCGGCATCAGTGCGTTGATGCGCTCGCTGGCGACCGGGAACCGGTCGATACGGACGACGCGCTGGGCGACTCGGCCTCGCTGAAGCGGTGCCTCCGGGTCGGCCTCGAACATCGCGTAGAAAAGATCGTCTCCCTCGTGCCAGATACGGAACTCGGCGCGCATCCGGTAGTGGGACGGCGGCGAGGCGAACACCTCCAGCGGCGGTGGCGAAAAGCGAGCGAATTGACGCTCGATGCGCTCGCGCTTGGCTTCGAGCTGGGCGTCGTAACGCGAGGGGTCGATATCGAAAATCACCAAACCAGAAATCCTCGGACAAAATTGGCGCAATGGTTCATGAAACGGGGGTGGCGACCGCCGGCTGGGTGATCTCCAGGGTCAGCGGCGACGAGTAACCGAAACGCCTCAGAATCGGCCCCAGACTCGGGACCTGGGGCGCCGTGGCCCAGCTGAGCGCCTCGCTCGCCTCGCCTGGCGGCGCGGGGACCGACCAGGTGTCACCGAGCACCTGACTCAGTCGGCGGGCGATCGCCGCCCCGGAGTCGATCCAGAGCCTGTCTGGCATCAGCGGTTCGAGCAGCCCACGCAGCAACGGAAAATGCGTGCACCCCAGCACCACGACATCGAGTTCCGCCACCGCTTTCAATGGCGCAACGGCCAACTGAAGCGCGCGGGCATCGATCGCCTTACCCGCGAGATGGGATTCGGCCTGGATCACCAGGGCGTCGGCCGCCACGCGCACCACCCGGCAATTCGGTGCATGATCGGCGATCAGCCGGTCCAGGTATGGCCGATGGACGGTCGCTCCGGTGGCAAGCAGGCCGATCGTCCGGCTGCGGGACGCTTCGGCCGCGGGCTTGATGGCCGGAACGGTGCCGATGACTGGTATCGGTAGCCGCGCCCTCAATGCCGCCAGGGCCAGTGTGCTGGCGGTATTGCACGCCACCACCAGCACGCGGGGGCGCGCCAGTTCGCACGCGCTCACGCAGACGGCGACGATCCTCTCGATCAGCCAGTCGTCACGCCTGGTACCGTAAGGTAGCGCCGCGTTGTCGCAAAGATAGCCCAGCGAGCAGTCCGGCATCCGCCGGCGAATCTCCTCGCTGACGGAGAGCCCACCGACACCGGAATCGAAGATCAATGCGTCAATCATAGGGCTGACCGTCGCCGAAATAGCCGAGCAAGGCCTCGATCAAGGCGCGCAGGCGCGCCGGCATGTAATCACGTTCGGCGTACAGGAGGTGGATATCGAGCGGCGGCATCTCGAAGGCCTCGAGCACGCGCACCAGTTGCCCGGCCCGCTCTTCCGGCGCGGCCAGGGACGCCGGTTTCAAGGTCAATCCCATGCCGAGTACCGCGGCCTCGATCAGCGCCCTGCCGTTGTTGCAGGAGAGTGCCGGTTGCAGCCGGAAACGGTAGATCTCGCCGTCGACCCGGAACGGCCAGTAGAGCCCATGTCTCGACAGGGTGTAGTGCAGACAGCGGTGGTCGCGAAGCTCCTGGGGATGACGGGGCGTGCCATGGCGCTGGAGATAGCCTGGCGACGCGTAGAGGTGCATCGGAATCTGCATCAAGGGCCGCGCGATCAAGCTGGAATCCTCCAGCTCGCCGATTCGCACGACAAGGTCGAAATCCTCTGCCAGCGGATCGACGCGGCGATCCTCGAGCACCAGGTCGAGCGATACCGCCGGATGCGCCGCCTCGAAGGCCTGCAACGCCGGCATCAACGAGCGCGCCCCGAAATCCACCGGCGCGGATAGCCGCAGCCGGCCACGAATCTCGCCGCGCTGCTCGCCGATGCCAGCCTCCAGCTCCTGAAGTTCGTCGAGCAGGCGAACGACGGTGGTCAGGTAGCGCTCGCCCTCGGCGGTCAACTGCAGACGCCGCGTGGTTCGCACCAGCAGCCGCACGCCCAGCATCTCCTCGAGCCGGGAAACCTGCTTGCTGACCATGGCATTGGAAACGCCCAGGCGCCGTGCGCCGCCGGCAAAACTTCCGGCGTCGATGACCGCGCGGAAAACCTGCATCGCTTGCAGTCGATCCATCCTGCCCCCGTCCTCTCGTTCCAGGCGGCCATTCTACGCAAGCGACGGCGATCGCGCAGTGGCGATCGCCGGGGTGTCAGGTAGCGAAGGGAAGCGAGGCGCCACGCCTACAGCGGCGAAGGGGCCTCGCGAAATTCGGTATACAGTTCCGGATACGCTTCCTGCAGCCGCGCCAGCTCGGCGCCCGCCTGGGGAGGCAGCTCGTCGGCGAGACGGGCGAGATCGTCCTCGTCGAAATGCTCGCGAATCAGCGGGAACAGCTCCTCCCGCTCGGCGCGCAGATAGGCCCGATGCGCTTCGAGATAGGACTTGAGGTCGTCGGCGAACCTGTCCATCGGCATCACGCCATCCATCAGGATCATGTCGAGGTCCTGGGACAGACGCATCAGTTGTTCGTGCAGATGCTGATAATCCTCGGCCAGACGCGTGCTCAATTCATGGATGCCGGACGCCTTAGCCGCCAGTTGATCGCTGCAGAGACGCTCGAGGGGAATCGTGAATCCGTTCATGTAATCGAGGATATAGTCCACGACTTCCCGAATCAGCCGGAAGTCAGGACGCTCGCCGTCGGCCAGTGTCTTGTGCTTGAGTTGCAACACATGCAGCAGGCGCGCCATGTTGGCATGGTCCTGACGCAGTTGGGTCAGCATGGGCATGGTGAGTCTCCTGTCCGTGAAGCGCGGTGTCGAGTGACGTCCGTCGCCTAGTCAGCCTAGTGTAGTGCCTGTCGACGACATTGGTGCCGGAACCCGTTTCGACGGTCCGCCACCGGTGTTGCCTGGAGTGATCGAAGGCATCGCCATCCCGACAGCCGCCATCGGAACCGACGAAGTACGCCATAGATTACCTCGGCCGGAGACCGGCAAACGAGCCTCGAATGACATCTTGGTCGATGATCGGTTGGGCCTGCCTCCAGCGACACGCTAGAATTTCCTACCCTAGCGGTTTTTCCGATAAACGCTCTACGCCTAACGTCTGAATCAGTGTAGCGAAATGTACCGTTCCACTGCCGTCAGCCAGCCTGGAAGCCCCATGGACCTATTTGCCGACGACGCCTCCCGAGGCGACCCGCATCCGGACAGCGCGCCCCTCGCCTACCGTCTGCGCCCGCGCACCCTCGACGACTACATCGGCCAGCAAGCGCTGGTGGGTCCGGGCAAGCCGCTTCGACGCATGGCGGAGACCGCCAGCGTACGCTCGATGATCCTGTGGGGCCCTCCCGGGGTGGGCAAGACCACGCTGGCGGAGATTCTCGCCGAAGCCTCCGGCGCCCGGCTCGAGCAACTGTCGGCGGTGATGGCGGGGGTGAAGGAGATTCGGGCGGCGGTGGAACGAGCCCGCGAAGGGCAGATGCGCGATCGCCGCACCCTTCTCTTCCTGGACGAGATCCATCGGCTCAACAAGAGCCAACAGGATGCCCTGCTCCCCCACGTCGAATCCGGCCTGCTGACGCTGATCGGCGCCACCACCGAAAACCCCTCCTTCGAGGTCAACTCGGCGCTGCTCTCCCGTGCCCGGGTCTATGTCCTGAAAGCCCTCGACGAGAGCGAGCTGATCACGGTGCTCAAACGCGCCCTCGGCAACGAGACTCTGGGCCTCGGGCGGCGCAATATCCGCGCCAGCGACGAGACGCTGTCGATTCTGGCGAGGGCGGCATCGGGGGATGCGCGCCGCGCCCTCGGCCTGCTCGAGACCGCCTGTGACTTCGTCAAGAGCGACGAGCACGGCGAGATTCTCGATCGCGACGCCGTGATCGAGGTGATCGGGCATCAGGCGGCGGCGTTCGACAAACAGGGGGAGCACTATTACGACGTGCTGTCGGCCATCCACAAGTCGGTTCGCTCTTCGCGCCCCGATGCCGCGCTGCTCTATGTCGCCCAATTCATCAGCGGCGGCGGTGATCCGCTGGACATCGTCCGGCGCCTCGCCGCGATCGCCTCGGAGGACGTCGGCAACGCCGATCCGCGCGCCCTGCCGTTGGTGATAGCCGCCTGGGACGCCTACCTGCGGCTGGGCGACTACGAGGGCCAGCGCGCCATTGCCCATGCGGTGATCCACCTGGCGATCGCCCCCAAGAGCAACCGCATCGATCAGGCCTGGAGCCAGGCCAAGGCATTCGTCGCCGAGCATCCCGACCTGGAGGTGCCGGTCTATCTGCGCAATGCCCCTACCGAGTTGATGTCTTCGCTGGGTTACGGCGAGGGTTATCGCTACGCCCACAACGAGCCCAACGGCTACCCGGCCGGCAGCCGCCACGACTGCTGGCCGCCGAACCTGCCGCAGACCCGCTTCTACGAGCCCAGCGACTACGGTCAGGAGAAACGCTTCCAGCAGATGCAGGCCTGGCGCGAGGAGCTGGATCGGCAGGCGGACGGCGACTCCTGAGAGACGTCGCCTGCCGTCAAACGGCACTCGCCCCGGCGTGGAGACCACGGCGGGGCGAGTCGAGCGGCAAGCTTGGCGTCACGGCGTGGCGGGAGACTGCTCGCGAATCACGTCGGCACCTTCAGGGGCCTGAAACTGGAACTGGGCGGGATCGATATCGACATTGGTCTGCGCGTTGTCGAAATCGATCGCGGTGCGCTGGCCGGTGCTGTCGGTCATCTGCAGCGCATCGAGCTGCTCGCCGTAGAAGGTCAGCTTGAGCTGCTCGAACAGGGTGTCGTTGGCCTGCGGTACCAGTGTGAAGGTCTCGCTGGCGCCCTGCTGCTGTCGCGTGACATCGTAGTTGTCGGCGAGTTCGGAAGCACTCCCGGAGAGCAGCAGTGCCGGCGTGTGGGTGACCCGGTCGTCCAGCGGCTGGATCGTGACCTGCTCGAGATCGGGATCGTAGAGCGAGACTTCGTTGCCGTCGGAGACGACCAGTTGCCGGTAGGGCTCGTTCACTTCCCAGCGAAAATGCCCCGGGCGCGACAGCCACATGTGGCCGCTGGTGTCCTGCAGGCTGGAGCCCGAGGCATCCAGGATCTGCTGCTCGAAATCCGCGGAGTAGGTCTTCAGCGGCTCGAGCAGGTGGGTCAGCCGATCGGCGGATGCTTGATCCGCCAGTGCCGACTGGGTCATCAATACCGGCGCCAGCAACAGCGATCCGGCCAAGGCCAAGGTCTTCATCTTGCGCATGGACATTCCTTATCGGGAATCGTCGATCCGAGATCGACGATCATGAATCTGGTGAATGCTAGGACAGCAAAACGGCCACGGGGTTTAATTCCTCGTGGCCGCTCGAATCAGTGCCCGACGGGGGGCGGCGCCAAGACTTCGCGGGAGCCGTTGTTGCCCATGGACGAGACGACACCCGCCTGCTCCATCGCCTCGACCAGTCTCGCCGCGCGGTTGTAGCCGATCTTGAAACGGCGCTGCACGGCGGAGATCGACGCCCGACGGGTCTCGGTGACGAACTGCACCGCCTCGTCGTAGAGCGCGTCCTGCTCGGCATCGTCGCCATCGCCGCCACCCTCGGCCTCGAGCCCGGCCAGAGCGTCCGCGGAAACGCCCCCGGAGAGGATCTCCTCGATGTATTCGGGCTCGCCCCGGCGCTTCCAGTCCTCGACGATGCGGTGCACCTCGTCGTCATCGACGAAGGCGCCGTGGACGCGCTGCGGCATGCCGGCCCCCGCCGGCAGGTAGAGCATGTCGCCGTGCCCCAGCAGGTTCTCGGCACCGCCCTGGTCGAGAATGGTGCGCGAATCGATCTTGGACGACACCTGGAACGCCATGCGGGTGGGGATGTTGGCCTTGATCAGCCCGGTCACCACGTCGACCGACGGCCGCTGGGTGGCCAGGATCAGGTGAATGCCCGCCGCCCGCGCCTTCTGGGCCAGCCGCGCGATCAACTCCTCGACCTTCTTGCCGACGATCATGAACATGTCGGCGAACTCGTCGATCACCACGACGATGTAAGGCAGCTTCGCCAGTGTCGGCGGCGGCTGGTGCATCTCCCACGGCTGCGGCTCCCACAGCGGGTCCTGAACCTGGGCCCCATGGCTTTCGGCCTCGTCGAGCTTGGCGTTGAATCCGGCGATGTTGCGCACCCCCATCGCCGCCATCAGCTTGTAGCGTCGCTCCATCTCGGCAACACACCAGCGCAGTGCGTTGGCCGCCTCCTTCATGTCGGTCACCACCGGGGCCAACAGATGAGGAATACCGTCGTAGACGGAGAGCTCCAGCATCTTGGGATCGACCATGATCATTCGGACTTCGTCCGGGGTCGCCTTGAGCAGCATCGACACCAGCATGGTGTTGATCCCCACCGACTTGCCCGAACCGGTGGTGCCCGCCACCAGCAGGTGGGGCATCTTGTTGAGATTGGCGACCACCGGCTTGCCGCCGATGTCGTGCCCGAGCGCCAGCGTCACCGGCGACTCGGCATGCTGATAGACGTCCGAGTCCAGTACCTGGCGAATCCGAATCATCGCCCGATGCGGATTGGGAATCTCGATCCCGACGGTCGGTTTACCGGGGATGATCTCGACCACGCGCACGCTCTTGACCATCAGCGAGCGCGCCAGATCCTTGGCCAGGTTGCTGATCTTGGAGACCTTCACTCCGGCCGCAGGGCGGATTTCGAACCGGGTAATGACCGGCCCCGGCCAGGTCTCCACCACTTCCGCCTTGACGCCATACTCGCGCAGCCGCATCTCGAGCAGTTCGGCCATGTCTTCCAGCTGTTCCGGCGAGTAGTTCGGCTGCTCTGGGTCGGCGGGCGTGGTCAGACGAATCGACGGCAGATTACCGCTCGGCTCCGGCAGATCGTCCATCACCGGACGCTGGCTCTGCAGATGTTCGACGGTCCATAGCGTCGGCTGGTCCTCGGCAGCCGCTCTGGCCTGATCCGCGGTGGCCAGCGGGCCTTCACCGCTCGGTATCGTACTCGGCGCGGCCGGTGTCGCGGGATCGGGGCGAGCGACGGGCGGCGCTGGCGCGGCCGGCGGCTGGCGCTCCGGCAAGACCGGGCCGGCCGCGTCATGCCGCTCTTCGTCGGCGACATCGAAACGCGGCGGCTGGCGCTCCGGCGAGACCGGACCAGGCACGTCATGCCGCTCTTCGTCGGCGACATCGAAACGCGGCTCCTGGCGCTGCCGCGCCGCCCCCTCGACACGAGGCTCCTCATCGGCCAGGGACGAGGAAAGCGTCGGGTCCGCCGGCATGTCGCCGCTCTCCGCCTCGATATGGCTCCAGTCGACACCGGTGCGCCGATGCGCCGGCTGTTCCGGTTCGCCCGCGCGTTCGACCGTCTCTTCGGGCGCATCGTCCCGCGATATCGTGGCGTGATGCCGATCCACCGCCGGATCGTGGCGCTCGGCGCGAATTCCCCACTGCTGGACCGGCGCATCGTCGTCGCGGGCCGAGACCCCGTTGACCGGCGATTCGGGGCGACGATCGTCGAGGTCGTCACGCGCAGTCTCGCTCGACGACGCTTCACTGCCGGTAGCGCCGCTCGGAGAAGAAGACGTCTCTCCCGGGGCCTGGAAGGCATCGGGTATACGCCGTCGTGTGACGTCGGCCCGGAAGGGCATCCTTTCCGGAGAAGCGGTCGAGTCGGCTGCCGAACCCGCCTGCGAGGCCGCGGCCATCGCGGTCGAGGAGTCGGCGGCCGTGGCGGCGGGTTCGTCGGTTGCCGATATCCGGCCCACCGTCATCGGATCGGAAGATACCGGCCGCCCCGGTTCGCCACGCGTCATCGTTCGCGGTGAGGCGTCGGCGTCGGTCGCGGGCAGACGGCCCAACGTCGGCTCGCGCGCTTCGTCGCGCTGCTGACGGGCGGTATAAGAAGCCTCGGGGCGCTTGGCGGAGGGCGTTCGCGCCGGCACGTCCCACGGGATGTCGGTCCGGCCATCGTGGCGCCACATCGAGGAGTCGCGATGTTCCAGGCCCTCGCCGGCGCCGACGACGTTTTCCCAGCCGGGCTCCTGGCGTGACTGACGGGCATGCTCCAACTCGTCGTGGTCCCAGCGCTCCAGATCGGGCGCCTTGTGCCATGGCAGCCACTTGGTCCACCAGGATGGCTTGGCCGGCGGTTCGTCCTCGTCCGCCACGACCGCATCGACCCGGTCATCAGGCCGATCCGGGATCGTCGACTCGGCCTTGTCCCGGCGGGCATCGGCCTTGTCGGATCGTCGGTTCTGGCGCGCTTCGCGGCGCTCGCTGGCCCGTGACTTAGTCCAGTGGAACAGCCGGTTCAACGAACTGCCGAGCTCGTCCATCACCGTCAGCCACGACATGCCGGTGAACAGCGTGAAACCCGACATGAACGCCGCAATGGCAATCAGGGTGGTTCCCCGCACGCCCACCAGGGCAGTCAGGGAGTCGGCGATGCCACGACCAAGAATGCCACCCGCCTGATTGGGGAGGTCACTGGCAGCGCTGTAGAAATGCAGGTCACCCAGCGTGGTCGTGCTCATCAGCAACAGCAGTAGCCCGCCGGTATGAACGGCCAGCGCCATCGGGTCCCAGGCAATCTGAACCTGGGCCTGACGCATCAGCCGCCAGGCGCCCAGCCCGAACATGCCAGGCCACCAGAGCGCGCTGGCACCGAACAGCGAATAGAGGACATCGGACAACCAGGCGCCGATCTTGCCCATCCAGTTCGAGACCGACTGGTCCGGCCCGCTGTGCGACCAGCCAGGATCCGTGGGTGTATAGCTGAACAGAGCCAACAGGAGAAAAACGCAGATGGCGAGCAGCAGAATCACGGCGCCCTCGCGAGTCACGCCCTGCAGGCGCATGATCACGTGGCGCGCCTGCTCCCTGGCTTGCGCTTGCGTCGATGAACGACGGCTCTTCTTGGCCGAACTCTTGGCACTCAAATGATCAACCCCCTCGCGCCCGGTATGGCGTGGCGTAGCGCAGTCAACTGCCACGCCGCTGGCGGCATTCCATTCCGCTCGCGGCATTGGCGATCAATGACCGGCCCCAAGACGGGCCCGGTGTTTTCAACCCGCCATCATACCGGGGCCCGCGCCGACATCACAGGGGGCGCGGGTTGCGTCGAGTGTCGACCGAATCGACGACGTCAAATCAAGCCGGTAGGGGCTCCTCCGTCGAACCATGTCGGGTCAGACTGGCCGTGGGAGCCCCCAGGTCCGCCCCCTGCCGATCTATGGCCGAACCGTCGCGCAGCCGGAAGACCGAGACCGTCTCCGCCAGCCGTCGGCTCTGTTCGTTCAACTGCTGGGTCGAAGCACTGGACTGACGAACCAGCGCCGCATTGCTCTGGGTGGTCTCGTCGATCTGCGCGATGGCCTGGTTGATCTGCTCGATCCCGTGGGACTGCTCCTCGGAGGCCAGACGAATTTCCGAAATCAGGGTGCTGATACGCTCCACCTGCGACACGATCTCCGACACCCGCTGCCCAGCCTCCGCAGCCCGCAGATTGCCGTTGTCGACCTCGTCGACAGTCCGCCCGATCAGCGCCTTGATCTCCTGCGCCGAGGTCGAACAGCGCTCGGCCAGACCACGAACCTCCTGCGCGACCACGGCAAAGCCTCTGCCATGCTCGCCGGCCCTGGCGGCCTCGACGGAGGCGTTCAGCGCGAGCAGGTTGGTCTGGAAGGCGATGCCGTCGATCACGCCGACCACCTCGGAGATCTGCTTTGCCATCCCGACGATGCGCTGCATGGCGTCAGACGTGGCTTCGACCGTGTTCTGGGCCTCGCCCGCGGCCAGCACGGTCTGCCGGGTCTGCTCGTCGCTCTCCTGCGCCCGCTGCGTGTTCTGGCGCACGGTCGCGTTGATCTCTTCGGTGCTGGCGGCGGTCTCCTCGAGGCTCGCTGCCTGGGACTCGGTACGCGAGGAGAGCTCGGCGTTCCCCGAGGCCAGTTCCTGCGTATGGTTCTCGGTCTCCACGACCGCGTGACGCACCTGCCCCACGATTCGCTCGAGGCCATCGCCGATGCCGTTCATGGCGCCGACCAGTTGGCCGATCTCGTCACGACGACGCGTCTCGATTCGCTGCGACAGATCCCCTTCTGCCAGCGCCTGGGCCAGGCCGACGGCACGGTTCATCGGCTTCGTGACCAGTTGCTTGGCAATCCAGTAGAGCGTCAGACTCAACGCCGCCGCCAGCACCAGCGCGATCAACAGGAAGCGATCGCGAGCAGCGATGACACCGGCCTCGATCTCGTCGACCGACACCGAACCGGCGATGATCCATTGCCACTCGGGATAGCGGGAGTAGAACGCCAAGCGATTGTCGCCGCTGCCGGAGACGTAACTGATCTCGCCGGATTCCTGAGCGAACAGCGGCGCAAAGGCGTCGGCGTCAGCGGAATTCAGCAGGTTCTGTCCTTCGAAGGGCCCTCCCGCGATGACGTCCCCCTTATGATCCCCGGCGGCGGAGATCAGCATGGTGTAACCACTGCTGCCAATCCCCATCTCGCGGATGCGATTCTGGACTTGGGCCATCTCGGCGCTGATATCGACCCCCACGAATAGTGCCCCCACCACCTTGCCGTCACCATCCAGTATCGGTTGATACTTGGTGATGTAGGGCGTGCCGAAAAGCTTGGCGAGTCCGATATAGGATTCGTTCGCCATCAGCTTGGCGTAACTCTTGGACTCCCGGTTGAGCAGCGTTCCCATCGCCCTCTTGCCATCTTGGTCCTTGAGAGAGGTGGAGATGCGCACGAAGTCGTCGCCGTCGCGGGCGAAGATCGTCGCCGGCGTGCCGGTCTGCGCGCTGAAGCGATCGAGCTTCCACGTATTGTCGTTGAGCACCTCGAGCCCATCCCTGAGCGTCGGTGTCTGACGCCCGGAAACCTCGACCTGCTGGTCCGGACTCAGCGCGAACCGCCCCGAGTACTGGTCCGAGAAGATATTCAGGAACCGGTCAGCCTGCTGCTGAAGGCTGTAGTCGAACAGCGACAGCATGGCGGAAACCGAGTCCTGCTGGGTTTTCAACTCGCGAGTCGTGGCCTCGCGCAGTTGCGACGTGCTCGCCTGGGCCATGGCGAAAGCCAACCCCATGAGCACGGCAACCTGCAACAGGGCGACAATGATGGCCAATTTGGTGCCGATGCTGGCATGATGAAGGCGTTGTCGGAGTGCAGCCATGATTCTTTCCACAATTTGAGGAGTCGAGAATCTATCGGCAATGGCTGGACTATTCTTGATGCTCCTTTCGGCAAAGGTATGCCGAGGATCACGCTTCCGGTGTTTGCTATGCTGTGGATCGCTTTCTCATCGGGTCCCCTGAATGCTGCCCTGGCTACCACCTCATCTCGTCGCCTTCCCACCCGTTGCCAAAGCGCTGGATGAACCGGATGGCTTGCTGGCCGCCGGGGGCGCGCTGACACCGGAGTGGCTACTGAGCGCTTACCGCCAAGGCATCTTTCCGTGGTATGCAGAGGGCCAGCCGATCCTGTGGTGGTCCCCCGATCCACGCATGGTGCTCTTCCCCGAGGAGATCCGTGTCCGCAGAAGTCTGGCCAAACGGCTTCGCAACGGTGGCTTCGTGGTGACGTTCGATCACGCCTTCGAGCGCGTCATCACCGCCTGCGCCGAGACTCGCGCGGATGCGGAAGGAACTTGGATCGACGATGCCATGCGGCAGGCCTATCTCGATCTTCACCGTTTGGGACACGCGCACAGTGTCGAGGTCTGGCAGGCGGAAGCGCTGGTGGGCGGCCTCTATGGCCTCTCGATCGGTCGCGTCTTCTTTGGGGAGTCGATGTTCAGCCACGTCCCCGACGCCTCGAAAGTCGCCCTGGTCCATCTGGCGCGGCGACTCCGACTGCACGATTTCGCCTTGATCGACTGTCAGATGCATACACCACATCTGGCCAGCATGGGTGCCAGAGACATCGCCCGGGAGACGTTCATCGACTACCTTGAAGGCAACGTCAACTCACCCAACCCGGCCGACCTCTGGCCAACGGAGCCACCGTGAGCAGCGACAATGCGAACAACCCGCAACGTCAGGCACGCGATCTTCGTTTTTTCCTGACGGTGCCCCATCCCTGCAGCTACCTGAAGGGACGGGAGGCGACGACACTCTTTCTCGACCCCGAGGAAACGGTCGCGCCCGAGGTCTACGACGCCCTCACCCTGCTGGGCTTCCGGCGTAGCGGCAGCAACCTCTACCGCCCCCACTGCGAGGCCTGCAGTGCCTGCACTTCCGTCAGAATTCCGGTCGAGGATTTCACCCCCAGCCGAACCCAGCGCAAACTGATCAACCGTAACCGAGATATCACCACGCGATGGCGCCCGACGGTATTCGACGAGCAACACTACTCGTTATACGCCCGCTACATTCGCGCCCGACACGCCGACGGCGACATGTTTCCCCCCAGCCGCGAGCAGTACCGGATGTTTCTGACCCAGGCACACCCTTTTGCCAAATTGCTGGAGTTCCGGCTGGGCGATCATCTGATGGCAGTGGCTGCCACCGACTGCCTGGGTCATGGCCTCTCCGCGATCTATACGTTTTTCGACCCGGACCCCATCTTCGAGCGACGCTCTCTCGGCGGCTTCGCCATACTCAGCCAGATCGAGCTGGCACGCGAGCGCCGACTACCCTATCTCTATCTCGGGTACTGGATACGCGCCTGCCAGAAAATGCGCTACAAGCAGGACTATCAACCGCTGGAGTATCTCAATGGGGGGCGCTGGCAGCGCATGGTCCCGGCCAAGGCGCTGTAATGACACCGATGAACCGTATCGCACCAGGCTCCTGAACTCAGCGCTGCGACCCGCCTCTGTAGCGCCGAACGGTGGAGAGACGATTAACCGGTTCGAAAGCTTCCGCACTGCAGGCCCGGTGATCGGTCATGAGCCGAGATCCATTCGATTTACCACGTATTTTTGCCTTCCCTTGCGAGATAGCCCATAATATCGCGCACTTCAGAGGCCCAAGGGCGGGCTGGCTCGATGATGACGTGAATGGCACCCGTGCCTTTCGCGGCATTCCGCGTCGATAGCCAACCGCGAGGCGCCGTGTCAGGCCCTCAAACTAAGCCCCGTTCTCAACACGTTCAAGAGGGATCGCCTATATGGCACGAGAAGATCATATCGAAATGGAAGGCGTCGTCGTCGACACGCTTCCCAACACCATGTTCCGCGTTGAACTGGAGAATGGCCATGTCGTGACTGCCCATATCTCCGGCAAGATGCGTAAGAACTACATCCGCATCCTGACCGGCGACAAGGTCAAGGTCGAGCTGACTCCTTACGACCTCTCCAAAGGGCGTATCGTCTACCGCTCTCGCTAATCCGCGAGCCTGTCTCGGCTCCGCCTTCCCCGAACGGCTTCCCGCCCTCAGGAACAGTCCTGTTATTCTATCTCCGTCAGGCGGGCAATCAGAGATGATACGAATCCAAAAACGCCTCGCCATGTTGCCATGGCGAGGCGTTGTCGTGCTGTTGCTAACGGTTTAGGCCAGTTCGGCTTCGGTCTCGAGCTGCAACTCGTCGTTGTCGACCCGCACGTGGACGATGCCGCCATTCTCGGCCAAGTCGCCGAACAGGATCATTTCGGCCAGTGGCTTCTTGAGCTTTTCCTGGATGACTCGGGCCATCGGGCGCGCCCCCATCTCGGGGTCGTACCCTTTCTCGGCCAGCCAGACGCGGGCGTCGTCATCGACATCGAGCTGCACCCGTTTCTCGTCGAGCTGAGCCTGCAACTCGACCAGGAACTTGTCGACGACGTTGCGTACGATGGATGGCTCGAGACCGTGGAACTGGATGATCCCGTCCAGGCGATTGCGGAACTCCGGTGTGAAGGTCCGGCGAATCACCTCCATACCATCGGTCGAGTGATCCTGGGTCTGGAAGCCGATCGAGCGACGAGAGATCTGTTCGGCGCCGGCATTGGAGGTCATGATGACGATCACATGCCGGAAGTCCGCCTCGCGGCCGTTGTTGTCGGTCAAGCGACCATGGTCCATGACCTGCAACAGCAGGTTGAAGACTTCCGGATGCGCCTTCTCGATCTCGTCGAGCAGCAACACGCAGTGCGGCTGCTTGGTGATCGCCTCGGTCAGCAGGCCGCCCTGGTCGTAACCGACGTAGCCCGGGGGCGCCCCGATGAGACGCGATACCGTGTGGCGCTCCATGTACTCCGACATGTCGAAGCGGACCAGTTCGATCCCCATCAGGTGCGACAACTGCCGAGCGACCTCGGTCTTGCCGACGCCGGTCGGGCCAGCGAACAGGAAGCTGCCCACCGGCTTGTCCGGCGACTTGAGACCGGCACGAGACAGCTTGATCGCCGCCGACAGACTGGTGATCGCCTCATCCTGGCCGAACACCAGCATCTTCAGGTCGCGCTCCAGATTCGAGAGCAGCTTGCGGTCCGAAGTCGAAACGCTCTTCGGCGGGATGCGCGCAATGGAAGCCACCACCGCTTCGACCTGATCGACATCGATGGTCGCGATCCGCGCTTCCGGAGGTAGCAGGCGCTGGTGCGCGCCGGCCTCGTCGATCACGTCGATCGCCTTGTCCGGCAGGTGACGATCATTGATATAGCGATCGGCCAGGCGGGCTGCACTTTCCAGCGCGCCATCGGTGTACTTCAACTGGTGATGCTCTTCGAAACGGCCTCGCAGCCCCTTGAGGATGCGGATGGTATCCTCGACGGTCGGCTCCGGCACGTCGACCTTCTGGAAACGACGGGCCAGCGCTCGATCCTTCTCGAAGATGCCGCGGAACTCCTGGAACGTGGTCGAGCCGATGCAGCGCAGCTCGCCGGAGGAGAGCAGCGGCTTGAGCAGGTTGGAGGCATCCATGACCCCGCCCGATGCCGCGCCAGCGCCAATGACCGTGTGAATCTCATCGATGAACAGGATCGAGTTGTCCTGCTTGCGCAACTCGGCCAGCAGCCCTTTCAACCGCTTCTCGAAATCGCCGCGGTACTTCGTGCCCGCGAGCAGCGCGCCCATGTCCAGCGAGTAGACCACGGCATCGGCGATTACGTCCGGCACGTCTTCCTCGACGATTCGCTTGGCCAGGCCTTCGGCGATGGCGGTCTTGCCGACCCCGGCCTCGCCCACCAGCAGCGGGTTGTTCTTGCGTCGACGGGCCAGAATCTGCACCACGCGCTCGAGCTCGTGGTCACGACCGATCAGCGGATCGATCTTGCCCAGCCGGGCCTGGTCGTTGAGATTGGTCGCATAGTTGGAAAGCGGGCTCTGCCCGTTTTCACCGGCGGCTTCCTCGCCGTCCTCGGACTCTTGGGAGGGTTGCTGGGCCTGGCCATGACCGGCGACCTTGGAGATGCCATGGGCGATGTAGTTGACCGCATCCACCCGTGCCACGCTCTGCTGTTTGAGGAAGTAGACCGCCTGGCTCTCCTGCTCGGAGAAGATCGCCACCAGCACGTTGGCGCCGGTCACCTCACTCTTGCCGGAGGATTGGACATGAAAGACCGCGCGCTGCAACACGCGCTGGAAGCCCAGCGTGGGCTGCGTTTCCCGGTCTTCCTGCTCTTCGGGAATCAACGGTGTCGTGGAATTGATGAAATCCTGCAGATCGGCACGAAGCTTTTCCAGATTCGCCCCACAGGCATTCAGCACGTCGGCTGCCGAGGCATTATCGAGAAGCGCCAGCAGCAAGTGCTCCACGGTCATGAACTCGTGTCGCTTGGAACGCGCCACGGTGAAGGCCGTGTTCAGGGTGAGTTCAAGTTCTTTACTCAACATGGCAGTCCCCTTTTAGCCACTGAGGGCGTCGGTCGGCACTTTCACAATCGGGCACAAACAGCGGTTTCGCAAGTCTTCGAAGACAAAAGCGTCGACGATGTGTGTCCGCCATCTACTCTGCGGCATCCACGTCGCACATGAGAGGATGCTCGCACTCCTTCGCATATTCATTGACGAGGTGACACTTGGTCTCCGCCACGTCACGGGTGAAGATGCCGCAGGTCGCTTTCCCCTGCGTGTGGACGGCCAGCATGATCTGAACCGCCTTCTCGCTGTCCATGGCGAAGAATCGTTGCAGCACCTCGACGACGAACTCCATCGGGGTGTAGTCGTCGTTGTACAGCACGACCTTGTACATTGGCGGCGGCGCCAGTTGCGGATCCGACACCTGTTCGGCAACATCACCCTGCTCGTCGTGTTCAGGGTCGGGAGGACGCGTCATACCCGTGCGGGCCGGCTCCCTGGCAAGGTAAGGCGACACTCTGTTTGAGATCTCTGACATAGTAAGGATGAATCCCTGGATGCATCGGCTCAGATACGGCAAGCCGGGACTCGATGAGGTATTGGATACCGTTGAAGACCCGAAGTTCCTTGAAGATGCGGCCGATGGAGCCGGTATGCAAGCCTTCCCTGAAAATAGTCTCGATCGCCGCTGCCCGCCATGGGGCAACGCTTCGGGAGCGCCCCGGGAGCCGGCCAGGAAGGCCGGGGGCGGCGCGCCATGAGTCGAATCTATCTGCTGCACAAACCCTACAACGTGCTCTGCCAATTCACTGACGCTCGTGGGCGGCGAACACTGGCCGACTGCCTTGAGGTGCCCGGTATCTACCCCGCCGGTCGTCTCGATTACGACTCGGAGGGGCTGCTGCTGCTGACCGATGATGGCGCCCTGATTCACCGCATCAGCGATCCCCGGCACAAGCTGCCCAAGCAGTACTGGGTTCAGGTGGAAGGCGAGCCGGACCCGAGCGCCCTGAAGGCGCTTCGCGAGGGAGTCATCCTCAAGGACGGACCGACTCGCCCGGCCAAGGTCAGACGGCTGGCGCCACCGGAGCCGCCACCCCGCGATCCTCCCGTACGCTACCGGCCCTCGGTGCCGACGACCTGGCTGGAGATAGAACTGCGCGAAGGGCGCAACCGCCAGGTACGCAGGATGACCGCACACGTGGGTCATCCGACCCTGCGGCTGATCCGCGTCGGCATCGGACCGTGGCGGCTCGGCGACCTGCCGCCGGGCCACTGGCGCAGCGAGACGGTGAACGTCCCGCGGCATTCGCCCGGGCGCGACACGAGCCGGCGCTCGAACTCCCCTCGCAAGCGCTGAATCATCGCGAAGCAGGCAGACGTCCGGCACACCAATCCGATAGCGGGCTTTCGAATTGGCGTAGACCGGGTATGATCGGCTGGAGTCCCACGGCCGGATGTCGAGGGCAGAGCATCGAGTCGGGAGAATGATGACATGAACCGTTGGACGCCTCGCGTGACCGTTGCCGTGGTGGTGGAGCGAGCAGGTCGTTACCTGATGGTGGAGGAGGATCGCGGCGGCCCGTTCAGCCTGTTCAACCAGCCCGCGGGCCACCTGGAACGGGGTGAGCGCCTGATCGCGGCCGCCGAGCGAGAAGTTCGCGAAGAGTCTGCCTGGCAGGTCGCCATCACCGACTATCTAGGGCTCTACGTCCACCAGACGTCGGATGGCCTCACCTTCCACAGCCATGCGTTTCTCAGCCTGCCACTGGCCCATCTGGGCAATACGCTGGACAAGGGAATCATCGGCACCCACTGGCTCACTTTCGACGAGATCGACGATCTCGACCGCAGCCATCGGCTGAGGAGCCCGGTCGTGATGCAGCGGCTGCGCGACACGCGCGACGGTCGCCGCTACCCGCTCGATGTCATTCGCGAGCGCTGACCGGGAAGCGAACTCGGCCTCGCCGCCTGTCATTGCACGCTCTGCCCCCGGGAAGTTGCCGATGGACTCGATGCGATCCCCCGCTTTCGGCTATAATCGCGGGCCGCTCATCCGAGTCGGTCGTTGATCGGATCCTGCACGCTCGCCGGGCACCGCCACTGGCGCGCAGGGTCTCACGACCCGCCCTCACCTGCCCCGGAAATCGTCATGACCACAGCCAGCGCATTCAGCGATACCGCGCACTCATCCAGCGAAGGCCCCCGGAAAGTCATCGTCGGCATGTCGGGTGGCGTCGACTCCTCCGTGACCGCGCTGCTGCTGCTGGAGCAGGGCTACCACGTCGAGGGCCTGTTCATGAAGAACTGGGACGAGGACGACGGCACCGAGTACTGCACCGCCATGGCCGACCTGGCGGACGCCGAGGCGGTCTGCGAGACCCTCGGGATCAAGCTGCACACGGCCAACTTCGCCGCCGAATACTGGGACAACGTCTTCGAACACTTCCTTGCCGAGTATCAGGCCGGGCGCACGCCCAACCCGGATATCCTGTGCAACCGCGAGATCAAGTTCAAAGTCTTTCTCGACTACGCCGAAATGCTTGGCGCCGACCTGATCGCGACCGGTCACTACGTGCGAAGAGGGCTCGACGACGACGGTCGGGCTCGGTTGCTCAAGGGGCTGGATGGCAACAAGGATCAGAGCTATTTCCTGCACGCGGTCCCCGGAGCCGCCATCGAGAGGACGCTGTTTCCCGTCGGCGAGCTGGAGAAGCCGCAGGTGCGGGCCCTGGCGGAGCGCCACGGTCTGGCGACGGCGAGCAAGAAGGACTCCACCGGCATCTGCTTCATCGGTGAGCGGCGCTTCAGCGACTTCCTCAAGCAGTATCTCCCCGCCCAGCCCGGGCGGATCGAAACGCCTGAAGGTGACCTGATCGGCGAACACATGGGGCTGATGTACTACACCCTGGGCCAGCGACGCGGCCTGGGCATCGGCGGCCTGAGGAACCACAGCGAGGATCCGTGGTTCGTGGCCGCCAAGGATCTCGAGCGCAACGTCCTCTTGGTCGTTCAGGGCGAGCACCCCTTGCTCTACAGCGATGTCGTCTACTGCGAGCCGGCAGCCTGGATCGCGGGAACGCCCCCCGAGGCGTCGCGCCTGAGCGCCAAGACCCGCTATCGCCAGCACGACGTTCCCTGCGAGGTGACGCTGCTGGCCGACGGCGAACTCGAGGTCCGGTTCGATACCCCACAGCGTGCGGTCACGCCAGGCCAGTCGCTGGTGCTCTACGATGGCGAAGTCTGCCTGGGCGGCGCCGTCATTCGCGCCACCGGAACCGACGATGGCGCCGCCGTCGCCGAACTCACCGACACCCCCTCCGCCATGACAGGGAGCCAGCGCTCGGCATGAACCCGACGCCCATTCAATCGGCACCGCTCGATAGCAACGGCCGACAGGCACTGGCCCTGGCCGGCGTCTTCCAGGCGGCATCCGTCGTCGATCAACTGGCCCGCACCGGGCAGTGCGACGAGCGCGCCTGGAACACCCTTATTCACGCCACGCTAGACACCGACCCGCCCAGTTTCGAGTCGATCTACGGCGGCCACCACAACAACCTGCGTCTGGGCATCGACACGCTGCTGGCAGTCATGTCACGCCAGAGCGCGCAGCCGGCTGTCATGCGCTACGGCTTCTCGATGGTGCTGCTGATGCAGAAGCTACGCAAGGACAGCGCCATGATGGAGACTCTCGGCCAACGGCTGGGGCGCGTCCAGGGTCAGGCCGAGCACTTCGGCGAAACCCACGAGAACGTGATCGCGAGCCTCGGCGAGCTCTACCAGGAGACACTCTCCACCTTCCGCTATCGGATCGTGGTCCAGGGCGAACCCAGCTTGCTGCAGAGTCGAATGATGCCGGAACGCATCCGCACGGCCCTGCTCGCCGGCGTTCGCTTCGCCCTCCTCTGGCACCAGCAAGGGGGCCGCCGCTGGCGCCTGATCTTCCAGCGGAGCGCCATCCGGCGCACCCTGCGGCAGCTCGACGCTCACTGACGTCGAGCCCATGAATCGAGCCGCACGAATCTCTCAATCGCGAGCTGCTGGCTCGCGCGATGTCTCGGGAACCCACGATGATCGAACTCTCCGCACTGACCGCCCTTTCCCCTGTCGACGGCCGCTACGCCACCAAGGCCGCCCCGCTGCGCGAACATTTCAGCGAGTTCGGATTGATCCGGGCGCGCGTGACCGTCGAGGTCCGCTGGCTGGAACGTCTGGCGGCCCATCCCGGCATCGTCGAGGTGCCGCCGCTTTCCGCCACGGCGCAGGCGTTTCTGGACACCCTGGTGAGTGATTTCTCGCTGGCCGATGCCGAGCGCATCAAGACCATCGAGCGCACCACCAATCACGATGTGAAAGCGGTCGAGTATTTCATCAAGGAGGCCATCGCCGATCAGCCGGAGCTCCACGCGATCACGGAATTCGTGCACTTCGCCTGTACCAGCGAGGACATCAACAACCTGTCCTACGCCTTGATGATGCGGGACGGCCTCGATGCCCTGACCCCGACGATGCAGGCAGTCCACGATGCGATCGCCCGTCTGGCCCACCAGCATGCCGAACAGCCGATGCTGTCACGGACGCACGGCCAGACCGCCAGCCCCACCACGCTGGGCAAGGAGATGGCCAACGTCGCCTATCGCCTGAGGCGGCAGCTCAAGCAGATAGCCTCCGTCGAACTGCTGGGCAAGATCAATGGTGCCGTGGGCAACTACAACGCGCACCTGGCGACGTATCCAGAGGTGGACTGGGCCGAGAACGCCCGCACCTTCGTCGAGTCGCTCGGACTCACGTTCAACCCTTACACCACCCAGATCGAACCCCACGACTACATCGCCGAGCTGTTCGATGCCATCAGCCGCTTCAACACCATCCTGATCGATTTCGATCGCGACGTGTGGGGCTATATCTCTCTCGGTTACTTCAAGCAACGCACGGTGGCGGGCGAGATCGGCTCCTCCACCATGCCGCACAAGGTCAATCCGATCGACTTCGAGAACTCAGAAGGCAATCTGGGGCTGGCCAACGCGCTGCTCGATCACCTGGCCCGGAAACTGCCGATCTCCCGCTGGCAGCGTGACCTGACCGACTCTACCGTGCTGCGCAACCTCGGCGTCGGCCTGGCCTATGGCCTGATCGCGTACGAAGCGGCACTCAAGGGTATCGGCAAGCTGGAAGCCAATCCCCAGCGTCTCGATGACGATCTCGACCAGAGCTGGGAGGTGCTGGCCGAGCCGATCCAGACCGTCATGCGCCGCTACGGGATCGAGAAGCCCTACGAGAAGCTCAAGGAGCTGACTCGCGGCAAGCGCATCGACCAGGCCGGCTTTGCCGCCTTCATCGACACGCTGGCGCTGCCGGACGAGGTGAAGACCGAACTCAAGGCCCTGTCGCCGGCGACTTACATCGGCAACGCCATCGATCAGGCCAAGGCGCTCTGAGCGCGCCATACACGTTTTCGTCCAGGAGACCGACATGACGTCCGCCAACAAGCCACGTACGCTGCTCGGTGGCCTCACCCCCGCCCAGTTCCTCAGTCAGCACTGGCAGAAATCGCCGTTACTGATACGCGGTGCGTTCCCCGACTTCGTTTCGCCCCTGGAACCGGACGATCTGGCAGGCCTCGCCTGTGAAGAGGGAATCGAGGCCAGGCTGGTGGAGGAGAAAGGGCCGGACAAGGCGTGGCAGGTCAGCCACGGGCCATTCGATGACGAGACCTTCGCGCGTCTGCCCGCCAGCGGCTGGTCGCTGCTGGTACAGGCGGTGGACCACTACGTGCCGGAAGTCGCCGAACTGCTGGAGTCCTTCGATTTTCTGCCGAGCTGGCGACTCGACGACATCATGGTCAGCTATGCGCCGCCAGGCGGCAGCGTTGGCGCGCACGTCGACCAGTACGACGTCTTTCTGTTGCAGGCCAGCGGACGCCGGCGCTGGCAGCTGGGCGGCAGCCCCGGCGCGGATGCCCGGCTGATCCACGGGATCGACCTGCGCATCCTCGAAGACTTCACCGTACAGGCCGACCAGGAGTGGGTACTGGAGCCCGGCGACATGCTCTACCTTCCCCCCGGCGTAGCTCATCACGGTATCAGCGAAGCCGACGATTGCCTGACCTATTCGATCGGCTTCCGGGCACCTTCCGCCGACGAGATCGTCACTTCCTTCGCCGACTACATCGGTGAACAGCTCGGCGACGGCCACCGCTATGCCGACCCCGACCTGCAACCACCGTTCGCGTCGGGCGAGCTGGACGAGCAGGCCGTGGCCCGCGTTCGCCGGCTACTGCTGGACGTCATCGACCGACCCGATCAGATGGCGCAATGGTTCGGGCGTGCCATGACGCAGCCCAAATATCTGGATCAATTGGCCCCGCCGGACTCCCCTACCGCACCGGAAGCGCTGCGCTCCGCGCTCGAGGGCGGCGACGAACTGACTCGCAGCCTCGGCTCACGTTTCGCCTGGCACCGTCTGGACGAGGCCAACGCCACCCTGTTCGTCGACGGCGATGCCGTCGACTGCCCTCTAGAGCTGGCCCGGATGCTGGCGTCGAACGCTCCCATAGACGCCAGTGCACTCACCCATCCAGGCGGCGCGCGCCTGTTGGCGACGCTCGTCGACAGCGGCAGCCTGGGCTTCGCCGACAGCGACCGGGATCCCCAGGAGTGAGAGGCAGGAATTGCCAGTGGCTCCTACACTCAATCCGTGCTGGGCACAGTGCCGATGGATTCCATTAGCACTGGACTAGTTTTAGAACACTGTTTTAATGTACTGGGCACGAAGCCATACCTGGATGTTAAGGAGAATCATCATGAAACGACTCATCGCTCCCGCACTGGTCATGGGCCTGCTGGCTCTGGCGGGCTGTACCAACACCTCGACCTACTCGGGTGACGTCTACCGGGGAGATCAAGCGGGCACGGCGCAGTCCGTGAGTTACGGAACCATCCAGTCGGTACGCCCGGTACAGATCCAGGGTGGCAACGGCGAGAGCGTGCTGGGCAGCCTGGGCGGTGCAGTCATCGGCGGTTTGCTGGGCAACCAGGTCGGCGGTGGCTCCGGCCGCACGATCGCGACCGCGGCCGGCGCCCTCGGTGGTACGGTGGCGGGCAGCAAGATCCAGCAGGCCACCGACCGCGTCGATGGCTACGAACTGGAGATTCGACAGGACAGCGGCCAGAACGTCGTGGTCGTCCAGAAGGCGGACCGCAACTGGCAAGTCGGCCAGCGTGTCAAGCTGGTCGCCAGTGGCTCCAGCGTCAGCGTCGCGCCCTACTGATTGCACGACGACAGCCAGATCCCATACCAGCGGCGCCTTCGGGCGCCGCTTTCTGTTAGCGTGATACTAATTTTCTATATTCTCGACGTTTTACGTACGCTATTGTATGTCCCGCAGATTCAATCATTCGTTTTAAGGGAATAAGGCGGAACATGAAGGGACAACTCTGGTCGAGAACCGGCCTTGCCATGGCCTTGGCAGCCATTTCCAGCACCGCTTGGGCGGATGGCATCCTGACGCTGAAGTCGGAAAACGATATCTTCGCCAGCGGCGACGACGGTCACTACACCAACGGTATCGAAGCCGACTGGTCCTTCAGACCTTCACGGGACCACTGGACCCGCGACCTCGCGGAGCTGATCCCTGGATGGAGTGCCGCCTCGCTGGACGGTGCCTCCTACCGGTTCGGACAGCAGATCTATACGCCGGAGGACATCGACGAGAGAGGCTTGATCGAGAACGATCGCCCCTACGCCGGCGTGCTCTACGCCGGACTCTCCCTGTTCGATGACCAGCAGTTGAGCGGATGGCGACGTACCAGTGGCGTGTATTTCGACGTCGGCCTTGTCGGCCCGGGTGCGGGTGGCCATACGGTACAGAACAACTTTCACCATCTGGTCGACAGCGACAAAGCCGAGGGCTGGCACAATCAGTTGCACAACGAGCCCTTCGTCAATGTCGCCTACCAGACCGCCTGGTGGAAACAGGGCAACCTGGGAGCGCTGGAAACCGAATATGGGCCGTCGGTCGGCCTGGCCGTCGGCAACCTCTACACCTATGGTGCGACCGGCCTCGGGTTGCGTATCGGGCAGGGGCTGGACGAGAGCTTCGGCGTGCCGGCCGTGGCGCCCTCCCAGGGCAGCAGGGTCTTTTTCGAGAAAGATAGTGGCTTCAACTGGTACCTGTTCGCCAACCTCGAAGGTCGGCTGATGGCCTACAACATGTTGCTCGACGGCAACACCTTCGAGGATAGCCACTCGGTGGATCGGCGCCCCTGGGTAGGGGATGCCCAACTCGGCCTCGCCGTATCCTGGGATCGCTGGCAGCTGACCTACAGCTCGGTGTGGCGGACGCACGAGTTCGAGACTCAGGACGATGGCGATCAGTTCGGCTCGATCACCGTTTCCACCTGGCTCTAGGCAGCGGGCCCAGAAATCACGACGGGCGATGCTGTCGGCATCGCCCGTCTACCTGCGTGGGCCGCTCCAGGCGACCGAGACCCTATTCAATGCAGCTTGGCTTTACGCACCGCCCAGCAGGCGACGCGCAACCCCACCCAGATTCCGATGGCCAGCAGAATCAAGGTCAGGAGCATGGATACCGGCTTGATGATGAACGTCGCGCCGAGCACCGCCAGCGCCGTCGACATGACCCAGCGGTCCTGGGCGGGATCCCCCTGCAACTGGGTCGGCAACCGGCGTTTGACCATCGCGCCAAGCGCCCCATCCCAAGCCTTGAGAAGTAGAAAAAGAAAAACGGCGAAGGCAACGAGCCAAACGACGAACACGGTCATGACGAACTTCTCCTCGGCCGCAAAATCACGGTAATTGGTCGTGGGGTCAGGGTAACCACACCCTCGAAGTGGCGCAACTACCATGGACGCCGTTCGAGATAAGCGCCCGATCGGCCCGACTTCACGGTCATTGCGACCTGACAGAAAGGCCGTGGCGCGTTAGGATGTGACAGACATGCACAAACGCAAAGGTTCCGAGATGCAGATTGCCCAGAACTCCGTGGTCGCGTTCCACTATACATTGACCAATGATGCAGGAGAGGTCCTGGACAGTTCCGAAGGTCGCGATCCGCTGACCTATCTACACGGTGCGGGCAACATCATTCCGGGGCTCGAGAAAGAACTCGAGGGCCACGGAAGCGGTGACAAGCTTCAGGTCGCCGTCGCGCCGAGCGAAGGGTACGGTGAAGTCCAGCCGGCGCTGGTCCAGGAAGTTCCGCGGGACGCCTTTCAGGGCGTTGATGCTGTCGAGCCCGGCATGCAGTTCCAGGCTCAGACCCAGGAAGGACCGTTGATGGTCACCGTGACCAAGGTGGAAGGCGACACCGTGACGGTCGACGGCAACCACCCCCTGGCTGGTGAGAAGCTGAACTTCGATGTCGAGATTGCCGAAGTGCGGGAAGCGACCGAAGAAGAAGTGTCCCATGGCCACGTCCATGGCGAAGGTGGTCACGAGCACTGATCGTCGAACAGGCCTCCCGCCGGGGGCCAGTTCTATCGGTGGGGGTACGCCCCCCACAAAAAAGGGCAGCCAGGAGGCTGCCCTTTTTTCATGCTCGTGTTACGCCGATTCGACGCTGCGCCCCCGGTGGAACGGATACCGGGGCGAGACCGCGACGGAAATCCTCAGCGCGCGGCCTGCCCCGATTCAACCTTCGTTGGCCAGCATGACTCGCTGAGCCAGTTGCGTTCGTTCGACCGGACGGCGCGCTTGCCAGTAATATCGCTTCCAGTAGACGTTATCGAGGCGGGACAGCTTCACCCCTTGCGACGAGGAAGCGTGAAGAAAGTAGCCATCGCCCACGTAGACGCCGACATGATTGTAGGGTCCAGGTGGCTGGAAGAAGACCAGATCCCCCGCCTTGAGATTCTGTTCCGCGACCCGATCACCCTCCAGAACCTGCTCTTCGGTCGTCCGCGGTAGCTCGAAAGCGAAGGCCTCACCGAACACGTGCTGCATCAGCGCAGAGCAGTCGATACCACGGTGCGTCGTTCCGCCGAGCACGTAAGGCGTTCCGACCCACCGTTGATGTTCGTCCAGCAGGGCCTTCCGGATCACCGCTGGAGAGACGCTCTGCGGCCGGAAGTCCCGGATCTTCTGGGGTGCCGGCGGGACACTCTTGGGAATATCGACCGCAACGGTGCGAGTCTTGACCAGGGGGAGTGAATACTGCGCGTTGACTTGTTGTTGTTTTACAGGGGCGGAGCAACCGGATATGACTATCGCCAGTGCCAACCCCATGGCTGTGCGTCTTAGCATTCAGCGCGACCTCGTTCGCCTGTGAGCCATTACGGGCACCGCCTTTTTCGACGACTCATGACGAATCATCCGGCGAATTGGAGTCGCTGTGGTGGTGACACACCTCGACGAGGTGTCACCGCCAGAACGGCCTGTATTGGGCTCGAATCATGATCAATCGGACAGAAAAAAGCCACGCCCTCTTTCCAGCGGGCGTAGCACAGCGGAGATCATATGTCATTGAAAACGCTTTGGCGAGTGTTCTCGGTTAATGAACGCCGTTAATGTAAAAGACTGGGTCCACCGGGAAGAATGTCGACATGAAGTGATGTCCAGTGCGTCATGGGGCTGCCCGGAAAATCGAGACTCGCCCAAGCACCGGCCAGCAAGGGCTCCGCCTCCAGCCAGGCTGTGAGCGCTTCGCGAAAGCGCTGCAGGAAAGCGTCGCGCTCCGGCGTATCGTCCATGAAGAATCCGAAGCCGCTGTACAGCCCTTCGGCATAATCCCGCCAGTTGCTGTAGTGGCGCTCCGCCAGACGCATGGCGGCATCGAGATAGTGCGCGAGGCGATCCTCGGCGAGCCAGTCGAGCTGCCGACCAGCCAGCGCCAGATCGACCAGCTGCGCGATATCCCATGCCGTCATGTCCTGATCGTTGCAGTGACAGGCATTATCCCGCACGTGCTTCAGCCGCATCAGGTGGACGCGGTCCTCTTCCGCGCATGCCCCCGATTCGAGAATCGCGATTTCCGCTTCCAGGCGAGTACGATTCAGGGTGTAGGGAGCATAGTTGATCTGATAGTCCTGCCGGTCTCCCGCCTCGGCCAGGAAATCCAGGAAGTCGACCAGCCCCGCGGCCCCCTGCAGCGCATACTGATGCTCGACCCAATCCCCCAGCGCTTCTCTGTCTTGGGGCGCCAGCGGCTGCGGCGCCTGCCATAGCGCTTCGTTGAGCGGTCCCGCCAGCGAGATCGCGGTGAACCGCGTCAACGTCGGCCGCACCCCTGGCTCGAGCCACGTCAGCGACCGCGACGGGGTCAGCCAGTGAAAGGGGGAGCCGGGATCGCGCCGATGCCAGGCGATATCGTCCGCCAGCGATACTTCCTCCGGCGTTTCATCCTCGCTCAGAACGGTCTCCCAGACCTGCCATGCCGAGAGCAGACTCTCGGCATCGCGGTAGAAGCGGCTCAGCACGTCACACAGCGACTGCGCCAGAGCCTCGATCTCGACGGTCGAATAGCGTCCGCTGTCCGACGCCATTACCAGATAGAATGCGTACTTTTCCGCCATCGTGATCGTCGCCGCGTGATCCGCACAGACGGCCAATCGCCGAGATGCCACCAGCGGCGACCGGCGAGTGGCGGTATGGCGGGAGTCGGCGGCCAGCTGGTTGAGGTGATGCGCCTGAGCTGGCATCCAGAACCTCGCCAGCCCCGCGGTGCCCTCTTCCCGACGCAGGCCCAGCACCTCTTCGAGATAGCGCTCCGCCTCCTGGACCCGTTCCGGTCCCAGCGGTTCGCCGAGGGATCGACGGTGGACCAGATCCGGGTCGCGGATCGAGGCAACGCTCAATACCCAGCAGCCGGGGTCTTCGCGGTACTGTCGAACAAACTCGCGTGACGACTCGCGCAACCCCTCCTCCAGCGTATCGGCGAGCGGGACCGCCCATGGACTGGTGTCGGCGGAGAGCAGGCCGCCCCACTCCTCATCGAAGACGGGCCGCAGGTCTCGCCCCTCGAACAGGCTGCGTCCCCGTTGATACGCCCGAGCCGCTGCCTCCCAGTCCGCATAGCGCTGCTGCAGGAGGTCGATGCCATGGCTCGCGAACCGCTCCGCCTCCTGCGTCGTCAGCCACCCGGCACAATGGCCGAGATACGCCTGATCGATGAGTCGGAACCAGTCCCATGCCGCCCACTCCAGCGGCTCCGCATCGGCCAGAAACGCCAGCAGCACCCGACCATAATCGTGCTGATCGTTCAATCCCGAGAGCCACTCGAGCTGCGCCTCGGGGCGTTGACGTGACATCCGCACGGCGTCCAGATCCCAGCCATAGCGATGCCCCTGCCCCGCGAGCCAGAACAGCAGCGTCATGAGCTCTTCACGCCCCCCGACGTCGTCCTGCTCGCGCAGCAGCGTCCGATACTGTCGCTGTTCGTCGAGTGGGATATCGACCGGCCAGGCCAGTACCGGCGCCATGGCAGCCCTGGCTCGCCACAGGCCGTCCGGCCAGAGATCGGCAGACCAGGACGGGGGAGAATCGAATCCGGCGGCATTCTGGGGTGCCGGTGAATCGGTGGACTTGAGGCGGTGGCGAAGCGCAGACCATGAGGCGCCACGCTGCTGACGCTCGCGAGCCAGAAGCTCGCGCCCGGCGGCATCCAGCGCCGGGTCGTTCAAGGGGGCGAGCGACTGCAGCCAGGCCTTGAGCGTGGGCGCCTGCGCGACAATGCCGCGGGCCAGCATGGCAAGCCAGGCGTCGGTAAAGGGGGAGCGAATCCAATTTGCCGCACTCCCGAGCGCGAGCAGCTCCAGGGCCGCCAACCGGGCGAACGATGGTGACCGAGCGTCGCCACCGCTCTCCCACAGGCGCCAGGCAAACTCGTCGCGCCCCCCGACCCCCAGTGACTGCAGGCGCGAGTGCGCCTGTACGGCATCGAGCGCCAGTCGGGGATCGCTGACGAGAGGCCAGCCACACAGCGTCAGCTGCTGGGCCCACCACGGGACGAGAAGTTCGCTCAAGAGAAACCTCGTGCTACGAGAGACGGCTTGCGCTCACTGCCGAAGTGGCTCATGGCAGTGCGCTTGCGGCGGCATAGTATAACGGAAAGGTCGTCGCGCGCCGATGGCCGGCGCGCGACCGAGCAGCGGACGTCAGCTCATCTTCTCGGCGTGAGTGCGCGGCGCCTTGCCCAAGAGACGGCGTAGCAGGAATTTTCTGACCCGCACCACGAACTGCTCCTGGAAGAGCACACAGAACAGCACGGTCAGAATCAGGAACAGCGGATAGAGCCACAGGTGCAACTCTCCCGCCGCCGCCAGACAGCCTCTGAAATCCGTCAGACACAGGCCGGGATCGCCGGAGAGCACGCGCTCGACACGCGAAAAAACCGCGTAGAGTGGCACATGCAGCGCGAACATCGGCAGCGATGCGCCGCCCAACCTGGAGGCCAGCCGCATCAGCCGGGGGTCACGAGGCTCACCCCAGTGCGCCGCCACATAGATCAGTGCCAGTTGGGAAGGCAGCAGCAGGCCATTGTGCAGGACGTAGTACCACGCATGTCCCAACCCCAGCAGATAGACCGCGGCCACGACACTTGCCGCAACCGCCATCAGCGTCAACCAGCACTGACCGGAAGACATCAGCCGTCCCTGCGCCTTGCGCTGCGCGTAGAAAGTGCAGAGCAAAATTCCGGCGACGAACTCGGGAAGGCGAATCAACGGATTGCGATGCAGAATGCCGGTTTCCGGCACGCCGTAGTCTGTCGTCAGGATCACGTACAGCGGCGGGATCAGATAGATCAGATTGACCAGCAGCATGGCGCGACGGGGGTTCCGCACTCGACGCAGGCGAGGCGCCAGCCAGGGGAATGTCAGATAGAAGAAGAACAGCGCCGAAATCGACCAGGACGGCGGATTGAAAGTCAGGTACAGCGGGTTCCAGGCGTGCAACAGGGTCAGGTTGAGCAGCAGGTTGATGCCGGTTTCCAGCGATCCCATGGTGTGATTGAGACTTTTCCAGTCCAGCTGACCGATATCGTTGTTGACGTCGTAGACCACGAATCTCAGCGAGATGTCGCTATCTCCGGGCGCTATCGCCAGATAGCCCACCAGCGCCGAGACCGACATGGCAAGGATCAGCGATCCGATATGAATGGGATAAAGATTCGAGAACCGCTTCAGCCAGAAGCTCTTGCGTGGCTCGCGCATCTGATCGGAAGAGTCGAGGTAGACATGCGTCAGCAGAAAGCCGGATAGCACGAAGAACGCACTGGTCGAGAAAAAACCGATATCGGTCACGTAATGCGACCATTCGCGTATGGAGGGATAGTTATGGAGCGTGTGGAAAATGACGATATAGAGGCCGAGCAGGAAACGCAGCCATTCGAGCCCTATAAAACGTTCTTTGCGCGTGGCGGTCGATGAATCAAGCATCCGTTGCAGATCTCTGGCCGTCAAAAGGCGCTAGTGTACCTGATTCTACCGGGTAGACACGTCAGCGGCGCATCGCGTTCGCCCTAAACCGACACGGCCGCGCAGAAGCGCGGCCGTCCGTCACGACAATCGATCAGCATGGCCGATCGAGATATGAATCCGTGCTATGCCTTCTTGACCTTGGCAACGATCCACAACAGGATTATCGCCCCGATGGTGGCGACGACCAGTGATCCGATCAACCCGTTCGACGACAACCCCAGCAGGCTGAACAGGAAGCCGCCGATCACGGCGCCGACGATGCCGACGACGATGTTGCCGAGGATACCGAAGCCGCCGCCACGCATAACCTTACCGGCGATCCAGCCAGCAATGCCGCCGATGATCAGCCACAAGATAAAGCCCATAGTCCTACTCCTTGATTCCCTTCGGATTGAATAACCGGCAAGCGGCTCGATACCGCCTTGCTCAAGCATAGTCACCAATCGCCGAATCTTCGAAGAATAACCGGCAAGAGGGTCAACTTTTGTCGACCCTCCTGCCCGACGAAGGCGTCGCTGTCAGGTCAACCGAACGCCGGCACCCGCAGTGAGGCTCTCGACGGCAAACCGTGCTCGTGCCAGCCATGGTGTGCCTCGGCATCGCCCCAGACCCGCCAGTGCAGCTGGGAGAGCATCACCGGATCATCCAGAAACGCCAGGCGCTCGAGATTGTTCATCGAAGCCGGCCCCTGCTTGAGCGCCCGGCTCACGCGCTCTTGGCGCCGCCGCTTCAACGGCTCGGCATGACCATGTCGCGAGGTGCCGAGCGCGGTTGCCAGTGCGTTCGATACCGGGTCCACCACTATCTGGACGAAATTCGGCGTGGGCGCGGCCGCGTTCATCCTGCCCAGGTGGCGCACCATCCTGCGCAGCACCCGTGGCGGATGCGTCTCCTCGGGAATCCGAAACAGTCGCGCCCGGAAGCAGGCGCTGCCGAGAGAGACGCGACTGGAGAGCGCGGATACCGGTATCGAGATCATCATGGCCCCCACGATGGGCGACAGCCACCACAGGAACGTCGGTTCCATGAAGTAGACGCCCACCGCCCAGACGGCGCCGATGAGCGTCTGGCTCCAGTGATTGCGAATCGCATCGCCCCAGGTCGTGTCGCTGTTCTCCCGTGACGGCGAGCGCCACTGGATCGCCCACCCCATGATAGAGGTCAGCACGAAACGCGTGTGGAACAGCATTCGCACAGGGGCCAATGCCATCGAGAACAGCGACTCCAGGACCATGCTCGCCAGTACCTTGAGAGGCCCACCGAACTGACGACTCCCCTGGACCCACACCAGGATCACGCTCAATACCTTGGGCAGGAACAGCAGCGTCGCGGTAGCACCGAACAAGCCAACGGCCAGCGTCGGGTTCCACTGGGGCCACACCGGAAACATCATCCCCGGTTCCGGGAAATAATTGGGCGTACTCAGCGTATGAACGGCAAGCAAGGCGGTCGACAGCACCAGAAACAGACACCAGAGCGGTGCGGAAATATAGGACATCAGCCCCGTCAGGAACACGGCCCGGTGGACGGGATGAATGCCTTTGGAGAGGAACAGCCTGAAATTCATCAGGTTGCCGTGACACCAGCGTCGATCCCGGTTGAGCTCGTCGAGCAGGTTCGGCGGCATCTCCTCATAGCTGCCATCCAGCTCATAGGCGATCCAGACGCCCCAGCCGGCGCGCCGCATCAGGGCTGCTTCGACGAAGTCGTGCGACAGGATTTCCCCTGACATCGAGCCCTTGCCGGGCAGCGGTGCCAACATGCAGTGGCGCATGAATGGCGCCATGCGGATGATGGCGTTATGCCCCCAGTAGTGCGATTCACCGAGCTGCCAGAAGTGCAGTCCAGCGGTGAACAGAGGGCCGTAGACACGGGTAGCGAACTGCTGCATGCGGGCGTAGAGATTCATTCGCCCGGAAGCCCGCGGCGCGGTCTGCACGATACCGGCATCCGGATGCGCTTCCATCATCTGGACCAGGCGGGTCAGGCAGGCACCGCTCATCACGCTATCGGCATCCAGTACCAGCATGTAGCGGTAGCACGCCCCCCAGCGGCGACAGAAGTCGTCGAGGTTGCCGCTCTTGCGCTTCACCCGACGCTGGCGACGTCGGTAGAAGACCTGGCCGAACGCCTCGAGATCGCGGCACAACGCCAACCAAGCGTGGGTTTCCTGAATCGCGATGTCGGGATCGAAAGTGTCGCTCAGGATGAACACGTCGAAGTGCTGGCCATTACCGCTCTGGCGCAACGACTCGATGGTCGCCCGGACGCCGGCGAAGACACGCGGAACGTCTTCGTTGCAGATGGGAACCAGCAGTGCGGTACGCGCGTCCGCCGGAATCGGCTCGTCACCGACTTCGGAGTCGATGGCATAGCGGTCACGCCCGCGAAGCAACTGGAAGAAGCCCATCAGTGCGGTCCAGAAACCCGCGGAGACCCAGGCGAACAGGAGCACGAACAGCGCCAGGATGGTAATCTCGAGCCACTGCTGTCCCTGGCCCGGCAAGACCGTACGCATCTGGTTGGCAGCGATGAAGCTCTGACCAAAGATGAGCACCAGCAGTACCCAGCGGCGCGCGCTCGCGATCATCTGCCAGCGCGGCGCTGGTCTGCTCTCTCGATGTTTGCGACGAAACCCTCGCCCTGCCCAGCTCTTGAAGCGCTGACCGAATCGCACGAAGGGGTTGGTCGACCACCCTTCGGGCGCCAGCGGCGTGCGCTGCAGCGGCGGCGCCGTGTTCACCCGGGTAATGCCGTGCTCGTCGGTATTCAGGATTTCCGGCGGTGCCAGCGGCGGCTCGGCGTAGGCCAGAGCCAGACGCCGGCCCACCGAACTGGCGGCCGGATCATCCTCGTCGACCTCGCCACCGCCCAGTGCGGCATGCAGCGAAGCCATGTCGTGGGTGTCCAGGTCGCTGGCGAGCAGCTTGCGCCGCTCATTCCGATCCTGAGCTTCGAGCGCCAACCGCTCCAGATAATGCTCGGCTGACACCATCGTTTTGGAAGGCGTCACCTCAGCCATTGGCCGGCAACCGGTAATACCAGGTTTCGGAAACCCGCTTCTCGCCCTGGTTCAGATAGGCGCGAATGTCCAGCGGCTGGTTGTTGTCGCTGCGCTTGATCTTGACGAAGACGCGCCAGCCTCCCGTGGCCGTATTGCGCTCGGCATGGCTGTCCACCAGCTCACCGTTGTCGCCGACACTTGCCTGCACGCTGATGTTGGCGTCGTCACCGAGACCTGACAGCGAGGGACCGTTGAAATCCAGCACGAATGCCAGTGAACCGTCGGCTTCTCTGACCAGGTTGTCTTTACGCACTTCGCCACGGGAACGGCGAGTCTGCTCGACCCAGGCCAGCGAGGGATCGACGTAGCGGCTCTCGTCCTTGGTCACGGTGAAGCGGTAGTCGTAATCCAGCGGCGTCCCCGGCTGCGGCGCAGTCTCCGGCAGCCACATCGAGACGATGTTGTCGTTGGTCTCGTTGGGTGTCGGGATCTGGATCAGCTCGATCTTGCCGGCGCCCCACTCGTTCTGCGGCTCGACCCAGGCACTCGGGCGCAAGTCGTAGCGGCTATCCAGATCCTGGTAGCTGTCGAACTGGTGGTCCCGCTGCATCAGACCATAGCCCCGCAGGCGCGGCGTGGCCTGTTCGTTGATCATCAGCTTCGCCGGATTGGCCAGAGGCCGCCAGGTCCAGCCGTTCTGGGAGTCGCTGACAAGCAGGCCATTGGAGTCGTGGATGGCGGGCCGATAGTTCAGCGTCGATGAAGGCTGCTCGGGACCGAACAGATACATGCTGGTCAGCGGTGCCACGCCCAGTTTCTCCACCGGACGACGCAGGAAGATGCGCGACTTGACATCGACGACGGTATCCGCGCCCGGGCGCAGCACGAAGCGATAGGCCCCGGTCAGGCTGGGAGAATCGAGAAGCGCGAAGATCGTCAGGTACTGGCTCGTCTTGCTCGGCTTGACGATCCAGAACTCCTTGAAACGGGGGAACTCTTCGCCGGAGGAGAGCCCGGTATCGACCGCGAGCCCCCGACCGGAGACCCCATAGACCTGGTTCTTGCCGACGACGCGGAAATAGCTCGCGCCGAGGAACACCATCGTCTCGTCTTTGCGATCAACCTGGTTGAGGGCGTAATTGACCTTGAAACCCGCGATGCCAAGATCGTCGTCGTTCTTGGCACTGTCCGGAAGATCAAGATTGCCGAAGGTGAAGTCGTCGGGATTGTAGGCGAAATCGTGTACGCCTTGATCATCGACGCTGTGGAGTTGAATGGCGCTGCTGTAATGCATGCCCTCATGGAAGAAGCTCAGGGTGAAGGGCACCCCGTCACCACTCCAGACATCACGATCACGTTTGTACTGGATCTGCTCGTACTGACCATAATCCAGATTGCTCAGCGCCTCCGGCAGATTCTGTTCGGGTTCGCTGTAACCCTTCTGCGAAAGGTCCTCGGCTTTCTTCGCGACGTCATCGAAACCAAAAGCCAATACATTTTGGGCGATACCGCTGAGTAGCAACCCGGTCAGGGCTACCACCGGAAGAAGCGCCTTGCGTTTTTCAAGGTTACTCCGCCGGATCGATGCACTCACACTCTTACTCCTGTCATAACTATCTTGGCCGATATCAACGAGCTCGGGGCGTTCTAGGCCGTGCATGCCGATACTATAAAAAACGGTCAGTCATGCCGAGCCGAAAAAGCCACGCTGCAAGGCATGCCAGCAGCGGGCGCAACTCACGATGAAGGACGACGAGATAGCGAAGCCTCCTTGCTCCGTACCGCCGCAGTCTAGCATACGCTACACTTCGGGTACGGGAAGACCTCGTTATCGGCCCACGACTGCCTGACTGAATAGCGCCCCCGGTTCACCGACGGATGAGACCGCTGCATGCCCATGGATTCGAACTCCGATCAAAGGGCCGCGACGACCGGGCCACGCCTATGGCTGGGCATGATGGCGTATCTCGTCATTTTCAGCTACCCCCTGCTCCAGGCCGACCGGCTCTACCGGGACGATATCTGGCGTAGTTTCCACGGCGAGATGGGCTGGGTTTCCAACGGTCGGCCGCTCTCCAGTCTCGTCGTCCTGGTGCTCAACGGTGGCCCACGCCTTGCAGACCTCGCGCCGCTGCCGCTGTGGCTGGGCCTGGCCGCAGTTGCCGCGGCCATTCTACTGTGGCGGCGGCGCCTGCTGGGTTTCGATAGCGGTCACGCTTGGCTTGCGATGCTGATTCTCGTCGTACAGCCGTTTTTCCTACAAAACCTCTCCTACCATTTCGACGCGCTCCCCATGGCGCTCTCGCTGGCCTGCGCCATCGCCGGTATCGCCTGGGCGCTGGATCCGCGTCAGCATCACGACTGGCAGGCAAGATTTCGCTGGCTGGCCGGTGGTGGCGGCATTCTGGCATCGCTGCTCTTCTACCAGCCGGCTGCCAATGTCTATTTCGTGATGCTTGCCTTCCATGTCGCCTTGAGCGTTTCCCTGCGGGGTCGTCCGGACTGGCCCCGGCATCTGGAGGCGCTAGCGATCGGCGTGACGGCGCTGGTGATCTCGAAGGCCATCTCGATATGGCTGATCGCCGGCGATTACAGCGTCAAGCACAGTCAACTGGTTTCCCTCGACCAGCTCCCCGGCCATCTGGTCGAACAGACATGGCGATTTTGGCACTACGCCGCCATGACCCTGGGCACCCCGACATGGTGGCTGGTGATGACGCTGACTGTCGTGACCGTAACGGGGTTGTGGGTCACGGCATGGCGCCATCGCAATCTTGCGGGGTTGGCTGTCATGTGTCTGGTCACGATCAGCCTGCCGCTGGGCGGGCTCGGCTTTCTATCCGTTCTGGCCGACCCTATCTGGCGGCCAAGAGTGATGATGGGATTCGGCGCGGTCTATGCCGGACTGCTCTTCTGCACGCTGCACTGGCTGGGACGCTCCCGCTGGCGGCTGGTCAACGACGTGACGATAGGCTGGCCGCTGCTGGTGATTGCGCTCGGTACGCCCCTCACCTTGAGCTACGCCTACGGCAACGCGCAGAGACAGCAGGCGCTGTTCGCCGATCACGTCTCCATGACGCTGATCGATGATCTCGCCGTGCAGCCTTCGGCCGCGCCGCTGGTCATCGACGGCTCGCTGCCCTACTCCCGGACCACCCGTAATGCGATCGCCTCGCACCCGATGATCGGCGAACTGATCCAGCCCTATCTCGACAATGGCTACTGGTGGGGCTACCAGGAGCTCTATCGTAGAGGCTTGTCCGCGGGCTTCGAGCTCAGCAGCGACACGGCCTTGCGGAGCGATTTCGAGTCCCGCTGCCAGAGCCTGCCTCCGCTGGTCCGGCGAGCCTGGTATACGCTCTATCGATTCGAAGGCCATTACGTGGTCTCTCTCGAGCCTCGCTGTCACCGCAGCCTGACGACCAGCGAACTCCCCATCGACGATTGAGCGCGACGCTCGCCCTGCCGCGACGATGAACGGACCTCCGACGCCAAGCCGCGCCGGTCGAACCTCCAAACGCCTACACATTTAACGAGCTATGTCAGACAAATGGAGAATGGCGATTCGCCGCCCGTTGCCCAACACTGCCGGGGTAACGTGGCGGTAGCCTCCTTCGTGAGCCGCCACCGGGATGCATTCAACCAGGACACCTCTATGCATGCATGGACTCTGATCTCGTTCCTCTTCTTTACGGGATTGGTCGCCTTGATCACGTGGCGTATCACTCACCGTGACGATCTCAGCAATACGCGGGGCTACTTTCTCGCCGGTCGCAGCCTGAGCTTCCCGCTGATCGCGGGCTCGCTGTTGATGACCAACCTCTCCACCGAGCAGATGGTCGGTCTCAACGGCGCGGCCTTCTCCGACGGCCTGAGCGTCATGGCCTGGGAAGTCGTTGCCGTCGTCGCTCTGGTTTTGCTGGCGCTGTTCTTCCTGCCGCGCTTCCTGCGCAGCGGGATAGCCACCGTCCCTCAGTTGCTGCAGGAACGTTTCGGCCCGACCACGCAACTGATCTGCAACGTCATCTTTCTGGTCGCCTATGCCGTCATCCTGCTGCCGATCATTCTCTACTCCGGCGCAGTGGGTCTGCAGGGGATGCTGGACCTGCCGGTGCTGACGGGCATCGAGTCCAGCACCACGCTGCTGTGGCTGACCGTGTGGGTTGTCGGCATCATCGGCGCGATCTACGCCCTGTTTGGCGGTCTGCGAACGGTCGCCGTCTCCGATACCATCAATGCCATCGGCCTGCTGGTCGGCGGCTTCCTGATCGTTTATCTCGGTCTCAATGCCGCAGGAGACGGCAACGGCATCGCCGCCGGTTGGCAGGCCATTCAGCAGGCTCAGCCGGACCGCCTCAACTCCCTGGGTCGCCCGGACCAGCAGGTTCCCTGGCCAACACTGTTTACCGGCGTGTTCCTGATCAACCTGTTCTACTGGTCCACCAACCAGCAGATCATTCAGCGGACGTTTGCCGCCAGGAGTCTCTCCGAAGGCCAGAAAGGCGTCCTGCTGACCGGCTTCCTCAAGCTCCTCGGACCGCTCTACCTGGTGCTGCCCGGCATCATCGCCTACCAGCTCTATGCCGATGAGGGCATCGCTGGCGACCAGGCCTATGGCTATCTGGTCTTCCACCTGCTGCCGCCGTGGCTGACCGGCTTCTTCGCCGCCGTCATGGTCGGTGCAATCCTGTCGTCTTTCAATTCGGCCTTGAACAGCACCACAACGCTGTTCAGCCTGGGTATCTACAAAGGGATATTCAAGAAGGAAGCGAGCGAGCAGCAGGTGGTCAACGCCGGCAAGATCTTCGGTTGGGTCATGGCCGTCGCGGCCATGGTGATCGCCCCGCTGCTGGCCGGCCAGGACAGTCTCTTCGACTACCTGCAAACGATGAACGCGATCTACTTCATCCCGATCCTGGCGGTGGTGATCGTGGGTCTGCTGACCAAGCGGGTGCCGGAGTCCGCCGCCATCTTCGGGCTGGTCGGCGGCATCGTGCTGATTGCGGCCGGCTACTTCGTGCCACCGTTCAACGGTATCCTGGAGATCACCAACCAGTATCACTTCGTGGCCGGCGTCTTCGTGGTACTGGTGCTCGGCATGCTACTGATCGGCAAGATCGCGCCACGCCGCGAGGCGTGGGTGCACGAGGACGCCAAGGCGGTCGATCTCACGCCCTGGAAGGGGGCGGTACCGGTAGCGATCGTGCTGCTGATTCTGGTCTTCGCGATCTACTTCGCCTTCGCCGGTTGACGCGACCGAGGGCGAACCCGACCCGACCGACGCCTCGCCTCTCGTGCGAGGCGTCGTCGTTTCCGGCCCTCGTCAACGGTTGCCCTCTCGCCCCGGGGGGTCACTGACCACCGCCGATATCGTTTACCATGCGGATTGGTTTCTTCGGAAATAGAGGCGATGCCCCGACACCTGACTCACGAACTACGGAATCTGCTCGATCGCGGCCGGGACCGCCAACTGCGACTGGCCGTCACCGGGCTCTCCCGCGCCGGCAAGACGGCGTTCTTGACGTCGCTGGTCAATCAGTTGCGCCATGCCGGTATCGATGCGCGTCTCGACCTGCTCAAGTCCGCCCGTGAGGAGCGCCTGCTCGGCGCGCAGCGGATTTCTCAGCCGGATCTCGGGATCCCTCGTTTTCCCTACGACGAAGCGATCGCCTCGCTCGAATCGACGCCGCCCCGCTGGCCCGAACCGACGCGCGGCATCAGCGAACTGCGCCTGCAGTTGCGCTACAAGACCCGGCGCGTACGCGGCCTGCTGGGTGACACGGCGACGCTGACCCTGGACCTGATCGACTATCCGGGCGAATGGCTGCTGGATCTGCCGCTGCTCGAGCACGACTTTCTCAGTTGGAGTGAAAGCCAGCTTCGACGAACCGGGCCGGAGCGCCAGCAGCATGCCGAAGCCTGGCGAACGGCGGTCGCTCGACATCGCCCCGACGAGGAGGTGGACGAATCCCGCCTGGCCGAACTGGCCGATCTCTACGCGAACTCCTTGCGGAGCGCGCGGGAAGCCGGCTTCTCCCACCTGCAACCGGGCCGCCTCCTGCTTCCCGGCGACCTGCAGGGAGCCCCAGTGCTGCAGTTCTTTCCGCTACCGGGCGTCGGGGAGTCAGATCGCCAGACACTCGAAGCGCTACCTGCCGGCAGCCTGTATCAGACGCTGAAAAAGCGCTTCCGCTTCTATCAGCAGCATGTGGTCAAGCCCTTCTATCGCGAGCACTTCCGCCGCTTCGACCGCCAGATCGTACTGGTCGACGTGCTTGGTGCGCTCAACGCCGGTCCCGAGCGTTTCGAGGATCTCTCCGATGCGCTGGCGACCCTGATGCGGAGCTTCGACTACGGCAAGCGCAGCCTGATCAACCGACTGTTCTCGCCGCGTATCGACCGCCTGGCGATCGCCGCCACCAAGGCGGACCACGTCACGCCGGATCAGCATGCCAATCTAGTAGCGCTGCTCGAATCGCTGCTGGCCGAACCGATCAAGGACCTGCGCTACGCGGACGTACCGGTGCGGGCCTTCTCCCTGGCCTCGATACGCGCCACCGAGACCCGAGAGATAGAGACCGACAGCCAGCGACAGCCGGCGCTGCGCGGTCACGGTCTCGACGGAGAGCCATTGCTGCTCTACCCCGGCGACGTGCCAGACAGACTCCCCGAGAAAGAGTTCTGGCAGCGCCAGGGATTCGACTTCACCGCCTTTCGACCGGTGCCCTGCCGGTCCCAGGCGCTACCTCACATCCGGATGGATGCCGCCCTGGAGTGGCTGATGGGAGACAAACTGCGATGAGCGATCCTCGGCCCGGACAGCGCTTCACCTTCGACGATGCCCCCGCTCCGGAGGAGCCCGACTCGGTTCAGGGCGCGCGGCACTATCCGCCCACCCAGGCGAGCGATCCGTACACTCGGGACGAAACCTCCGACGCCGCCGCCATCGATGCCGCGATCGCGCCACCCCGCAAGCGGCGTTGGGGATTGATGATCGTCCTCGGTGGCGCGCTCGGCCTCGGCACGATAGAGGCCGCCCACACGCTCTACCTTTCCACGCTCGGCGGCGACTGGCTTGCCGGGGCCTGGAGCCTGATCGGTCTGACCGCCGTTGGCCTGGGCGCCAAGGCGCTGTTCGGCGAGCTCTGGCGGCTGCGCAAGCTACGCCGGCACGCCCGGCTGCGCCGGCAACTCGACGAGGAGTGGGTCGACGACACCTCGACCACCCACTCGGACCCGCTGACGCTGGCCGGAGAGCTTCGCGAACAGATGGGCCTGTCCAAGGATCACCCCCAGTGGCAATCCTTCCTGAACGCCCATCAGTCGCATCACACCCCCCAGGAGACCCGCCAACTGGTCGCCCACTATCTTCTCCACCCGCGCGACCGGGCGGCACGACGGCTGGTGACGCGGATGTCCGGGGAAACCGCCGTGATGGTCGCGGTCAGCCCGTTGACACTGGTCGACATGTCCTTGATGGCCTGGCGCAACATCGCCATGCTCGACCGCATCGCCGCGCTCTACGGCCTGCAGCTCGGCTATGCCAGCCGCCTGCGGCTGTTCAGGGAAGTGCTGCGCAACATGGCCTTCGCCGGGGCCAGCGAAATGGTCAGCGACGCCGGCATGGATCTGCTGTCGATGAACCTGGCGGCGAAGCTGTCCACCCGCGCTGGGCAGGGTCTCGGTGCCGGACTGCTGACCGCGCGCCTGGGACTGCGTGCCATGCGCACGATTCGACCGATCGCGTTCGAGGGGGACGAACAGCCAAGGCTGGCCGACCTCCGCCGCGAGGTCTGGCAGCAGCTGCGCAGGCTCGACGATCGCGCGGAGCCGCGCTGAAGCCCGCCGTCGCACCCTCACTCGAGCGCGAAGAACTCCCGCAGCGCATGGGCCACCGCCGACTCGTGATGGGCGCCGATGGTGGTGGCGTGCGGGAGCTGATCGATCACTGCCGGATGGGCATTGGAAACCACATAGGCGTGGCCGGCGAGGGTCAGCATCTCGACATCGTTGAAATTGTCGCCGAACGCCAGCGCTCTCTCGGTCGGGAGATCGAGTGCCTTGAGCGCCCGACTCAGGGCCGTCGCCTTGTTCACCCCCCGCTGCATGATCTCGAGGGAGTTGGCCGCCGAATAGGTGATGTGCAGCGCCTCGCCGTGACGCTCCCTCAGGATGAGTTCCAGTGGCTTCAGCAGCGCCGGCTCGCCGATGTAGAGCACCTTGCCGACATGCTCGTTGTCCAGATCGTCCATCTCGTCGACCTGGTAGGTGAAGCCGGTCATCGCATGCAGCGGTAGCAGCTCGGGCGCTTCGGCGTCGATCAACCAGCGATCGCGGGTATAGAGATTGAGCCTGACCGACGCCGGTCGCGGCAGATCCACCAGGGCCCTGACTAGCGCCGTGGGCACCAGCGTGTCGCTGACGACACCATCCTCGGCGTCATGCACGTGGGCACCGTTGCTGCTGATGATCCAGGCAGGAATGTCCAGTTGGCGCCGGATCGCCGCAATATCGTGGTAATGCCGACCGGAGGCCAGCGCGATCACGTGGCCCCGAGCCGACAACGTACGCAACGTATCGCGGGTCAAGGCATCGACCCGATGCTCGGCATTCAACAGCGTGTTATCGAGATCGCTGGCGATCAGGTACTGGGACATGAGGTCTCCTCGGATACGCGACTTCGGGCTTCGACCAGCGTCGGCTGCAGGAGGCTGTCGATAGCAGCTTCGGGCTTCGACCAGCGCTGGCTGCAGGAGGCTGTTGATAGCAGCTTCGAGCGAACCGTGTCAAAGCTTGAACACGAAGCGCCAGCCGCCGATTCGGCGACTGGCGCGACATCCTGCCCGTGGGACGTATCGTGCTCCAATCCAGTCTGGACAGGCGTTCCGTCAGGAAGACCTGGTGTCGATACCGTTGGCTATCGCCCCCGCCTGGCGTCCCAGCACCAGATGGACGACACCGCGTTCCAGGTCCTGAATGCCGGCGGCACCCAGCCCCGCCAGCGCGGACTCGTCCACTTTCCCGCGATCCCCCAGCTCCAGCCGCAGGCGGGTGGTGGCCACCGCAGCGACGCTGCGAATGTTCCCGGCACCGCCCAGCGCCGTCATCCACGCCTTGCGCGACGCCTCGTCGAGCCGGGCATCGGTCGGTAGCGTATCGTCCTCGACCGCCGGCGCCGCCGCCAGCGTCTTGCCGTGATCGCGCACCGCTACTCGGATGTCGTCGGCCACGGCGTCGGCGATCGGCCCCAGGATCACCTGCAGGCCACCACCGCGCAGGTGCAGAATGCCGCGGGCCCCCAGCGCCTTGAGTGCCGGTTCGTCGATCGCGGCATCGTCGTTCATCACCAGCCGCAGCCGGGTGGTACAGGCGCCAACGCTGACCATGTTGGCCGCCCCACCCAGCGCGGTCACGAAGGCGGGTCCCCGCTCGCCGGCGTCACGGCTGGCGCTGGTCGTCGCCAGTTCCGGCTCGCGCCCCGGGGTCGGCAGGTCGAAGCGCACGATCGCCCAGCGAAAGATGCCGTAATAGAGCACAAAGTAGACCAGTCCCACGGGGATCATCATCCAGCCGTTGGTCGAGAGACCGTAGGAGAGCGCATAGTCGAACGCCCCGGCGGAGAAGGTAAAGCCCAGCTTGACGTCGAGCATGTTCATCACCGCCATCGAGATGCCGGTGAGAATGGCGTGCATGGCATACAACGCCGGTGCCAGGAACATGAATGAGAACTCGATCGGCTCGGTCACACCGGTCAGGAAGGCGGTCAAGGCCAGAGACAGCAGCAGGCCGCCGACCTGAGCCCGGCGGGAACGGGGCGCGGCGTGGTACATCGCCAGCGCGGCGGCGGGCAGGCCGAACATCATCACCGGGAAGAAACCGGCCATGAAACTGCCCGCGGTCGGATCGCCGGCGAAGAAGCGGTTGAGATCGCCGGTGACGCCGTCGTAACTGCCGAAGACGAACCACACGAAACTGTTGAGTACGTGATGCAGCCCGGTCACGATCAGGATCCGGTTGAGCACGCCATAGACGAACAGGCCCAGGTCGCCGGCGTCGATCAGCCACTGCCCCAGTTGATCGATACCCTGCTGGATCGGCGGCCAGATCAGGCCGAAGAGGCTGCCCAGCACCACGGCGGAGAGCCCGGTGACGATGGGAATGAAGCGCCGTCCGCCGAAGAAGGCCAGATAGTCCGGCAGCTTGATCGCCTTGTAGCGGTTGTAGAGCACACCGGCCACGCTGCCGATGATGATGCCCGACAGCACGCCCATGTTGATGTCCGGATTCAGCGTCTCCAGTACCGCGTTGAGCACCAGATAGCCGATCACGCCCGCCAGTCCGGCCGCGCCGTTGTCGTCATCGGCGAAACCGACCGCCACGCCGATGGCGAAGATCAGTGCCAGGTTGGAGAAGATCGCGTTGCCGGCATTGGCAACGAAGCCGATATCGAGCAGATCGGGCTGGCCCAGGCGCAGCAGCAGCCCTGCCACCGGCAGCACCGCGATCGGCAGCATCAGCGAGCGTCCGAGTTTCTGCAGACCGGCCATGAGCCGGGAACCGAAGGTGGTGGTCATGACGACTCCTCAGGATCTTGTTGTCGTGTCGGCGGCGGTGTCGCCGGATGGCGGGGTCGCTGCCTCGGCGGACGATGCCAGCATCGTGGCCAGCGCCTCTCTCACCGCGACCGCATCGTCCAGCGCCAGCAGCGCCGGTAGTTGTGCCGCCAACGCCTCGGCATCCAGCCCGCGCAGCGTCGCCTTGACCGCCGCCACTCGCGCAGGTTCGACGGAGAGCTCGTCGACGCCCATGGCGGCCAGCAGCGCCCCCGCCAGCGGATCGCCTGCCGCGGTGCCGCAGACCGCGACCGGGCACCGCCCTTCGGCCCCCTCGAGGCACAGGGCGATCAGGCGCAGCACGCCCGGATGCAGCACATCGCTGCGCGCCGCCAGCGACGCGACTTCACGGTCCATGGCCAGCGCATACTGGGTCAGGTCGTTGGTACCGATCGAGAGGAACTCCGCCTCGCGGGCGAGACTGCCGGCGCAGAGCGCCGCCGTCGGCACCTCCACCATGGCGCCGAGCGAAGGCAACCGTTCGATCCCGAGCGCGGCCGCCCTCGTCGCCAACCGCCGGCGCACCCAGCGCAGCTCCCCGGCATCCGCGATCATCGGCACCATCAACCGTAGCCTCGTCAGGCCATCCTCGCAGGCCGGCAGCCCGCGACCCGCTTCCAGCAACGCATCCAGTTGCGTGTCGAACATCTCTGGATGCGATTGCCACAGCCTCGCACCGCGTTCGCCCAGCGCCGGATTCGGCGTCGCCGGAAGTGCCAGATAGGGCAACTGCTTGTCGGCCCCGATGTCCAGCAGCCGGACGACCACCGGTTTTCCCGCCATCGCCTCGACGGCGGCGCGATACTCGGCCTGCTGCTCGGCGAGATCCGGCGCGGCCTGCCGCGCCAGGAACAGGAACTCGCTGCGCATCAGCCCGACCCCATCCGCCCCGGCATCCAGGGCACCTTGCGCCTCCCCGCCAGCGGCGATATTGGCCGCGACATGAAGACGGCGACCATCACGCATCGTCACCGGCTCGAAGGCGGCGGCCAAGTCGGCCTCGGCCCGCTGACGCTGGCGTGCCTGTTCGGCCTCGACCGCCGCCAGGCGACGCTCATCGGGCCCCAGCTCCAGCCGCCCTTGATCGGCATCGAGGCAGACCCGATCGCCGCTGGCCTCCAGCAGGGCATCCCCCATCGCCACCAGGCAGGGCAGCCCGCGCGCCCGAGCCAGAATCGAGACGTGGGAAGTCGAACCACCGCCCGCCAGGCACAGCCCGGCAATCTGCTCCGCCACCTCGACGAACTGCGAGGGAGTCATCTCGCGCGCGGCGAGGATCGCTCCTTCGAGCCCGGTGGTGGCGACGGCATCCTGGGTGGCAAAACGCTGCATGACCCGGCGCTGCAGATCGTGGAGATCGTCGGCCCGCCCGGCCAGCAACGCGTTGCCGCTACCGCGCAGACGCTGGATCTCGGTCTCGAGGGCCAGGTACCAGGCACGTCCGGCGCTGGCACCCTCCGCGATCTTCGATTCCGCCGACGCCCGCAGATCGGGGTCGTCCAGCCAGGCCCGGTGCGCGTCGAAGATATCCGCCTCGGCCTGCTGTCCCCGCGATCCTGCCGCGCGCATCGACCGTTCCAGGTCGGCATCCACCTCGGCCACGGCAGCGGCCAGCGCCATTCGCTCCCGCTCGGGGTCGTTGGCGGTGTCGGCAACGCTGGGCAATGCGCCGCGGTAGCGAACCAGCGGGCCGACGGCGAGGCCCGGGCTCGCCGACAGGCCATTCAACGTACCCGGCGTTGCCGCCACGGCGGGAGCAGTAGCCGGTTCGGCGGAGACATCGGCCCCGTCGGACCCGTGCTCGGGCGTCTCCAGCAGCGTGATGGCCGCGTCGACCGCCGCCTGGGCCCCGGCTCCCAGAGCCGTGACCCGGACCCGGTCACCCCGAACCAGCCCAAGATTGAGCAGCGCGCTCAGACTGGCGACGCTCGCGCCGTCGACGCCGGATCGGTCTTTACCGGCCTCGTCGACTCGCGCCAGCCTCAGTTCGACATCGTGCTTCTGGGCGATCGCCCTTAGCCTCGACGCCGGCCGGGCGTGCAGCCCATGGGCGGCAGCGATCGTTGCCTCGCCGCGGGCGGACGCTTCGGACGAGGCACGCCGGCCGGCGGCCTCCGCCGCCGGGGCCTGCCACTGCAACAGCACCTCGCCCTTGTCGACGATCGTCCCCGGCTTGACCAGCGTTTCCAGGGAGAGGTCAGGGGCGTTGGTCATCACGATCGGCGTGACCAGGGCCTTGGCATGCCGTGCCAGCCCATCTACATCGAATCGGCACAGCGGATCGCCGGCGGCGACACGCTCGCCGGTCGCCACCAGCAGCTCGAATCCTTCCCCGCCCAGGTCGACGGTGTCGATGCCGATGTGCAACAGCCATTCATGGCCGTGGTCGTCGCGCAGCGTGAGCGCATGGGCGGTCCGGGCACACTGGATGACCTCTCCGTCACAAGGCGCATGCAGCGTCTCGCCCAGCGGATCGATGGCGACACCGGGCCCCAGGGCGCCTTCGGCGAACGCCGGATCCGGCACCTCGCCGAGCGGGACTACTACCCCGCGCAGCGGGGCGCAGAGAAACCGAGATGTAGATGACATGAAGACTCCCGACTTGTTGTTGTTCCGATCCCGACCGACTCGTCACGCAGCGCGACTCGGGGCAGGCGGCGACTCACGGTGAAATAGGACCTCAGCGACGACTCACAGCGTTCTCGTCACTTTCTGCAGGTGGCGAGGCTGATCCGGATCGCCGCCACGGGCGACGGCCAGTTCGGCTGCCATCACATAGAAGCTCTGGATCACCGATAGCGGCTGGAGGTCGTCGTGACCGGCGTCGACCAGCGTCAACTGGCGCGCCGCGACGCTCTCGTCGGCAGCCAGCAGCACCCTGGCACCGATCCCCGCCAGCCACTCGGCCAGCTCCAGCAGCCCGGGCTGGTCCGGACCCGGTGGCGCGAACACCAGCACCGGATAGCCCGGGCCGATCAGCGCCATCGGCCCGTGACGGACCTCGGCGGCACTGAACGGCTCGGCCTGGATGGCGCAGGTCTCCTTGAACTTGAGCGCAGCCTCCTGGGCCACGGCAAGGCCCACGCCCCGACCAATGACCAGCAATCTGTCGACATCGACCAGTGCGTCCAGCGCTGGCTGCCAGTTCTGCCGCGCTGCGGTCTCGAGCGCCGACGGCAGCACTTTCAACGCCGCCAGCAGCGTGTCGTCCTCCGCCCAGGCGCCGATCAGGTGCGCACAGGCGGCCAACGTGGCCAGATAGCTCTTGGTGGCGGCGACGCTCTTCTCGACGCCGGCGTGTAGCGCGATCTCGTGCTCCGAAGTCTCGCCCAGCGGCGAGTTCGGCGTGTTGACCAGCGCCACGCTGCGCGCGCCGCCGTCGACCAGGGCCCGCTGCGTCGCGATGAGATCGGGGCTGGCACCGGACTGCGAGATCGCCACCGCCAGTTGCCCGCGAACCCGCCACGGCGTGTCGGCGACGGTGGTCAGCGAGGGCGGCACCGAGGCCATCGGCAGCCCCAGGTGCTTCATGCCGAGATAGGCGAAGTAGGCAGCAGCGTGATCGGAGCTGCCGCGGGCCACCGTCAGCGCCCCATGCAGGTCCGCCCCGCGCAGGGAGCTGCCGAGCTCGGCGAGAATGGCGGCATTGGCCTGCCATTGGGCTCGCAGGCAATTCGGGGCGCTCTGCGCCTCTTGAAGCATCAACGACATCGGTTTCTCTCCTGCGACGCGCCGGTCGCTTGTGGTGCCGGCGGCAGGGTCGAGGCCGACGGGCCGCGATGGGCCTGTTCGCCCCCGACATAGACGGCGTCGATCTCCAGGCCGGCATCCATGACCACGACATCGGCCCGACAGCCGACATCGATCCGCCCTATTTCGGTCTCACCGAGAAAATCGGCGGGGTATTGCGACAGTCGCCGCGAGGCGTCGTCCAGCTCGAGGCCGATCTGGACCAGATTGCGCAACGCCTGGTCCATGGTCAGCGTGCTGCCCGCCAGGGTGCCGTCGGCCAGGCGAACACCGCCCAGGCACTTGGTGACGTGCTGCTCGCCGAGACGGTACTCGCCGTCGGGCATGCCGGCGGCGGCCGTGGAATCGGTGACGCCGAAGAGATGGGGAATGCAGCGCAGCGCCGTGCGGATGGCGCCGGGATGCACGTGCAGCAGATCGGGGATGATCTCGGCATAGTCGGCGTGCGCCAGCGCCGCCCCGACCATGCCGGGCTTGCGGTGGTGGAGCCCGGTCATGGCATTGAACAGATGGGTGAAGCCGTGGGCGCCATGCTCGAGTCCGGCCACGCCTTCCTCGTAGCTGCCCAGGGTATGGCCCATCTGCACGCGGACACCGCGCTCGCGGAGTTGACCGATGAGCGTGGCATGGCCCGACAGCTCAGGCGCCAGCGTCAGCAGCCGGATCGGCGCCAGTTCCATCAGCGCCGCGACGTCGGCGATCGCGCCGGGGTGGGCATATGGCGGCTGCGCACCCAGCTTGCCGGGATTGAGATAGGGCCCCTCGAGATGAACGCCCAGCAGCCGCGCCGCGTGGGAGGGAGGCCGAGCCATGATGCGAGCGATGTCCCGCAGCGCCTGACGAATGTCGGGCAGCGGCGCCGTCATCGTGGTCACCAGCAGACTGGTGGTGCCGAAACGGACGTGGGTCCGCGCCATGACCGCCGCGGCGTCGCCTCCCTCCATGGCGTCCGCCCCGCCGCCGCCGTGCACGTGGAGATCGACGAACCCCGGCAGCAACCGAGGATGCGCGTTGGTGGCCGGGTCGACCGGCTCGCCGTCGATGGCGGCTATCCGGCCCTCGCGCCATGTCAGCGTGCCCAGTCGCCAGCCCCGGGGGGTCAGAATATTGCCGTAGAGCATGTCGTCTCCCGCTCGTGCGATCTCATTGGGTCAACTCCACCATGAAGTCGTAGTAATCGGTCCGACAGTAGGTCACCGTCAGCTCCCCGGGGCGGCCGTCGGCCAGATAGCCGAGGCGCGTCATCATCAACAGCGCCTGGGCGGGCGGCACCTCCGCCAGTTGCGCCAGCTCGGCGTCGGCGTTGATCGCCGAGACGTGCTGCAGGGCGCGTACGATCGGCGTCCCCAGGTCGTCGAGATGGCGATAGAGCGAATGGGTGACGCTCTCGGGATCCGGCAGGACCCGGCTCGGCAGGCAGCTCTCCTCGACCGCGACGACCACGTCGTCCGCCAGCCGCAGGCGCCGGAGCCGCGAGACCTGCTGGTCGGCGTTCAAGCCGAGGCGCAGGCTCTCCTCCACCGTGGGCGTCCCGGAGCAGCGGCTCAGCCAGCGCGAACTGGGCCGGTGGCCGCGTTGAACCAGCAGCTCGGTAAAGCTGGTCAGCCGCGTCAGCGACTGGTTGAGTCGCGGGGCGATGAACGTCCCGGAGCCATGGGTGCGCTGGATCAGGCCCAGTGCCACCAGCCGGTCAAGCGCCTTGCGCGCGGTGATGCGAGAAATGTTGAGCGACTCCGCCAGGACCCGTTCCGAGGGCAAGGCTTCGCCGGTCTCCCAGTCCCCCGCTTCGATCGCCTCGACCAGCTGCTGGGCCAGTTGGCGATAGAGCGGCGTCGACCGGCCGGCGTCCAGCTTGAGCCGCGATAGCGTCGGTGCCATGAAGATCGGTCCCGAGGTGATGGAGTGATACCAGTTCAATACCACCAACATAACCAGTCGAATACCAATCTGCCAGACCCATAGGGGGCGACTTTGGTCTCACGCCCCCTTGTGGCCGAACGTGCCAGGTCCAACGATCCCTGGGACGGCGGCGTGTGATTGGCGTGGCCAACGCGGAATCCGTATAGTGTCGCTCTCGTCCACCGACCGATCCGATCCGATGCTGCAGAACAACTCTCTTCTGGCCCAGCTGAAGCAGGACATCCGCGCCAATACGCCGCGTGTCCAGGGCACCATCAAGGCGACCGACAAGGGCTTCGGGTTTCTCGAAGCCGAAGACGGCACTTCCTACTTCATTCCGCCGCCCGCCATGAAGCAGGTCGTTCACGGCGACCGCATCGAAGCGGTAATCAAGGAGGATGGCGACAAGAAACAGGCCGACCCCGAGACGCTGATCGAGGCATCGCTGGATCGCTTCGTGGCTCGCGTGCAGAAACGCGACGGCCGCTTGGCCGTGGTTCCCGACCACCCCTCCATCAACTTGTCGCTGAAGGCACGCCTCAAGCGCTCGCTGGAAGAGTCCGACATCGCCGACGGCGACTGGATCGTCGCGCGCCTGATTCGCCATCCGCTGCGCCCCGACGACCGGGGGTTCTTCACCCAGATCGACGAGTTGGTGGTCAAGAGCGACGACCCGGCAGTGCCGTGGCGCGTCACCCTGGCTCGCCATGCGCTCGAGCAGGAGTGCCCGCCGGCGGCCGATGAGTGGCCGCTGCAGGACGAGGGCCTGGTGCGCGAGGACCTGACCGCCGAGCCGTTCTTCACCATCGATGGTGAGAAGACGCGCGACATGGACGATGCGCTGCGGGTGGAAGCGACCGACGACGGCTGGACGATGACGGTCGCGATCGCCGACCCCACCGCCTACGTGGGCGAGTCCCACCCGGCGGACAAGGAGGCCCGCACCCGCGCCTTCACGGTCTACCTGCCGGGCCAGAACATCACCATGCTGCCAGAAGCGCTGGCCGACGACCTGTGCTCGCTGAAGCCGGACGTGGATCGCCCGGTGCTGGCATGCCGGCTGCAGGTCGGTCGCGACGGCACGCTGGGCGAATATCGCTTTTTCGCCGCCACGATTCGCTCCCAGGCTCGCCTGGCCTACGACGACGTCTCCGACTGGCTCGAGGAGCGGTCCGACACCGCAGCGCCGGCCGAGCCCATCGCCGAGCAGCTCAAGACATTGGCCGACCTCGCCCGCGCCCGCGCGGCCTGGCGCGAAGCCAACACGCTGGTGTTCAAGGATCGTCCGGACTATGCGTTCGACCTCGACGATGCCGGCAATGTGCTGGGCATCGTCATCGAGGAGCGTCGCATCGGTCAGCGCATGATCGAAGAGGCGATGATCGTTGCCAACGCCTGCTGCGCCGACCTGCTGGCCAAGGAGATCGGCCACGGTATCTTCAACGTCCACCATGCCTTCGAGCCGGAGAAGATCGACCAGGCCGTCGAGTTCCTGTCCACCCAGGAAATCGCCGTCGAGCGCGAGCAGCTCGCCGAACTGTCGCGCTACAAGGAGCTTCGCCGCACGCTGGACGCGCGCGAGGATGCGTGGCTGGACGCCCGCCTGCGGCGCTTCCAGGGCTACACCAACATGTCGGCCCGGCCGGGGCCCCACTTCGGCCTGGGCCTGCCCGCCTATGCCACCTGGACATCGCCGATCCGCAAGTACGGCGACATGGTCAACCATCGTCTGATCAAGCGAGTGCTGAAGTCCGAAGCGGCACCCGCCGAGGCGACCCAGCAACTCACGGAGCAGTTGACCGAACGCCGCCGACTGAACCGAATGGCCGAGCGCGACGTCAAAGACTGGCTCTACGTGCGCTATCTGGGCGCCACCATCGAGAAGGGTGAAGTCTTCGACGCCGATATCATCGACATCCGCCGTGGTGGCATGCGCGTTCGCCTGACGGCCAACGGCGCCACGGCGTTCGTGCCGGCGCCGCTGATTCACAGCGACCGCAACCAGATGGCCATCGACGACAAGGAAGGCCGCATTCGGATCGACGGCGAGCTGCGTTACCAGCTCGGCGGCTCACTGCGCGTCAAGCTCGTCGAAGCCCGTGAAGCGACGCGTTCGCTGGTGGCTGCGCCCGCCGAGTGAACGCGGTAATGGCCTGCCGACGCCGGGAACGGCGCTGGCAGGCTACCACTTTGGTGTGAACGCCCTGTGGCAGTAAAACGATATACTGCAATGTAGTCATCGCCATTCTCAGGAATGCGCCGTATCGACAGGGAAGTCTTCAAGAGGAGCGGCTCGTTGCACATTGCCGACGTTACGATGTTCTATGCCCCCGCCAGTGGCGGGGTTCGTACTTATCTCGATGCCAAGCATCGGCGCCTCGCCAAGCTGCCTGGTGTCACCTGTAGCCTGCTGATCCCCGGCTCTCAGCTCTTCACGCACAACGGCATCCACGAGGTACCGTCGCCGCCGTTGCCGTTTAGCCAAGGTTACCGCTTCCCGCTGCGGCGTCGCGGCTGGGAACGGGAACTGGTGCGCCTGTCACCGGACATCATCGAGGCCGGTGATCCCTACGTCACTGGCTGGGCGGCGCTTCGCGCCGGCCGCAAGCTGGACGTACCGGTGGTCGGCTTCTACCACTCGGATCTGCCTCGACTGATCAGCAATCGACTCGGCAAAGGCACCGACAAGCTGATCGAGCGCTACGTCTATCAGCTCTATCGCCGCTTCGACCAGGTCCTCGCACCGAGCCGCGTCATGGCCGAGCGGCTGACCCGACTCGGCCTCGAGCGGGTTGCCATCCAGCCGCTGGGCGTCGATCTGGAGACGTTCCACCCGAGCCGTCGGAACGCGGCCCTGCGCGAGCGACTGAACCTCGACGAGACCACGAAACTGCTGATCTTCGTCGGCCGCGGCTCCCGCGAGAAGAATCTCCACGACTTGCTGAAGACCGCACAGCTGCTGGGCAAGGGCTACCACCTGCTGCTGGTTGGCCCGAGCATGCCCAGCCAGGTGCCGGACAATGTCAGCGTGATCGACCGTTACACCCCGACCGAAGAGGTCGCTAGCTGGCTGGCTTCCAGCGATGCGCTGGTCCATGCGGGCACCCAGGAAACCTTTGGCCTGGTGGCACTGGAAGCCATGGCGAGCGGCATTCCCGTGGTCGCCGCCCGAGCAGGAGCTCTGGCCGAAAACGTGCCGCTGGGCTGTGGCTTGTTGAGCGAACCCCATTCGCCCGCCGACATGGCTCGCGCGGTCAAGGAGCTGTTCGCCAACCACGATGCCTCGCAAGCCGGGCGCCGCGCGCGACGCTACGTGGAGCGCAACCACGATTGGGATGTAGTCATCGACGGCCTGCTCTCCCACTATCGACGGCTGACCAGCGCCACCGAAGGTGCGGGAGAAGCCCAGCAGGGTTCCCAGCATGGATAAGTCGCATTTCGCGCTGGTGCTCCACGACATCGCCCCCGAAACCTGGCCCGATTACCAGCCGTTCGTCGAGGCGATCGATCGTCTCGGCGAACGGCTCGGCCAGCGCATTCCGATGACCTGGCTCGTCGTCCCCAACTTCCATGGCCGGGGCGAGTGCCGCGACAGCGACCTGCTGCGCCGAGTTCTCGATGATCGCCTGGCGCGAGGCGACGAACTGACGCTGCACGGCTACTTTCACCGGGACGATGCCCCGGCGCCCCGTTCACTGCGGGACTTCTACATGCGCCGGATCTACACCTGGGAGGGGGAGTTCTACACCCTCGACCAGGATCGCGCCGGCGCCCTGCTCGACGAAGGCATGGCCCAGTTCGACGCCTGCGGCTGGCCGCATGGCGGTTTCGTTGCCCCCGCCTGGCTGATGAGCGAAGGCACCCGAAGGGCCTTGCAGCAACGCCCGTTCACCTACACCAGCGATCTGCAACACCTCTATCGCTTGCCATCGCTGGCGTCGCTGGACGCGCCCAGCATCGTGTGGAGCGCCCGGAGCGCCTGGCGCCGCGGCATGTCGAGAGTTGTCAGTGCACTCCAGTACCGCCGTTTCCAGCACGCACCGCTGTTGCGTTTGGCGCTGCATCCCGTGGATATGCGCCATCGGGTCTCCCATGACTACTGGCTGCATCTCGTGGAGCATCTGCTGGAGACGGGAAGGCAGCCGTTGACCAAGCAGGCCTGGCTCGACCAGGCCCCCGATCCCGCCTCAGCCAATCTCGCCGGACCGGCGAACAAGGATCGCTCCGCGGCATGAAGCGCATCCTGTGGCTACTCGCGCTGGGCCTAGTGGCGGCGCTGGCAATACCCATCCTGGTCGGCGGACGCGGCATCGTCACCGAACTGCGAGGATTTCCTACTTCGCAGTTGCTGCTGATGATGGGTATGGTCGTGATCTGCTGGAACATCAATGCCTTGCGCCTGAGGTTGTTGCTGGCCGGGCGCGCGGGGAAACTCTCCCAGATCCGAGCGTTCTCCATCGTCATGGCCACCGAGTTCGCCATCTGCGCCACGCCGGGAGGTACCGGTGGTCCGCTGACCCTGCTCGGTCTGCTGGCCCGGCGCGGTGTCCGTCCGGCTCAGGCATCGGCGATCTTCGCGGTCGATCAGTTGACAGACCTGCTGTTCTTCCTCTCCGGCCTGATCGGCGTCGCGCTCTACGTGCTGATCGAAGCGGTTGACCTGAAACTCGGCTGGCTGGTCGGACTACCCACGCTCTTGCTGGTCACCGCTCTCGTCCTGCTATGGCTGACACTGACCCACTACGCGCGGGTCATGCATATCACCGGGCGCTGGCTGGCCAAGCTCAACGTCAAACGCCGCTCACGGTTCGGCTTTGCCCGCCGCCTGTTGCATTTCAGGAACTCCTTGGTAGAGACGCTGCGGCTGCCGCGCTGGCTATTGCTCGCCGTATTCCTGCTCTGCTGCGCGCATTGGCTGATCCGTTACAGCGTTCTCTACCTGGTGGTCCAGGGGCTCGGCCAGCACATCGATTGGGCGTGGACTTTCCTGGTGCAGATGGTTTCCATGGCCGCCGGCCAGCTCAGTTTCCTTCCCGGCGGCGCGGGCGGTGCAGAACTCACCTCCTCGGCCCTGCTGACGCCGCTGATCGGCGCACAGAGCGCGGCCGCCGCCGTCCTGATCTGGCGTTTCGTCACCTACTATTTCTATTTGCTGGCTGGCTTTCCGCTATTCATTGCCACGGCAGGCAAAGCGTTTCTGCGCATGATGAACAAGCAGCGCGCCTCCTCGACGCGCTGAACCTCGGCCGGCAGGGTCCACGACCCTGCGGCGCCTCACCAAAACCGCCAATAGCGCGTGTAAATCCACATTAATCGATGCTTGGTCATGGTGTGATTCCTGCCATGCTCGAGGCTCCATGACGCCGCCTATCGCTGTGACTCTCCGCCACCGGACAGTCGCACAAGCCCCGTGCGGATCGTCGATCGAGGATGACCATGGCCGTTCGTTGGGGATTACGCGGTAAATCAGCGCTCGCGCTATTGACGGCTTGCCTGGTGGCACTGATACCCGCCTTGCTGATCGGTTGGCTGGCGATCGACGCGGTGCGCCAGCAGTTCTCCCAGGCGTATGCCGAGAACTTCACCCTGCTGCAGATGCAGCGCATCCTGGCGCCGATTTCCCGCGAACTGGCACTCGCCGAGCGCTTCGCCCAATCCCCGGTTACCCGTGACTGGCTGGCCGACGAACAAGACCCCGCCAAGCGCCAGCGCTTCTTCGACGAGGCCGAAAGTTATCGCCAGGGGTTCGTGGATCACACCTACTTCGCCGTGGTCGACGCCAGTGGGGATTACTACTTCAGCAGCGACGACGAGCCCACCGATCGCCAGCCTCGTTACCGACTGAGCGCGGACGACCCCGACGACAACTGGTACTCGCACCTCATCGCCAGCGGCCAATCCTATACGCTCAACGTCAACATTGACCGCGAACTGCAGGAAGCCAAGGTGTGGATCAACGTGGTGATCCGCGGCGACGGGCGGCCGCTGGGCATCGCCGGCACCGGCCTCGACCTGAGCCGATTCCTGGATGCGTTCATTCGTACCCGTGCCCACGGCATCACGCCGATGATCGTCAACCGTCAGGGGGCGTTACTTGCCTATCCGGATGCATCACGGATCGCTTTCAATGCGCAAGCGGACAACGGTGACCTCGCTCGGGGACAGCAGTTGGCGGCCCTTCTCGGTGGCGAGGACGAGCGCGCCGGGCTCCGTGAGGTGATCCAGCGCGCCGTCGCCGACCCCGACGACGTATACATGCTGACCGCCCACCTCGACGGCCACCCCCGCCTGCTTTCGGTAGGCTACATTCCCCAACTCGACTGGCTGATGGTCACGGAACTGGATCGGCAAAGCGCCCAACTGATCGCGACCCACTGGCTGTGGCCGCTGAGCCTCGGCGCCATCGCGCTCATGGTGTTGCTGTTGACCGGCTTCATCTATACCAGCGAGCGCCTGATTCTGGCACCGCTGCGCCGACTGAAACAGTCGGCGCAGGCGATCGCCGACGGCAGATACGACTCCCGACTACCGGTTCAGCGGAGCGATGAGATCGGTGAGTTGTCGCGCGCGTTCGCTGACATGGCGGCGCAGGTGGAGCGTCATACCCAGCAGCTGGAAGCCACCGTTCGCCAACGCACCGCGGCGCTGGAGGCGACCAACCAGGAAATGGGCCAGGCCCATCGCCAGATCGAGTCGTCGCTCGCCTACGCCAGCCTGATACAGCGCGCCATTCTCCCGGGCGAGAATCTGGATGCTCGACTCGGCAACCGCTACGGAGTCATGTGGCAGCCACGCGATCAGGTCGGCGGTGACATTTTCATCTTCCACGCCACGCCGGACGGCTACCTGCTGGGAGTCATCGATTGCGCAGGCCATGGCGTCCCCGGTGCGCTGATGACCATGCTGGTCAAGGCGAGCATCGATCATGCCGTGCTGCGGCTCGGCGGCGCCGACCCGGCCGCCATTCTCGATGACGTCGACGCGCGGTGTCGCGAGCTGCTGCAGCGCGAAGCGCTCACCGCCAACCTCGCCACCGACATCGACATGGGGCTGGTCTGGATCGACGAACGCCAGCACCGGATGCGATTCGCCGGCGCCAAGATGGCGCTTCACGTCGCTGACGGCGAGCGCCTCGAATGTCATCCTGGCGGGCGCCGGGCGCTGATGCAGAAGCGCCGGATGCGCTATGCCAACCTCGAGCTGCCCCTGCAACCCGGGGCGAGTTACACGCTCTGCAGTGACGGCTTCCTGGATCAGGCGGGAGGCGAGCGCGGCTTCGGCTTCGGCCGCCAACGCTTCGCCGAGATGCTGACGCGCCACGCCACGCTGACGCCGACGGACCAGGTCGCCGCGTTCGCACAAGAGCTGGCGGCGTATAGCGGTACTCATCCGCAGCGCGACGATATCACCCTGCTGGTGTTCCAACCCGACCCAGGCAGCAGGCCGACATGACCCTGTCCGCCTTCGAGCAGCCATTCGCTCTATACTCGACCTCACGTCCGGAGAGACCATGGACCTATTAGCGATGCGGGAGAGCTATCAGCAGCAGCGTGTCATGCTCTGCTTCAACGGCCCGATTTCGCGCAGCCTGATCGAGGAGATCGGCAATGCGCTGCGCAACTACCTCGACAGCGAGCAGGCGGCGCTTTCGTCGTCGATGGATGTCTTCGCGATTTATATCGAGATGACGCAGAACATCCGCCATTATTCGCGCCGACGACAGTATGGAGAGCGCGACGCGACTGCCACCGTCGCCGTGGGGCGAGACGACGCGGGTCGTTACACCGTTTCCGCCGGTAACCTCGTGGAAGCGGACGATGGCCGCGAACTGGCCAAGGTGATCGAGGAGATCGGCGAACTCGACAAGGCCGAACTCAAGCAAGCCTACAAACGCCAGTTGCGCCAGCCACGCGATACCGACTCGACGCGCGGTGCCGGGCTGGGGCTACTCGATATGGCACGCAAGTCGAGCTTGCCGCTGCAAGCCCGCCTCCAACCGCTGCCCAACGGTCAGGCATTCTTCAGCCTGACTGCCACCGTTTGATCGTGACGACCGCCATGAATGCCGATATCCAGATTTCAGGCACCCAGTCGACACCCACCGTCCGTGGTGACTGGGAGACGGGATGCCTGACCATGCAAGGCGACTCCTACCCGGAGAACGCGTTCGAACTGTTCGACCAGATCATCCGCTGGATCGGCTTGTTCCTCGAACAGAACCGGTTGCCGCTGCGGCTCGAGCTGCAACTGGTCTACCTCAACACCAGCTCGGTCAAGGCCATGATGGACATCTTCGATCTTCTCGAAGACGCCCATCGGCAAGGCAGGCCGGTCAGCGTCGACTGGCGCTACCATGCCGAAAACGAGCGCATTGCCGAACTGGCCGAGGAGTTCCGCGAGGACTGCACCTTCCCATTCGCGATCGAACCGAAGCAGGCGACGTCGTGACCAGCGCGATGCATCCCCTGCTTGAGCAGATCGAAGCCTTGCTGGCAGCGCCGGATCACAGGGACCACCCCCTGCATGCCGCCCTGGGACAGCTCTACCGCCTCCATGTCGATGAGCAGAAGCGTCTGGAACGACTGCTGAACATCGCCGACGGCTATCAGCAGTTCACCCAGACGGACCTGGCCAGTCTCAAGCAGCAGTACGAACGCCAGCTCAACAAGGAGCGCAAGCTGTCGCGCATCTCGGATCGCTATCAGCAACTGATGCGTGAACGCAATCAGGCACTCAAGACCGCCGCCACCCACGATCCGCTGACCGGCCTGGCCAACCGACGTCTGATGGACGAGCAGTTGATTCAGGCAGGCGTGGAAGCTTCGCAGAGCGGCAAGCCGTTTTGCGTCGCGATGCTGGATATCGATCATTTCAAGCAGATCAACGATCGCTATGGCCACGACGGCGGCGATCGCATCCTGGTCAGCCTGGCCGACTCGCTGCGCGATCAGATGCGTGCGGGGGATCTCTGTGGCCGCTGGGGTGGCGAGGAGTTCGTGCTGCTGATGCAGAACACCTCTCTCGAGCAGGCGGGTCAGATCGTCGCCAGGCTCATCGAATATCTGCGTAACCTGACGTTTGCCGTGACCGACATCCCCGTTTCGATCACCGTGAGCATTGGTGTCGCCGAGCACTCGAGGGTGGAGGCGCCGCTGGATACGGTCAATCGGGCTGACCGTGTCCTGCTGGAGGCCAAACAAGAAGGTCGTAACAGCTTTCGACTGGCTGGCTGACGCGCGCTGGCGCCACCACGGGCAGGCCCATCGCTCGCAGGACAAGACTCTCGCAGGAGAAGACTCTCGCAGAGCAATAATCCCAGCCGAAAACGACGACGGCCCGCCAGGTAACCCTGGCGGGCCGTTGCCGAGACGATACGCCTCGAAGGATGGCGACGTAGCTTACCAGCCAGTCACGGCCTTCAGCGCGTCGCCGATCTCGGCCAGCGAACGCACGGTCTTGACGCCTGCATCTTCCAGCGCGGCAAATTTCTCGTCTGCGGTGCCCTTGCCACCGGAGATGATCGCACCGGCATGGCCCATGCGCTTGCCCGGAGGTGCGGTCACACCAGCGATGTAGGAGACCACCGGCTTGGAGACGTTGGCCTTGATGTAGGCCGCAGCTTCCTCTTCGGCGGTGCCGCCGATCTCCCCGATCATCACGATCGCTTCGGTCTGCGGATCCTTCTCGAACATCTCGAGGATGTCGATGAAGGTGGAGCCCGGGATCGGGTCGCCGCCGATGCCCACACAGGTGGACTGGCCGAAACCGTGATCGGTGGTCTGCTTGACCGCTTCGTAGGTCAGGGTGCCGGAGCGCGACACGATACCGACACGGCCCGGCTTGTGGATGTGACCCGGCATGATGCCGATCTTAGTCTCACCCGGGGTGATCACGCCGGGGCAGTTCGGGCCGATCAGGCGCACGCCCAGCTCGTCACACTTGACCTTGACGTCGAGCATGTCCAGCGTCGGGATACCTTCGGTGATGCAGACGATCAGCTTGATGCCAGCGTTGGCGGCTTCGAGGATCGAGTCCTTGCAGAACGCGGCCGGGACGTAGATGACGGACGCCTCGGCGCCGGTCTTCTCGACCGCTTCCTTGACGGTGTTGAACACCGGCAGGCCCAGATGCTCCTGGCCGCCCTTGCCCGGCGTGACACCACCGACCATGTTGGTGCCGTAGGCGATCGCCTGCTCGGAGTGGAAAGTCCCCTGGCCACCGGTGAAGCCCTGGCAGATGACCTTGGTGCTCTTGTCGATCAGGATACTCATTACTTGCCCTCCGCCGCTTTGACGACCTGCTGAGCCGCGTCAGTCAGGCTGGTAGCAGCGATGATGTTCAGACCGCTGGAGGCCAGTTTCTCGGCACCCAGCTCGGCGTTGTTACCTTCCAGACGCACCACGACCGGCACGTTGACGCCGACCTGCTCGACGGCACCGATGATGCCTTCGGCGATCATGTCGCAACGCACGATACCGCCGAAGATGTTGACCAGCACGGCCTTGACGTTGGTGTCGGAGAGAATGATCTTGAACGCTTCCGCCACCCGCTCCTTGGTCGCACCACCGCCGACGTCGAGGAAGTTGGCCGGGCTGCCACCGTTGAGGTTGACGATGTCCATGGTGCCCATGGCCAGACCGGCGCCATTGACCATGCAACCGATGTTACCGTCGAGGGCGACGTAGTTGAGTTCCCACTCCTGGGCGTGGGCCTCGCGCTCGTCTTCCTGGGACGGGTCACGCATCGCCTGCAGATCCGGGTGGCGATACATGGCATTGGCGTCGAGGTTGATCTTGGCGTCGAGGCAGTGGAGGTTGCCTTCGTCGGTGATCACCAGCGGGTTGATCTCGAGAAGCGCCAGATCCTTGTCGTGGAACAGCTTGGAGAGCCCCAGGAAGATCTTGGTGAACTGCTTGATCTGATCCTTGTTCAGGCCAAGCTGGAAAGCCAGCTCGCGTGCCTGGTACGGCTGCGCGCCGACCAGCGGGTCGATCTCGGCCTTGAGGATTTTCTCAGGCGTCTCTTCGGCGACCTTCTCGATCTCGACACCGCCCTCGGTGGAGGCCATGAAGACCACGCGCCGGGTGGCACGATCGACCACCGCGCCCAGATACAGCTCGCTGGCGATATCGGTGCAGTTCTCGACCAGGATCTTGGCGACCGGCTGACCCTTCTCGTCGGTCTGATAGGTCACCAGGTTCTTGCCCAGCCACTGCTCGGCGAATGCCTTGGCTTCTTCCGGGCTCTTGATCAGCTTGACGCCGCCGGCCTTGCCGCGGCCGCCCGCGTGAACCTGAGCCTTGACGACCCACTTGTCGCCACCGATTTTCTTGCAGGCCTGCGCGGCTTCATCCGGCGTGTCGACGGCGAAGCCTTTGGAAACGGGAAGACCATAATCGGCAAACAGCTGTTTGCCCTGATACTCGTGAAGGTTCATCGATTCATGCCATTAGGTTGCATGTGACTCGAATGGCAACGAGCCGGTCAATCGGCTCGTCGCCCCCGTGCCATTCCATGGGAATGGCACCTAGTGCAGGAAACGCTGAAGAACGACTTACTTGCGTTTCTTGCGGTTGGCCATGTGGATGGCATGTCCATCGACAGCCAGCGCCGCCTCATGCACCGCTTCCGACAGCGTCGGATGTGCAAAACAGGTCAGCGCCAGATCTTCGGCACTGGAACCGAACTCCATGGCGATCACGCCCTGGGCGATCAATTCACCGGCGTGCTGGCCGAGAATGTGGATACCCAGGACGCGGTCGGTTTCGGCATCGGCGATGACCTTGACCATCCCTTCCGGCGCGTTGTTCGCGAGTGCGCGACCACTGGCCGAGAACGGGAAGGCACCGGTCTTGACTTCGATGCCCTGCTCCTTGGCCTGCTGCTCGTTGATACCGACCCAAGCCACTTCCGGCGCCGTGTAGATGACGCTGGGAATGGCGTCGTAATTCATCTCCGGCTTCTGCCCGGCAATGATGTCGGCGACCATCACGCCCTCTTCCGAGGCCTTGTGGGCCAGCATCGGGCCGCGCACCACGTCGCCGATGGCGTAGACGCCGGAAACATTGGTACGGCACTGGTCGTCGACGAAGATGAAGCCGCGCTCGTCGAGCTTGATACCGGCGCCGTCGTCGAGCAGATTTTCGGTATAGGGCTTACGGCCGACACAGACGATCAGCTTGTCGAAGGTCTGTTCCTGTTCGCCCTCGCTGTCGGTGTACTGGACCACGACTTCACGGGACTTGCCCTTGCCCTTGATCTCGGAGCCGGTCACCCGCGCGCCCATCTTGATGTCCAGCCCCTGTTTCTTGAACAGTTTCTGGGCATCCTTGGCGATCGCCTGATCGACCATCGGCAGGAAGGTGTCCAGCGCCTCAAGCACGGTGACTTCACTGCCCAGACGGCTCCAAACGCTACCTAGCTCCAGGCCGATGACCCCGGCACCGATCACGCCCAACCGCTTGGGCGCCTCGGCGAACTCCAGCGCACCGGCGGAATCGACGATGATGTCGTCGGTCATCGGTGCCGGCGGGATATTCACCGGGACCGAACCGGAAGCGATGATGACGTTGTCGGCCTCATAGGTCTCGGTCTTGCCGTCGTGACCGGTCACTTCGACCTTCTTGCCATCGAGCAGCTTGCCGGTGCCTTCCAGCGCCGTGACGCCGTTGGACTTGAACAGCATGCTGATACCGCCGGTGTTCTTGGCGATGACGCTGTTCTTGAACTCCATCATCTTCTTGACGTCGGTGGCGACATCGCCGACGTTGATGCCGATCTCGGCATAATGGTCGCGCGTCTCGACGAACTTGTGCGAAGTCTCCAGCAATGCCTTGGAGGGGATACAGCCCACGTTCAGGCAGGTACCGCCGTGAACCGTCTTGCCTTCCTTGTTGACCCACTTCTCGACGCAGGCTGTCTTGAGGCCCAGTTGCGCGGCGTGAATCGCGGCGACGTAGCCCCCTGGGCCAGCGCCAATGACGATCACATCGAATTTATCGGCCATGAAAAGTTTCCTGTTCGCTTCGTTTGACGTTCAGTCTTCGAATTCGTGTGCGACGGTGCGAATATCCGCTGGCCCGGACGCGAGGCGTCCGGGCTCCGGTCATCAGATATCCAGCAGCAGGCGCGCCGGGTCTTCCAGCAGCGACTTGATCGCCACCAGGAACTGGACCGCGTCCTTGCCGTCGATCATGCGGTGATCGTAGGAGACGGCGAGGTACATCATCGGGCGAATCTCGACCTTGCCGTTCACTGCCATCGGCCGCTCCTGGATCTTGTGCATTCCCAGGATCGCGGTCTGCGGCGGGTTCAGGATCGGCGTCGACATCAGCGAGCCGAAGATGCCGCCATTGGTGATGGTGAAGGTGCCGCCCTGCATGTCGTCGATGCCGAGCTTGCCCTCGCGACCGCGCTTGCCGAAGTCGCCGATCGCCTTCTCGACATCGGCCAGCTTCATGCTGTCGGTGTCACGCAGCACCGGCACCACCAGACCGCGCGGCGTGGAGACGGCGACGCCGATGTCCTGATAGCCGTGGTAGACGATGTCGGTGCCATCGATGGAGGCGTTGACGTCGGGGAAGCGCTTGAGCGCCTCGGTCGCCGCCTTGACGAAGAAGCCCATGAAGCCGAGCTTGACGTCGTGCGCCTTGAGGAAGGTGTCCTTGTATTCGCTGCGCAGTGCCATCACCGCGCTCATGTCCACCTCGTTGTAGGTGGTCAGCATGGCCGCAGTCTGCTGGGCCTGGACCAGGCGCTTGGCGATGGTCTGGCGCAGACGGCTCATCGGCACGCGCTGCTCGGGACGCTCGCCCTCGACCGCCGGCGCTGCAGCCGCTTTCGGTGCGGAGGTGGCAGCCGGCTTGGCGGACTTCTTCGCCGAGCCATCCTTGACCGCCTTCTGCACGTCTTCCTTCAATATCCGACCGCCCTTGCCGGTACCCTCGATCTTGCTGACATCGAGATCGTTCTCGGCCGCCAGCTTGCGGGCCGCAGGCGCCAGGATCTTGCCATCCACCTTGGCATCTTCCTCACCATCGGCGGCGGGAGCCTCGTCCCGTTCACCGGCGGATTCAGCGGATGCCCCGCCGTCGCCCTCGCCACCCGCACCCTCGGAGAAGACGGCCAGCAGTGCCTCGGATTCGACGACCTCGCCTTCCTCGACCTTGATCTCGGAGAGCGCGCCGTCGGCCGGGGCGACGACTTCCAGCACGACCTTGTCGGTCTCGATCTCGGCCAGAACTTCGTCGCGCTTGACCGCTTCACCGACTTTCTTGGTCCAACTGGCGACGGTGCCTTCCTGCACGGATTCGGGGAAGCTCGGCGCCTTGACCTCGAAGCTCTTGCCGGACGCGGCAGGCTTGGCCGCCGGCTTCTCGCTACCCGACTTTTCCTCGCCTTCCGACTTCTCATCGGCGGCCGGCTTCTCTTCACTCTTGCCGCCTTCCGAAGCCGCGCCGAGAACGCCCAGTACCTGCTCGGATTCGCAGGTGTCGCCCTCTTCGATCTTGATCTCGGAGAGCGTACCGGCCTCGGGCGCCACCACCTCGAGGACGACCTTGTCGGTCTCGATCTCGACGATCAGTTCATCGCGCTCGACGCTGTCGCCCACTTTCTTGTGCCAAGTGGCGACCGTTCCCTCGGCAACGGATTCGGGAAAAGTCGGCGCTTTGATATCAGTAGCCATGTCGTATCCTTAGTCTCTTTTCTCTCGCGCCTGTCTCAGCGGCAAGGCGTCTTACGCGTTGAAAGCGTCGTCGACCAGTTGGCTCTGCTGGGCCACATGGACAGACATGTAGCCCGCGGCTGGCGCGGCAGAAGCCGGACGACCCGCGAACTTGAGGCTGTGATCCAATCCCTCCCGCACCATACCCGCCACCAGGCGCAGATGGTGCTGACTCTGATACCAGGCGCCCTGATTGAGCGGCTCTTCCTGACACCAGACGACCTGTTCCAGGTTCGGATAGGTCTTGAGCGCTTCCCATAGCTCGTCCTTGGGAAAAGGATAGAGCTGCTCGACACGAATGATTGCCGTGTCGTCACGCTCGTTTTCGGACCGGTAGGTCGCGAGATCGTAGTAGACCTTGCCCGAGCAGAGCACGGCCCGTTTGACCTGCTGAGGATCCCGTTCGCCGACGTCGGGGATGACCATCTGGAAGCGCCCTTCCGCGAGCTCTTCCATGGTCGAGGTCGCATCCTTGTGGCGCAGCAGGCTCTTGGGCGACATCACGATCAGCGGCTTGCGCAGCGGCCGGATCACCTGGCGACGCAGCAGATGGAAGATCTGCGCCGGGGTGGTCGGTACGCAGACCTGCATGTTGTGCTCGGCACACAGCTGGAGGAAACGCTCGAGGCGCGCGGAGGAGTGCTCCGGCCCCTGCCCTTCATAACCATGCGGCAACAGTAGCGTCAGACCGCAAAGACGGGCCCATTTCGACTCGCCAGAGGAGATGAACTGATCGACCACCACCTGAGCGCCGTTGAAGAAGTCGCCGAACTGGGCTTCCCAGATGATCAGCGAATTGGGCGCGGTCGTTGCGTAGCCGTATTCGAATGCCAGGACGGCCTCCTCCGACAGGAAGGAGTCGTAGATGGCGAAGGCGGGCTGGTCGTCCTTGATATGCTGCAGCGGGACATAGGTCGAGGCGTCGGCCTGGTTGTGCACCACGGCATGCCGATGAGAGAACGTGCCTCGACCGGTATCCTGCCCTGTCAGGCGCACCGGATGCCCGGCATCGACCAGGGTGGCGTAGGCCAGCGTCTCGGCGAATCCCCAGTTGAGCGGCTGGTTGCCGGCCAGCATCTTGCGACGCTCCTCGTAGACCCGAGCGACCTGGCGCTGAACGTCGATGCCGTTGGGGATCTCGCTCATCTTCTGCGCCAACTGGGTCAGTTGATCGAGATCGCAACTGGTATCGGTATCACCGCTCCACTCGTGCCCCAGATACGGCGTCCAATCGACGAACAAGCCGGTGTTGGGCTGCTTCACCAGCGCGTTGGCGACGTGGTTGCCGGCCAGCAGGTCGTCCCGATACTGCTCGCCCATCTGCTTGGCCTGCTCCTCGTTCAGCACGCCTTCCTTGATCAGTTGCTCCACGTAGAGCGTCCGCGTCGACTTGTGCGACTTGATCTTGGAATACATCAGCGGCTGGGTGCCGGAGGGCTCGTCGGCCTCGTTGTGGCCACGCCGACGGTAGCAAACCAGGTCGATCACGACGTCGCGCTGGAACTCCTTGCGATAGTCCACGGCGACCTGGGTCGCGTGAAGCACCGCTTCAGGATCATCACCATTGACGTGCAGAATCGGCGCCTGAACCATCTTGGCGATGTCGGTGCAGTACTCGGTGGAGCGGGCATCGTCGGCACGCGAGGTAGTGAAACCGACCTGGTTGTTGATCACGATGTGCAGCGTACCGCCGGTCTTGTAACCGCGGGTCTGCGACATCTGGAAGGTTTCCATCACCACGCCCTGGCCAGCGAAGGCAGCGTCACCGTGAACCACCACCGGCAGGACCTGCTGGCCGTCGTCGTCCTGGCGGCGATCCTGGCGTGCTCGCACGGAACCTTCCACGACCGGAGAGACGATCTCCAGATGCGAGGGGTTGAACGCCAGTGCCAGATGGACTTCGCCACCAGGCGTCATGACATTGGAGCTGAAGCCCTGGTGATACTTGACATCGCCGGAGCCCTGCTCGATCTGCTTCTTGCCGTCGAACTCGTCGATCAATTCCGACGGGCTCTTGCCGAGGATGTTGACCAGTAGGTTGAGGCGTCCGCGGTGGGCCATGCCGATCACCACTTCCTTGACGCCATAATTGCCGCTGCGCTGGATCACCTCGTCCATCATCGGGATGAAGGATTCGCCCCCCTCCAGACCGAAGCGCTTGGTGCCCGGGTACTTGGAAGCGAGATAGCTCTCCAGCCCCTCGGCCGCCGTCAGCCGCTCGAGCAGGTGTTCGCGCTCGCTCTGGCTGTACTTCGGCTTGGACCGCACCGACTCGAAACGCTGCTGCAGCCAGCGCTTCTCTTCGGTATTGACGATGTGCATGAACTCACAGCCGATCGAGCGGCAGTAGGTCTGCTCGAGCGCCTCGACGATCTCCTTGAGTGACGCTTCCTCTTTGCCAAGAAAGAACGAACCGGTTTGGAACTCGGTGTTCATGTCGGCTTGAGTCAGGTCGTGGAAGGAGAGATCGAGATCGGGGACCGTGTCGGGCTTGCGCAAGCCGAGCGGATCGATGTTTGCGCGCTGATGGCCGCGGAATCGATACGCGTTGATCAGCTGGAGAACCTTGACCTGCTTGCGGTTCTCGCTACTGCCGGTGGCGGCGGTCGCCGGGGTGCGACGTTCGCGCGACAGCTGATAGAACTGCTCCCGTATCGGGCTGAGGGGAACGTCTTGGGAGGGAGAGCCTTCCAGGCGTGGCAACTGCTCGAAAGCTTGGCGCCACTCATCGGGAACGGTCGCGGGATCATCCAGGTACTGCTCGTAGAGCGCTTCCACATAGTGGGCGTTGCCGCCGCTCATGTGGGAAGTGCGCCACATCAACTCCATTATGCCTTCTTGCATCTCTCGTTCACCCTACACTGATGGGGTGTTGTCGGCGCCGGTCGCAGCTGCGCCTCGGCGTCACTCCGGAACCGTCGCGAGACGGTCAACGACCATGCCATTCAAGGCGTCTTCATGATCGTTAAAAGCCGGTGCGCGAGGCACCGGCTGACATCTTGAGCTCTGGCCGACTGCGACATCGGGTCGCAGCCGGTAGCGTGGCGGTATGATAACAAGCCCAGCGCTACGATTTAAGTCGTAGATACCGCCTTTGACGATCAGGTCGCGTTGGACAACAGCATTTCGCGAATCTTGCCGATCGCCCGAGTCGGGTTCAGCCCCTTCGGGCAGACGGCGACGCAGTTCATGATGCCGCGGCAACGGAACAGGCTGAACGGGTCTTCCAATTCGGCCAGCCGCGCCTGGGTGGCGTTGTCACGCGAATCCGCCAGGAAGCGGTAGGCCTGCAGCAGACCGGCCGGACCGACGAATTTGTCCGGGTTCCACCAGAAAGACGGGCACGACGTCGAGCAGCAGGCACATAGAATGCACTCGTACAGCCCGTCCAGCTTGTCACGCTCCTCCGGCGACTGCAGACGCTCGATGGCGGGTGCCGCGGTATCGTTCTGCAAATACGGCTGCATGCGCTCGTACTGCTTGTAGAACAGCCCCATGTCGACAACCAGATCGCGCATCACGGGGAGCCCCGGTAGCGGGCGCAGCACCAGCTTGTTGTCCTTGACCACGTCCGACAGCGGCGTGATGCAGGCCAGCCCGTTGGTGCCGTTCATGTTCATGCCGTCGGAACCGCACACGCCCTCGCGACAGCTGCGACGGAAAGCCAACGAGCTATCCTGATCCTTGATCATGGTCAGGATATTGAGAACCATCAGATCGCGCCCCTGGGTATCGATCTGGAACTCCTGCATATAGGGAGCGGAGTCGGTTTCAGGGTTGTAGCGGTAAACGGAAACCTGCAGATTGGACATCGTTGACAACCCCCTTAGTAGGTACGGACTTTCGGCTCGAAAGTATCGACCGTCTTCGGCGTGAAATTGACATCACGCTTGGTCACGGTCTTGTCGCCCGGATGGAAGAGCGAGTGCTTGAGCCAGTTGACATCGTCGCGATCCGGATAGTCGTAGCGCGAGTGAGCGCCTCGACTCTCCTTACGATCGAGCGCCGCGATCGCGGTAGCCTCGGCCACCTCCAGCAGGTTATCCAGCTCCAGGGCCTCAACACGGGCCGTGTTGAAGACATCGGACTTGTCGCCCAGATGGGCCTGCCCGATGCGCTCGCGCAGTTCCGCCAGCTTCTTGACGCCTTCCTGCATGTTGTCTTCCTGCCGGAAGACCCCGAAGGCATTCTGCATGGTGTTCTGCAACTCGGCCTTGAGCTCGGGCACGGACTCGCCACCGCTGGACTCGTTCCAGCGCGCCAGCCGACTGGTAGCCCGCTCGATGTCCGACGCCGAGGCGTCGAGGTACTCGATGCCATCGCTGAGCGCCTTGTCGATATAGATCCCGGCGGCGCGACCGAATACCACCAGATCGAGCAGCGAGTTGCCGCCCAGGCGGTTGGCGCCGTGCACCGAGACACAGGCCGCCTCGCCGCAGGCGAACAGACCGTTGATGATATGGTCGTTGCCATCGCCATCCTGAGTGATGGCCTGGCCGTGCACGTTGGTCGGAATCCCGCCCATCATGTAGTGACAGGTCGGCGTGACCGGAATCGGCTCCTTGACCGGATCGACGTGGGCGAAGGTCTTGGAAAGCTCGACGATGCCAGGCAGGCGCTTCATCAGCACCTCTTCGCCCAGGTGATCGAGCTTCAGCATGACGTGGTCGCCATTTTCGCCACAGCCGCGCCCTTCCAGAACCTCCATGACCATGGAGCGGGCGACCACGTCGCGACCGGCCAGATCCTTGGCGTTGGGCGCGTAGCGCTCCATGAAGCGCTCGCCATCCTTGTTGATCAGGTAGCCGCCCTCGCCGCGACAGCCTTCCGTCACCAGCGTACCGGCGCCGTAGATGCCGGTCGGGTGGAACTGCCACATTTCCATGTCCTGCATCGGGAACCCGGCGCGCAGCGCCATGCCGATGCCGTCGCCGGTATTGATCAGGGCATTGGTCGTCGAGGCATAGATACGGCCGGCGCCGCCGGTCGCCAGCACGGTCGCCTTGGATTTGACATGCACGATCTCGCCGGTCTCGATGCACAGCGCGATGCAGCCGACGACATCACCGTTGGCATTCTTGACCAAGTCGATGGCGTACCACTCGTCGAGGAAGACCGTGTTGTTCTTCAGGTTGTTCTGGTAGAGCGTGTGCAGCAGCGCGTGTCCGGTACGGTCGGCCGCGGCGCAGGTGCGCGCGGCCTGACCGCCCTTGCCGAAGTCCTTGGATTGACCGCCGAATGGGCGCTGGTAGATGCGTCCATTGTCGAAACGCGAGAAAGGCAGCCCCATATGCTCGAGTTCGAATACCGCCTTCGGCCCCTCCGAGCAGAGGTACTCGGCTGCGTCCTGGTCGGCGATATAGTCGCCGCCCTTGACGGTGTCGTACATGTGCCAGCGCCAATCGTCATTGGGGTCGGCGGAAGCGATGGCACAGGTAATGCCGCCCTGCGCGGAAACGGTATGCGACCGCGTCGGGAAAACTTTGGAAAGTACCGCTGTCTTCTTGCCGGATTTGGCCAGCTCGAGCGCCGCTCTAAGGCCGGAACCGCCACCGCCGATGATGATGGCGTCAAAAGTCAGGTTACGCATGGTTGACATGGATCAGGCTCCCCAGAGGACTTGAACGCCCCACACCAGAAAAACGAAGATGGCGAGAATCACGATGGCCTGGAAGGCGAAGCGAACACCGGTGTGCTTGAGATAGTCGGTGGAAACCGTCCACAGACCCACCCAGGCGTGAGCGGCCATGGATATGAAGGCCAGCAAGGAGAAGATGCGCATCCAAGTCTGGGAGAACAGGCCGCTCCAGGTAACGTAATCCAGGTTCGGATGAAACAGCAGGTAGGCCACGACGAACAGCGCATAGAGCGCCAGCACCACCGCGGAAACCCGCTGGATCAGCCAGTCGGACAAGCCACTGCGGCCCAGATTCGTGATATTGGTTACCATACCCAGACTCCTGCCAGAACCACCAGAACGGCACTGATCACGACAGTGATCTGCGCCTTGCGATTGCCACCCTCGAGATCGACACCGTAGCCGGTATCCATCAGCAGGTGCTTGATCCCCGCGACAAAGTGGAAGCCAAGTGCCGACAGCAGGCCCCAGGCAACCAGCTTCGCCAGCACATTGTGCGCCAACGCGTTACGCACCGATTCGAACCCCTCGGGAGAGGAGAGCGAAGCATCCAGCGCCCAGAAGCCGAAGATCAGTCCGACGAAAAGGATGACGCCGGTGATGCGATGTGCGATAGAGGTGAGTGCGGGAAGTGGAAAATGGATGGTGGACAGGTCGAGGTTTACTGGACGTTTGCTATTCACGGCTCTTAAACACTCTCTTAACCCAAACGGGTCGTGCCCGTTCAGGGCGGTGGTTTTTAGAAGCTGGACACGGTCGCAAGATGCAGTTCCGATGCGGCCCCAACCGGCTGACGATGCCATATCGTGCGGTTGCAGATTATAGGGTTTGGGTAACGGTATGACAAATCATCACACATGCCGCTCATAGGAAAAATCTCCGTCCACCCCCGTCGCCAACGGCTTGCGGGTTGTCGACACTCGAACCAAATTTCTTTTGCCGCTGTCGGCTCACCCCCTTCGATGGGTATGATGGCGACTCGGCCCGGGCATCCCCGGTGCCATTCCTTGCCCTGGCACTCCGCCACCTCTTCTACAATCCGGGACGAACGCCGCAACCACGGTGTCAACGCGACCTAGGCGAATTGACAAACCCCTGCGGAAATCTATAGTGGGCAAACTCTTTTTTTCGCCTGCAGGCAGTAAAGACAAAGGCTTATGTCACGATAAAGGAGGCCTACATGGCTGACAGAAAAGCGAAATTATCGGTCGATGGTGTCGACAACACCATCGAATTGCCGGTATACCCCGGCACCGTCGGCCCTGATGTCATCGACGTCCGCAGCCTGACCGCAGAAGGCCTGTTCACCTACGATCCTGGCTTCGTCGCTACCGCTTCGTGCGAGTCCGGCATCACCTATATCGACGGTGCCGCCGGCACACTGCTCCATCGCGGATACCCGATCGAGCAACTGGCCGAGAACTCCAACTACGTCGAACTTTGCTATCTTCTGATGTTCGGCGAGCTCCCCTCTTCAAAGGAGTACGAGAAGTTCAGGGATACCATCGGTCGTCACACCATGGTTCACGAGCAGATCGTCAACTTCTACAAGGGGTTTCGCCGCGACGCACACCCCATGGCCGTTCTCTGCGGCGTCGTCGGCGGGCTGGCTGCCTTCTATCATGACAACCTCGACATCACCCAGGCCGACCAGCGTCACGTCAGCGCCATACGCCTGATCGCCAAGATGCCGACGCTGGCCGCGATGTGTCACAAGTACAACATCGGCCAGCCGTTCATGTATCCGCGCAACGACCTCAATTACTCCGAAAACTTCCTGCACATGATGTTCGGCAATCCGTGCGAGCACTACGAGGTCAATCCGGTCATCGCCAAGGCGATGGATCGTATCTTCATGCTCCACGCCGACCATGAGCAGAATGCCTCGACCTCCACCGTGCGCCTGGCCGGCTCCACCGGCGCCAACCCCTTCGCCTGCATCAGCGCCGGCATCGCCGCACTCTGGGGGCCGGCACATGGCGGCGCCAACGAGGCGGTACTGGCGATGCTCGACGAGATTGGCGACGACTCGGAAGAGAACATCCAGCGCTTCATCGACAAGGCCAAAGACAAGGACGACCCGTTCAAGCTGATGGGCTTCGGCCATCGGGTCTACCGCAACTTCGACCCCCGCGCCAAGGTGATGAAGGAGACCTGCGACGAGGTCCTCGGAGAGCTGGGAGTCGGCGACGACGCACAACTGCAGATCGCCAAGCGCCTGGAGCAGATCGCGCTGGAGGACGAATATTTCATCGAGCGCAAGCTCTATCCCAACGTCGACTTCTACTCCGGGATCATCCTCAAGGCCATCGGTATTCCAACCAACATGTTCACGGTGATTTTTGCCATGGCACGCACGGTTGGCTGGATCTCCCACTGGAACGAGATGATCACCAACGGCTACCGGATCAGCCGCCCCCGCCAGCTCTATACCGGCTACGACAAGCGGGATTACCCGAAGAAGTAGCCTGGCAGCGCACCAGCAACACGACCCAAGGCCGCCGGAATGACCGGCGGCTTTTTCATGCCCGCCCCACGGACGGCGAAGATTTCCACACTTCCTGTGGATAAGCCTGTTAAAAACCCCTCGATAATGTCACCAAACCGCCTCCAGAAGCGCCCTGCCAACAGATTGCTTAATTTTTAACCACAACTAAACCATTGATTTTAATAGGTAAAATTTTCATTTACCTATTTTCAGTAAGTTAGCGGCGTCAAGGGGGTAGCGAATCGCGCACGGTGGAAAAGCCGGCAGAATGTCAAGCCTGGAGGGATCGATACCGATCAGTTATCAACAGCCACAGAAACTCACGAAGCTGGATATCGGTAAGAGAAATTAGAGAAGGAAGAAGTGGCGTCCCATAGGGGGTTCGAACCCCTGTTACCGCCGTGAAAGGGCGGTGTCCTAGACCACTAGACGAATGGGACGCTGAAGACGACGCGAAGGTCAGTTCTTGTGGTGGAGCCTAGCGGGATCGAACCGCTGACCTCAACACTGCCAGTGTTGCGCTCTCCCAGCTGAGCTAAGGCCCCGTTCCAAGAACGGGGCGAAATATACGGCCATCCCACTGATAAGTCAACGCTTTACACAGAAAAAATCGAACCGCCCTGACATGGCTGGTATCGAGTTACAGCTCGCGATACTGCTTCTCAAGACGCTTGGCCTGTTTCTTGGAAACACCGCCGAGCACCTCGATCGCATGGCGAAGGCGCGCCCGCGTGACATCCGAGCCGAGAATCGCCATGGCATCGAGTACCGATGTCGAGTGGGAACTTCCCGTCACCGCGATGAACACGGGCGCCAGGAAAGACTTCATCTTCAGCTCGAAGTGCTCCGCCAGCAGCTTGACCTGCTCCAGCAGTGCATCCTTCTCCCAGTACGCCACACTCTCCAGCCGCCACACCAAGAACTGCAGCAGCGTCACCAGCGTCTCGCGCTCGAGGTTGACGCCGTCGAAGCTCTTCTCGTCGATCTCGGGCAGGCCGGCGAAGAAATGGCCGGCCAGCGGCATCGCATCGGATAGCGTGGTGATCCGCGGGCGAATCTGGGGCAGGATCTGTCCGACATACGCCTCGTTGAACGCCCACTCGCGCAACGCTTCCAGGAGCGCCGCATCGTCCAGGTCCTCGCGGATATAGACGCCGTTGAGCCAGCTCAATTTGTCGAGATCGAAAACCGGGCCACCCAACGAGACCCGCTGAAGGTCGAAGTGAGCCATCATCTCGTCGAGACTGAACTTCTCGCGCTCGTCCGGCATCGACCATCCCATCCGCCCGAGATAGTTGGTGACCGCCTGCGGCAGGAACCCCATCCGGCGGTAGTAGTTGATCGAGGTCGGATTCTTGCGCTTGGACAACTTCGACTTGTCCGGGTTGCGCAGCAACGGCATGTGGCATAGCTCAGGCATCGGCCAGCCGAAATATTCGTACAGCAATTGATGCTTGGGAGCGGAATTGATCCACTCTTCTCCCCGGAGGACGTGGGTGATCCCCATCAGATGGTCGTCGACCACATTGGCCAGATGGTAGGTCGGCATGCCATCCGACTTCATGAGAATCTGAGCGTCGACCTGCGCCCAATCGACCTCTATCTGCCCACGAAGCATGTCCTGGACGACACAGACACCTTCGGAAGGCACCTGCAGTCGAATGACGTAGGGGTAACCGGCCGCTTCCCGCCTGCGCTGTTCTTCGGGGTCCAGCGCCAGGTCGTGAGGCTTCAACGCCAGATGCAGCCCCGCCGCCCTTCGCTCTTCACGCAGAGCGTCCAGCTCTTCGCTGGTGCGGTAGCATTTGAAGGCATGCCCGTCCTCGAGCAGTCGTTCGGCATGCTGAGCATAGATGGAGCCTCGTTCACTTTGCCGATAAGGGCCGTGAGGTCCACCGATGTCCGGCCCTTCATCCCAGTCCAGCCCCAGCCAGCGCAGGGAGTCGAGAATCATTTTCTCCGACTCGGCGGTGGAGCGCTGGCGATCGGTATCTTCGATTCGCAGAATGAACTGCCCGCCGTGCAGGCGAGCGAAGCAGAGATTGAAGAGTGCGATGTAAGCCGTCCCGACGTGGGGATCGCCTGTCGGTGAAGGCGCGATGCGCGTGCGTACCGTCATGAATTCCATTCCGTTGATGAACGAGCGCTGTGATTGTACGCCTTCCCGAGGGCAGGCTGCAGCGCTAGCTGCCCTACCCTGCGTTGTAGAGGAACGAGCACTGAGGACTGGAAAACACCGAGGCAATGAAATTATGGCTTGACGATTCACTGCTTCGAGCCAACGCTTTGATCGGAAAATTAGACAAACATATGACAACAAGCTCGCAACCCGAAACATACTTCGGCAATGAGTGGATATCCTCACAGCACCAATACGCAGGCGAGATTCATGGATGGACGGGTTAGGACCACGAATCAAACAACTCCGCCTTCAGGCAGGAATGAGCAAGGCTGCACTGGCAAGACGGGTGGGCGTCTCTGACGTCACGATTTCCTATTGGGAGTCAGGTACCATCAAGCAGATCGGCCATGAGCGTCTCGTGGCGCTCACCTCGGCACTGAACTGTTCGATCAAGCAGCTCCTCGACGACGATGTCCTCAATGCGATGGCGGTCGACTCACAGATGTCGAATCGAGCCGTCTTGAGCCTCCATTCGCACCTGGCGGCTCCCTGGGAGCAACAGACAGCGGAGCCGGACGCGATGTCCACGCTGCAACTGCTGACTCAGGATTGTCATCTGGTGACGCCAGCAGAAAACGAATCGTTCGATTTCCTATTCGAGGGGGATCTGGCCGCCGTCCTGCCGTGCGACAAGTTTCAGCAGGACGGTCTCTATCTGCTGGAGCGGGAAGGAATTCTGCAGATTCAATATCTCGAGCATCTGGCCTCCGGCAGAATGCGCGTCAGCGGAGAGCAGCTTCACGGTGTGACCGTGGAGAGCGTTCGCCACCCGCCGTTTCGCATCGTCGGCTACATCAGGGCACGCTGGAGCCGTCAATGACAGCCGCCCCTCACCGCCAGGAAAGTGGCCGGCTGATCGACGAGCGATTGAAGGCCCAGGCTCGCGCTACGGAGAAAAGCGACGAAACGATGCACGGGTTCAGGCGTAATCCCGAGCGGATCGGCACACTGGCGGCATTCGACGTTCCGTTCGTATCGCCGCTGCCATGGGGAGGCCCCCAGCCCCTGAGATACTGACCGATCTTGCATTTTCCGTGCTCGGCTATACAGTTGACGTCAGACTATAGTCGTACAAGATTTACGGGCGCAGTGCCGAGTACGCGCCGCACGTCATGGTTAAGGAGAACCCGATGGAAATGTTCACGGTCAAGCAAACCGAGAGTTCATTGATGGCATGCTGTCGTGCTTGTGGCCACGAGCAGCCGCTACCAGTGACATCCCCTGACGCAGAAGAGCAGGCGGCAGTCAGTATCAAGTGCGAACGCTGCCCTAGCGAGGATGCATGCACTCCTTTCCCTGCCCCCTCGGCCGCGGTCACCGAGATCGCCTGACCCCCGTATATCGCTATTGAGGGGCCTGACCCTGCCGGGTCAGGCCCCTCTCCGATTCAACGATTCGACTCGATCCCTCCGCACTCAACCGTACCGGCGCTGCTGGCGATAGGCGAAGAAGAACACGACCAGCCCCGCTGCCGCCGTTGCCGCCCCAACGTAGCCGGTCGCGGTCCATCCCAGTCCGGCGCCGATGGCCATGCCGCCGAGCCATGGCCCCAGCGCGTTGGCCACATTGAAAGCGGCGTGATTGGAAGCGGCAGCCAGCGTCTGGGCATCCGCTGCCACATCCATCAGGCGTGTCTGCAGCGCCGGGGACAGCGATACCATGGTACCGACCGCCACACAGATCAGCAGAATCGACCATAGCGACTGCGCCGCCAGCGGAAAGAGCAGCAGGATGGCGATGCACCAGACCAGCAACCAGCCAACCCCCTTGAGCTGCATGCGGTCGTATAGCCTGCCGCCGACGATATTGCCGATGATGGCGCCAGCGCCAAACGCCGCTTGGGCCACGGGAATCCAGTACGGCGATACCTGCGTCACGTTGACGAGGACCGGGGCCAGGTAACTGAAGACACAGAACATGCCGGCGAAGCCGATCGCGCCGATACCCAACGTCAACCAGACTTGAGAACGCTTGAGCGCGGTGAGCTCCTGGGCTGGGCTGTTACGCTTCTCGTCTCGGTTCAATGGCAGGTAGATGAACACCAGAATGACCGTCAAGACGGCAATACCACCGACCAGGGCAAAGGCCAGACGCCAGCTCAGCATCTGGCTCAGCCAGGTCGCAAGCGGATTGCCTATCAGCATGGCGATAGTCAATCCGGACATGACCCTGCTCACCGCCTGAGCCCGCTTGTGCGAGGGCACGAGCGAGGCCGCGACCAGAGAGGCGACGCCAAAATAGGCGCCGTGAGGCAGTCCGGAGATGAACCGGAAGATCATCAAGGTGTGATAGTCCGGTGCCAAGGCGCTGGCGATATTGCCCAGCGCAAAAAATGCCATCAGCATCAGCAGAAGATGGCGCCGATAGAAGTGCGATCCCATGACGGCGATCAATGGCGCCCCCACGACGACGCCCAGCGCGTAGGCACTGATGACATTGCCCACCTGCGGCTCGGAGATGTTCAAAGCCTTGGCCACATCCGGCATCAGACCCATGATGGTGAACTCGCCCACGCCAATGGCGAATCCTCCCACGGCCAGCGCCATTTCGATCAGTAACGCATACCGTCGGGAAGGCCTTGCTGTGTCGGTCGAGTGAGCGTCAGCCACGGCCGCCTCCTACTTTAGTCTAATGGGGTTGGTCTGCGATTATTCACGCAAGCCTGCGGTATGGGAACCGTTGGCCGGCAATATTCTTGCAGGTGTGCCGGTGAATACCGCGCCGGTTTTGACTGATCGATAGATGACGCCTCGAGCCGCGGGCTCTTTACGCCGCCGCGGCGTATCGGGCAACCGTTGTCGAACGCTCGTATCAAACTAGAACTTTAATATTAAAACAGAAGTATCTTAACTACGTGGAATGGCGAACTTCGGTCACTGACCCAAGCAATCACTTGGCATATTTCTGTTTTCCCCGATCCCCCACTGAACGGGCACAAACCATAGCCATGGCGCCAGAAGTCACTGAAAAACCATAGACAAGGCGCCACTCACAGACGAAATCGCTGTTCGTGTCAGACCATGCAGAACAGGAGTGACCCTATACGAACTATGCATCTATCCGGGAACGAGTCTATGTTAATCTTATCATTGAAATATCAAACCAGAAGCTAATCGCGTCATTTCATAACATTAATTAAACTCATGACAAAAACGATGGCATCAATAACTCATACTCATGTCGTCCAGGCGATGTCCCACTGGCTCGCCAGCAACGGCTATCGATGTGGGCCCAGCCGACTGGGCACTCGACCGGAAATCGACCTCGAAGCCACGTCCGTTTTCGGACAGAGGCGCCTGATCGTCGACTGCCGGGGAGAATTCAGCCTGGATGTCGGCCAGGACTCCTGGATGGAGATCACCCAAGCCTTTTTCTATCTCATCCAGGACAGCGAAATGCCTGACGAGACGGCGCAGGTATCGCTGGCGCTCCCCGACACCACCGACTTTCGCCGCCGTATGGCCGGGATGAAGGAGTTCTGCCTACGCCAGGGCGTCATGGTGTTCTGGGTAGCCGAGAACGGCCAAGTCAGGCAGTGGGACGCCAACATACCCGCCGCCTCCGGCGCCAGAGCGTTGCCTTGACCGGCGCGACCACCCGCTTCAGCGAGAGCTACTCGGCGGTCTCGTTCGCGTCAAGGAACTTTTTCGCCGATAACGACTCATAACGATCAAGAGATACTGAATAGCAGTCGCTACAGGGATTCTCGAGCTTACTGTAATGATCGTTATCGCCGCGCCCAGCGCGGCGTTTTTTTATCCAGGTGGCGGCGATATGCGCGATCACCGCCAAGTCCGCTCCCTCCTGTCGATGGCTATCGCCCCCCCCAGAGATCGATCAGCCAGCATGACGACCTCATGACACCCGGGCGGCTCCATTTTCTCCAGCTCGACCTGTCGTTGACCTACTCGCGATCGACATCGAGCTGGACACGCCTCGCCAAGCGCCGTGTCAGCAACATTTGGGCGCCGCCGCCAGCATGGTAAACTGTGCCGACTGCCGCGCCCCGGAGCCTCTGCATGCCACTATTCTTCGTGGTCTTTCTCGTCTGCCTGCTGATCAGTCTGGCCACCGTGGCGGCGCTGATGCTTTCGCGCACCCCCCGTTATCGAACCCAGCCACAGGACCTTCTCGACCTGTTCGACGCGGTGCTGGACAACCGAGCCAGCGAAACACGCTGGCACACCTTGATCGGCTATCCGATCCGGCACGATGCCTACCTGGAAAACCTGCGCCGCCGCAGCCAGCACCTGATGGAAACCCACGGCCGCCCGTGGCAGGCGGCCCAGGGGGGATCGCTCTTCTCTCGTAAAGGCAGGGAAGAGCTGGTGGCGCTGCGCGATCACCTGGCTGCCCATCAGGCACTCCAAGGAAGTGAGTATCATGCCTGATCCCGCCATGCCGCGACGAACGCCATGACCGATACCATCCGGCTGGCGCCGCTCGACAACGCCATCCAGCACCATCACCACGACTATCACCAGCTCGTGATCGGGCTGTCTGGTTACGCGGAATTCGAGATCGCCGGTCAGGGAGGTGTCGTTGCGCCACTCTCGGGCTGCCTCGTGCCTGCCAATATCGAACATTACTACGAGGGCATCGGGGATAACCGCCAGTTGATCATCGACCTGCCGGACGATGCCTCTGCCCTGACCGGCATGAATCGGCGATCGAGAGCCCTGTTCGATAGACCGGGGTACTTTTCTCTCGATGAATCGCTACAGCACTACCTGCAGTTCCTGGTCAACGAGATGGGTCAAGCCAGCCACGCACCCGGGGATCTGCTGGTCGCCACTCTGCTCAGTTCACTGCACGCCCGCATGAACGCGCCGCTGGGCTCCTCCTCGCTGGCCAAGCGAGCAAGCCGATCACTCGACGTTCAACGGCTCGAGCAGTTCGTTCTGGAACGGCTGGACCGACGCCTGAGCGTCTCTGACCTGGCCCGCCTGGTCTGTCTGAGCGAGGCGCACTTCGCCGAACGATTTCGCGAACAGACCGGCATCACTCCCTATCAGTTCGTGATGCGGCTGCGTTTGAACCGAGCCCGTGAATTGACAACGTTGACCGACATGCCGCTGGCGGATATCGCGGAACGCACGGGATTCGCCAATCAAAGCGCCCTGAGCAATGCCTTTCGTCGTCGCTATGGCCATCCGCCCATGCAGCTGCGACGCCCCTCCCGTTAGCGCGACAAGCCGGCCTTTTTCGCAAATTCCCCCGGATAATTGGCAAGTACCGCCCACCTGTTTCACGATAGAGTCAGCCACCACGCCTATCCCTTGGCGCAGTTCACCGTACGCTTCCGGCAAGCGGGCATCACCGCCAACGCCGATTATCACGGGGTTAAACAATGCTAAAAGCCGACCAAATGCTGGATGCCGCTACCTGGCAGACTTCGCTGGAGACGCTGTTCGCCAGGATCAGCGACCACTATGTGGTTGACGAGAACGCCTACCTCGAACAGCTTTGCGCCATGTTGGACGCCGACGAGACGGATTTCGCGCGCATCGGCGACAAGACGGCGCAACTGGTCCGCGACGTTCGCACCATGGACACCGCCGTCGACTCCATCGACGAACTCCTCCAGCAGTACAGTCTCGACACCCAGGAAGGCGTGCTGCTGATGTGTCTGGCGGAGGCGCTGCTACGTATCCCCGACAAAGCCACCGCTGATGCACTGATCGAGGACAAGCTAGGCGTCGCCGACTGGAAGCGCTACCTGGGACAGAGCGAGTCGTGGTTCGTCAACGCTTCGACCTGGGGTCTACTGATGACGGGCAACGTCATCCAGCTGGACAAGCCAAGAGAGGGCAAGCCCGCCAATTTCATCAACCGCATGGTCAATCGCATGGGCGAGCCGGTGATTCGCAGCGCCATGTACCAGGCGATGAAGATCATGGGCCAGCAGTTCGTGCTGGGCCGCACCATCGATGAAGCCTTGAAGCGCTCCAAGCCGCTGTTCAACAAGGGCTACACCTACTCCTACGACATGCTGGGCGAAGCGGCCCGCACCCGTCAGGACGCCAAGCGCTATTTCGACGACTACGCCTCGGCAATCCGCCAGGTCGGTGAAACCAGCCTCAAGCTGGACGCCAGCACGCCGGCCCCGTCTGTCTCGATCAAGCTCTCCGCACTGCATCCACGCTACGAGTTCGGTCGTCGCACCCAGGTGCTCGAGGAACTGGTCGACACCGTCAAGCAGTTGGTGGAACTGGCTCGGGAGCGCCATGTGGCGCTGACCGTCGACGCCGAAGAGGTGGACCGTCTCGAACTCTCGCTGGAGGTCTTCCGCGCGGTTTTCGAAAGTGATGTCTGCCGTGGCTGGGGCCACTTCGGCCTGGTGGTTCAGGCTTATGCCAAGCGCTGCCTGCCGGTACTGCACTACATCAATCGCCTGGCCGATCAGCAGGGCGACGAGATCCCTCTGCGGCTGGTCAAGGGCGCCTATTGGGATACCGAGATCAAGGAATCGCAGAAGCTCGGCGTCGATGGCTACCCGGTCTATACCCGCAAGGCTTGCACGGATGTGGCGTACCTCGCCTGCGCCCAGTTCCTGCTCTCCGACAATACCCGCGGCCGCATTTTCCCCCAGTTCGCGACGCACAACGCCCACACCATCACGAGTATTCTCGAACTGGCCAACGACGCGAATCGCGCCTTCGAGTTCCAGCGACTTCATGGCATGGGCGAGGCGCTCTACGACGCGGCGCTCAAGCGAGCCCCGCAGGGCACCTACTGCCGCATCTATGCACCCGTTGGCGCACACAAGGACCTGCTGCCGTACCTGGTCCGCCGGCTGCTGGAAAATGGCGCCAACTCGTCATTCGTCCACCAGCTGGTCGATCCGCGGGTGGCGGTCGAGTCTCTATGCGTCCATCCGATCGCCACGCTCAAGCCCTACCCGACCTTCGCCAATCCCAAAATTCCGTTGCCGAAGGACATCTACGGTCCGGCACGCAAGAACTCCAAAGGCGTCAACTTGAACATCAGCAGTCAATACCAGCCGCTCATCGACCGCATGGCGGAGTTCATGGACCGGGAATATCACGCCAAGCCGCTGCTGGGCATCGACATCGCCGACGACGACAGCCAGCGTCAGCCAGTCACCAGCCCCTACGACCGCCGCCAGCCGGTAGGCAGCGTGCAGTGGGCGACACGCGAGCAGGCCCAACAGGCCGTCGATATCGCCTGGAAAGCCTTTCCCCGATGGAGCGAGACGCCGGTCGACGAGCGCGCGGCCATTCTCGAGCGTCACGCGGATCTGATGGAAACCCATCTGCCGGAATTGATGACGCTCTGTTCACGCGAGGGCGGCAAGCTGCTCACCGATGGCGTCGACGAGATTCGCGAGGCGGTGGATTTCTGCCGCTACTATGCCGCCCGCGCCCGCGAACTGTTCGCCGAACCAACCGTCCTGCCGGGGCCGACCGGTGAATCCAACGAGCTGACGATGAGCGGCAAGGGCGTGTTTGCCGCCATCAGCCCGTGGAACTTCCCGGTGGCAATCTTCACCGGGCAGTTGGTGGCGGCTGCCGTGGCCGGCAACAGCGTGCTGGCCAAACCCGCCGAGCAGACCTCGCTGGTCGCCAACCGAGTGATCGAACTGCTGTTCGAGGCCGGCATGCCGCGCGACGTGGTCCAGCTGCTACCGGGCGACGGCCCCACCGTGGGTAGCGTGCTGAGTAGCGACCCACGCATTACTGGCGTGGTCTTCACCGGCTCCACCGATACCGCGCAGGTTATCAACCGGGCACTGGCCGCGAGAGAGAATGCCGCCCTGCCTACGTTGATCGCCGAGACCGGCGGCATGAACGCGATGATCGTCGACTCCACCGCCCTGCCCGAGCAGGTCGTCGCGGATGTCGTCCACTCGGCGTTCCAGAGTGCCGGCCAGCGCTGTTCCGCCCTCCGCGTTCTCTACCTGCAGGAAGACATTGCCGATCGCGTCATCGAGATCCTGCGTGGGGCCATGGAAGAGCTGCGAATCGGTGATCCCCGTGATCTCGGCACCGATGTCGGCCCGGTCATCGACGAGGAGGCTCGCGAAGGACTGCTCGCCCATATCGAGAAGATGAAGGCTGAGGGGCGCTTGCTCGCCGAAGCCAAGCTCGATCCGGCACAGACCGGCAACGGCACCTTCGTGGCGCCCATGGCCTTCGCCATCGACGGCATCGAATCGATGCAAGCGGAGCAGTTCGGGCCTCTCTTGCACATCGCCCGCTATCGCGCCGACCAGTTGGAAGACGTCATCGACGCCATCAACGCCAAGGGCTACGGCCTGACGTTCGGTGTCCACAGCCGTAACGAAAGCTTCACTCAGCATGTCGCCAGCCGTATCCGTGTCGGCAACGTCTACGTCAACCGCGATATCATCGGCGCCGTCGTCGGGGTGCAGCCGTTCGGTGGCCAGGGCTTCTCCGGTACCGGTCCGAAAGCCGGGGGGCCACACTACCTGTTACGCTTCGCCACCGAGAAGACACGCACCATCAACACGGCTGCGCTGGGCGGGAATGCTTCGCTGCTAGCGATGGGAGACGAGTGATACCCGCTCGTCATCAACGACAACAAGCTGAAGGAAGTTCTGCATGATCGAAAACAATACCAACAGTGGGCCAACGCCCCCTCGCCAGCCATCCGCAGCGCGAGCCGCCGTCGCTCCGGGCCGCGTGCACACTCCAGGCCCGGCGGCATCCTGTCCGGGCCGGTGACATCTAATAACTAAGAGAAAGGAGACGTCCTCATGGCTATCGGTGTCTGGATAAGCCTCATCGCCTACTTCGTGCTCATGATCGCCATCGGCCTCTACGCCATGCGCACCTCCACTGCCACTTCCGAGGATTACATGCTGGGCGGGAGAACGCTCAGTCCCCAGGTCGCAGCCCTGTCGGCCGGCGCTTCGGACATGAGTGGCTGGTTACTATTGGGCCTGCCCGGGGCGATGTTCGTCTCCGGCCTGGGTTCGGCCTGGATCGGAATCGGCCTGTTCGTCGGCGCCTTCTTCAACTGGCTGCTGGTCGCGCCACGGCTGCGCGAGCAGACCGTTCACTACGGTAATGCCATCACCATTCCGGCGTTTCTGGCCAACCGCTTCCCGACCCGCGCGCTGTCGCTGCGCACGGTCTCGGCCATCGTCATCGTGGTGTTCTTCTCGGTCTACACCGCCTCGGGCCTGGTGGCCGGCGGCAAGCTGTTCGAGAGCGCCTTCTCCGGCGTCATCGACATCGGCGGGCTGAGCGACTACGCCACTGGCGTGATCCTCACCCTCGGGGTGGTGCTGGTCTATACCGTGGTCGGCGGTTTCCTGGCGGTGAGCATGACCGACTTCGTGCAGGGCTGCATCATGATGCTGGCGCTGGTGATCATGCCCGCGGTGGTGCTCTTCGGCGAGGGCGGCGGCGGATTCAGCCAGGCCCAGCAGACGCTCAATCAGGTAGACCCCACGCTGCTCTCCTGGACCGACGGGCTGACCATCGTCGGCTGGCTCTCTGCGGTCACCTGGGGCCTGGGCTATTTCGGCCAGCCGCACATCATCGTGCGCTTCATGGCGATCCGCTCTGTCAAGGACGTGCCCACGGCACGTAACATCGGCATGACCTGGATGTTCATTTCGCTGGTCGGCGCGATCTCGGTCGGTATCTTCGGCCGCGCCTATGCGATTCGCAACGGCCTCGAGGTGCAGGACCCGGAGACGATCTTCATCATCCTCTCCAACCTGCTGTTCCATCCGCTGATCACCGGCTTCCTCTACGCGGCGCTGCTGGCGGCGATCATGAGCACCATTTCCAGCCAGTTGCTGGTGGCCTCCTCGTCGCTCACCGAGGACTTCTACCGCCTGTTCCTGCGCAAGGAGGCGAGCGAGAAGGAGACCGTCACCATTGGTCGTCTGAGCGTGGTCGCGGTGGGCCTGGTGGCAGCGATCATCGCCTCCAATCCCGACTCCCAGGTGCTGGGCCTGGTCAGCAACGCCTGGGCCGGCTTCGGCGCCGCCTTCGGCCCGCTGATCCTGCTGTCGCTGATGTGGTCGCGAACCAATGGCGCCGGCGCCATCGCCGGCATGGTGGTGGGTGCGGTGACGGTAATCGTGTGGATCGCGCTGGGCTTCAGCAACTCGTTCCTGGGCGGCCCCGGCGTCTACGAGATCATCCCCGGCTTCATCGCCTCCTTCCTCGCCATCGTGGTGGTGAGCCGCATGACCAGCGACGCCGGCGAGTATCGCCAGATCACGCGCTGAGCATGGCTCGAACGCCAAGATCAAGGGCTCCTGAGGGAGCCCTTTTTCGTGCCTGCCATCACACGGACAATCGCGATCGTGAGTAGCAACCCGAACCGCCAATCGGTCCCGGCATCGCCGTCGCCCGCGCCCGCGCCCGCGCCCGCGCCCAAGAATTACCGATTGTCAGTGGTGATGCTCGCGAAACGCCCACAATCGTGAGCCGACGTAAGTAATCACTGGCACGGTAAGCGTGGCAATGCCGATGGCCCAGAATCCGGACACTCGGGTCGAAGCCAGCAGCATGGCGAGGACACCGTTATTGAGAACGAACCCCAGTAAGGCCAGGGTGAAGAAGCGCCTGGCCTTCCCCCGGCGCCGGAACGTCAAGCGTCGGTGGCCGATCAGCGATATCTGGAAGGCAACCAGAAAGCCGCACAGATTGACCAAGAATTCCGACAGCTCCGGCCACAGGGCGCTGAGGATGGCCGCAATCGTCAGGTGCGCGGCCGTCGCCACACCGCCCACCAGCCCGAACCGGGCAGCCGTCTTCGCCTCACGCTTGAGCCGGCGCTTCACGAGCCGCCAGACCCGTGGTAGGCCCTGCTACCCTCACCGATCTGCCCCTCCCGATCGATCAGACTATCCTCGGCGACCAGATAGAGCGGTCTCTGCTTGGTCTCGATGAAAAGGCGCCCGACGTACTCGCCCAGGATACCGACGGACAACAGCTGCATGCCGCCGAAAAACAGGATCGCGGTCATCAACGATGCGTAGCCAGGCAGATCATTGCCCACCACGATCACGCGCCCGACGAGGAGGAGAATATAAAGGAAGGCGAGTCCGGCGATGACGGCGCCGAAATACATCCAGATACGCAATGGCCAGGTAGAAAAGCTGACGAAACCATCGATGGCGAAATTCCACAGCTTCCAGAAATTGAACTTGCTCTCCCCGCTCTCTCTAGCCGGCCGATCGTAATAGACACCGATGGAGCGATATCCCGGCCAGCTGAACAAGCCTTTCATGAACCGGTTGCGCTCGGGCAACCGCTTGATGGCTTCCACCACACGGCGATCCAGCAGCCGGAAATCCCCTGCATTGCTGGGAATGTGCGTTTCGGCCAAACGGTTGAAAAAGCGATAGAAAAGGCCGGCGGAGGCCCGCTTGGCCTGGGTATCCTCGTCTCGAGAGCCACGAATGCCGTAAATCATGTCGTACCCTTCGTCCTGCCACAGCCGAATGAACTCCAGGATCACCGCAGGGGGATCCTGCAGATCGACATCCATTGGCACGACGGCATCTCCCCGGGCGTGATCCAGCCCGGCGGTCATGGCAGCTTCCTTGCCGAAGTTCCGCGTCAAGGAGAGAACCCGAACCCTGGGATCCCGGGACGCACTCGTGCGGAGCCTCTCGAGCGTTGCGTCGGTGGAACCGTCGTCGACGAACAATACCTCCAGTGCCGGCAGTCTATCGCCCAACTCTCGGTCCACCGCCTGTAGAAACCGGTCGATCGCCTCCTCCTCGTTCATGACCGGTACCACGATCGACAACATCCAATCCTTTCGGTATCTCTCCACGGCGCTCTTCTCCTCGGTCGATGACGTCGGCCCACCTTGGGTTGGCGACGTCATCCGTCAGCGTCTAGGCTAATCCTAGCGGTAGAAAGGCGACTGCGCACAGACAGGCGTAAACGCTACCGGAATGTAAAAAAACACTGTTTCAAAATTTTACTGGACATAAAAAACACCGTTTCCTATCATAGCGACGTTGTCTCATAGAATGTGAAGGCCGGTAACACGGCTTCATGATGAAAGAAAGGGAGTACTTATCATGACCAAGACCAAACTGTTTTCCGCAATGGTAGTCGCCGGCGCTTGCGCATTCGGAACTCAAGCTGCATTCGCCTACGGCGCTGGCGATTTCTACGGCCGCCTGGGCGTAGCCAAGACAGACGTTGATACCGGCTATACCGGCGACAACGACAAGGGCGCCTACCTGGGCCTGGGTTACATGGTTCACGACAAGATCGGCGTCGAGCTGAGCTCCATGACTGAAACCAAGGTCCACGCTGAAGGCGGTACCTTCAAGCAGGTCCCGATTAACCTGATGGCGCAGTACTATCCGCTGGGTGGCCTCGATTCTCGCGTCCAGCCGTATGCTGGCGTCGGTGTCAACTACACCACGTTCTCTGACGAGAGCGGTGTCGGTAGCGTCGACGACTCCTGGGGCGCAGCGGGCCAGCTGGGTGTCGATCTGAACGTGACCGACAACTTCGGCTTCAACGCCTTCGCTCAGTACACCGATGTCAGCGCCGACATCAGTGGCGGTCGCGACATCGATCTCGACCCGGTCACCGTCGGTGCCGGTGTCACCGCTCGCTTCTAAGCGAACGGCAGTCGCTATCGGAAACCGGGCCCAAGGGCCCGGTTTTTTTGTGCCTCGGATTCGGCCAGCGGGGCTCGACCGCGATCGATCATGCCTGGGTGACGATAAGATCGACGTTGGCAAGCTCACGCACTACCGGATCCCTCGTCGAGGCCGGCTCGTCCTTGAGCCAGACCTCCATCGCCGGGGCGACGGCGCAAGTCGCGGGCAAGGTGGCACGGGCATCGACCAGCGCCTGGAGCCGCGCGATGAAGACGTAGCGCAACCATTGCGGCATCGACATGGTATCGACGCAAAATGGCTGCTGGCTCTCGAACGCCGACGGTTGGGGTTGCGATGCCTCCCACAAACCGACGTCCATCAGCGTCGATTCCAATTCACGCAAGGCGTGAGCCAATCTGTCGTGCGAGGTCATTGTTCCTCCTGAAATGGTGGGTGTGGAAACTGTTCTGGTTGCTCACAAAAAACCTGAAGGAGCCTGTGGATAAACTTGGGACACCTATCCCGACGCGGCGTAATGCATGTCTCGGCGCAGACTGATCAATTTTTGGCCAGGACCTATCCAGCGCCGGCGCGGCAAGTTACAGTGCGCGCCTCGATGGAGACGGCGACCCCCTATCATGCAAACGCTCAGCGATTTCTTCTCGGGCAGCGGCGCGGAGGTCGTGATATCGACCCTGGGCCGTCGCGTCACCCCTATGGAACAGGCCGCTTTCGCCGCATTCGAGCGGGAGCAGATGCCCTGGCCACTCCCCTGGAACGACCGTGCCCAGGTCGCCTGTGCGTTGAGCTGGCCCGAACTCGAAACGGACCCGGCCATCTGGTTCCTTTCTCTACCACTGGATGAGCAGGGCCAACTGGTGCCCGCCCCTCGCGATGCGTTCCTCGACCGTCTGCTGCAGACCCTGAGCGCCCGCGCGGCATCCTCTAACGAGGATCTGGCGCCAGACAATCTGATGCAGGACAACCCGCTGGCCTTCGAACCGGAGCTACACCAGCGAGCGCTGCTGCACGCCCGCTTGTCTCGTCATTTCGGCCAGCCTCCCTCGGCTTTCTCTGACATGACACGCCGCTATCTCCTCGGCGATGAGTCGCTCGACTGGCAGATGCTGGGTCTCCAAGGATTGGCCGACCAGGTTGTCGCCAAGGACCCGGCGGTAATCGGGGCGCTGGTGGCAGGCCTCGATGCCATGCCGCGGGAGGTGATTCTAGCGCTTTGCTACCTGCTGGAACATGGTGACACCCCGGACGAGTTGCTACCGAGACTGTGGAGCATGCTCGACAGCGCTCGCGAGAGACGGGATATCGAAGCCTTCTGCGCCCTGTTGAGAGCCCTACTGGGTAGCGAGGACGCCAGGGTCGGGGAGTGGCTGGGCCGCATTCTCGATGACGACGCCCTGATGGCCGCCGACTGTCTTGCCGCCATTGCCGCCCGTGGTTGGCACCATCTCGAGCACGAGGCCCGCCTCGAACGGTTTCTGCAGCGCCTGGCGGAGAGCCCGGAGGTCGACTTTCGTCCCGTCGTGCGTGATTTGGCATTGATCCCTCGCCTGCGGCTGCCCATATTGATGATGCTACGTCAGGCACCGATGGACTCCTCCCTGGGCCGGCTCGTCAGACAACGGAACGCATGATTTCATGAAAGCAATGCCCTATCAGGTCCAGGCGATCATCGGTCGACGCGAGATGGTGACGCTACCCGACCTGCAGATGACACTGTGCTGCAAGGCGGACACCGGGGCCCGTACCTCGGCGCTACATGCCGAGCAGATCGAGCCCTACGAAGAGAGCGGACACCCATGGGTTCGGTTCATCACCCGCTCGAGCGGGCAGCCCATCGCGCATCACGAGTGCCAGTTGCCGCTGCACGACCGGCGGAGAGTCAGGAGTTCCAACGGGCAGCAGGAGTGGCGCTATGTCATCCGCACCCGCCTCCTCCTCGGTGGCCTGGATTTCCCCATCGAACTGACCTTGACCGATCGCAGCAACATGCGTCATCCCATGCTGCTCGGGAGACGCGCCATGCGACGGCTGCTGGTTGCCCCGGGCGCCGCGTTCCTTCACGGTGAACCCTGACGTTTCTCTCGCCACCGCCCTCACACCACGGCTCGGAGCCTCTCGCGCATGCATATCGGCATCTTGTCACGCAATCGCAACCTATACTCGACGCGCCGCCTGATCGAGGCCGCCGAGCAGCGTGGCCACAGTGTCAGAGTCGTCGACACGCTGCGCTGCTACATGAATATCGCGTCGCACCGCCCCTCGATCCACTATAAGGGTGCGGAACTCGAGTCCTTCGACGCGATCGTGCCGCGCATCGGGGCATCGGTGACCTTCTACGGCTGCGCCGTACTGCGCCAGTTCGAGATGATGAGCACCTATGTACTCAACGACTCGGTCTCCATCACCCGGTCCCGCGACAAGCTGCGCTCACTGCAACTGCTGTCGCGCAAGGGCCTGGGGCTCCCGGTGACCGGCTTCGCCCACTCGCCCGACGACATTCCCGACCTGATCACCATGGCCAAGGGGGCGCCGCTGGTGATCAAGCTGCTGGAGGGAACCCAAGGCATCGGCGTGGTCCTGGCAGAAACCAATCAGGCAGCGGAATCCGTCATCCAGGCCTTCATGGGCATGAAGGCGAACATCATGGTGCAGGAGTACATCAAGGAGGCCAAGGGCGCCGACATTCGCTGCTTCGTCATCGGCGACAAAGTGGTGGCATCGATGAAACGCCAGGCCGCCGATGGCGAATTTCGTTCCAATCTGCACCGTGGCGGCACCGCCAGTGTCATCCGCATCACCCCGGAAGAACGTTCCACCGCCATCCGAGCGGCCAAGGCCATGGGATTGTCCGTGGCGGGTGTCGACCTGCTGCGCTCCAACCACGGCCCGGTGATCATGGAGGTGAACTCTTCGCCCGGATTGCAAGGTATCGAGACGGCGACCAGCAAGGATATCGCGGGACTGATCATCGAGCATCTGGAGAAAAATGCCAGCACGCCACGCAAGGCGCCGCCGAAACCCAAGGGCTGAGCTAGAGAAAGGGAACAAATAGCCGGAAACCCTAAATTTTTCTGCCCCCAGGGGTAGCAAAACAGTGTTTCCGGCCGCACAATTTGTGTCACCTCAGGAGGTGGCCGCACATGTTTCTCGACAATCGCCAAGTGGCGATGGACAGCGTGCTCGAAGCGCTGGCCGACAGTCTCGACTATTTTCAGGACAATCTCGATCGCCTGCGTCCGGCGCTGCGTAATGCCCTGAAACCCCATTATGAGGAACGTGGGGCTGCCATGCATGAACTCCAGCAGTTGGTGCGGGAGCATCTCGACATCCTGCCACGGGATGCCGACGTCGAACGCGATGACTACCTCTGGCTCTGGAGCCGTATCAAGAGTTTCGTCGGCAACGATAGCGCCGTGCTGCTGGGAGAACTGCTCGAGCAGGAGCGAGTTCTGATGCAGGCGCTGGGCACGGCCTTCACCCATCCCCTGCCGGAAGCGCTCGAGCCGCCACTGGAGCGCTGCTGGAAGAATTGCCGGGCACTGATTCGGGAAATCAACAAGCTCCAGCAGCGCCAGCGCTGAGAGAGAACGGTCGGCGCCCCGCCGAGTTCATGACGATAGCCGGATCGGCTCGAGAGGCCCGAGGAAGTAAGGCTCGCGCCCCCAGAAATAGAGATCCCCGAACGTCGCCGCACGGGCCAGCCACTCTCGCAACCGCAATCGCCACTCCCCCTTGATGCCGTCGTCGGGCACGGCGCATCCGGTCGCCTCGATGCCCAGTGCATCGGCAATGAATAGCGCGCGTGGCAGGTGCCAATCCTGCGAGATCAGCATCAACCGATCAGCGCCGAAGACCTCCTTGGCCCGAACCACGCTATCGAAGGTACTGAACCCGGCATAGTCGAGAGTCATGTGGGTATCGTCGACATTGCGATGCTTCAAGGAGCGCCACATGCTGATCGGCTCGTTGTAGTAGCGGGTGCGGTTGTCGCCGGAGAGGAGCAGGTGCTGGACACGGTGCAACCGCAGCAGTTCCGCCGAGGTTTCCATCCGGGCCTGGTAGTAGGGATTTGAACCGCCCTGACGCAACCACTGCGAAGTGCCAAAGACCAGGCCGACTGGCTGCACCGTACACAGCGGTACCTCGTGCTCGATGCGCGCGTGGGTTTTCTGCAGTATCCAGAGGTTGATCACCACGATACCGACAGCCACCAGCGACAGGCTGGCCAGCAGCGCCTTGAACACGCCCTTCAGCAGCCGGAACATGGGGAAGAACAAGGTCGATTGACAGGAAGCGGCCACCGAGGGCCTCTACCGGAAATCCGGTGGCGCGTTGAAATGTCGATCAGCATATCGCGTTCGTTGCTCTGCCAGAAACCGGCTGTGCAAGCCGGGAACGTTCGTCAGGCTCCGTCTGTAAAGTCCTTAGAACATTCCCAGTTCAAGACGCGCCTCTTCGCTCATCATCTCACGGCTCCAAGGGGGATCGAAAACGATTTCCACGTGGACCTTGGAGAACTGCGGCGCGCCCAGAATCTTGCGGCGCGCATCTTCGGCGATGACATCGCCCATCCCGCACCCCGGCGCGGTCAACGTCATGCGGATGGTCACCATGCACTCGCCGGTCAAGAGGCGTTCGATACGACAGCCGTAGACCAGCCCCAGGTCGACGATATTGACCGGTATCTCCGGGTCGAAGCAGGTGCGCAGCTGCGCCCAGACGAAAGCTTCCATCTCTTCCTCGCTCGCGCCCGGGGCCAGCGTGGGACGCTCGAGGGCGTCGAGACCCAGCGAGTCGAGATCATGCCCTTCGATCAGATAGAGGCGACCTTCGTAGCTGACGCTGACCGAACTGCCCTTGGCCTGCATCACCACGACCGTGCTGTCCTCGACCAGCGTGACCGTCTTGCCGAACGGAATCGAGATGGCATCGACATCTCGCTGCAGCGGCATCTCCTGGCCCTTGTAGACCTGGCTTAACGGATCCATCGTCGCTCCTGAGAGAGTTGTCGACCCGAGCCGGCCGGGCGCCTGGACCGGCTCAACGCAGCATCCCCAGCACGCGCTGCAATGCCTCGACGAAGGCATCGACCTCTTCCGGGGTGTTGTAGACCGCCAGCGAGGCACGGCAGGTCGCCTCGACACCGAAGTGGTTCAATACCGGCTGGGCACAGTGGTGCCCGGTGCGAATCGCCACGCCCAACTGGTCGATCAGCAGCCCGATATCCTGCGCATGTGCGCCGTCGACGACGAACGAGATCACGCTCGCCTTCTGCGGCGCCGTGCCGATGATCTTCAAGCCATCGATCCGTTCGAGCTTCTGCGTGGCGTGATCCAGCAGCCACTGCTCCCAGGCCGACAGGCGCTCGATACCGAGCGCGTTGACCCAGTCGAGGGCCGCGCCCATGGCGATCACGTCAGCCACCGACGGAGTGCCCGCCTCGAAGCGGTGGGGAACGGCGGCAAACTCGGTGCCACGCTCGAAGGAGACGCGTGAAATCATCTCCCCGCCCCCCTGCCAGGGGGGCATCGCCTCGAGAATGGAGGCCTTGCCATAGAGCGCGCCGGCACCCAACGGGCCATACACCTTGTGGCCGGAGAAGGCGTAGAAGTCGGCATCCAGAGCCTGCACGTCGACGGCCTGGTGCGGCACCGCCTGAGCGCCGTCGACCAGAATCAAGGCGCCATGGGCGTGGGCATCGCGCGCCATCTCGGCGATGGGATTGATCGTGCCAAGCGCGTTGGAGACATGGTTGACGCAGACCAGCCTCGTCCGCTCGCCCAGCAGCTCGCGATAGGCCTGCTGATCGAGCACGCCGCGTGCATCGACCGGGATGACCTTGATCACGATACCCAACTCGCGCTCGAGCAGTTGCCAGGGCACGATATTGGAGTGATGCTCCATCAGCGACACCACGACCTCGTCGCCGGCACGCAGATTGGCCCGCCCCCAACTGTTGGCCACCAGATTGATCGCCTCGGTGGTCCCGCGGGTGAAGACGATCTCGCGCGGCTCGAAGGCGTTGAGGTGCCGCTGGACCGTCGCGCGAACGCCCTCGAAGGCGGCGGTCGCCTCGTCGGCCAGGGTATGCAGGCCGCGGTGGATATTGGCGTTGTAACGACGGTAGTAGTCGCCGAGACTATCGATGACGGCCACCGGCGTCTGGCTGGTTGCCGCGTTATCGAGATAGATCAGGGGCTTGCCGTGAACTTCCCGCTCAAGTATCGGGAAGTCCCGGCGTACCGCCGCCAGGTCCAGCGTCAGATCGGTGATCGACGTCATGTCAGGCCTCCTGGATCGCCTCGGCGGTTTCGACCAGATCCGCCAGATTGAAGCGCTCCGGCAAGCGACCGGCAACGGCCCGCTCGACGCGCTCGGCAATGACGTTGAGTCGCACCTTGTCCATCACCTCGCCCACGAAGGCCAGGGTCAGCAGCGCCCGCGCCATCGGCTCGTCGATGCCACGACTGCGCAGGGCGTAGACGGCATCCTCGTCGAGCTGACCGGTCGTGGCGCCGTGAGAGCACTTGACGTCGTCGGCGTAGATCACCAGTTCCGGCTTGGTGTCGATCTCGGCGCGGTCGGACAGCAGCAGGTTGGCGTTGTTCTGATACGCCTCGATCTGCTGCGCATCCTTCTTGACGAAGACCTTGCCGTTGAACACGCCATGGGCACGATCATCGAGAACGCCCTTGTAGTTCTCGTTGGAGAACGTCCGTGGCGAGTTGTGATTGACCAGGGTGTGATTGTCGACGTGCTGTCGCCCCTGGACGAAGAACAGTCCATTGTAGGCAGCTTCGGCACCCTCACCGTTGAGATCGGTCACCAGATCGGTGCGCACCAGCGCGCCGCCGAGATTCAGGTTGTAGGAGTTGAAGCGGCTGTCGCGACTCTGGTCGACGTGGATGCTGGCCACGTGAAGATCCGTCAGCGCGGCTTCCTGCAGCTTGTAATGGTCGACGATGGCACCGCGATCGAGCAGCACCTCGGTCACCACATTGGTGAAGTTGGCCGCTTCGGCTTCACCCGAGTAGTGCTCGATGACCGTCGCTTCACTACGAGCTCCCGCCTCGATCAACACGCGGGGGTGACTCATCACCGCCTGCCCGTTGGCACGCGACAGCAGCAGCACGTAGATCGGCTTGTCGACCACCGCACCGGGGGCCAGGCGCACGACGACACCTTCGTCGGCAAAGGCGGTGTTCAACGCGGTGAAGGGAGAAAAATCGACGCCCGCCAGACGCCCCAGGGCGCCACCCACCGCTTCATGATTGGCAGAGAGGGCTCGCGAAAGCGGCTCGACCTGGACGCCATCGGGCAAGCCCTCGAGCTCGGAGAGCGCCTTGCTGAACACACCGTCGACCAGCACCAGCCGGTAGGCATCGATGTCCAGCCGCTGTGCCTCGAAGCGAGTCGCATCGAAACCGGCGTCGGTCGCCAGCGCGAAGTCGCCTTCGGCGATACGGCGCACGTCCGTATACTTCCACGCTTCGTCACGCCGGGTCGGAAAACCCATCGCCTCGAATCGAGCCGCGCCAGCCTGGCGCCTCGCCGCGACCCAACTCGGGTCGTCCGTGCGACGCAAGGTCAGACGCTCGAGAAAGCGTTCCGGTGCACTCATGCAGCAGACTCCTCCAGCACCCAATCGTAACCGCGGGCTTCGAGCTCCAGTGCCAGTTCCTTGTCGCCGCTCTTGACGATGCGACCGTCGACCAGGACATGAACGCGATCCGGCTCGATATGGTTGAGCAGGCGCTGGTAGTGGGTCACCAGCAGGATCGCGCGATCGGCGCTGCGCAGCGAGTTGACGCCGCTGGCGACGACCTTCATGGCATCGATGTCGAGACCGGAATCGATCTCGTCGAGCATGGCCAGCTTCGGCTGCAGCACCAGCATCTGAAGGATTTCGTTGCGCTTCTTCTCACCGCCGGAGAAACCTTCGTTGACCGCACGCTGCAGGAAGCTCGGGTCCATCTTCATCTCGGCGCTCTTCTCGCGCACCAGTTTCATGAACTCCGGCGCCGGAATCTCGCCCTCGCCCCGGGCGGCGCGCTGCGCATTGAGCGCGGCCTTGAGCAGGTAGATGTTCTTGACCCCGGGGATCTCGATCGGATACTGGAAGCCCAGCAGCAGCCCGGCGCGAGCGCGCTCCTCGATCTCCATTTCGAAGATGTCCTGACCTTCGAACAGAATTGTACCCTGGGTGACTTCATAGCCGTCCTTGCCGGCGATCACGGCCGACAGCGTCGACTTGCCGGCGCCGTTCGGCCCCATGATGGCGTGCACCTCACCGGCATTGATGGTCAGGTTGAGGCCGTTGAGGATCGCCTTGTCCTCGACCGTGACGTGAAGATCTTTGACTTCGAGCATGTGAAACCCTTGAAACGAGAGAGACCGCCGACGCAGCCTCCCGAATGAAATGATTTCGGCAATGGCGACGGATCAGCCCACCGAGCCTTCTAGCGTGACGTTGAGCAGTGCCTCGGCCTCGACCGCGAACTCCATCGGCAGCTCCTGGAAGACGTCCTTGCAAAAGCCGTTGACGATCATGCTCACGGCATCTTCCTCGTCGATACCCCGGGCACGACAGTAGAACAGCTGATCGTCGGCAATCTTGGAGGTCGTGGCTTCATGCTCGACGGTCGCGGTGCTGTTGCCGATCTCCTGATAGGGGAAAGTGTGCGCACCACACTGATCGCCGATCAGCAGCGAATCGCACTGGGTGTAATTTCGCGCGCCCTTGGCCCGCGGCCCGATCTTGACCAACCCGCGATAGGACTGATCGCTGCGACCGGCGGCGATACCCTTGGCGACGATGGTCGAACGGGTGCCCTCACCGATATGGATCATCTTGGTGCCGGTGTCGGCCTGCTGTCGGCCGTTGGTCACCGCGACGGAGTAGAACTCGCCGATGCTCTCCTTGCCGCGCAGCATGCAGGAGGGATATTTCCAGGTGATCGCCGAGCCCGTCTCGACCTGAGTCCAGCTGATCCGGGAGCGATCGCCGCGGCAGTCGCCACGCTTGGTGACGAAGTTGTAGATGCCGCCCTTGCCATCCTCGTCGCCCGGATACCAGTTCTGGACCGTCGAATACTTGATGTAAGCGTCTTCCAGCGCCACCAGCTCGACCACGGCCGCGTGCAGCTGGTTTTCGTCACGCATCGGCGCGGTACAGCCCTCGAGGTAAGAGACCTGGGCCTGCTTGTCGCAGATGACCAACGTCCGTTCGAACTGCCCCGTATTGGCGGCATTGATCCGGAAATAGGTGGAGAGCTCCATCGGGCATTTCACGCCTTCCGGCACGTAGACGAAGGAACCATCGGTGAACACCGCGGAGTTCAATGCCGCGAAGTAGTTATCCGCCTGGGGCACCACGGTGCCCAGGTATCGACGGACCAGTTCCGGGTACTCACGGATCGCCTCGGAAATGGAGCAGAAGATCACGCCCGCTTCGTGGAGCTTTTCCTTGAACGTCGTGGTGACGGACACGGAGTCGAATACCGCATCCACCGCGACCCCCGCCAGCGCTGCCCGTTCATGCAGCGGGATTCCCAGCTTTTCGTAGGTCTCCAGCAGCTTGGGATCCACTTCGTCCAGGCTCTGCGGGCGATCTTCCGGCTTCTTGGGCGCGCTGAAGTAGGAGATCGCCTGATAGTCGATCGGCGGGTACTCCAAGTGTGCCCAGGAGGGAGGCGTCATCTTGAGCCACTGATGGAAAGCCTCGAGGCGCCACTCCAGCATCCACTGCGGCTCGCCCTTTTTCTGGGATATGAAGGCGATCGTGCTTTCATCCAGGCCGGGCGGCACGGTATCGCTTTCGATGTCGGTCACGAATCCCTGCTTGTATTCGCGACGGACCAACTGCTCCATCTCTTCGCTAGCCATGGTCTTCTCTCCTCTCCACCGAGAGTCTTATGACGAAGGCACAATCCCGGGCCGGACCAGAGGCAACGAATGTCGCCACCACTGGGCCAGCCATCGCCGCACCTTCTTAATGTTCGCGAAACGCCCCGCTTGCCGTGGGCAACGTCACGCTTTGAATAGGTAGTTGCACCGGCAGCTTGAGTGGACTGGATTGCGCGAGATGCGCCAGTGTCACCCCATCGAGCAGCGTGCGGATCGCCTGCGACACGCGCTGCCAGTTGTCGGCGACGCCGCAGGAGTCGAGCAGCCCACACTCGCCGTCGGCGTGGCTGCATTCGGTCATGCCGATCGGCCCCTCGATCGCGGCGATGATATCACTGGCCGTGATATCCGCCGGAGAGCGGGACAACACATAGCCACCGTGCGAACCCCGACGGGACTCGAGCAGCCCACTCTTGGCCAGCATTTTGAGCGTCTTCCCTACCGTGGGATGCGGAAGCTTCACGCGCGCCGCCAACTCCGACGCGGTGTGGGCCTGATCCGGATCCCTCGCGATCTGCGCCATGATCACCGCCGCATAGTCCGTCAATTTCGATAGCTTCAGCACGTCTCGATGCCCTCTCGATCCTGACAGCCGCCATATAGGACCATTTTAGTCCTCTTTACATACGCTGTGAACCCACAACGGACGGCGAAACCTTCGCCGCGACGCACCGAGATAGCCCCCTGAAAAACCATCGTCATGCGCGTCCAGAAAATGGGACGCGGCGCCTGCTGGAGGAACTGCTGCAAAGGCGTCGCCTTGGCAGGCTCGCTGTTGGAGGATCACGGCTTCCGACCGTCGAGTGGTGACAACCACCCCGTGATGCCGGAGGAACGAGCGCGAAGGCCAAAACATGTCGTCAAATCGCGCAACAACAAAATGACACAAAAAGCAAAGCAGGGAGTCATTCCGTTCTTAAAGCAACGTTTTTGAAATATATAGTTACACAAAGGGGTGTTTTGCTTGTCCTGCACGTCCCCGTGCTGCGACACCCGGCGTCCGTAACCGGCTACGCCCTGTGCAATACACCGACACAAATATCGCACTCTCGATTACATCAGGATTTCCTGAATTGGACCTAAGTAAGCCTTGCACCTACCGTTGTCTCGACTTTTCGGAAACGCTGTTTGTCATCGGCTGTAACCCGAGCGCTACCGTTTGAGGACCGTGATAATAGGGTCGTCGACCCTCGAATCCGGCCCCGTAGCGACAGGTTGATGCCATTGAAAGAGAACGCGTCGCGACACGAACCAGCAAGGAGAGCCATCGTGCGGATCACCATTTTTGGAACGGGATATGTCGGACTCGTCACCGGTACCTGCCTCGCCGAGGCCGGCCACGAAGTCATGTGCATGGACGTCGACAGCAACAAGATCAACGGCTTGATGAAAGGCATCGTGCCGATCTACGAACCGGGCCTGGAAGCCCTGGTCAAGCAGAACGTCGCCGAGGAGCGGTTGCTGTTCACCGCCGATCCGGCCGAGGCCGTCGGCTTCGGCACCCTGCAGTTCATCGCCGTAGGAACCCCGCCGGACGAGGATGGCAGCGCCGATCTCAAGTACGTCCTCAGCGTGGCCGACACCATTGCCGAGCACATGCAGGAGTACAAATTGGTCATCGACAAGTCCACGGTGCCGGTAGGCACGGCGGATCGCGTCTCCGAGGCCATTGCCCAGCGTCTCCACCAGCGTGACGTCGACATCCCATTCGATGTCTGCTCCAACCCGGAGTTCCTCAAGGAGGGCTCGGCCGTCGAGGACTTCTCCCAGGGCGCTCGCATCGTCATCGGTTGCGACTCGCCCCGCGTCGAACCGCTGATGCGTGAATGTTACGCCCCCTACAACCGGCGCCAGGAGAAGCTGATGTTCATGGACATCCGCAGCGCCGAGCTGACCAAGTACGCCGCCAACGCCATGCTGGCGACAAAGATCAGCTTCATGAACGAGATCTCGAATCTGGCCGAACGGCTCGGCGCCGACGTCGAGAACGTGCGTCGCGGCATCGGCAGCGACCCGCGCATCGGCTACAGCTTCATCTATCCCGGCTGCGGCTACGGCGGCTCCTGCTTCCCGAAAGACGTTCAGGCATTGGCGCGAACTGCCACCGATGTCGATTACGAAGCTCAACTGCTCAACGCCGTCGAATCGGTCAACTATCGCCAGAAGGCGAGCCTGTTCACCAAGCTTTCCCAGGCCCTCGACGGCGATCTGGAGGGCAAGACCATCGCGGTGTGGGGCCTCGCCTTCAAGCCCAATACCGACGACATGCGCGAAGCGCCGAGCCGCGAGCTGATGGAAGCCGTCTGGGCCGCCGGCGGCAAGGTCCGGGCCTATGATCCGGAGGCGATGCAGGAGTGTCGACGCCTCTACGGCGAGCGCGACGACCTGGCGCTGGCGAAGCGCCGCGACGACACCCTAGAAGGCGCCGACGCGCTGGTCATCTGTACCGAATGGAAGGCCTTCCGCACGGTCGATTTCCGGCGCCTGCGCGAGCAGCTCACTACCCCGGCGATCATCGACGGGCGCAACTTGTTCAACCCGGAGAGCGTACGCACCGCGGGCCTGCTCTATTTCGCAGTAGGTCGTGCCGACTCGCTGCGCATCCCGCTCTCCGGCGGCGACGGCGCCCCGGCCCCGCTGTCCCGGGTCGGGCAAAACGGACCAAGCGTCGCCTACACGCTGTAACACCCGGCCTCGTCGGCGGCAGGGCCGCCGACCTCTCCTTTCGATCACGATCTGGATCGGCGCCACCGCGTCGGTCCCGGGAACGTCGTGTCTGCCCTAGAGACTCGGTGGTCACGGGCAAGGGACCGGGTCGATGAATGACGCCGCAACGTCGCGTCATGAAGCGACCCCAGAAGAAGATTTCAGGGACAACCGATGAGCGACATCAACTACACCCGAGCCAGACCCAGCAGGGCGTCGGTGGCAACCGAAATCACGGTCATGCTGCTGCTCGCGACGCTGGTCCTGCTGCTGGTAACGCATCTGCCAGGCGAGGTCTTCCATCCCGGTTCGAAGAGCTTCATCTTCGCCGTGGGCCTGATCGGCGTCTGGCGTTACTCATGGTGGTTCGTCCAGGCGATCCGTTCGGTCTGGTACAACCGCCGCATGTTTCCCCGGCTACGAGCCCAGGCCGATGCCGTCGGTGCCACCGAGACACCGGACGCGCTCTACATACTGTGCACGTCTTTCCGGATCGACACCGAAGTCACTTTCGCCGTCTACGACGCCCTGGTTCGCGATGCCGCTGACTACGGCGTGCCGACCACGCTGTTCGCCGCGATCGCCGATCGCAGCGATGTCGACATCATCGATCAGGTGATGGACGAACACGGCTGGCCGGACAATATCAGCGTCCGCTACATGTTCCAGAAAGGCGATGGCAAACGCTCGGCCATGGCCGAGGTGCTACGCGCCATCTCGCGCTGCATGCCGACGCACCGTTCGCTGCTGGTGAGCATGGACGGCGACATTCGCATCGAGCCGGGAACGCTGGCGCGCTCGCTGTCGTTCTTCCTGGCGAAAGAGGATCTGGGCGCGATCACCACCAACAACAACGCCGTGGTGATCGGGAACGACGCGACCAAGGAGTGGTACGACCTGCGCTACGCCCAGCGTCACCTGGTCATGAGCTCGACCTCCGTATCGGAACGGCTGCTGGTACTGACGGGCCGCTACAGTGCCTTCCGCGCCGACCTGGCCACCCAGCCCGAGTTCATCGAACTGGTAGAGAACGACCATGTCGAGCACTGGCGTTTCGGTAACTTCAAGTTCCTCTCCGGCGACGACAAGTCGACCTGGTTCTGGCTGCTCAAGCATCGCTGGAAGATGCTCTATCTGCCGGACGTCACCGTCACCGGCTTCGAGGAACTACCGGATCGCCGGCGCTTCTTCAAGTCTACGCTAGACCTGATGCGCCGCTGGTTCGGCAACATGCTGCGCACCAACGGCCGCGCGATTGCGCTCGGCCCCCGGCGAATGGGTTTCTACACCTGGTGGAGCCTCGTCGATCAGCGGCTTTCGATGTGGACCACCCTGATCGGCCCGTGCATCGCCGTGCTGCTGACCCTGTTCGTACGCCCGTCGTTCATCTTCGCCTATCTGCTCTGGATCCTGATGACCCGTGGCATCACCAGCCTGGTGCTGGCATGGCAGCGTGGCCGCTGGAGCGCGCTGTGGGTGCCGATGCTCTACTACAACCAGCTCAGCGGCGCGATTCTCAAGACCTACGTCAGCTTTCGCTTCAATCGCCAGAAGTGGTCGCGTCAGGGCATTTCAGCCGGTGAGCCTGAGGACCCACGTGCCGCGCGCCGCCAGCGCTTGGGCGGCCACCTGATCCACACGCTCTACTTTGGCGCGCTGATCTTCGTGCTGGCCGTCTTCGGCGGGATCATGGCACCGGCGGACCGGCTCTCGCTCGCGGCAATGGTCGGCACCCAGCCGGACGCCACCGACCACGGCGCCAGCCACGACAATCGCTGGCTCGCGCTGACGTTGGCCGATGCCCCGCAGGATGGCAGCGTGCAGCTGCCGGCGGGTCACTTCCGGATCGATGCCGGCTTCAACGACCAGGTCGCCTCGCTGGACAAGATCCGAGGCGCCAGCCTTCAGGGTTACGGCGACCCCGATGATCCGACCACGCTGCAGGTCGCCGGCGATCTCGCCCCCCAGCTCATTGCCGACGGCACCACGCTCGCCGAGGCGGGCCGATTCCAGTGTGACGAACAGCGCCCCTGCCGACTCCGGGTCGGCGGACAGGAGGTCCTCCTGACGAAGTTGTCACTGGTGCTCGGCGAAGCCCACGAGAAAACACAACTGCTGGCCCGGAACAGCCAGTAGGTCAGGGACTCGACAAGGAGATTTCATCATGTCAGATCAACACAACGACACGGACCAGTTACGCCACGAGCGCCGTGACGAACGCCGCCACGTTCGCGTCGAGATGCCCTTCGACGTACGCCTGGGCGACGGCCATGTGGCCAAGGGCCACGATCTCTCGATGGGTGGCTTCTCGGCGGAGACCTCGATGCCGCTCGAGCGCCAGCGCGAGATTCCCGTGGCGCTGATGCTGACCGCCAGCGGCATCGAACTGGCCCTTTCCGCCACGGCGCGTCCGCTGCGGGAAATCGGCGAAGGCCGTTCGCAGCTCGTCGCCTTCGAGTTCACCCGGATGGAACCCCGTCAACGGGATATCCTGCGCCGGGTGATTCGAGCCCAGATGAGCGGCCGCCACGTCAGTCTCGATGGCCTGATCGATCCGCAGGACGCCCAAACGCCGCGCAAACGCCGGAGCAACGTGGCGACGCCGGCCACCCGACCCAAGCGCCGGGTGCCGATGTTCCGCTACCTGGCCCTGCTGGTCGCCGCCGGCGTGCTGACGGCTGCCGTCGCCGCGACCGTCTATCGCAACGTTTTCCTGATCGAGCCGAGCTTCGCTGCGGTGACGGCGCCGCGCACCGACATCCTTGCCCCCGGCGCCGGCCAGTTGAAGGATCTCGATCTCAAGGCCGGTGACAAGGTCGAACGCGACCAGCCACTGATCGACGTCAACAACGCCGAGCTGCAGAACGACCTGCTGCTCTCTCAGGCTTCGTTCGACTACAACAAGCGCCTGATCGAGAACCTGCAGCAGAGCCTCGATGACGCCGGCAACAGCAAGGTCAGCGTGGCCACCTCCTCCAATCCCGCCAACGGCGAGCTGGGTTTTGAAACCCTGTCACCGGAAATTGCCAAGACCCGGGTCGAGCAGTTCGAGACGGCCCGGGACTACGAGAGCTCGCGTATCGACGCCTACAAGGCGCGGGTCGCGGCCAACACCATCTACAGCCCCTGCGACTGCGAGGTCGCCTGGGCGCTCAGCGCCGCCGGCGGTACCTATGTCAACGAGGGCGACCGCGTCATGACGCTGGTCAGTACCAGCAACAACGACGTGATGGTCGAGGCGCTGGTGCATATGGAGGACATCGGCGATATCGAGAACCACCAGAAGGCTTACATCGCCCTGCCCAACGCCTCGGAGCCGATTCCCGCTCGCGTGCGCAGCGTCGCCCTCGACGTCGAGCGTCAGCCGCGCGCCGGCTTCCCCGACTGGGTGCGTCAACAGCAGAACGTGGCCAGCGTGCTGCTGGTGCCGGAATCGCCGCTGCCGGCAAGCACCGTAGGCACGCCGGTCGACGTGCGTTTCACCGATGCCCCGATGCTCGATACCGCTGCCGAATGGACCTACCAGGCCGGCCGCGCCATGGCTCAGGGCGTTCAGTCACTGTGGGGCCGCGCCGCCGACGGCATGAAGAGCGCCATGAACTGATCGTGTCATGAACTCGAACATCACCTAGCCATTCACGAAGCGCCACTCTCGCCAAGGAGACGAACATGATTCCAGCCAAGCTCGACAATAGCCAACCTCGCCGGCGGCGCCCGCTGGGTTCGGCGATTCTGGTCGCTGGCGCGTTGACACTGGCCTCGCTTCCCGCCCAGGCGGACAGCGATCACTCGCTCACCCAGCCGCAGGCCAGCGCCTGCTCATCCCGCTATGCGCCGGTGCAGATCCTGGCGATGAATGACAATGCCGACCCCAAAGCCTGGATCAAGGACAACCTGGCTGGCCAGCGTCGCTGGGGCGAGCAGAACCTGCAAGTCCTGGACAGTACCGAAAGCGGTCTTGGCAGCCCTGCCCTGCGTGTCGACTATCCCGCGGGCACGTCGTCGCCCAGCGACGCCGAAGAGGGCGGCGCCGGTTTCGTGGTACCGGTGCCGGCGCTGCGTCAGGCCGATCGCGTCTGCCTGCGCTACCGGGTGCGCTTCCCGGCCGGCTTCGATTTCGTCAAGGGTGGCAAGCTACCGGGGCTGTACGGCGGCGATGGCCCTACCGGCGGCGACGAAGTCACCGGCAAGAACGGCTTCTCGATGCGGTTCATGTGGCGCAAGCAGGGACAGGGCGAACTCTACGAGTATGTCGTCAACAAGGACTCCGACTACGGCGAATCGGTGGGCCGGGGCCGCTGGCACTTCACGCCGGGACAGTGGGTCACGGTCGAGGAGGAGATCGTGCTCAACGATCCCGAGCGGAAGAACGGCATTGCGCGAGTCTGGATCGACGGCCAGCCGACACTGGAACAGCAGGGCATCGTCTATCGCACCACGGATGAGGTGCACATCGACGGGCTGATGTTCTCGACCTTCTTCGGCGGCCATGGCAGCGATTGGCGCACGCCTCGGGACCAGACCGTCGATTTCGCCGATTTCACGCTGATGACCCCGAAGGGGTGATTCATCCTATCGACAGGGAGTCGATTCTCATGAACCGGATGCCAATCGCGGGCCGACCCGGCCTGCGTCACAGCCTCGTTCTCGTCCTGGGTCTGGCGACCCTCGACTCGGCCCTATCGGCACAGGCGGCCGAACCGACGCCGACGGACCGGCCCGCCGAGGCGGACGAGACGATGAGCTTCGCCCAGCGCCAGAAGCTGGATCTGTCCGAGTACACGGTCACCGATCCGGATGCGTCCTATTTCGATGTCAAGGCGCGCATGGCCTTGCTGCAGCGCACCGACAACGACCTGCTGCAGTACAACCGGGATCAACTCGAGCAGGGTCCGAGCTGTCGTCAGGAGCTTTCCAAGCCGGCGCTGGACAGCGTCATCCGGATCCCCGGCTACTATCCGCAGCCCAAGGCGTGGGAGCTGGCCTCCGAGCCGCTGTTCGATTTCGAGGATACCGTCTCCAACCTGGCCGGCTCGTATGTCGCCTCCGGTGACGACTACTACGCCGACTGCCTGGTTCGGTTCCTGGACAAGTGGGCGACTCACGACGCGCTGAGCCAGTTCTACTACGATCGCCTGGAACCCCAGGGCTGGTACTCGACCGAATCGATGATGTTTGCCGCCGCGCTCGCCTATTCGGTCGTGCGTCCGGCGGTCGCGGACAAGCGTCCGGAGGCGATCGAGCGTATCGACCACTGGCTCAACACCTTGGCCCACAAGCACGCCTCCATCCGTGGCGGGGACCCGAGCTGTTGCAACAACCACTTCTATCGTCGCGCGCTCTACGCCAGCATGATCGGCGTGCTGACGGACGACGATGAGCTGTTCCAGTTCGGCGTCAGCGCCGTCTACTCGGCGCTCAACGACCTGACCCCACGCGGCGCCTTGCCCCACGAGATGGCTCGCGGCCGCCGCGCCAGCCACTACCAGAATTACGCCCTGCTCTATCTGGTCACCATCATGCAGGTCGCCTATCGCCAGGGTTACAATCTGTTCGACTTCGAATACCACGGCCACACCATCGACGACGCCGTCCAGTTCGCCCTGGACACGTTCGACGATCCGGCGGCGCTGGGGGACCTGGCTACCCACGCACAGTACTACGGCTTCCTCGACGACGAGCAGTATCTCGCCTGGATGGAGATCTATCTCAGTCACCACGACGACGACAGGGTCGCCCACTACGTCAGCCAGAAGCGGCCCGTCGACAACCGCAGCGCCGGCGGCTACGTCACCTTCTATTTCATGGCTCCGCAGGCCCAGCCTCGGGCGCTACCGGAACCCGACAGGGCGGAACTTGCCGCCTTCGAGCCCGACGCCTGATCACGCTGCCAGTCCCGACACCCACATTCGAGCCTCGAGCTCGACCCCTGACCCATCTTGGCCCGCTCCAGGGACGGAGGCCGGGCCTGCCCCGAAGGAGAGATTCACATGACCAGACCGACGTCCCCTTCCACCCGCGAAGACGTGCCAGTAATACGCCGCCGCACTGGCAGTCGCTTCATGCTGGGCCTGGCATCGGTGGTGATGCTGACCGCCTGCGCGAGCCAGCAACCTGCCCAGACGCAACCGATCGCCGCCAAGGACCAGGAGCTGTTCGCCCATCACTACGTCGAGTCGATGCCCTCCACCGACTGGAACCGGGTGGAGTATATCCGCAGCCTCGAAGCCAAGGGGCAGAGTCTCGAGGCCATCGCACTGCTCAAGCCGATGGCGGTCACCCATCCCGAGGCCAGCTACGAGCTGGCTCGAATCTACGACGACGCGACCGGCGTACCCCGTGATCCGGCGATGGCGGCGCACTACTATCGCCAGGCCGTTCCCTATGAGTTCAGCGGCCTCGACAACGCCTCGTTGAAACTGGGCCGGCTCTACCGCGCCGGCGACGGGGTCAAGAAGGACCCCGCCCTGGCGTGGAACCTGTTTCAACAGGCGGTCGCTCACGATGGCAACCCCAGTGCGCGCATCGAGATCGCCGAAATGCAGCTGGCCGGAGAAGGCGTCGCGCGTGACGTCGACGGAGCTCGCCTCCAGTTGGAACAGGCGGCGGCGCAGAATGAGCCGCGCGCGCTCCAGGCCCTGGCCGAGAACTACGCGCCGGGCGGGGCTTTCGATAGCAACCCGAGCCAGGCACGGGCCTACGCCGAACGCTACGTCCAGGCAATGACGCCGCGCGCCGAGAGCGGCGACGTTGGCGCGATGCTGGCGCTTTCGCGCGCTTACGCCGAAGACGGTCTGCTGCCCCAGCCGGCACGCCAGCGGCAGTGGCTGATCCGTGCCGCCGACAGCGGTGACCCGCAAGCGCTGGCGGCCGCCGGCCACCTGCTGGTCAAGCAGCAGAATCCCGCCCAGGGGCTGGACATGCTCCGGCGCGCGGCGGAGTCCGGCAATGTGGACGCTGCCTACTGGCTGGGCCAGGCCTATCTGGGCCAAGGTCAGATCGAGCCCAATCCGGGCCTGGCCGAAAAGTGGCTGTCGGAAGCCGCCCAGCAGGGCCAGCTCGATGCCGCCCGCACGCTGGGCCAGGCCTATGTGGCGGGAGACGTCCTGTCGCTAAGTCTCCAGCGCGGGGTCGCGCTGCTGCAGCGGGCGGCACAGCACGACGACGCCTACGCCCTCGCCCTGCTGGGCAATCTCTATCTCGAGGGAGATCGGCTCCAGGCTCAGCCGAGACAGGGCATCGAATATCTCGAACGTGCCCACGAACTGGGGCATCCCTACGCCACGGCGCGCCTAGGCCAAGCCTGCCTCGAGGGCGAGGGTACGCCGGCCGACCCGCAACGCGGCGTCTCGCTATTGAGCGAGGCGGCCGAACAGGATCAGAGCGGTGCCGCCCGGACCCTGGGGATCGCCTATCTGGACGGTGAGGGAGTCCAGCGCGACCCAGCCAAGGCGCAGCAGTGGCTGGACCGAGCCATCGAGCAGGACCCCGACGACACCACCGCCAAGACCCGGCTCGGTCAGGGCATCCTCGAGAGCAAGCTGCCCGGCAGGGATCACCAGGGCGTCAGGCTGCTGGAGCAAGCCGCCGATCAGGGTGACGCCTACGCCATGGTCGTGCTCGGCCGCGCCTACCGTGACGGGGTCGGCGTGCCACCGGACCTGAACCGCGCCGAACGCTGGCTGCAACGTGCCGCCCGCGCCGGCCACCCTTCCGCTGAGCAGGCGCTGGCGCGCACCTATCGCGCCAGTGGCGAGCAGGGCAACATCGATGACCTGATTCGCGCCGCCCGGATGGGCCAGGTGCCGGCCATGGCGGACCTGGGTCGCGCCTATCTTGGTGGTCAAGGCGTTCGCGCCGATGACGCCAGCGCCAGGAAATGGTTGTCACGCGCCGCCGACGAAGGCCATCCCGGCGCCACCGCCTCGCTAGGCCGAATGTACGCCGACGGTCTCGGGGTCGGCGTCGACAAGGCGCGCGCCGCCAACTATTTCGAACGTGCGATTGCCGCCGGCCATGTCGGCGCCGAAGCCGACCTGGGCAAGATGCTGCTGACCGGCGACGGCGTCACCGTCGATCCACAACGCGGCGTCAGGCTACTGACCCGGGCCGCCAACGCCGGCCACGGCTCCGCCGGCGTGACCCTCGGCGAGGCCTACCTGAACGGCACCGGTGTCGCCGCCGATCCCGCCAAGGGCGTGCGCTATCTGGAGCGCGCGGCGCAGCACGGCGACGATAATGCCCAGCGTGTCCTGGGGCAGGCCTATCTGGAGGGTAATGGCGTCGGCCAGGACTCGGCCCAGGCCATCGAGTGGCTCTCCCGCGCCTCCGACAACGGCAACGTTTCTGCGAAAGCTGCGCTCGGTACGGCTTATCTCGAGGGGCAAGGCGGTATCGCCCAGGACGTGGCCCGCGGCAGGCAGCTGCTGACGGCGGCGGCCGACACTGGCCACGCCGGTGCCGAGGCGGCGCTGGGTCGCGCCTATCTCAGTGGCGAGGTGTTGCCGCGCGATACCCACAAGGGCGCCCGACTGCTGGTCGATGCGGCACGCCAGGGACACCGATCCGCCCGCGTGTCGCTGGCCCAGGCCTACCTTCAGGCGCGGGGCGTGGAGTTCGTCGATCAACAGCAGGCAATGATCTGGCTCGATGGCGTGATGGAGAGCGACAGCGAAACCGCCATCAGAACGTTGCAGGATCTACTCGAGGATACGGATGTCGCCGATGCCGCTGGCCAGGCAACCTGAGTGCTGCACGAGGAATCGCCAGGCCAGATAAAGCGCAGTGAACGCGCGGCGTCGGCATGAACGCCGCCCCACCAACGACGAGACCCGCTNNCGGGTCTCGTCGTCGGGGTCATCGTCCAGCGCGGGGCATCAGTCGAACGGATTGCGCAACACGATCGTCTCGTTACGGTCGGGGCCGGTGGAGATGATATCGATCGGCGTCCCCACCTCCTTCTCGAGAAAGGCGATATACGCCCGCGCGTTCGCCGGCAGATCATCGATGCTGCGCGCACCGATGGTCGACTCGTTCCAGCCCGGCAGATCGTGATAGAGCGGCTCGATCACCTCATATCCCTCGGAGTCGACGGGATTGTCGATGGTCTCGCCATCCTTGCTGCGATAGCCGACACAGACCCGGATATTCTCGAGGCCATCGAGGACATCGAGCTTGGTCAGGCAGATACCCGATACCGAGTTGATCTGCACCGCATGCCGCAGCGCCACGGCGTCGAACCAGCCACAGCGTCGCGCCCGCCCGGTGGTGGCGCCAAACTCGTGGCCCTTCTCCGCCAGGTGCCGACCGAATTCGTCGAACAGCTCGGTGGGGAAAGGACCGGACCCCACTCGGGTCGTGTAGGCCTTGGTGATGCCCAGCACGTAGTCGAGATAGAGCGGGCCCACACCGGAACCGGTCGCGGTGCCGCCGGCGGTGGTGTTGGAACTGGTGACGTACGGGTAGGTACCGTGATCGATGTCCAGCAGCGAGCCCTGAGCACCCTCGAACAGAATGTTCTCGCCGGACTTGCGGATATCGTGCACCAGAGAGACCGTGTCGCAGACCATTGGCCGCAGCTCTTCAGCGAAGGCCATCGCCTGATCCAGCACTTCCTGGAAATCGACCGCCGGCTCGCCGTGATACCGGGTGAGCACGAAGTTGTGGTAGTCGAGCACCTCGCCCAGTTTTGACGCGAAACGCTCGCGATGCAGCATGTCGCCGAGCCGTAGGCCACGTCGCGCGACCTTGTCCTCGTACGCTGGGCCGATGCCGCGACCGGTGGTGCCGATCTTGGCGATCCCGCGGGCCTTCTCGCGCGCCTGGTCGAGACGGACGTGGTACGGCAGGATCAGCGGACAGGCAGGCGACAACCGCAGGCGCTTGCGCACCGGCACGTCCTTGGCCTCCAGCTCCTTGATCTCCTCGATCAGCGCTTCCGGCGACAGCACCACGCCGTTGCCGATCACGCAGATCTTGTCGTCGCGCAACACGCCGGAGGGAATCAGGTGCAGAACCGTCTTCTGACCATCGATCACCAGCGTGTGGCCGGCGTTGTGTCCGCCCTGGAACCGCACCACGGCACTGGCAGACTCGGTCAGCAGGTCGACGACCTTACCCTTGCCCTCATCGCCCCACTGAGTACCCAATACGACTACGTTCTTGCCCATTGCTCTCGTCTCTTGATCAACCCGTCGCGATCCCGTCGTTCGTCGCGATCCATTCGCTGTCACCTTGTCGGCATCTCGCCGTCATCGGTCAATCCAGCGGCTCGGTACGCCACTCTCCCTCCTGGAGCACCAAATGGCGATTGCATCGGTGTGCACCCGGACCGGTCCGCTGGTCGGGCAGTGCCTGGATCACGCGCTCTCCCTGTGCCCTCAGGCGATTGATGGCGTCGTTCAGCGCCGCATCCTCGCGGTCCGGCGCCCAGATGCCATTGGTTGGCGGCTCGCGCTCGGCCAGGGTCGCCAACTGTTTGAGATCCATGGAAAAGCCGGTAGCTGGGCGGGCTCGACCGAACGCCTTCCCGGTATCGTCGTAGCGCCCGCCCTTGCTCAGTGCCTGGCCGTAACCCGGCACGTAGGCGGCAAACACCATCCCGGTGTGATACTGATAGCCACGAAGCTCGGCCAGATCGAAGTAGAAAGAGACCTCGGGGTGCTCCGCCACCACGCCACGATGCAACCGCACCAACTGGTCGAGGGCTTCCCGCACGGCGTTCGGCGCATCGGCCAGTGCCAGCCTGGCATGCTCGAGAATCTCCGCGCCGCCATGTAGCCTCGGCAGCTCGCCGAGCATGCGCGCCAGGCCGGGGTCCGCGACGTTCGCGGCGACCAGCTCGTCGATGACGACGTACGCCTTGCGCTCGATGGCGTCGAAAAACGCCCGCTCGACCTCTTCGTTCCAGTCGATGCCGCGCACCAGCTCGCGATAGATCGCGATGTGGCTCAGGGCCAGATGGATCTCGCTGGCGCCCGCCGCTTCCAGGCTGGAAAGCGCTAGCCTCAACACCTCAACATCGGCGTCGAGACCGGCATGACCGAAGAGCTCGACGCCGACCTGCATCGGACTCCGCCCACCCTGGTGCTTGTCGGCCTGAGCACGCAGCACGGTCGTGCAGTAACAGAGTCGAACCGGACCCTGGCGCTTCAGCGAATGGGCATCCATCCGCGCCACCTGCGGCGTGACGTCGGCACTGGCCCCCATCATCCGACCGGTCAACTGGTCGGTCAGCTTGAACGTCTGCAGATCCAGATCCGTGCCGGTGCCCGTCAGCAGCGAATCGAGAAACTCGACCGGCGGCGGCATGACGAGGTCGTAGCCCCAGCGGTCGTACAGGTCGAGCAGCGTCCGACGCAACTCCTCCATCCGGGTCGCCTGCGGCGGCAATATTTCATCCATGCCGTCGGGAAGCAACCAGCGGTCAGCGATCGTCATGAGCTTGTCCTGCCAAGCGGTGATTCGGTAGTGATCGGGTGCCAAGGCGAACTTGCCCACCCGTGATAATCGCGGCCGAGGCGCCATGGGGCGTGGCCACGCGGCGCATCCCGGAATCGCGCCTGCGCCTGGCTCGGCGTAGCCGAAAGTGATGGCACCGATACAGGCCGCACAAAAAAGCCGGGCGAAACCCGGCTAGACGATATTACCACGAAACGCCCGCGGAAAAATCCCGCGGGCGTCCGTTTTCCGCACTATTCGCGGTTGATGCCACTCACGGCGCCGAGGTCCCGTCAGGGGTCGGATTCTTCAGGTAGCGGAAGAAGTCGCTGTTATCGGGGCTCAACACCAGCAGATCCTTTCCTTCGCCACTGAAGCTGTCGCGGTAGGCCTGCATCGAGCGGTAGAAGGAGAAGAAATCCGGTGCCTGCTGATAGGCACTGGCGTAGATCTTCGCCGCCTGGGCATCGCCCTCACCTCGCGTGGTCTCCGCTTCCTGACGTCCATTCGCCAGAATTTCCTGACGCTGACGGTCGGCATCGGCACGGATCGCCTCGGCCTGCTGAGAGCCCTCCGCACGATAGGTCCGGGCGGCGCGCTCGCGCTCCGAGTTCATCCGCTCGTAGACGGCTTGGGTCACTTCGGGCGGAAGCTCGATACGCTTGACGCGGATGTCGAGGATATGGACACCAAGCTCGTCGCGCATGGCCTGATCGAGCTGTTGCACCGGCTCGACCATGAGTTCTTCCCGGGCACCCTCGACGGTATCGGCCCCCTTGTCCTCTCCCACCAGTTGCTGGTTGTCGCTCTCTGCCGCGATCCGCTCCTGGATGATGGATGACATCTCGGTCTGACCGAACTTGTTGCGCAGCGCCTCGTCGGTTCGCGGCGCGATCAGGTTCTCGGCGACCTGGATATTGCCCCGCGTCGCTTCGTAGAACTGCTGCGGATCGGCGATCTTCCATTTCACGAAGGAGTCGACGATCACCGCCTTGGAGTCGGCAGTCAGATAGCGCGTCGCACTGGAGTCCACCGTCTGCACGCGGACGTCGAAGATACGAACCGTGTTGAACACCGGCAGCTTGAAATGCAGGCCGGGGCCGATATCGTTTTCGATCACTTCACCAAAACGCAGCTTGATGGCGCGTTCGGTCTCGTTGACGACGTAGAAACTGGCACTGGCGAACCATGCCAGCAAGGCCAGGATGATGACGCCAATCAGGGCGCGGTTATTAAACATTAGCGACCCTCCCGCAGGCTGGAACTACGCGTCGGCTGCTGCGAGCCACTGTTCATGTGATCGACTACCTGGCGTGATATCTGTTCGAGCTGCTGCATGCTCATCGACGATGAACCGCTTTTGCCACTGGCATTGCCACCCGCCTGCATCTGGTTGAGCGGCAGTACCGTCACGGCATTGCTGTCACCCAGGTCGACGAGCGCCTTCGGCGTATTGCTCAGCACCTGGCTGATGGTTTCCAGATAGAGGCGTTGCCGGGTCACGTCCGGTGCCTGGCGGTATTCGCCCAGCAGCGAGTTGAAGCGATTGGTCTGACCGGTGGCGTCCGACACGATGGCCGCCTTGTAGCCGTTGGCCTCCTCGACCAGCCGCTGTTTCTGACCCTTGGCCTCGAGCACGACGGCCTGGCTGTAGGCATTGGCCTGGTTGATCGAGCGCTGACGCTCCTCGCGGGCACGGATGACGTCGTCGAAGGCGTTCTGGACCTGGTCCGGTGGCGCCGTCGATTCGACGTTGACCGTCTGCAGGCGCAGGCCAGTGCCGTAGGCGTCCATGTAGGCAGTCAGACGATCGAAGATGCGCTGCCCCAGCCGGTCCCGGCCGGTGGTGAGAATCTCCTGCAGATGCATGTTGCCCACTTCCTGGCGCAGGGCAGAGTCCATCGCGTTCTGCAGCGTCATTTCCGGCTCGTTGACGTTGACCAGGAAAGCATGCGCATCGCTCACCACATACTGGGTCGACACGCTGACGCGAACGATATTCTCGTCACTGGTCAGCATCGAGTCCGTCTGCGTGGCGGAGCGAATGCTGGTCACGTTGACGTTGTCCACCCGATCGATGATCGGCGGATTCCAGTGCAGGCCGGGATTCAAGGTGTCGGTGTACTTGCCGAGACGGAACACCACGCCGCGCTCGGACTGGTCGATCAGGTGGAAACCCGAACCGGCCCAGATCACGGCCGCAACGATCAGCACCAGGATCGGCAGCACGAACGGATTGCGCTTGCCGCCACCGCCGCTATCCCCGCCCCCGGAGCCCGAACGCTTGCCGCGCCCGCCCAGCAGACGATTGATCTTGTCCTGAAATTTCTTCAGCGCTTCATCGAGGTCTGGCGGCCCCTGATTGCCGCCACCGTTGTTGCCACCATTACCACTCGGACGCCGGCCCCCTCCGCCGCCCCAGGGGTCCTGCTGGTTGTTGCCACCACCAGGCTCATTCCAAGCCATACCTAGTCTCCAATGATGCGATCAAAGCGTTGCGTCAGGCCGAAGCATTACGCATGGCATCGGGAGCGTGAGCCGCCGTGGCGTTGCACTCGCGTGCAAAGGGTTGTTCGAACCGAGATCGAACCCTCGTTACCCTGCATCGTTCGGGTCCGGTTCCCGGACCACGAAGCTCCCCTGCGTCGTTTTTGTCACCTCAAACCCGTTCCCAATCGGCAACCGGTGTCTTTTCCGAGGTGGGTAAATAGTCGTCGGCGCGTTCGCCCAAGCGAGCCATCATCTGCATAAACTCCCGCCGGGGCAAGCGAATCTCCAGATTCGAATGTCCTTGTTCGTCGAACGCTTCGTTCTGCACCGCCTGCAATTCGTGCAGCGCCGCTCGTAGTCGACCCTGCTCGGGTGTCAGCGTCAAGCGGATATCCAGGATATCCTCGGCCAGCCACTCGCCGAGCGCCTCGCGCAGCAGCTCGAGTCCCTCGCCGTCGCGGGCGGAAAGCCATACGACCTGGGGGAATCCATGCTCGTCGCGCTCGATGCGCGGCGACGTTCCCAGCAGGTCGATCTTGTTCATTACCAGCAGACGGGGTACTTCGTCGGCGTCGATCTCCGACAGCACGCTGTCGACCTGGGCGACATTGAGCTCGCGATCCGGGTCGGCGGCGTCGATCACGTGGACGATCAGGCTCGCCTCCGTGGCCTCCTGCAGCGTGGCCTGGAACGCCTCGACCAGCTTGTGCGGCAGGTGCCGGATGAACCCGACCGTATCCGCCAGCACCACGTCTCCAACATCCGGCACGTCGAGCCGGCGCAGGGTCGGATCGAGCGTGGCGAACAGCTGATCGGCGGCGTACACCTCGGAGGCGGTGATCGAGTTGAACAGGGTCGATTTGCCAGCGTTGGTGTAACCCACCAGCGACACGCTGGGCACCTCCGCCCGAGCCCTGGCGCGGCGATTTTGATCGCGCTGCTTGCGGACCTTCTCGAGGCGCTTGTGAATCGACTTGATCCGTCCACGCAGCAGGCGACGGTCGGTCTCGAGCTGGGTCTCGCCGGGCCCTCGCAGACCGATGCCGCCTTTCTGCCGCTCCAGGTGCGTCCAGCCCCTCACCAGGCGCGTGGACATGTATTCGAGCTGGGCCAGCTCGACCTGTAGCTTGCCTTCATGGGTTCGCGCGCGCTGCGCGAAGATATCGAGAATCAGGCCCGTTCTGTCGAGCACGCGACACTGGAGCGTACGCTCGAGGTTACGCTGCTGGGAGGGAGACAGGGCATGATTGAAAATGACCAGTTCGGCATGATGGGCCTCGAGCGCGGTCTTGACCTCGTCGAGTTTGCCACTGCCGATGAAGGAACGAGGATCGGGGCGGCGCCGACTGCCCTGAATCAGGGTAGCCGACTCCGCCCCGGCGGAGCGCACCAGTTCCAGGAGTTCACCCGGATCTTCGCGCTCCTGCTCGTCCTGAAAGTCCACATGGACCAGAATCGCCGTTTCGCCGGCGTCGGGACGTTCGAAAAACAATCACAACCTCTCGATTAGCTATCGAGTCCGGGTGCTGCGTTGGGGTCTTGCGGCGGCAACCGGACGTTACGGGACGGCACGACCGTCGAAATGGCATGCTTGTAGACCATCTGACTGACGGTGTTGCGCAGCAGGATGACGAACTGATCGAAAGACTCGATCTGTCCCTGCAACTTGATGCCGTTGACCAGAAAAATGGAAACCGGGATGCGCTCCTTGCGCAGAATGTTCAGGTACGGATCCTGAAGGGACTGTCCTTTGGACATGTTGCTCTCCCTAATGCTGTTATGAGTAGTGCTGTTTTAGTTGGGCGGCGATTCGTTCTGACTCGGCATCACACCGGCGGCATCGCTTGCCGCGAGTATAGGTCTGGACGAAGCCCGCCATTTTACGCTAACTGCCGTGCTCACGCACGATTTTCGCAATCTGCCCATCGACGTCCGGCGCACAGCTGTCGACCCAGTGCAGATCTGGCCAGCGCCGCAACCAGGTCAGCTGGCGCTTGGCCAGTTGACGCGTGGCAGCAATGCCACGCTCACGCAACGCATCGCGATCATAGGCGCCTTCGAGATACTCCCAAGCCTGCCTGTAGCCGACGCTGCGCATCGATGGCAGATCCGCGTGAAGATCGCCTCGCTGTTTCAATGTAGCCACTTCCGAGACGAATCCACCAGCGAGCATGGCATCGAAACGTCGGGCGATGCGTTGGTGCAGCACGCTACGCTCTGCAGGCGCGAGAGCTATGGACAACAGTCGCCAGGGAAAGTTTTCCTGCTGCTGGCACCGCCAGTGCTCGGAGAGCGTCACGCCACTGAGCTGAAACACCTCGAGCGCCCGGATCAGGCGTTGCCGGTTGCGCGGATGGATCGCCTCGGCGGCCTGGGGATCGACTTGGGCGAGTTCCGCGTGGAGCGTCTCGAAGCCCTCGCACTCGCCGCGCCGACGAAGTCGCTCGCGCAGCTGCGGGTCGGCGGCGGGCATGGCGGCCACCCCCTCGACGAGACGCTTGGCGTACATCATGGTCCCGCCCACCAGCAGCGGCATTTTGCCGCAGGCACTGATCTTCTCCATCTCGATCAGGGCGTCGCGGCGAAAATCGGCGGCAGTGTAGATCTCCGCCGGATCGCGAATGTCGATCAGCCGGTGTGGCGCCCGCGCCAGTTCGGCCGGAGACGGCTTGGCTGTCCCGATATCCATGCCCCGGTAGACCATGGCCGAGTCGACGCTGATCAATTCGGCCCCCAGCCGCTCGTGCAGCGCGATCGCGCTGTCGGTCTTGCCCGAGGCGGTCGGACCGAGCAACAGAATCGCCAGCGGTCGGTCGTCCCGGCGCGAATGATCTGACGGTGGAAAAGTGGAAGAGATGTCGTTCACGCGGTCACTGCCCCCGAAGAAACAGCTTGTCGAGCTGCGCCATCGACATCTCGGTCCAGGTGGGACGACCGTGATTGCACTGCCCGCTGCGCTCGGTTCGCTCCATGTCTCGCAGTAGCGCGTTCATCTCCGGCAGGGTCAGCAGCCGGTTGGCGCGCACGCTGCCGTGGCAGGCCATGGTGCTGAGCAGCTCGTTGATGCGGGTCTCGAGACGGTCGGAGCGGCCAAACTTTTCGAGATCGCCGAGCATGTCCCGCACCAGCGGCTCGATGTCCGCGTCGGCCAGCAGTGCGGGAACCTGGCGGATCAGCAGTGTCTCCGGGCCGGCGGCATCGAGCACGACCCCCAGCCGGGCGAACGCTTCGCGCTCCTGTTCCGCCACTTCGGCCTCACCCGCGCTGACCGCCATGGAGACCGGCACCAGTAGCGGCTGGGCATCGAGCGCGCCCGCGTGAATCTGCTGCTTCATGCGCTCGTAGACGATCCGTTCGTGGGCGGCATGCATGTCGACGATCACCATGCCGCGCTCGGTCTGCGCCAGGATATAGACGCCATGCAACTGCGCTACCGCATACCCCAGCGGCGGTGCCTGGGTGTCGTCCGTGGCCGGCAGGGTGGTCACCGCTGCCGGCGAGCGCTCGTCCTGGGCGACGCTGGCCGCTTCGCCGCCGGGCGCGCCAGCGCCTGCTTCCCGCGGCGTGAGAAGCGTCGATTCATGATCCGGATGCAGCGCGTGATAACCGGCCATGAATTCGCGAATGCGCTGCGTCCCGGGCCGGTTCTGCCCCACTTGTGCCCCCAGCGAGTGCTGCCCGGCCAGCGCCATCCGCTGTTGCTGCCAGTCCGGGGAGTCGTCCCCGGCCAACGGGTGTGCCGGATTGCCCGGCCGTGGCGAGGCCGTGGCGACCGTCATGTCGGCGGCGGACTCGTGCGCGCCCTCCTCGCCGCTTTCCGCCACCGCATCGTTGGGCTTCACCGAGGCCAGCGCGCGGTGCAGGCTCGAGAATAGGAAATCGTGGACCAGGCGCCCGTCGCGGAAGCGCACCTCGTGCTTGGTCGGATGAACATTGACGTCCACCACCCGCGGATCGAGCTCCAGGTAGAGTACAAACACCGGGTGTCGGCCGTGAAACATCACGTCGCGATAGGCCTGGCGAATGGCATGGGCGACCAGCCGGTCCCGGACGATGCGGCCGTTGACGAAGAAATACTGCTGATCGGCCTGGGCCCGCGAATGGGTCGGCTGGCCGACCCAGCCCCACAGTCGCAGCCCCGTGGCTTCCAGGTCGACGTGAAGCGCTTCATCGAGGAAACGTCTGCTCAGCAGGGAGCCGATTCGGCGCTCGCGCCCGGCCTGATCCGACGCCACGGCGGGCAGCTGATGCACCACCTTCTGGTTGTGCCGCAGCACCCAGGCAATATCGAAACGGGACAACGCCAGCCGCCGGAACGCCTCCTCGACGTGGCCGAACTCGGTCTTCTCGGTACGCAGGAACTTGCGCCGAGCGGGAGTATTGAAGAACAGGTCGCGCACCAGCACCGAGGTACCCCTCGGGTGGGGCGCGGGGGTGACCCGGGGCTCCATCTGGCGCCCCTCGGCGACCACCCGCCAGCCGCCGGCGGGGTCGTCGGCGGCGTTGGAAATCAGCTCCAGCCGCGAGACCGAGCTGATCGAGGCCAGCGCCTCGCCACGAAACCCCAGGCTGGAGACGTCCTCGAGATCCTCGAGCGAGGAGATCTTGCTGGTCGCGTGTCGGGACAGCGCCAGCGGCAGATCCTCCTCGCCGATGCCGATGCCATCGTCGCGTACCCGGATCAGCCGGGAACCACCCGCCTCGAGTTCGACCTCGATGCGCTGGCTGCCGGCATCGATGGCGTTCTCGACGATCTCCTTGACCACCGACGCCGGACGCTCGACGACCTCCCCCGCGGCGATCTGGTTGGCCAGGCGGGGGTCGAGTATGCGGATGCGTGACGACTCGCTCATCGACGGTCTCCTGCGGCTATCGCCTCGATTGCCCTCATCATGGAATGGTCAACACCTGCCCTACCCGCAGGATATCGCTATCCAACCCATTGGCCTGCTTCAGCGCCTTCATGCTGATGTTGTGGTTCGCCGCCACCTGGGACAAGGAGTCGCCTCGCTGGACGCGGTATTCATTGCTGGCACCGCCACGCCCCTGATCCCGCTGCCACGCCAGCAGACTGGAGGGCGGCGGATGCTGGCGGAAGTGGGCCACGATCCCGTCGTAGATCGCCTGGGCCAGCTTGGCCTGGTGTGCGGAGGACTTGAGCTGGGCCTCCTCGCGCGGATTCGAGATGAACCCGGTTTCCACCAGCAGCGACGGAATGTCGGGTGACTTCAGCACCACGAAACCGGCCTGCTCGACACTCGACTTGTGCAGCTTGTTGATTCGCCCGAGCTGGTCGATCACCTGCCCGCCGGTTGCCAGCGAGTCGTTCATCGTCGCGGTCATGGTCAAATCGAGCAGCACGCCGCGCAATACCTCGTCCTTGTCGTCCAGGCTCAAGTTGCCATCGACACCGCCGATCAGATCCGACTGGTTCTCGCTTGCCGCCAGCCACCGTGCGGTCTCCGAGGTCGCCCCCCCTTGAGAAAGCGCATAGACCGAGCTGCCGGATGGCTGGCTGCTGCGCACCGCATCGGCGTGCACCGAGACGAAGAAATCGGCTTTCTGCTGGCGCGCGATCAGGGTGCGCTGGCGCAGGCCGATGTAGTAGTCGCCATCTCGGGTCAGAAAAGCCTTGAATCCCGGCGTCTGATCGAAGCGCTGCTTGACCTTGCGTGCGATATCCAGCACGACGTCTTTCTCCCGGGTACCGTGGGGACCGATCGCACCGGGGTCCTCGCCGCCATGACCGGGGTCCACGGCGATGATGATGTCACGCTTGGGATGGGGCTGGGCCTCGACGGCGGATGCCACCACCTCGGCCTGCTCGGGATTGCCCTCGGCAACGGCTTCGGTCTGCGCCCGCTGCGCGGCGATCTCCTGATCCCGGATCATGGCCTCGATCGGATCGATGGGATTCTTGACCGCGCTGGCGCCGGGATAGTCGAGATCGACCACCAGCCGAGCACTGTACTGCTCGTTGGGCGGTAGCGTGAAACTCTTGGGTACCACGGCCCGATTGACGTCGAGCACGACCCGCAGCCCACCGCTCTCGCGTACACCGGTGCGCACCTTGGAGATGGCGCTGTCGTCCAGATCCAGCTTGTCGACATCGAAATCCAGGTCGGTGCTGTCGAGATCGATCACGACACGGTCCGGGCCGTCGAGCGTGAAGACGTTAGCGTTGACCGGCCCCGACATGTCGAATACCAGCCTGACGTGATCGGGCGCCGACCACAGCCGCATGTTGTGGACTTCCACCGCCTGCGCCTGCACGGCCGTGCCCAGGCAGCAGAGAGACACCAGCGCCGTCACCGCTGCCCGCCCATACCTCCCGAGACGATCTATCCGGCTTCCGACGAAACGGTTCATGGCCAACCCGGCCAACCTCACTGCCATGGCCAGCGAGCAGATCCACACCAGTAGCAGTAGCGCATACCCGATCCCACCGGCGATTCGTGACGGGACCTCGCGACGGACGGTCACGACCGCGGCCGACATCTCTCGAGCGTCTTTCAGCATTCGTCTTCCTTGTGACTCAAGCTCGCCGGCATTGCCGCCAAGACGGCTCTTCCCTGTTGACTGTAAGCAGTTCCCGACACCCGCCGGCCACCACCGGAGACCAGTTGCAGATGAATCTCCAGATCCGGGGCCGGCAACCAACCCGCGCCACGGCTCGGCCACTCGATCAGGCACAGTGCATCGCTACCCAGCATGTCGCGAGCGCCCATGAACTCCAGCTCTTCGGGGTCACCGAGGCGATAGAGGTCGAAATGAAAGACTCGGGCCGACGCGGTCTCGTAGGGCTCGACGAGCGTATAGGTCGGACTCTTGACCGCGCCCCCATGGCCATAGGCCCGGAGTATGCCCCGCGCCAACGTGGTCTTGCCGGCACCGAGGTCACCGATCAGATGAACCTGACCACGACCGGCCAGAGCCCGGCCCAGCGTTTCACCAAAGGCCACCTGGGCGGCTTCGTCGTTAAGTGTGATCGGCATGGCTCGAGACAGGTTGAGGGTTGACCAAAGTTCGCGCATAGGATGCCAGATCAGTCGCCAGCAAACCACGCTCGCCGGCATCCAGCGCCGCCGCGTCCGCCGCCAGGGCATGGACCAGCACGCCGATCCGTGCAGCCTCCTCGAGCGATCCGAGCTGGCCGGCCAGCCCGGCGATGATGCCGGTCAGCGCATCGCCCATCCCGCCGCTGGCCATGCCGGGATTGCCGAACGGACAGAGCGTGAGCCGCTCGCCGTTGTAGACCAGCGTACCCGCGCCCTTGAGCACGATCGTGCCACCCCAGCGCCGTTGCAGGGCGATCACGGCTGCATGCCGATCCCGCTCCACCTCGGCAGTGGACATTCCCAGCAGTCGTCCTGCCTCCCCGGGATGCGGCGTCAGCACCCAGTCGTCGCGGTGGCCGCCGCTCTCCTCCCGAGCCAGCAGGTTGAGCGCATCGGCGTCGACCACGCAGGGCTTGCCGGCGTCGAGCACGCTCTGAAGCGCCGCCTGCCCCCAGGCACCGCTCCCGATGCCCGGGCCGATGGCCACCGTGTCGGCGGAGTCGATCATCGCCGCCAGATCCGGCGCGCCGCGCACGCCTCGCGCCATGATCTCGGGGAACCGGGTCAGGCTTGCCGAGACATGAGCGGCGTCGGTGGCCAGACTGACCTTGCCGGCACCGATGCGTGCCGCCATCTCGCTGGTCATCAGCGCCGCCCCGCCCATTCCCGGTGCGCCGGCCACAACCAGTACGTGGCCGTAATCCCCCTTGTGGCCGCTGGGCTTCCGCGGTGGCAGGGCCCGAGCCAGATCCTCACGCGTCTGCAGCCAGGCGACTGACGTGATATCGCCATGTGACTGAGGGTCGACGCCCAGCGAGGCGCAGATCACATCGCCGACCACGTCCAGTGCCGCGCCGGTATGTAGCCCCAGCTTGTCACCAATGAACGTGACCGTCAGCGTCGCCGCCACCGCTTCCGTCTCGACGTGACCGGTATCGACATCGACTCCCGACGGGACATCCAGTGCCATCACCGGGCAGCCGCTGGCATTGACCTCGGCGATCGCCGCGGCATAAGGCGCGCGCGGTGCACCGTGGGCGCCGGTCCCCAGCATCGCGTCGACCATCAGTTCCCCATCCAGCGTCAGCTCGTCATTCCACGCCACCGGCACGACGCCCGCTTCCGCCGCCAACTCGGCGGCTCGCCGCGCATCGCCCTCGAGCTCGGCCACCGGCTTCAGCGCCACCAGTTCGACCGCCACGCCATCGGCGGCAGCCAGCGCGGCGATAATATAGCCATCGCCCCCATTGTTGCCTCCGCCGCAGAGCACGCAGAGGCGACGGATACCCGGCCACCGGGCACATAACGCCTCGTAGGCCGATTCGCCGGCGCGTCGCATCAGGGCGAAGCCGTCACCCTCGGCCTCGATGGTGCGGCGATCCAGTTCACGGACCTGGCCGGCGAGATAGAGCGGGCGCTGAGAAGAGGAGGCGGACATGGAGGCTCCTGTCGTGTTCCGAAAGATGGCGAACAACCCTGGTGTGGCTATCGATGAACGACGCCGCCAAACGCCGTGACCGGCATCCGGCGGACGTTCGACCGGCTAGTGCTAGTGGTGTAGGGTAGCGCACCCGACATTCCCACCTCTGCGTGCACTCCTGCGCTATGTCACAGCCATCCAGCGTCGATTTCAACGATCTCGCCTCACGCGTCAAGCAGTGGGGACGAGAGCTCGGCTTCCAGGCGATCGGTATCACCGATACCGATCTGCAGACCCATGAGCGCTATCTGCAGCGCTGGCTGGAGGCCGGACATCATGGCGAGATGGACTACATGGCCAAGCACGGGACCAAGCGAACACGGCCCGAGGAGCTGGTTCCCGGAACGCTGCGCGTGATCAGCGCGCGCCTGGATTATCTGCCGCCCGAGGTCGAGACCACCAGGGTACTGGGACAACCGCACAAGGCGTACGTTTCACGCTACGCCCTGGGGCGCGACTATCACAAACTGATCCGCAAGCGTCTCGACCAGCTGGCGCGCAGGATCGAGCAGGAGGTCGGCCGGATCGGCTATCGCGCCTTCGTCGATTCCGCCCCGGTCATGGAGCGTGCCCTGGCCCAAAAGGCCGGCCTGGGCTGGTTCGGCAAGAACGCCATGTTGTTGAATCCCCAGGCCGGCTCGCTGTTCTTCCTCGGGGAGCTCTACACCGACCTGCCGCTGCCGGTGGACCCGCCGTTCGAGCGCGAGCACTGCGGCTCCTGCAACAGTTGCCAGACCGCCTGCCCGACCGGGGCGATCATCGACGACAAGGTGATCGATGCGCGGCGCTGCATCTCCTACCTGACCATCGAGCTCCACGGCAGCATTCCGCTCGAATTTCGCCGTGCCATGGGCAACCGCGTCTACGGTTGCGACGACTGTCAGCTGTTCTGCCCTTTCACCCGCTTCACCCGCGTCAGCGCCGAGCCGGATTTCGCCCCGCGCCACGATCTCGACCGCGCGGAACTGATCGATCTGTTCGCCTGGAGCGAGAGCGAATTCCTCAAGCGCACCGAAGGCAGCCCGATCCGGCGTATCGGCTACCCGCGCTGGCTGCGCAACCTGGCCATCGGCCTGGGCAATGCGCCCTGGAGCGAGCGCGTCGAGCACGCCCTGCGAGCTCGTCTGGCCTACCCCTCCGACCTGGTACGCGAGCACGTGCGCTGGGCACTGGAGGAGCAGCGGCACAAGCGTGAGGCGCGCATCGCCAGCGGCTGAGGCGTGGCCGCGAGCGACCGGCGCCCCGTCGACGATCAGTCCGGAAGCTTCAGGAAGGTTTCGCGATAATGCTTAAGCTCCGCCAGCGACTCGCGAATGTCGTCCAGAGCCTGATGGGTGTTCTGCTTGGTGAAGCCGTTGGCCGCCGCCGGATTCCAGCGCTTGGCCAGCTCCTTCAGCGTCGAGACATCCAGGTTGCGATAGTGGAAGAAGTTGTTGAGCGTCGGCATCTCGCGCTCCAGGAAGCGTCGATCCTGGTGGACGCTGTTGCCGCAGACCGGAGAGGTGCCGGGCACGACGTAGGTGGCCAGGAACGCCAGCGTGCGCCGCTCCGCCTCCGAGGTATCGATGGCGCTCTCGCGCACCCGCCGAACCAGTCCGGACTCACCGTGCGTCTTCTGGTTCCATTCGTCCATCCCCTCGAGCAGGGCATCCGGTTGATGCACTGCCAGCACCGGGCCTTCGGCGATCAGATTGAGCTCGCCGTCGGTGATCAGGGTCGCCACTTCGATGATGCGCTCCCGATCTGGGTCGAGACCGGTCATTTCCAGATCGATCCAGATCAGCAGATCGCGGCGGGCGCCAGCGGCGGATGGTTCAGACATGAACAACTCCAGAGTCGGTGTCCCCGGCCACACGGACGCGAGCGGACACGGCAGGTCGGTAACGGCTACAATGCCGCCATTCTACCCCCGTGACACGAGGAAGGGGCAAACGCCTGAGGTGAGCTTTCCCTCTCCTGAGCTGCAGACAACCGTGAGTCGACGCCAACCATGAGCCGCCGCAAACTGACCCGCCAGCAGCGCTGGCGGGTCGAGAAGATCCAGGCCGAGCGTGCCGAGCGCGCCTCGAAGAAGGACGAGCGCGACGGCGAGCGCCTCGATGCCGGCGATTACAGCGCCGAGCGCCCGGGGCGTGTCGCCGCCCATTTCGGCCGCTCGCTGGAGGTCGAATTCGTCGAGGGCGACAGCATCAGTCGGCACCGCTGCCATCTGCGTGCCAATCTGGAGGGGCTGGTCACCGGCGATGCCGTGATCTGGCGGGAAGCGAGCGATGGCAGCGGCGTCGTCGTCGCTCGCGGCGAACGCACCAGCGTGCTGGAGCGCCCGGATTCTCATGGCCAATTGCGTCCGGTGGCCGCCAATATCGACCAGATCCTGATCGTGGTCGCGACGGAACCGGAGCCGCATCCGAACCTGATCGATCGCTATCTGGTGGCTGCCGAGAATACCGGCATCCCCCCGGCACTGATCCTCAACAAGAGTGACCTGCTGCCAGCCGAGGGCGGGCCGTTACGCACCATGCTGGCACGCTATCTTGAGCTAGGGTATCCGCTGATCGAAGCCTCGGCGCGGGGTGATAACGGTCTCGACGCGCTGCACGCGCAGTTGACGGACCGCACCTCCGTCTTCGTCGGTCAGAGCGGGGTCGGCAAGTCGTCGCTGATCGACAAGCTGCTACCGGAGGAGACGCTGCGCATCGGCGCCCTGTCGGCGGACACCCGCAAGGGCAAGCACACCACCACCACCGCCCGGCTCTACCCGCTGCCCGAGGGCGGTATTGCGGGGCGCCCCCGCGAGGGGGATCTGATCGACTCGCCCGGCATTCGCGAGTTCGGGCTGTGGCACCTCGACGAGCGCGAGCTGGCCGACGGTTTCATCGAGTTCCGCCCCTTTCTCGGCCACTGCCGTTTTCGCGACTGTCGCCACCGTCAAGAGCCCGGCTGCGCCCTGCTCGACGCCGTCGAGCGCGGCGAGATCCATCCCCAGCGCTTCGCCAGTTTTCAGCGGATACGGGACGATATTGCCGCGCCGTAAGAGCCACCAAGATTTGTCGATGTCACCCCAGGCGCCTTGCAGGACGACGCTGAACGGCTCGCGTTGAGCCGGGTCTTGTGGCGCAAAATAGAGGGGGAGCGACGAGGGGGCGAGCGTCAAGCCCCCTCGTCACGGTGAGCCATAGACTGGGTTGGACTCGGCAGTCGTAGTTCCACTGCAATCTCGCGTCATCCATGACGCGAGACCCGGCTCGACGCTCTGCGTTCAGCGCCGTTCTGGAAGGCGCCCAGGGTGCGAGACTTCGAGCAAATCAACTAGGCTCAGAAATGCAACGCCGCGCCCTGAGACGCGGCGATTGCTTAAGAGCGGCCTGAGCGCAGGCCGTCGTCTGGATCAACCCTCGAACAGCATCAGGATCGACAGCAGGAACAGCACCCACATCGCCGGGCGCACTTCCTTCGCCTTGCCAACGCCGACCTTGACCACGACGAACGTGAGGAACCCGAACACCACGCCATGGGTGATCGAGTAGGTCAGCGGAATCAGCATCATCGCCACGAACGCCGGAATGGCATCGTCGTACTGCTGCCAGTCGATGGTGCGAATCGGCGAGAGCATGAATACCCCGACCATGATCAGCGCTGGCGCGGTGGCGATCGCCGGCACCAGCGCCAGCAAAGGCGACAGGAACAGGAACGGCAGGAACAGCAGCCCGGCGACTACGGCGACGAGGCCCGAGCGCCCGCCCTGACTGATACCGGCAGCGGACTCGACATAGGCATTGGCCGGGCTGGTGCCCATGGGCGCGGAGATCAGCGCGGAAGCCGCATCGACCATCATCGAGCGGCGGATGTTGCGCGGCTCGCCGTCTTCGTCGAGCAGGTTCCCCGCCTGGCAAACCCCGATGAAGGTCGACATCGCATCGAAGAAGGTGGTGAACAGGATCACGAAGATGAACGGCCAGTAGGCCACCGACAGCGCGCCGCTGAAATCGACCTGACCCATGGCGCTGAAGTCCGGCCAGGCGAAGATACCCTGGAAGTTGACCAGCGTCGGAGTGCCGGCCGGCGATACCGCGCTGGCATCGCCCCACAGGCGACCGATCGGGATCGCCAGCAACGTGGTGACGACGATGCCCAGGATCAGCGCCCCCTGGACGCGCCGCGCGACCAGCACCGCGGTGATGCCGAGTCCGATCAGAAACGTGACGAGCGCCGGAGTCATTTCGCCCAGCCCGACCACCGTGGCCGGATTGGACACCAGCATGCCGGCGTTGACCAGGCCGATCACGGTGATGAACAGACCAATCCCGCAGGCAATGGCGTGACGCAGCGTGGCGGGAATCGCATCGACCACGTAGCGGCGAACGTTGAACAGCGCCAGGATCCCGAACAGCACCCCGGACCAGAACACGCAGCCAAGCGCCGTCTGCCAGGGAATACCGGCCCCCATCACCATGGTGTAGGTGAACAGCGCGTTGATCCCCATCCCGGGGGCGACCAGAATCGGATTACGCGCGTAAAGCCCCATCATCACGCTGCCGAAGAAGCTGATCAGCACAGTGGCGGTCAGCGCCCCGGCGAAAGGCACGCCGGCGCCGGAGAGAATCGAGGGATTGACCACGATGATGTACATCGCCGCCAGGAACGTGGCGACGCCGGCCAACACCTCGGTTTTCGGCGTAGTCTCCAGTGAACGGAGGGAAAACAGTTTTTCTAGCACGCGACTATCTCCTGGGCGGTACTGTCATTGTTGTTGGCGGTGTCGTCGGCGGCGTCTCGGCATCCCTACGGACAGCGTTGCCGGGCCTGCAAGATCCGCGACGACGGGCGACACCCCCGCCAGCGGGGGCGTTCGCATCGTCATTTTGTATACAAGAATGAAGGCAATGAAAAGCCAAAAGTTGACCAACCTGTCAACTTTTACTCCCAGGCGCCACCGCCGATCGCCAAGCGCGGCGTAGTATAACGAAAGCCTATCCGGTCCGGCAGGCCGTCCAGCTACCGGGCCGACGGCGGGCTATGTCATCATCGCCGGTGTGCCGCCTGTGAATCCGCTTCAGACGTGATATCGATCCCAAGGAGAAAGCCCATGAGTTCCGAAACGCCGCAACTGCCGCTGATTCTGGATCCGGCCACGCTGTCACGACATCTCGAGGACCCGCACCTGCTGATCATCGACGTGCCGCTGAAGGCGGACAGCTACCCAGCCGGTCACGTGCCCGGAGCAATCTTCCTCGACTCCCGCCGTCTGCTGGCGGGTTCCGGCGATGTACCCAACGACGTGCCAACCGAAGCCGCGCTGAGCACGCTGTTCTCGGAACTCGGGCTGACGCCGGAAACCCACGTCGTCGCCTACGACGATGAAGGCGGCGGCTGGGCCGGGCGCCTGCTGTGGACGCTGGAGTTGATCGGACACCGCCGCTACTCCTACCTCAACGGCGGCATTCATGCCTGGCGCGCCGACGGCTACCCGCTCTCCACCACCCCGGCCACGCCGACCCCGAGCGATTATGAAGCCGCCTATCTCAATCCGACGCTCCAGATTCGTCGCGAAGAGCTGATCGAGCGCCTCGACGATTCGCAGCTCGCGATCTGGGATGCCCGCTCCGCGGAAGAGTATCGCGGCACCAAGGGCGACAACCGGAAACTTGGCCATATCCCCGGCGCGGTCAATTTCGACTGGCTCGACGTCATGGACAAGCATAATGATCTACGCCTGCGCGACTACGCCGAACTGATCACCGAGCTGGAAGCCCGCGGCCTGACGCCGGACAAGGAGATCGTCACCCACTGCCAGAGCCACCATCGCAGCGGACTGACCTGGCTCGCC